>CAXAXQ010000009.1:0-98003 GCA_963972905.1 uncultured Erythrobacteraceae bacterium
CTCCTTGCAGAGAGCTCGCGCGGCGTTGGGACCGCGTGGCCCGTCGGCGGCAATAAAGTTGCGCCACGGCAAGTCAACGTGAAACTGAAAAACTGTCGGCGGATATCTTCGCATTCGCATCGCGAAGGGCACGTCACCCGAACCGTCATCTCGCACAAAGATGCCCGGACAGCGCACGCCACCCCCTCGCCAAGTTCAATCGCGAGCCTTAAGGCGGGCGGCGATGGACGTTACCGATCTTCGCGTTGCCTTGGTCAGCGGCAATTACAACATGGTCCGCGACGGGCCGACGCAGGCGCTCAACCGCCTGGTCCGCCACGTGCTGGACCAGGGCGGTGCGGTCCGCATCTTCGCACCCACGGTGGAGAACCCCCAGGTCGAGCCGGTTGGCGATCTCGTATCGGTGCCATCGCTGCCGATTCCCTTCCGCCCGGAATACCGCTTTACCTTCGGCCTGAAGGGCGACACGCGGCGCGCGTTCGAGGAGTTTCGCCCCAATATCGTGCATGTCGCCAGCCCCGATCACACCTGCCAGCAGGCAGTGGAGTGGGCGCGAGGTCACGGTGTGCCGGCGCTGGCATCGGTCCACACGCGGTTCGAGACCTATCCGCGCTATTACAAGATGGGCTTCCTGGAGCCGGTGATCGAATCACTGCTGCGGCGGTTCTATCGCAAGTGCGATGCGCTGGTCGCCCCCTCCCCGGGCATGGTCGAGGTGCTGCACAGGCAGCGGATGAACGACGATATCGGGATTTGGACGCGCGGAATCGACCGCGAGATGTTCCACCCCGAGGCACGCGATCTCGCATGGCGGCGCGAGCTGGGCATTGCCGATGACGACGTGCTGATCACCTTCCTCGGCAGGCTGGTGATGGAAAAGGGGCTCGACGTGTTCGCCGACACGATTATCGAGCTTCGCAAGAAGCGGATCCCCCATAAGGTGATGGTGATCGGCGATGGGCCGGCGCGCGGCTGGTTCGAAAAGGCGCTTCCCGGCGGGATTTTCGTGGGTCATCAGTGCGGGCGAGCGCTCGGCCGTGCGGTTGCCAGCGGGGATATCTTCTTCAACCCCTCGATCACCGAAACCTTCGGCAACGTCACCCTCGAATCGATGGCCTGCGGGCTGCCGGTGGTCGCGGCGGACGCGACCGGCAGTTCGGGGCTGGTCGCCGACGGCGAAACCGGAATGCTGGTGAAGCCGGGCGATGTGAAGGGCTTTGCCGAAGCGCTCGCCCCCTATTGCCTCAATGCCGATCTGCGCGCGGCGCACGGCGCGGCGGGGCTCGAACGCAGCCAGCCCTATACGTGGGATGCGATCAACGCCTCCATAGTCGATACCTACCTGCGGCTGGTCGAGGCCAAGCCGCCATGCGGATGCTCAGCGTAACACGCCTTTCGAGCGCATGCTGGCGGCGTAGATCAGCAGGAAGGTGGCGATCGACCAGATCACGATGCTGATGATCGTGGTGGCGGTATTCTGCACCCAGTCGGGCTGTCCGACGACAATCTGGTAAACGGTGGTGGTTGCCAGCCCCAGCAGCGAGAGTGCGAAGGCATGCACCGCGAAGCGGGTGCGCAGCAACAGCAGCAGCGAACCGAGCACCGCACCCCATACGCCCACCGCCCAGGCGCCGTGGATCCACGCCGGATAGCTCTGGAAGTAGGCGAGCGCCTGCTGCGGCGTGGCCTCGATCCCCTCCATCATGCTTTCGAAATAGGCGAGGTTGCCCAGCTGCGTTTGCAGGTAATCGTTCGCGCCGAACGCATTCCATGCGAGCGACAGAATGCCGACCACCCACAGGTGCCACGGCGTACGCGCGTTAAGATGCTTGTCCATTTCGCCTCTCCCCCTTGGAGGTGCGACCCGGGCGCGGAGAATACACCCCCGCGCCCGGGCGGCAAGCTCGCAGGCGATCAGAGGCGTTCGATCTTGCGCGCCAGCTCATCGATCAGGTCGACGACCTTATCCTTGCTCGCGCCGCTGAACTGTCCGTTGGCGGCGCGGTTGGTTATGACCGTCGCGAGATTGCCCAGCGCGCGAAGCAGATCGGGCGAGCCATCGGGCTTCGCCTTCTCTCCCTGCCTGCCGAGCCGCTGCATCAGCCGGGCGACCTCGCCGCTGCGCTCCTCCAGTTCCGCCATCCCTGCATCGGTCGCGCGGAAGGCCTTGCGGGTATCGTCGGCTTCGACCGGGGCGATCAGCCCCTCGTCCTCAAGCAGCGAGAGCGTCGGGTAGATCACGCCCGGACTGGGCGCGTAGTCACCGCCGGTCATCTCCTCGATCTCCTTGATCAGTTCGTAGCCGTGCTTGCGCTCGCCCGCGATCAGGGCAAGCAGCACCAGCCGCAACTCGCCGGGGCCGAACATCCGCTTGCGCCGCTGGTGGCGCTGACGGGCATGAAGGCGACGATGGTTCTCCGCATCGCGTGCACCCGCCTTGGTCCAGCGCGCATACTTGCCGCCGCCGAAGGCACCTGCGGCGCCGAACGGGCCATTGTCTCCGAAAGGACCATCCGGCCCGAACGGCCCGTTGCGACCGAATGGCCCGTCGGGGCCGAACACGCCGTCGGTGCCGAAGAGCGCGTCGGCAGAAAAGCCGTCATTACGCCGCTTACCGCCGCGCGTGCCGCTTCCATCGGTTTCGGGATCGACACCATCGTCGAAATCCTCACCTTCGTGGGAATCGGATATACGGCCGTCGATCGGCTCGTCATCTTCGGGCTTGTGGTGGTCGGTCATCGGGCTTCTCCTCTAGTACGATATAACTGAGATATATCTTAGATAGATCGTGACAAGTACCCGCTGCAATTTCCCGATCGAACACCTATGTCAGCCGACCAATGGCCGATCTGTTTGAAAACGAGGCGTCCGCGCCCTCCCCCACCGCCCCTGCCGAGCCACGCGAGGATGCGCCGCTCGCCGACCGGCTGCGCCCGCGCACCCTTTCCGAAGTGGTCGGGCAGGAGCATCTAACCGGGCCCGAGGGCAGCATCGGCCGGATGGTCGCGGCAGGTCGCCTGTCGAGCATGATCCTGTGGGGGCCGCCCGGCACCGGCAAGACCACTATCGCGCGCCTGCTCGCCGATAGCGTGGGCATGCGTTATGCGGCGGTCAGCGCGGTGTTCAGCGGGGTCGCGGACCTCAAGAAGGCCTTTGCCGAGGCGGAGACTGCCGCGAAGGCGAACCAGAAGACGCTGCTGTTCGTGGACGAGATCCACCGCTTCAACCGCGCGCAGCAGGACGGCTTCCTGCCCTTCGTGGAGCGCGGCACGGTGACGCTGGTCGGCGCGACGACCGAGAATCCCAGCTTTGCCCTCAACGCCGCGCTGCTCAGCCGCGCGCAGGTGCTGATCCTCGAACGACTGGGGCACGAGGCTTTGGGCGAATTGCTGACCCGCGGCGAAGAGCTGGAGCGCCCCCTCCCCCTGACCGAAGATGCGCGCGCCGCGCTGATCGCCAGTGCTGACGGCGACGGGCGTTTCCTGCTCAACCAGGCGGAAACGCTGTATAATGCGGGGCTTGACAAGCCGCTCGATCCGGCAGGGCTCGGCAGTTTTCTGCAGCGCCGCGTGGCGGTGTACGACAAGGATCGCGATGGGCACTACAACCTGATCTCCGCGCTGCATAAGGCGGTGCGCGGGAGCGATCCGGACGCAGCACTCTACTACCTCGCGCGGATGCTCACCGCAGGCGAGGAACCGCGCTATCTCGCACGGCGGCTGGTGCGCATGGCAGTCGAGGATATCGGCATGGCGGACCCGGCCGCGCTGACCCAGTGCATCGCCGCGCGCGATGCCTACGAGTTTCTCGGCAGCCCAGAGGGTGAGCTGGCGCTGGTGCAGGCGTGCATCTACCTCGCCACCGCGCCCAAATCGAACGCGGTCTACATGGCGCAGAAGTCTGCATGGCGCAGCGCGAAGGAAACCGGCAGCCTCACCCCGCCCAAGAACATCCTCAACGCGCCGACCAAGCTGATGAAGAATATCGGCTATGGCGAGGGCTATTCCTACGATCATTCGGCTGAGGATGCGTTCTCGGGCGACAATTACTGGCCCGACGAGATGGAGCCGCAGGGATTCTATCAGCCGACCGGGCGCGGGTTCGAGAAGCGCGTGGCGGAGCGGATGGAGTTCTGGGCCGCGCGGCGTAAAGGGCGCGATTGAGCCGCTTCTCCCACTTCCTCGCGATCGACTGGTCGGGCGCGAAAGGCGAACGGCACAAGGGCATTGCGCTGGCGCTGTCAGATCTGGGTGGCGGCCCGCCCCGCCTGCTGCGCCGTGACCAGCCGTGGAGCCGCGAGGATGTGCTCGTCCTGCTACGCGACGAGCTGCCGCCCGATACGCTCGTCGGCATGGACTTGGGCATCGCGCTGCCCTTCGTCGATTGCGGCGCGTTCTTCCCCGGTTGGGAGCATTCTCCCCCGCACGCGAAGGCGCTGTGGGCGCTGATCGATGATCTGTGTTCCGACGATCCGCATCTCGAAGCAGGCGGCGCGTTGCGCCATCCTGAGTTGGCCCGCTATTTCCGCCACGGCGGAGCGCATGAGGGCGATCGCTTCCACGCGCCCGACGCCGCCAGCCGCGAGGGGCGCTTTCGCGTTGCCGAACAGGCACAGCGCGCAATGGGATGCCGCCCTGTCTCCAACTTCAACCTCGTCGGCGCGGCGCAGGTCGGCAAGTCGAGCCTGACCGGCATGCGCCTGCTCCACCGTCTGGGCGACGCGCTGCCGGTGTGGCCGGTCGACCCGCTCGCGCAGGCGGGATCGGTGCTGGTGGAGATCTACACCGCGCTCGCCTCGCTCGCCGCGCTGCCCGCCCATCGCGGACGCAAGATCAGGGATCATGCGATGCTGAACGAGGGGCTTGCCGCGCTAGGTTCTGGCCCGGTCGCAGGCTCCGGGCCAATTGACGATCACAGCGCCGACGCGCTGCTCACCGCCGCATGGCTACTCCGCAAAGGCGAGGATGCGGATTTGTGGGCACCGCGCGGACTCGACCGGTCATTGGCCGAAACGGAAGGCTGGACCTTCGGAGCGCGTTGATTCTCAGGCGACGATCGCGGGCAGCGATGCATCGTTGCTCAGCCGATCGAGCGTCTTGAGATTGCTCTGCTCTGCCTGACCAGGGATCAGGAAAGCATCGACCAGCCACCAGACGCCGAGCACGAACCAGCCAAGGAAGAACGGAATCCAGCCCAGCAACAGCAAGCTCAATTGCACCAGCCCGCTGGTGGTACGACCAAGATAGAACCGGTGTGCGCCGAACGACCCAAGAAACAGCCACAGGATATAGGCCGCCGCGACGGACTTCTTCCGGGCGTCGTATTGTAGTTGCGTACGGAGGTTCTGATCCACGTCTGTTTCCTTGGGATTACGTGCCTCTGTGTATCAGATCGGGGCAGATTTGCCAAAGCAAACCGGATCGCAACCGCCCAACGACGCCCGTCGATCGACCAGCATCGACAGGCTTTACGAGAGCCGCATTTTGCCGCAAGGCGCTGCGGCACCAAGGGCCGGTTTAGCTCAGCTGGTAGAGCAGCGGTTTTGTAAACCGAAGGTCGCGGGTTCGATTCCTGCAACCGGCACCAACTCTTCTCTCGCGAGCAATCGCTTTCGTTAGCTCCGAGAAGGCGTCCCCTGACCGGTCGGCGCTATTATCCCCGCCCGCGATAGTTCTGGACGCCTTGTTCTGGCGCCCAGAGGCCTTCGGGCACCGGGCCGCTCTGCCAGAACACGTCGATCGGGATGCCACCGCGCGGGTACCAGTAGCCGCCAATGCGCAGCCAGCGCGGCGCCATTTCGTCGAACAGACGCTGGCCGATGCCCACGGTCACATCCTCGTGGAAGCCGCAATGATTGCGGAAAGAGCCGAGGAACAGCTTGAGGCTCTTGGATTCGACGATGGTTTTGCCGGGCGCGTAATCGATCACCAGATGCGCGAAATCGGGCTGCCCGGTGACCGGGCACAGCGAGGTGAACTCGGGCGCGGAGAAGCGCACCATGTACAACGCGCCCTCGCGCGGATTGGGCACATAATCCAGCTCCGCTTCCTCGGGGCTCGCGGGCAGGCCGGTCGACTGGCCAAGAAAGCGCGGGGTCGTGCCGGTCTGCGGATCGTTGGGTGTGTCGCTCATGCCGCGTCCTTGCCTTCATCGTGCGCGCGGCACAAGCAAGCCTTTGCTTCGCCGCGATTCACCGCCTATTCAGCGCCACCCTGCCCGGTGTACGGGCCTCTTTTCCTTGCCCCAAAGTCCTAATCGATGACACGCGCCCTTTTCCCCTGCCTGCTGTTCTTCGCCGCCGCGGCTGCCCATGCGCAGTCCGCCAGCGACTTTCAGCTGCCGCCCGATCCCGACGCGACCCCCACCGCACGCCCGCAGGCGCAGGGGCCGGTCGACCTTGAGGGAGAAAACCGCAGCGCGCCGCGCGTGATCCTGCCGCCGACGGCCACGCCAAGGCCAACCGTCACGCCGCGCCCCAGCCCGTCTCCCCGCGCGAGCGAGACCCCACGTCCGGAGCCGAGCGCCACCCGATCGGCCCGCCCGAACCTGCCAACCAGCGAGGAGCCGGTTTCGACCCGCGAGGTGCTCGCCGAACCCGCGCCGAGGACCAGCGTGCCAGCGCGCTCGACTGCGCAGCGACCCGAGGCTGAGCGCAGCTCTGCGCCAGCCGAGAGCGACGTTGTGGACATGGGCGCCGGGGAGCCCGCTCCCGAACCCGACCCCGCACTCCCTGCCAACGTTCTACCCAACGCCGCGCCCGGAGACGCAGCGCGGTCTGTCGACGAGTTTGGCGCCTCGTCCGAAAACGGGGAAACGCCCGCCTGGCTATGGGGCGCACTGATGGCGGCGCTCGCGCTGCTGCTCGGCACGATCATCCTTTTCGCGGCCCGCCGGCGCAGGCGTGCACGGGCCAACCTCGAAGCCGCTCCAACCGACCTTTCCGGCCCGCCGCTTCGCGAAATCCGCCAGCACAGCGCGCTCTCGCGCCTCGACGCGGCTTCGCTGGGCATCGAAGCCCATGCTACCACGCTCAGCCGCAGCGTGGTCAACGCGACGGTCGCGTATCGCCTGACGATCGTCAATCGCGGGCGCGCGCCGATCTCGCAGGTCCGGATCGCTGGCGAGTTGACCACCGCTCACGGGCGCGTGCCGACCTCGCAGCAAGTGGCCCATCCCGAGCATTCGTATCCCGAACTGCACGCGATCGACCGCCTCGATCCGGGCGAACGGGCGGTCGTCCGCGGCGAATTGCGGCTGCCCTTGCGCGACGTGCGCGCTTTGCAGCAGGGCCAGGTGCCCGTGTTCGTCCCGCTGATGCGACTGACCGTGCGGGCAGCGGACCTGGAGCCGTCCGCACACACCTTCGTCATCGGGACCAAACCGGCGAGTGGCGGCGCGCGCCCTGCGCCGTTCCGGCTCGACGAAGGCCCGCGCACCTATTCGCAGCTGACCACCCGCGCCCTCGCCTGAGCGCTCGACAAGCCGGGGGGCGACCGGCTATCCGCGCTGGCAATGGAAATGCTCGTTTCGACCGAGCGGCTGGCCGCAGAGCTGGCCGCGCCCGATCTGGCGGTGCTCGATGCGTCGCTGCACCTGCCGATGGCCGAGCGCGATGCGCGCGCCGAATACCAGGCCGCGCATATTCCCGGTGCCCGCTTCCTCGACCTGGCAGGCCTGCACGATCCCGCATCCGCTCTGCCCGGCAAGGTTCCCGATGGCGATCGGATCGCCCGCTGGCTGGGCGAGCGTGGCATCGGCCCGCAGACGCGGATCGTGCTGTACGACAATTCCGACCTGCGCAGCGCGTGCCGGGCATGGGTGCTGCTCGACCTGGCGGGGCTCGCCAATATCGCGGTCCTCGATGGCGGTCTGGCGAAATGGAAAGCCGAGGGGCGACCGCTTGAAAGCGGGATGCCCGACATCGCTCCGATGGATCGCCCGGCGACCTCGGTGCGGATCACCGACATTCGCGACAAGGCGGCGATGCTAGCCAATCTCGACGACCACTGCGAGCAGGTGGTCGACGCGCGCGACGCGGGCCGTTTTACCGGCTCTGTCGAAGACACGGTGCATGGCCTGCCCGGCGGGCACATTCCCGGCGCGCGGCACCTGTTCTTTCGCGATGTGCTGCAAGAAGACGGCACGTTTCGCGATGCCGAGACGCTGCGTACGCTGTTCAAAAAGGCAGGGCTCGATCTCGACCGCCCGATCGTGACTACTTGCGGCAGCGGCGTGACCGCGTCGGTCCTGCTGTTCGCGCTGCGCCTGCTCGGCGCCCCGCAGACCGCGCTTTACGACGGCAGCTGGAGCGAATGGGGCGCAGACCCCGGCACACCCAAGGAAACCGGAGAAGCCCGCTGAGCAAGACCGACAAGCCGATCGGCTCGAATACCGCCGCCGTCCTCGCCGGGCGGCGCGAGGAGTGGACCGGACCGGTGGTCAATCCGCCGATCTGGCGCGGCAGCACGCATCTGTACGATAGCGAGGCCGAGCGGGTCGCGTCCCTGGCGCATAACGAGGACGGGCACTTCCACTACGGCCGCCGCGGGGCGCCGACCCAGTGGGCGCTGGCCGAAGCGCTGACCGAGCTGGAGCCGGGTGCCGAGGGCACCATGCTCTATCCCAGCGGCACGGCCGCGCTGGCGGCGGCCATGATGAGCGTGCTCGAACCCGGCGACGTGCTGCTGGTGCAGGACAATGTCTACGAACCGACCCGCGCCATCGCCTCCGGCCTGCTCAAGCGGTGGGGCGTCGAAGCGCGCTTCTTCGATCCCGCCGATCACGACGCCTACGCCGCCGCCTTCGATGACCGGACCAAGGCCGTGATGCTCGAAACCCCGGGCAGCCTGACGATGGAGGTGCCCGACATCACGCGCCTGGCGACCATTGCGCATGACAAGGGCGCAACCGTCCTCGTCGACAATACTTGGGCCACCGGGTTGGGCTTCCCCGCGCTGGAGCATGGCTGCGACATCACGATCACCGCGCTGACCAAGCATGCGGGCGGCCACTCCGACGTGATGATGGGCGCGGCGAGCGCGGGGGCGAAATACTACGCTCGGCTACGCCACACCGCGCAGAGCCTTGGCCAGGTGGTCTCGCCCGACGATGCAGCACTGGTCTCCCGCGGCCTGCGCACCATGCCGCTGCGCCTCAGGCAGAGCGCGGCCAGCGCTCTGAAAGTCGCGCAATGGCTGAAAGACCGCGCCGAGGTTGCGCATGTGCTGTGCCCGATGCTGGAGGGATGCCCCGGCCATGATCTGTGGGCGCGCGATTTCACCGGCGGGTGCGGATTGTTCAGCTTCGTGCTCGCGGGCCACACCAGCGATCAGCGCGCCGCCTTTGTCGATACGCTGGAGCTGTTCGGCATCGGCTATAGCTGGGGCGGGTTCGAAAGCCTCGCCCTGCCCTTCGATGCCGCCCGGATCCGCAGCGCGAGCGCGTGGCCCAAGCCCGCTTGGCACGAGGAAGACCGACTGGGAATTCGCCTTGCGATAGGCCTTGAAGATGCGGATGATCTGATCGCGGACCTTGACCGCGCCTTCGCCGCGATCAAGCATAGCTGATGTCCAGCGCAATCGGCCCCAACTCCGCAGCCGAAGCGGTCCTCAACCCCGGAGCGAGCGCCAGCCCTACGCCTACTGCCAGCCCCGATCCGCTGCAGGCGGGGGAACAGGTTATCCTGCAACCGGTGCCCAGCGACGGGGCAACCGCTGCCACGACCGCAATGCCCACGCCAACCGCATCGCCCACAGATTCGGTAAAGGCGGCGGACGAACTCGCCCAGGCGGTTGGCCAGCAAAGCCAGACTGTGGGCGATGTCATCCAGTCGCTCCAAGCCATGTCGATCGACGTGGGTTCGATGACCATTTCGGTGTGGTCGGGGATCGTTTTCATCGCCGTGACCATCGGCGTGTTTGCGTTCGCCTTCTTCGGCAGCAAGCTCGCGCATCTCGGGCTGGCGCGTGTTACCCGGCTCGACCAGACCCGCCGACTGCTGGCAGAGAAGATCGTCACCATTGGTGTCTGGGGCATGGCGATCCTGATCGGGATCGACCTGCTCGGGATAGACCTTACCGCGCTCACCGTGTTTTCCGGCGCCTTCGGCCTCGCTATCGGTTTCGGCCTGCAGAAGACCTTCGGCAACCTGATCGCGGGGATCATCCTGCTGATGGACAAGTCGATCAAGCCGGGCGACGTGATCGCGATCGCCGACCAGGCGGGCGTTTCCACCTTCGGGCAGATCCGCAAGATCGGCATTCGCGCAGTCTCCATCACCACGCGCGACCAGAAGGAATACCTGATCCCGAACGAGAACCTGATGATCAATCAGGTCGAAAACTGGTCCTATTCCAGCCGCAACGTGCGCATGCAGGTGCCCGTCGGGGTCAGCTACCACGCGGATATCGACAAGGCCGAAGAGCTGATGCTGGAAGCCGCGCTCTCCTGCGACCGGGTGCTCAAGTCGCCCCCACCGACGGTATGGCTGGACGGGTATGGCGACAGCAGCGTCAATTTCATCATCCACGTCTGGATCACCGACCCCGAGGCGGGGATCGGCAACGTGAAAAGCGCGGTGCTGAAAAAGCTGTGGCACCTGTTTCAGGATCATGAAGTCGAGATTCCCTTCCCCCAGCGCGACATCAACCTGCGGAGCGCGGAGGGGCTGGACCAGCTGATCGCGGCGCTCCAGAAGCAGCGCTCCGGCGACAAGGCCAAGCCCGCCAGTAAAGAGAAGCCTGCCGCTAAAGAATAGCTAGGCGCACGCGAACCCATTCTCGTTCGCGCGCATCCGCCGCTCCCGCCATGTACCCTCGCATGGCAGATACCGGCACCATTTACCTCGTGGGCGCAGGCCCCGGCGACCCCGATCTCCTCACCCTGCGCGCCGCGCGGCTGATCGAGGGGGCGGAGCTGATCGTCCACGACGGGCTGGTCGACCCTGCGATTCTTGCGATGGCGCGCACCGATGCACGCCTGATCTCGGTCGCCAAGCGCCGCTCTAAGCACACCCTGCCGCAGGAAGACATCAACGCGCTGCTGGTGCGAGAGGCGCAGGCGGGACGTTCGCCCGTGCGCCTCAAGGGCGGCGATCCGCTGATCTTCGGGCGCGGCGGTGAAGAAGCCGAGGCCGCGCGGGCCGCTGGCGTGCCGGTAGAGATCGTGCCCGGCATCAGCGCGGCGAACGGCGCAGCGGCGGCAGCGCAGATCGCGCTGACCCACCGAGACGCCTCCAGCATCGTCAGCTTCGTCGCCGGCCAGTGCAAAGGATTGAGCGATCAGGACTGGTCGGGTCTTGCCGGCAAGGGCCGCACGCTGGTGATCTACATGGGCGTGAAGACCGCAGGCGACATCGCGGACAAGCTGATGGCGGACGGCCTGTCACCCGACATGCCGGTGGCGGTGATAGAGAATGGCGCGCGCCCCAACATGCGCGTCTTGCGCGGGCTCCTCGCGGGCCTGCCCGACCTCGTCGAGCACGAAGGCGTCACTTCCCCGGCGCTGATCGTGATCGGCGAGGTCACCGCCCGCACCGATGCGCAGATCGCAGCACGGGCGATGGAGGCAGCGCAGTGAACCTCATTACCGGCAACGACCTGAAGACCGGCGCGGTCACCTGGTGGACCGGCAGCGGCTGGTCGTCCGCGATCGAGGATGCGGTCGATGCAGGCGATGATGCAGAAGCCATCGCCGCGACAGAGGAAGCCGCACGCCGCGTCAACGTACCCTACGTGGTCGAGGCCGAGCACGGCCCCGACAGCGTCCCGCGCCCCTCCCATATCAAGGAGCGCGTCCGCGCGCTCGGCCCCACGGTGCGGCCCGATCTGACCCTCAAGCCCGAAGACCCTTCGGCGATCGAGAAGGTAATCTGATGTACGCCTACGACCAATATGACCAGGCGATGGTCGATGCGCGCGTCGCGGAATTTCGCGACCAGTGCGAACGGCGGCTGGCGGGCAAGTTGAGCGAAGACCAGTTCAAGCCACTGCGGCTGATGAACGGGCTGTACCTGCAATTGCACGCCTACATGCTGCGCGTGGCGATCCCCTATGGCACGCTCAATGCGCGTCAGATGCGGATGCTCGCGACAATCGCCGAGAAGTATGATCGCGGCTACGGCCATTTCACCACCCGCCAGAACATCCAGTATAACTGGATCAAGCTGGAGGACGCCGCCGACATCCTCGCCGATCTGGCCACGGTGGAGATGCACGCGATCCAGACCAGCGGCAACTGCATCCGCAACATCAGTAGCGACCATTTCGCGGGTGCTGCGGCGGACGAGGTGGCGGACCCGCGCCCCTATGCGGAGCTGCTGCGCCAGTGGTCCAGCTTCCATCCGGAATTCAGCTACCTGCCGCGCAAGTTCAAATTCTGCGTGATCGCCTCGGAAACCGACCGCACGGCGATGCGGCTGCACGATATCGGCATTCGGATCGTCGAAAGAGACGGCGAGTTGGGCGCGCAGTTCTATGTCGGTGGCGGCATGGGCCGTACGCCGATGATCGCACCGCTGGTGCGCGACTTCGTGCCGCTCGACCAGCTGGTCACCTATGCCGAGGCATGCTTGCGCGTCTACAACCGCTACGGACGGCGCGACAACAAGTACAAGGCGCGGATCAAGATCCTCGTCCACGAACTCGGCGCAGAGGAATATACCCGCCAGGTGGAGGAGGAATTCGCCCACCTGCTGGAGCAGGGCATCGAACCGCCGCTCGCGGAGCTGGAGCGGATCAGGGGTTTCTTCGAGCTGCCTGAACCTCTCCGCGGGAAGCCAGATGCCGCCGCTGGCAAGAACGACGACAGGCAGCTGGACCCCCGCCTGCGCGGGGGTGACGGAGATGGTGGAGAATTAGGGACGTGGGTCCAGCACAATACCCACTCCCATCAGCATCCCGATTATGTGTCGGCCATCGTCAGCCTCAAACCCGTCGGCGGCATTCCCGGCGATGCCACCGCCGACCAGATGCGTGTTCTCGCCGACCTCGCAGAGCGCTATTCCTTCGACGAACTGCGCGTGATGCACACGCAGAACGTCGTCCTGCCGCACGTCGCCAAGGCAGACCTCCCAGCCGTCTGGCAGGCACTGAGCGAAGCGGGCATGGGCACGCCCAATGCAGACCTCATGGGCGACATTATCGCGTGCCCCGGGCTCGACTATTGCAGCCTCGCCAATGCCCGCTCGATCCCCATCGCGCAGCGCATTTCGGAACGCTTCGCCGCCAATGGCAAGGAAGCCACGCTGGGCGAGCTGAAGCTCAAGATTTCGGGCTGCATCAACGCCTGCGGGCACCACCACGCGGGCCATATCGGCATCCTCGGCGTGGATCGGAAAGGCACGGAGAACTATCAGCTGCTGCTCGGCGGATCGGAGGCCGAGGATACCAGCCTCGCCAAGATCACCGGCCCCGGCTTCGACGAGCACGGTATTGTCGACGCGGTCGAGACCGCCGCCGACGTCTACCTGCGCGAACGCGAGGATGGCGAGCGGTTCCTCGATACCTACCGCCGGATCGGCATGGCCCCGTTCAAGGAGGCGCTCTATGCCTGAGGCAACCACCATCCGCCTGCGCGACGATACGCCCTGCATGGAGCCTGCGGTAACGCTGGAGGCCTTTGCCGAGCAGACCAACGCGGTCGCGGTGCGGATCGAACCGGGCGGCGACGCGCGCGCGCTGCTGGCCCATCTGGACCGGCTGGCCCGCGTCGACATCGCCTTCCCCGCCTTCACCGACGGGCGCGGCTATTCCGCCGCGCGCATCCTGCGCGAGGCTGGCTTTGCGGGCGAGCTGCGCGCGGTGGGCGATGTGCTGGTCGACCAGCTTGCCTATATGCGCCGCTGCGGGTTCGATGCTTTCGCGCCAGACGCGCCGATCGACATGGCCGATGCCGAGGCCGCGCTCGCGCGCTTCCCCCATGTTTACCAGAGCGCCGCCGACGAGCGGACGCCGATCTGGACGCTGCGGCACGAGCCCGGCGACGCGGGATGAACGCGCCACACCGCCTCGCCCGCGATATCGACCGGATCGACGCCTCCGCGCGCTTCACGCAGGAGCAGGCGGACCTGCTCAACACGCGTTTCGCGCACGCCGATACGCCGACGCTGCTCGATGCCGTGCTCACCGGAGGACTGGCGGGACGGGTCGGAATCGTCTCCAGCTTCGGTGCGGAAAGCGCGGTGCTGCTGCATCAGGTCGCGCAGGTCGACCGGGCAACCCCGGTGCTGTTTCTCGACACGCTGAAGCACTTTCCCGAGACACTGGCCTATCGTGACGCGCTGATCGCCCATGTCGGCCTGACCGACCTGCGCATCCTGACCCCGAACGAGGCGGAACTGGAGGAACGTGACGAAACCGGCCTGCGCTGGTCTTACGATCCCGACGGCTGCTGCGATCTGCGCAAGGTCCGCCCACTGGCCCGAGCGCTGGCCGGGTTCCATGCGACGCTGACAGGCCGCAAGGCGTTTCAGGCGGCAACCCGTGCGGACCTGCCCCGGTTCGAGATCGACCATTCGGATGCCGCCGGGCGGCTCAAGATCAACCCGCTGATCGACTGGGACGCCGCGCGGATCGAAGCCTATTTCGAGGAACACAACCTGCCGCGCCACCCGCTGGTCGCGCGCGGCTTCCCCTCGATCGGATGCGAGCCGTGCACCCACAAGGTCGCGCCGGGCGAAGACCCGCGCTCGGGCCGGTGGAAAGGCTGGGACAAGGTCGAATGCGGCATCCACAAGCCGGGCGAGGAGCCGTTCCTGTAGCCCCGATTTTCAGCTCTTGGGCGAGCTAGAGCATCCCCGCTTCACGGTACCACTGCGCGGTGTCGCGCAGACCGTTTTGGGTGAGGATTTCCGGTCTCCAGATCCCTTTGGGCACAGCCCGTCCGGGCGATACCACCCAGTCCTTGTGGGCGAGGTAGCCCGCACGATCCCTGGTAAGGCGCGCATTGCGCCCCCGCACCCGTTCGTCGATCATCGCCGCTGCGTGAAGGGCGAAAGCGGGCAGCGGGATCGGGAAAACCGTCTTGCCTACCGCATCGCCGATGGCGCGCGCCATATCCGCGTGGGTCCAGCCACCGCCGCGTCCGTCGTCGGGCTCGAAGATCTCGTGCGTGATGCCCTCCCCGCCGTCGCGCAGCGCGAGCAGCAGGCGTGCGAGGTCTTGCACATTGATCATCGAGCTGCGTCCACCGGCGGGCACGGGCAGCACGCCCTTCGTCGCGGCGCGAAACATCTCGAGATAATCCGTGTCGCGCGGGCCGTAGACGCCGGGAGGGCGCACAATCGTCCAGTCGATGCCGCTTGCGGCGACGATCGTCTCCGCGCGCCGCTTCGAGGCGCCATAGGCGGACAGCTCGGGCTCGCGCGCGGCGAGCGAGGAGACGAACACCAGCCGCTTCGCGCCAGCGCGCACCGCCGCCTCCACAACATTGAGCGTGCCGGTGACGTTGACGATCTCGAAATGGTCGGGGTTGGTCGCGCGGGTCAGCCCGGCAATGTGGATCACGCATTCGGCATCGGCCACCAGATGCGCAAGCTTGAAGGGTTCGTTGAGGCTGCCCTCGACCCAGCGGAATCCGCGCCGGTTCTCCGGCACCTTTCGCGCGAGCACACGCACCCGGTCCCCGGAATCCTCGAGCAGGTCGAGCACCGCCTGCCCGACGAACCCGGTTCCGCCGGTCAGCGCCAGGGTCATCCGGCGCGCTCCTCCGATCCGGCGAAATGGGGAGCGATCAGATCGGCGACCATGTCTCTTCCCCGTGTCCCGGCCCGTGTCCCGGCCCGTCTCCCGATTGGTCCTCGTCGGGCTCGGGATCCTCAGCCGGATGGCTCACCCCGCCCTCGCTCTCTCTTTCGAGCGTGGTGCGATCGGGCAGATATCCGAGCACCGCATCGAGCAGCGCCTCGACCCCCGCACCGGTTGCAGCGGACACGGGATAGACCGCATCGGCACCCGCTGCCTTCAGTTCGTCGCCGAACGCTTCGGCCAGCTCGGCATCGGCAAGGTCGAGCTTGTTGAGCGCGACGATCCGGGGTTTGTCCTCCAGCCCCGCGCCATAGGCTTCCAGCTCCGCCTCGACCGTGCGCATGGCCTCGGCAGGGTCTTCGCCCGCGATGTCGATCAGGTGGATCAGCACGCGGCAGCGTTCGATATGACCCAGGAAGCGGTCGCCGATCCCGGCGCCTTCCGCAGCGCCTTCGATCAGGCCGGGAATATCCGCAAGCACGAAGTCGCGGCCCTTGTGGCGCACCACGCCCAGCTTGGGCACCAGCGTGGTGAAGGCATAGTCGCCCACCTTGGCGCGCGTATTGGTGACCTGGTTGATGAAGGTGGATTTGCCCGCATTGGGTAGTCCGACCAGCCCGACATCGGCGAGCAGCTTAAGCCGCAGCCAGACCCACAATTCCTCGCCCGGCTCGCCCGGCTGGTGCTGGCGCGGAGCGCGGTTGGTGCTGGTCTTGTAGCTGGCGTTGCCGCGTCCGCCCATTCCGCCATGGAGCAGGGTGATGCGCTGGCCGACCTCGGTGAAGTCAGCCAGAATCTCTTCCTTGTCCTCGGACAGAACCTGCGTGCCGACCGGCACCTGCACGACGAGGTCGTCCGCGCCCTTGCCGGTGCGATCGCGCCCCATGCCGTGTCCGCCACGGCTGGCCTTGAAATGCTGAGCGTAGCGAAAATCGATCAGCGTGTTCAGCCCGGCAACCGCTTCGAACACGACATCGCCGCCCTTGCCGCCGTTGCCGCCGTCGGGGCCGCCATACTGGATATATTTTTCGCGCCGGAAGCTGACGGCACCAGGGCCGCCCCCGCCAGACTTGAGATAGACTTTGGCTTGATCAAGAAAATGCATTGCGCCGCAGGTAAGCCGAATTGAAGGGGATTGCCAGTTTTTCGCCCGCTCCGCTCACTCATACGCGCGGCCACTGGCCGATCGCTGAAGAGGGGGCGCCGAACCAGGCACCAAAAAAGGCCCGCACCGGGTTGTGCGAGCCCCTGAAAAACCGCCACCTGGTGGAGCCGAGCGGGATCGAACCGCTGACCTCGTCATTGCGAACGACGCGCTCTCCCAACTGAGCTACGGCCCCGTTCAGGCTTGGTAAGCACAGACGACGCGAAGCGTTTCTGCGCGAGAGCGCGCCCAATAACGAACCCGCCGAGAGACGCAAGGCCTTTCGGCGGGTTTCTGTTCGTCAGCGCGAAGGATCCGGTGCAGGCGGACCCTGAAGGTCGCCAGCCGTGCTTGCAGTCGCAGTTTCGGGAAGGACGATTCCGCCCGTTACCGGCTGCTGCTGGTCGCCTTCGGTTGCCGCGGTGCTGGGCGTCACGTCGACGCTTTGCGTGGCCTGAGGAATAGTGACCGACTGGGCGCCGGGATTGTCGATCGGCGCGTTGAGCAGAACCCGGGTTTCGGTGCCTGGCGCGGCTTCATTATCCGCCACCTGGGTGGTCGGCCCGTAGCTGGGGTAGAGCCCCGCGGGCGTGCCATAGAGACGGTCCCAAGTGGCGAGGTTGGTCTGATAGCGCTCGAACGAGCGGAAGAAATCCTCGAACACGCCTTCGAAGCGGGCCAGTGCGCGGGCCGAGAAGCTGTCCAGATCTGCGGGCGCGACGAGCACGGATTCATTGCTCAGTTCCAGCGCGGCATCGCAGAACGCCGACTTGGCGGGGGGCATGGTGAAATAGTTGTAGACCTTGGTCATGTAACTATCGAGCTCGGCCCGGCCGGTTCGGCGATCGCCGAACTTCTCGCGAAACTCAGCCTCGACCTTGTCGTTCGCGCGGTCGAGCGGCTTGTCGAAGTTGGTCAGGAAAACCTTGTAGTTTTCAAGGATGCCAGCATGCGCGGGCGACATGCAGTTGAGAGCCGCCACGTTCAACGCAGAGCGCACGTTCCAGGTAGCCTGTGCCGGCGTGATATAGGCATTGATGGTCTGGCGGACGCCGTCGGGCCCAACCTGCGGGATCGCCATGGTGGCAGCAGCCGACATCGGCGGCATTGGCCGCGCGGGGATCGGCGGCGGCGGCGGAGGTGGCGGCGGCGGAGGTGGCGGTGCCGGTGTGGCGCAAGCGGCCAGCAAGCTCAAAGCACCAGCGAGAAAAGTGATGCGCAGCGGTGACTTCAAGTCGTTGGACATAATCGAAAGGCTCCCATCGCGGATCTGCTCGGACGCTCCGGGGGGGAAGCGTTGCGGCGACCATTATTCGCGTTAGCGCACCAATAACCCATTACGAGGCATGTGAAAACGCCCGAAGCGGAAAATCCGCCCCGGGCGTCTCTTTTCGGGTTCGTCCTGCCGGATCCGGCGTTAGTCGCGCGCCGCACCCATGAAGCGCAGCAGGAACAGGAACATGTTGATGAAGTCGAGGTAGAGGCTCAGCGCCCCCAGAATGATCGACTTGCCTTCCCAGCTGGTGCCACGCAGGCGCTGGTAATCGGTCTTGAGCCGCTGCGTGTCGTACGCGGTCAGCCCGGCGAAGATCAGCACGCCGAGGATGCTGACGGCCAGTTCCAGCGCAGCCGACTGCAGGAAGATGTTGATCACCATCGCAATCACGATGCCAATCACGCCCATGATCAGGAAGCTGCCCCAGCCGCTGAGGTCCTTCTTGGTGGTGTAACCGTAAAGGCTGAGCCCCGCGAAAGCGCCGGCCGTAGCGAAGAACGTCGCCGCGATCGAACCGCCCGTGTAAACGAGGAATAGCGTCGAAAGCGACAGGCCCATCAGGAAGGCAAAGCCCCAGAACATCAGCTGCAGCGTTCCTTGGCTGAATTTCTGCGCGCCGAAGCTCATCGAAAACACGATCGCCAACGGCGACAGCGCGACGATCCACATCAGCGGACCGCTCGCGAACGTCACAGCCAGACCGCTCTGCGCAGTCAGCAGTGCGACGATGCCGGTCAGCAGCACGCCCGAGGTCATGTAATTATAGATCGAGAGCATGTACTTGCGCAGCCCTGCGTCGAAGGTGGTGCGCGAGGCGACATCGCCCCCGGCGCGCGGCACAGAGCCGAAACCCTGCCGTGTGCGGTCGTCCCAGTTAGCCATTTTCAAGCCACTCCATTTGCCGGCTGCGATATGCGCCGGTTCATCGGTGAATATCGCGACAAACCGCCCGAAATTCAAGGCTGAGCTGCGCTTTTTAGCCTTAACGCCTGTTCAGGTTCGATCACGCATTTCCGCGGTTTTCGCTCAGGCTTCGCCAACCGCGTCGATCATTGCCGCCTCCAGCGCGTCTTCGGGCGACTTGTTGCCCCAAAGCACGAACTGGAACGCCGGATAGAAACGGTCGCATTCCTCGACCGCGTTTTCGATCAACGCTTGCGCCTGCCCGATCGACAGCATGCCGTCGTCCGCCAGCAGGGCGCCGTGGCGATAGACCAGCACGCGGCCCTGGCTCCAGATATCGAAATGGCCGAGCCAGACTTGCTCGTTGACCAGGCTGAGCAGTTCGTAGGCGGGCATCAGCTGTTCTTTGCTGACCCGGATATCTGGCAGGCAGATCAGTTGCAGCACGCCGTCCTGAGGCCTGAGCACCGCGCGCAGCTGGTATTTGACCCAGGCGCCCTGGATTTCGCCGCCCAGTTCTTCATCGGCGTGCGTATCCAGCGCCCAGCCCCGCGCGT
The DNA here is from genome assembly GCA_963972905.1 of uncultured Erythrobacteraceae bacterium. Classification (GTDB taxonomy): domain Bacteria; phylum Pseudomonadota; class Alphaproteobacteria; order Sphingomonadales; family Sphingomonadaceae; genus Alteriqipengyuania. The sequence goes on from CAXAXQ010000009.1 coordinate 19,624, forward strand.
CGAACAGCGCGGCGAGCACATCCATCGGCGCGCCATATTCGCTGCCGATATTGTCGTTCAAAGCGGTTTCCATTGGCGATCCCTATACCCGTCTGTCTCTCTCAGCGCCTTTTGGGCGAAGCACAGGGGCGCGCGCAAACCCGCCGGGCAAGCCAGCGGTGCAAAAGCATTAACCCTGTTCACGCCTTGTGGGAAAAGCACTTTTCCGGGGATGAACCACCGGAGCCGGTCAGCCCAGCGGCGCGACCGCAGCGCCTTCGGGGCTGGTCCAGATAAAGGAATCGATGTTGTCGGCGGACAGCGCGTTGAGCGCCTTTCGCGCATTCGCCTGACTGTCGAACGGCCCGGCCAGCAGCCGGTTCGTCTGGCCCCACGCAATGATGAAAGGCTCCGCGCCCTTCAGCGCGTCGATCTTGCGATATTTGAGCCGCCAGTCGTTGCGCAGCAAGGCGAGATCCTGGCCGATTCCCAGCTGGAGCCAGATCCGGCGCGGTGCGGGCGGCGGTGGCGGCGGCTCCTTCTTCTCGCGCTTGGGCGTAATCGCGCTGATATCGACCACATCGCCGCCGACCACATCGACACTGGTAGGCTCGGCGAAGTCCGCAAAGGCGTCTGCCAGATCGACCGGGCCCGGTGCGGAAGGCGCACTGGGTTGCGGCCTCTGCGTCGCGGCGAAGGCAGGCCCTGCCTGTCGCGATTCGGGCTGACCCATTTCAGGACCGATCAGGCCCGGGCTGGCCTGCCCAGTGGGCGGTCCTGCCGGATTCGCGGTCTCAGCCACGCGAACTGCGACGCCCGGTTCCTTCTGCGGCGCGGCAGAGGCGAGTTCAGCAGCCTGTTGCGTGGCCATTTGGGGTTCCGGCTCCGGCTGCGATTGGGGTTCGGGCTGGCGAGCGGACGGCGGCGGAATCTGGATCGCCACCCGAGTCTGCGATGGACGCATCAAGGTGCGCGACAGCGGATCGCGAAGGTCGCGCACGGTCGGCCTGCCGCTGGCGACGCTCACGCCCTGCCCAGCCGCGTCCGGTGCGATCGCCCCTGCGCCTGGTGCGCCCGGCACGGCTGCGGCGCTCGCAATACGCGGATCGTCACGCCCGATCCGGGTGGCCGAAGGATAAAGGCCGAGATTGGCCGCGGCGGCCTGCTGCGACTTGGTGAGGCGCGGCATGAAGCGCAGGTAAGGCTCCATCCGCCCGGCCAGATCGCGCGGCATGACGGCGCGGGCGATCTCGAGCGCCTCGTCCGCCTGACCGAGCACGGCCAGACCGAAGGCACGGGTGCGGTACGCGTTGTAGTCGCGCTCTTCCAGCAAGGGGCGCAGCTCGTCCTCGAATGCCTCGCGGTTGCCTGCAATAGCGTAGCTGAGCGCCAGACGCTGACGCACAGCGCGGTCGTCCTTGCGGTCCAGCGCGCGCTGATAGGCGGTTTGCGCGGCGTCGTTCTGGCCGACCAGATCATAGGCGAGCCCCCGGTCCGCCCACAGCGTGCCGGTGCCGATTCCCGTCTGCTCGGCTTCCTCGAACAGCTTGAGCGCTTCGACCGGGCGGCCCGAACGCACGTAGGCGGCAGCCATACCTTCCGCGATACGCGGGTTTTCCGGCGATAATTCCTTCGCGCGACCGAAGAAGCCGATCGCCGCGTCGATATCGTCGAGCGAGAGCGAAGCGAGCCCGGCAGAGATCAGCGCGTCGACATCGCGGCGATCACGCGCGAGCCGCAGCAGTGCTGCGTTGAGATCGTCGGAAGCGGCCGGCGGCAGCGGCTGGACCACCGCGCGCGAAACCGTGTCGCCCGATTGCGCCAGAGCCGGCGCACCGCCCGCAACCAGCACGAGAGTGAGCGCCGTCGGCATGGCGCGCAGAAGCTTGCAACCCGTCATTATGCGGGTTCTAGTCATGCCACTGCGCGCTGAACAGCCCCTTGCGCCGATAGCCGCGCGGTTCGTCGCCCTTACTGGTTGTTCTGTCGCCCGAGGAACCGCGGGATATTGAGCGAGGAGCCATCATCGTCCTCGTCGTCATCCTCTTCGGGTGCTCCGCCGCGGGACAGCTTGGCCATCCGTTCGAACAGCGTGCCGCCACCGCCGCCCTGCGGCAACGGAGGAGCCGGCTTGCGCTGCGCATCGCCCTCGCCCGAAACGAGCCCGCGACGGCGACCGCGCGACGGCGCAGGCTCCGGCTCGGGTGCTTCTTCGCCAGCGTCTTCGCCCAGCACCAGCTCGTCGGAGCCGTCGCTGGACGGCGGGGGCGCCTCCTGCGCCTCGCCCAGATCGAGCGTATCGTCGTCATCCGAAGTGGAGCCCCACTCGTCGGCAGGGTTACCGTCGAACGGTTTGCGTTCGCCCGAGGGGCGCGCGAACGGCGCATTGGCAGAGGGCTCGGGCGCCGCTGCGGGCGCGTCCTCGTCATCCTCGTTGCGCAGGCCTGCGAGCGGATCGACGACACCGTCGACATCGTCGACCCCGTCTTCGTCGTAGTCTTCGCTGTAATCGCTGCTCATGCGCGCGTCGGCGTTGCCACGTGCATCGCTAGAGCAAGACTCGCCGAAGGGCTGCGGCACGGTCGGCCCATTGCCCCGCGGTTCGGCCCCGCGCTCACCCGTGTCGTTGCGGTCGGCAAAGTCGAGCACCGGGCGCCTGGCCGGGCGCGGCTCGGGGGAGGCCCCCATCGCATTGCGCGGCGACGCCGACTGGCTGCCTCCGACCTCTTCGATCCCGGTCGCGACGACCGAGACGCGGATCTTGCCTTCAAGATTGGGATTGAACGCCGAACCCCAGATGATGTTCGCGTCTTCGTCCACCAGATCGCGGATGTGGTTTGCCGCCTCGTCCACTTCGAGCAGCTTCATGTCTTCGCCGCCGATGATCGAGATGATGACGCCCTTGGCACCGGCCATAGAGACGCCTTCGAGCAGCGGGTTGGCGATCGCCTGTTCGGCAGCCTCGCGGGCGCGGTTGTCGCCCTCGGCCTCGCCGGTGCCCATCATCGCCTTGCCCATCTCTTCCATCACCGACTTCACGTCGGCGAAGTCGAGATTGATCAGGCCCGGCATCACCATCAGGTCGGTGATCGAACGCACGCCCTGCTGCAGCACCTCGTCCGCCATGCGGAACGCTTCCTTGAAGGTCGTTTCCGGCTTGGCGATCAGGAACAGGTTCTGGTTGGGAATTACGATCAGCGTGTCGACATGGCGCTGAAGCTCTTCGATCCCCGCCTCGGCGGCGCGCATCCGGCGTGTGCCTTCGAACAGGAACGGCTTGGTCACGACGCCCACGGTCAGCACGTTCTTGCGCCGAGCGGCCTCCGCGATCACCGGCGCAGCGCCAGTGCCGGTGCCGCCGCCCATCCCGGCGGCGATGAAGCACATGTTCACCCCTTCGAGCGCTTCCTCGATCTGCTCGACCGTCTCTTCTGCGGCGGCCTTGCCCAGCTCGGGCCGCGCGCCTGCGCCCAACCCGCCGGTGCTTTCCGGGCCGAGCTGGATGCGGTGCTCTGCAGGAGAGGTGCTGAGCGACTGCGCATCGGTGTTGGCGACGATGAAGTCGACACCTTCGATGTCGGCCTCCATCATGTTGGCGATGGCGTTGCCGCCGGCACCGCCGACGCCGATAACCGTGATCCGGGGGCGCAGATCGTCGGAAGGGTCGGGGCCGATATTGATGCTCATAAGGTGTTCACTCCGTGAAACCGACTGCTCGTTTGCCGATTTCTCAATATATTCGTGTGCCAGAAAGCACCGTGAACCTTAATGGTTATCCACGGTCTTTTCCACATTACTCGCGCGATTGTCGCTGCGCGCCCGGGCGATCAGAAATAGTCGCGCCCGGCGCGCCAGACCCAGTTTACCAGACCCAGCCCCCGCGCGCGGGTCTGCGACTGGTACTTGGCCTTAACGGTCCGAATGTCGACCGGGTCCCGCGCCGCATAGGTGCACAGACCTACTAGGGTGGAAAACCCGGGTGAGGAATGAGCCGGCGGCAGACCGCGCAGCGTCTGCGGCTTGCCGATGCGCACCGGGCGCCCCAGCGCATTCTGGACGAACTCGGCGCTGCCCGGCAGCTCCGCCCCGCCGCCCGTGAGCACGGCAGGTCCGCCGCGCGCACCTGTAAATTCCATTGCTTTGAGCGCCTTGCCAGCCTCATCCGTGATCCGGCCCAGCTGTTCGGTGACCACGGCCACCAGATCGGCGCGGTTGATCGAACCGGCGCGCGGGTCGTCGGGGTCGACCGGCACCTGCTCGCGGTGATCGCTTGGGCTGGCGAGCGCCGAGCCCGAAACGCATTTGAGCCGCTGCGCATGCTGGCGGCGAATACCGAAGCGGCTTGCGATCGCATCGGTAATGTCCCCCGAGCCCAGCGGGATCGCGCGCATCGCCTGAACCATGCCGCTACGCAGCACCGCGACATTGGTCACGTCGCCGCCGATCTCGATTAGCGCGGTGCCCAGCTCGCGCTCCTCCGGCGTCAGCGCAGCATGGGCTGAGGCGATCGGCGCGGCGACCACGCCCTCCACGGTCAGGTGCGCGCTCTGCACGGCAGTGATGATGTTGCGGATCGGCGCTCCATCGGCGAGCAGGATGTGGACATCCACCCCAAGCTGCTCGGCATAGAGGCCAACCGGGTTGGCGACCCCGTGCGGCCCATCGACCGAGTAATGCGCAGGCTGCGCGTGCAGCACCATCCGCCCGTCGGGCTCCAGCGTGTCGCGCGCGGTGACCAGCAGGTGATCGACGTCCTCCTCCTCGATCCGGCGCCCATTGATCGGGATTTCGACGCGCGAGACGCGGCTCGCCAGGCCTGCGCCCGCACAGCCGACCCACACGCTTTCGATCCCGGCACCCGCATCTTTCTCGGCCCGCTCGACCGCTTCGCGGATCGCGTGGGTCGCGGCTTGGCTGTCGGTGACATAACCGCGCCTCACGCCCGCGCTGGCGCGGTGGGAGGAACCGAGCACTATCATCTCGCCACCCTCGGTCAGGCCCATGATCATCGCGGAGACGCGGAACGACCCCAGGTTCACCGCGCCAAAGACGCGCGCAATGCGTGCGGCAGCCATTATTCCGCCCTCCCCTTGTCGGCGAACCGATCCGCGCGTCCGGGCTCCCGCAACACGTAGCGATCGGGCACGCGCAGATCGATCACGGTCGCCTTGCCCCCGAGCAGGCGGTAAAGCCCGTCCATCCGGGCGAAATCGATGAAGGCCTCCGCCGCTTCGTCCTCACCCTGCGGCAGTGCGAGTATCTGGCCGGTCTTGAAGACGATATCCCACCGCCGTTCGCCGATCCGGTGCGCTCTGGCGATCTGCGGTTGCAATGCGGGTGCAGCGGAGAGCACGCGATCGAGCGAGTCGATCTGCTGCGCAGCGCCCGCGCCGGAAATGCGCAACATGCCCTGCGCGTCCTTTTCCGAGATCGGGCCGAGTTCGATCCCGTTGCGGTCGATCAGCACCAGTCGGTCTGGCTTGACCAGCACTGCGTGGGGCGTGCGCTCCTGAATGTCGATCACCAGCTTGTCGGGCAGCTGGCGCGAAACGCGCGCCTCGGCGACCCACGGCATCTGCCGCAGATCGTCGCGGATTGCTGACAAGTCGAGCAGCGGCATCGGCGTACCGCGGTGCTCCATCACCTCTTCGTAGACCTTGAGGCGGTTCATCCGCTCGACCCCGGTGAGGTCGATATTGCGCATCTGGAAACCCGCTGCGCCCGCGCTGGTGGCGAGCTGCTGGTGCAGCAACGCGGGCACGCCGGCCGCGCTCGCGACCATCCACGCCAGCGCCGCCGCGCCTGCGAGGATCAGTGCGAGGAAGCCGCCCTGCAATTGCCGCTGGCTGATCGGCAGCGCATTGAGCGCGGTGTTGACCGCACCCTTGCTCTGCCGTGTCGCCGCCCGTGCCTTCGACGCGCGCGAGCGCGAATTGGCCGCGCGGCGAACGCCGGTTGCCTTACGCTTGACCTTGCGCGCCATCGTTTCCTCCCCTGTCTTCGAGCGCATCGGAGATAATAGTCTCGACCAGATCCTCGTAGCTCATGCCGCAATATTTCGCCTGCTCGGGCACCAGGCTGAGCGGGGTCATGCCGGGCTGGGTGTTGGTCTCCAGCACGAACAGACCGTCGAGGCCCTGCTCGTCATCCCAGCGAAAATCCGTACGGCTGGTGCCCTTGCAGCCCAGGATGCGGTGTGCCTCCAGCGCGTAGTGCAGGCAGGCTTCGGCGACATCCTCTGGAATTTCGGCCGGGCAGACATGGCGCGTGCGACCGTCGGTGTACTTGTTCTCGAAATCGTAGAAGCCGCTCTCGACGATCAGTTCCGTCACAGTGAGCGCCTTGCCGCCTACCACTGCCGTGGTCAGCTCGCGCCCGCGAATATAGGGTTCGGCGAGGAGTTCGGTGAATTCCTGCCACGGCCCCTTGGCGTCGCGCGCGATCGGATTGCCGTAATTGCTCTCGTCGGTGACGATCGCCACCCCGACCGAAGAGCCTTCATTGACGGGTTTGAGCACATAGGGGCGCGGCAGCGGGTCGCCTTCGTACAGGTCGTCGGTCTTCACGATCCGCCCGCCGGGCATGGGAATGCCGCGCGGGACCAGCGCCTGCTTGGTCAGCTGCTTGTCGATCGCGATTACCGAGGTGGCGAGGCCGCTGTGGGTATAGGGCACGCCCATCAGATCGAGCATGCCCTGCACCGTGCCGTCTTCGCCGGGCACGCCGTGCAGCGCGTTGAACACGATGTCCGGCTTCGCCTCGGCAATCCGCGCGGCGACCTGACGGTCCATATCGATCCGCGTGACCTTGTGGCCACGCGCTTCCAGCGCCTTCGCAACGCCCTCCCCGCTCATCAGCGAGACGGGCCGCTCGTTCGCCCAGCCGCCCATCAGGACCGCGACGTGGAGTTTCTTGGAGAGGATCATTTGCGCCCTACCCGCTGGATTTCCCATTCGAGCTCGACGCCCGATTTTTCACGCACCTTCGCGCGCACATCCTCGCCCAGCTGCTCGATATCGGCGCTGGTCGCGGTGCCGGTATTGATGAGGAAATTGGTGTGTTTCTCGGAGACTTGCGCGCCGCCGCGCATCATTCCGCGACAGCCTGCGGCATCGACCAGCTGCCAGGCCTTCTCGTCCGGAGGGTTCTTGAAGGTGGAGCCGCCGGTCTTGGTCCGCACGGGCTGCGATTCCTCGCGCGCCTGCGCGATCCGCTCCATCTCCGCGCCGATCTGCTCGGGATCGCCTGCCTCGCCTTTCAGCCGCGCGCCGACCACCACCGCGCCTTCGGGCAGCTGCGAATGGCGGTAGGTGTAGCCAAGCTCTGCGACCGGCATCGTCGCCAGCGATCCATCGCGCAGCACCACGTCGCACTCGATCAGCACATCCGCCGTTTCGCGCCCATAGGCGCCGCCGTTCATGCGCACGAAGCCACCCAGCGTGCCGGGTATGCCGCGCAGGAATTCGAGCCCGGCAATTCCGTTATCGCGCGCCTTGGAGGCGATCAGCACGCCGTGCGCGCCCGCGCCGCAATTGAGGGTGTGGTCGCCTTCGGCCTCGATCTTCGCGAAAGGCTTGCCGAGGCGGATGGTCACCCCGGGCACGCCGCCATCGCGCACGATCAGGTTCGATCCGAGCCCCAGCGGCATGATCGGTACGGCAGGGTCCAGCTCGGCGAGGAAGGCGCGCAGGTCGTCAACATCGGCAGGCTCGAACAGCCAGTCCGCCGTGCCCCCGGCCTTGAACCAGACGAGCGGCGCGAGCCGCGCGTCCTCGGTCAGACGACCGCGAACCTGAAGGAGGGACACATCCTTACTCACGCGCTCACCTGCTCGCGTTCTGCCTGCAGTTCGTCGGGCAGCCTTGCCGCCCATTTGGTGATATCGCCCGCGCCCAGGCACAGCACCAGATCGCCCGGCTCCAGCTGGGGCGCGAGCGTGCGCACCAGCTCTTCGCGATCCGCGATGGTCTGCGCGTGGCGGTGGCCGAGCGACTTGATCCCGTCGACCAGCGCGGCGGCATCGACGCCTTCAACCGGGTCTTCTCCTGCGGCATAGACCGGGGTGACATAGACCTGATCCGCTTCGTTGAAGCAGGCCTGGAAGTCGCCCATCAGCTCGCCGAGACGAGAGAAGCGGTGCGGCTGCATGACCGCGATCACCCGCGCCGGGGTCTCCATCGCGTCGGCGCTTTCGCGCGCAGCAGACAGCACCGCGCGGATTTCCACCGGATGGTGCGCGTAGTCGTCGATCACGGTCGCGCTGCCGCCCTCGACCGCAACCGTGCCGACCCGGGTGAAGCGCCGCCGCACGCCGCCAAAGCGGGCGAAACCTTCGCGGACCACTTCGTCCGAGCAGCCCATTTCGAGGCTGACCGCAATCGCGGCGAGCGCGTTTTGCACATTGTGCCGGCCCGGCATGGGCAGGAACACGTTCTCTACCCGGCGATCTTCCTGCCCGCGCTGGCGAACCATCACATCGAACCGGTTGCCGCCCGTCTCGGGCTTCACGTTGACCGCGCAGATATCTGCCTGAAGCGAGAAGCCGTAGGTGATCACCCGGCGGTCGCGGACCTTGGCGATCACCGCCTGCACTTCCGGGTGGTCGACGCACAGAATCGCCGCGCCGTAGAAGGGGACGTTGTGGATGAACTCCACGAAAGCGCGCTTCACGCCGTCGAAATCGCCGTAGTGGTCGAGATGTTCGGGGTCGATATTGGTGACCACCGCGATCGTCCCGTCGAGCCGCAGGAAGCTGCCGTCGCTCTCGTCCGCCTCGACCACCATCCAGTCGCTATCGCCCAGCCGCGCGTTGGAGCCGAACTGTTCGATAACCCCGCCGTTGATCACCGTCGGGTCGATCTCCCCGCAATCGAGCAGTCCGGCGATCATGCTGGTGGTGGTCGTCTTGCCGTGGGTGCCCGCGATCGCAATCGTGGACTTGAGGCGCATCAGCTCGGCGAGCATTTCCGCGCGGCGCACGACCGGGGTACGGCTTTCGAGCGCGGCCTCGACTTCCGGGTTCGTGCGCTTGACTGCGGTGGAGGTGACCACCACCGCTGCGCCCTCGACGTTTTCGCGCCGGTGCCCGATCGACACTTCGATGCCGCGCTTGCGCAGCCGTTCGACCGTCGGCCCTTCGGCAATGTCGGAGCCTTGCACCTGATAGCCCAGATTGTGCATCACCTCGGCAATGCCGGACATGCCGATCCCGCCAATGCCGACGAAGTGGATCATTCCGATATCGGTTGCGACGCCCTTCACGATGCGGCGTCCTCCGCCGTATCGCGCGCCGCGCCCTGCCCGACGGCGACCCCCTGCGAGGCACCGCGCGCATTGTTCTGGCCGACGCGGATCACGTCCATCAATTCCGCCCCGCCGAAGCTTTCGACCAGATCGGCCAGATCCTTCACCGCATCGGGCCGGCCGCAGTTCCATGCCTTGTGCGCCGCCGTGCCGAGCGTGCCCGCACGCTGGCTGAGCACCTGAATCTGGCGCGCCAGTTCCTTGGGCGTGAAGGAGCTTTGCCGGATCATCCGCGCCCCGCCCGCTTCCACGATCTCGCGCGTGTTGGCCGCCTGGTGGTCATCGGTCGCGATCGGCAGGGGCACCAGGATGGCGGGGCGACCCACCGCCGTCAGTTCGGCAATGGTCGATGCCCCCGCGCGCCCGATGAACAGATGCGCATCGGCGAGCCTATCCGCCATATTCTCGAAATAGGTCGCGAGTTCGGCGGGAATATCGTGGTTGCGATAGCGTTCGCGCACCGCGCCCACATCTTCCGGACGGCACTGCTGCGTCACCTGCAACCGTTGGCGCAGCGCGGGCGGCAGCATCGCCAGCCCATCGGGCACCACCTGCGCCAGCACGCTCGCACCCTGGCTGCCGCCGGTGACCAGCACTTTCAGCAGGCTGTCTTCGGTAAAGGTCGGGAACGGCTCTTCACGCAGCGCAAGCACTTCGGCGCGCACCGGATTGCCGACCAGATGGACCTTCGACTGCCAGCCCGACTTCATCCGCTGGACATGCGGATAAGAGGTCGCGATTGCGTGCACGCGCGGGGCGAGCAGACGGTTGACCCGGCCCAGCACCGCATTCTGTTCGTGGATCACACTGGGGATCTTGGCACTGCGCGCCGCGAGCAGCGCGGGCAGCGTCGGGTAGCCGCCGAAGCCGACGACCGCGCTCGGTTCGAAACTTTCGAACAGCTGCTTGGCCATCTGGCGGCCTTCCATCACCTTGGCCGCCCCCTTGATCCAGCGGATCGGGTTCTTGCCGAAGCGGCCCACGGGCATGATGTGCGCGGGCATGAAGTCCGGCTTGCCGGGGATATTCGCCCCGCGCTCGTCCGTGATCAGCGCCACATGATGGCCGCGCTGATGCAGCTCCTGCGCCAGCGAGAACGCGGGCAGCATGTGCCCCCCGGTGCCACCTGCGGCGAGCACGTAATGTCGATTGGCGCCGCTCATCTGTCCTTATCCTTGTCGAAGAGCCCTCTATCCTTGTCGAACAGAGACATGCGTAGGCCTGCGGTTTCCCGGGTGAGGAAGGGGTTGCGACGCGTCAGCGCGAGCAGCAGGCCGAACGCGATGCATACCGCGATCGTCGACGACCCGCCATAGCTGACCAGCGGCAGTGTCATCCCCTTGGACGGGAACAGCGACAGGTTGACCAAGATGTTGATGAATGCCTGCCCGCCCAGCTGCGCGATCAGACCCGATGCGGCGAGCAGCGCGAAGAAATTCTCCTCGCTCGCGGCGCGCATCAGCACCCGCAGCACGATGGCGCAGAACAGCAGGACGATGCCTGCACAGGCGATCAGGCCGAACTCCTCGCCCACGACAGAAAAGATGTAATCGGTCTGCGCCTCCGGCAGGCGCATCTTCGCGCGCCCGACCCAGAAGCCCACGCCGTCCCAGCCACCTGCCAGCAGAGTGCGCTGCGCCAGATCGACCTGGTCGTAATCGGACCCGCCGGAGAAGAAGGAATCGATCCGGTTGCGCGCATTGCCGTAGAACATGTAGGCCAGCACCAGCATGCCGGACCCGGCGGCGACCAACGCAGCGATCTGGCGCGCGGACACGCCGCCCAGCAGCACCAGCACGAACCACACGCCGGTAAACAGGATTGCATCGCCAAGGTTCGGCTGCACCATCAGCAGGCCGACCACCAGGGCCAGCGCAGCGGTGACCAGCCCGAAGACCGGCATGTTGGGGTCTTTCAATTTCCAGCTCAGGATCCACGCCAGCGTGATCGCGAAACCGGGCTTGAGGAATTCGGACGGCTGAAAGGAGAAACCCAGATTGAGCCAGCGCCGCGCGCCGTTCACCTCGGTCCCGATCAGCGGCACCAGCACCAGCGCCGCGACCATTCCCAGCGATAGCAGAATGGCGAAACGACGGGCGCTTTCGCGGCTGAGCATCGACAGGCCGAGCATCGCGGCAATGCCAAGCACGAGAAAACGCAGGTGCAGCCAGAGGAAGTGCAGCGGGTTGAGCGTGACCTGATCTGTCGACAGACGATCCGCGCCAGCGGGCGAGGCGGCGGCGATCGCCGCGCAGCCGACTGCCATCAGCAGCACGATCAGGCCGAGCAGCACATGGTCGAGTTCGCGCCACCAGATTTTCAGCCGCGCGCGCTGGGTCAGGCGCGAATTGCTGCGCCCCGGCATCTCGGTGGCGATAGCGGTTGCAACATTCATGGCATGATCTCGCTATCGGCAAGCGCGTGGACGAGTGCGCGGAAGCGGTCGCCGCGATCTTCGAAGTCGCGGAACTGGTCGAAGCTGGCGCAGGCGGGGCTAAGCAGTACGGTATCGCCCGGCCTGGCGGCCTGCGCGGCGGTGTGAACCGCGATGTCGAGCGTGCCGCAGCGGCTGACCGGGCAATGCGGCGCGAGAGCGTCGGCAAAGGCATCGCCTGCCTCGCCGATGGTGTAGGCGGCGGTCACGTGGCCGATGTGCTGTTCGGTCTCGCCCAGCCCCGGCTCCTTGGCCCGCCCGCCGACGATCCAGTGGATCTTTTCGAACGCGGCGAGCGCGGGCGCGGCGGCGGCGGTGTTGGTCGCCTTGCTGTCGTTGACATAGAGAATGCCCACATGCTCGCCGACGCGCTCCATACGGTGCGGCAGGCCGGGGAAAGATTCGAGACCGTCGCGAATTTGGTTGGCCGATAACTCCAGAACAAAACCAACGGTGATCGCCGCCTCGGCATTCTCCAAGTTGTGCGGCCCTTGAAGGGCAGGCCAGCGCGATTGCTCATAGATCGCAATGGCATTTGGCACATCTTGCCATTGGTGGAATACATCGTCGAAAACCTCGAGATATTTTCCGCCAGCAGCCTCCCCGGCTTTCTGCCCATGCCACCAGTCTTGCGCACGGCAGACGGCACAACTCTCGCCCGATTGCATCTCGAAAAGCCGCGCCTTGGCCGCCGCATATGCCTCGAAGCTCTCGTACCGATCGAGATGATCCGGCGTCACATTGAGCAGCACCGCCACATCGCAATCGAGCGAGAACGTGAGGTCGATCTGGTAGCTCGACAGCTCCAGCACATAGACCCCGCCTTCCGGCAACGGCTCCTGCTCGAGAATTGGCAAGCCGATATTGCCGCCCATCGTGGTCGGTACGCCTGCGGTCTTGAGGATATGATGCACCAGCGCGGTGGTGGTGCTCTTGCCGTTGGTGCCGGTAATGCCGACGACCTTGTGCGGCGGCAGTTGCTCGCGGGCGTGCGCGAACAGTTCGATATCGCCGATCACGGGCACGCCATGCTTGTCGGCATGCGGCTTGATCGGATGCGTGTTGAGCGGGACGCCGGGTGTCACCAGCACTGCCTCGAACCCAGTCAAGTCGGTCTCCGCCGGGTCGGCCAGCGTCACGCGGCCTGCAAAGGCCTCGCGCGCGTCCTCGCGGCTGTCCCACGCGGTCACCTCGGCGCCTGCCGCCAGCAACGCCTCGACCGTCGCTCGGCCTGTGCGTGCCAGGCCGAGAACCGCATATTTGCGGCCGTTCCAGGCGGGCGAGAGAATCACCGCAGCTTCAAAGTGCTGAGCCCGATGATCGCGAGCACGATGGCGATGATCCAGAAGCGGATCACGACCTTGGTCTCGCTCCACCCGAGCTGTTCGAAATGGTGATGGACCGGCGCCATGCGGAAGATGCGCCGCCCGGTGCGCTTGAACCAGAAGACCTGGATGATGACGGAAAGCGCCTCGAACACGAACAGCCCGCCAACAATGGCGAGCACTATTTCATGGTGGCTGGCGACCGCGATCGCGCCCAATGCTCCGCCCAGCGCGAGCGATCCGGTATCGCCCATGAAGACATTGGCTGGCGGTGCGTTGAACCACAGGAAGGCGAGGCCTGCGCCCATGATGCACGCACAGAAGATCGCCAGCTCACCCGCGCCCTCGACATAGGGAATGCCGAGATATTCGGAGAAGTCTGCGCGGCCTGCGAGATAGGCAATCAACGCAAAGGTGCCCGCAGCGATGATCACCGGCATGATCGCGAGGCCATCGAGCCCGTCGGTCAGGTTGACCGCATTGCCCGCGCCCACGATCACGATCGCGGCGAAGACGTAGTAGAACGGCCCCAGCGGGATCGCCTGATCCGACACGAAGGGCACATAGAGCCAGGTGTTGATCTGGCTGACGATGATATAGGCCGCGATCCCTGCGACCACGAATTCCATCAGCAGGCGCATCTTGCCCGACACGCCCTTGTGGCTGTTCTTGGTGACCTTGTCGTAATCATCCATGAAGCCGATCGCGCCGAACCCGATGGTCACGGCCAGACAGGCCCAGACGAACGGATTGCTAAGGTCCATCCACAGCAGCAGGCTGAGCACCATCGCGATCAGGATCATCAGGCCGCCCATCGTCGGCGTGCCCACCTTGGCGAGGTGGGTCTGCGGTCCGTCTTCGCGGATTGGCTGGCCCTTGCCCTGCCGCACGCGCAGCATCGCAATCAGCTTCGGGCCGATCAGCAGGCCGATGAACAACGCGGTGAGAATGGCCGCGCCCGCGCGAAACGTCTGGTAGCGGAAGAGGTTGAACAACCCTTCGAATTGAAACCATTCCGCGATTGCATAGAACATTTTCGGCCGTCCCCGATCCCTGGCTTAGCTTCGGCTGACGAAGTGATCGACCAGGCGGCCAAGGCCGACGGAATTCGATCCCTTGACGAGGATCGCGTCTCCGGCGTTGAGCCCGAATTCTTCAAGTGCGGCAATCGCTTCGGCAGGCCCCGCGCAATGGGCGAAGGCCGGGGGATTGCCAAGGCCATTTGCATGCGCCGTCCCCATCTTGCGCACCAATGGCTCCATCGCTTCACCCACCAGCACCGCGTAATCGACCTGGCCTTCCTCGATCGGGTCGAGCAGCGCCTCGTGGAAACGCTGGCTGAACTCGCCCAGCTCACCCATCGCGCCCAGCACCGCCACGCGGCGGCTGGCGGGGGTCTGGCCCAGCTGGGTCAGGGTTGCGCGCATGGAGGCGGGGTTGGCGTTGTAGCTTTCGTCGATCATCAGCGCGCGGCCGCCCGCCGCTGCAATCGCATGGCGTGCGCCGCGCCCTTTCAGGCCGCCCATCTCGCCCAGCGCAATACCTGCTGCGCCCAGATCGCCGCCGATGGCATAGATGCACGCCATCACCGCCAGCGAATTGGCAATCCAGTGCTCGCCCGGCTCGGCGACCGAATAGCACAGCCGCGTATCGTCGATCTGCGCGGTGACCAGCGAGGCCCCGCCATTGGCTGCGGGGATCGCATCGAGCAGGCGGACCCGCGCGTGATCTGCACGCCCGAAGGAGAACACCTCCGCCCCCGCCGCTTCGGCATGGGCGCGCAGCCGCTCGTAATGCTCGCTATCGGCGGGGATGATCGCCGCGCCGCCGGGCTTGAGGCCGGTGAAAATCTGCGCTTTTTCGTCGGCGATAGCCTCCATCGAGCCCAGATTCTCGATATGCGCGGGCGCGATGGTGGTGATGACCGCGACATCGGGCCGCACATGGTCGACCAGCGGCGCGATCTCGCCTGGGTGGTTCATGCCCATCTCGAACACGCCGTAACGGGCGCGCGAGCTCATCCGTGCAACGCTCAGCGGCACGCCGACGTGGTTGTTGTAGCTGCGCACGGAACGGTGCGCCTGCCCCCTGCTTGCACGGTCCAATGCGCTGAAGATCGCTTCCTTGACCCCGGTCTTGCCGACCGATCCGGTCACCGCGATCCGCTTTGCCTCGCCGCGCGTGCGGGCGGCGGCAGCCAGCGCGTGGAGCGCGGCGGTGGTATCCTCGACCAGTACATGCGGCCAGTCGATCGGGCGGTCGACGATCGCGGCGGCCGCGCCGTTAGCGAACGCCTTGTCGACGAAGCGGTGGCCGTCCATCGCCTCGCCCTTGAGCGCCACGAACAGGTCGCCCGGACGCACATCGCGGCTATCCATCTCGACGCCCGAGCACTGGAAGTCGCCCGAAGCAGTACCGCCGCTCGCCTCGGCAATCTCGGCTGCGCTCCACAGGGCAAGGCGCAGGCTGTCACGGGCGACCCTAGGCCATGCCCGCATCCGCGGATGGGCGAGTGCGGCGACGCTCATCGGCCTATCTCCTGAGAACCGGCAGTGATCCGCGAGGCTTCCTCGCGCGCGACCTGTACGTCGTTGAACGGCAATACCCGCATGGTGTCTCCCGACCCGATGATCTGGCCTTCTTCGTGGCCCTTCCCCGCGATCAGGACGATATCGTCCCGACCGATGATTTCGATCGCTTGCGCGATCGCTTCGCGCCGCCCGGCAACTTCGCGCGCATTCTCGCCCGCGCCATGCATGATCGCACGCCGGATGTCCGCCGGGTCTTCCCCGCGCGGATTATCGTCGGTCACGATGACCACATCGGCGAGGCGCGAGGCGACTTCGCCCATCGGCCCCCGCTTGCCCGTGTCGCGATCTCCGCCTGCACCGAACACCACGATCAGGCGCCCGTTCACATGCGGGCGCAACGCGGCAATCGCGGCTTCCAGCGCATCCGGTGTGTGCGCGTAATCGACATAAACCGGCGCGCCGGACTGGGTGATGACCGCGCGTTCCAGCCGTCCGCGAACCGGCTGCAACCGCCCGACCGCATCCCACAGCCGCGCTTCGTCCGCACCCGTTGCCAGCGCGAGCGCGGCGGCGGTCAGCGCATTGGCGGCCTGATACTGGCCGATTAGCGGCAAGCGGATCGTGCGCCGGTCGCCATTGCGCGCGATCTCGACGCTCTGGCCCAGCTGGCTCGGCTCCTGAGCGATCAGGCGAATATCGTCGCCTTCCGGCCCCACCGAAAATATCCGCAGGCCGCGTTTCTCGGCCTGCGCGCGCGCCTTGCCGGCCCACTCGCTGCCGTCGGCCCAGATCACCGCCGCGCCATCATCCGCGATCACTTCGTCGAACAGGCGCATCTTGGCCTCGAAATAGGCCTCCATACTCTCGTGATAATCGAGGTGGTCGCGGCTGAAATTGGTGAACGCGCCTGCGGCGACATGCGCGCCGTGATTGCGATACTGGTCGAGCCCATGGCTCGACGCTTCGTAGGCGATGTGGGTCACACCTTCGCGCGCCAGACCGCTGAGATTGGCGTGAAAGGTCACGATGTCGGGGGTGGTCAGCCCGGTCGAGACGCTCTCGTCCGGGGTGGTGACGCCCAGCGTGCCGATGCTCGCCGCGCGCTCGCCCAGCATCCGCCATAGCTGGCGGGTCATCTCGACCGTGGAAGTCTTGCCGTTGGTCCCGGTGACCGCGACGACGGTGTCGGGCACGGGCGTAAAGTACTCCGCCGCGATCTCGGCAAAGGCCTTGCGCGGGGTCTCGTCCGCAATGTGCAGCGCACCGTCGACCTTCGCGCCGGGGCGCGCGACGATGGCCATCGCGCCCGCTGCCACGGCGGCGGCGATGAAATCCTCACCATTGACCTTCGCGCCCGCAAAGGCTCCGAACACCGTGCCCGGTGCGACCTTGCGATGATCGATCGCGAAACCGGTCACGATCGCATCGTCGCCGCCGCGCTCTTCGCGCCCGGCGTGCTGGAGAAGGCGGTTCAGCTTCACTTGATGTCGCTCCGGATCAGGGGGCGCAGGTCGGAGATGTCGATGTCGCGGCTGAGGTCGGGCCGCACGTCGAGCAGCGGGCCGATGCGCGGGATCAGCTTGCCGACGATCGGCGCGGCGTTCCATGCAGCGGTCCGCTGGAAGGAACTGGCGGTGGTGCCCTTGGGCTCGTCCAGCATTGCGACCACGACATAGCGCGGGTTGTCCATCGGGAAGGCGGCGGCGAAGGTGGAGACGAGCAGCTTCTCGCGATAACCTCCGGCGGAGGGTTTTTCGGCCGAGCCGGTCTTCCCGCCGACGCGGTAGCCCGGGGCGTCGGCGCTCTGGCCGGTGCCATAGACCGCGATCATCCGCAGCAGCTGGCGCATGCGTGCGCTGGTGTCTTCCTTGAACACGCGCCGCCCGGCAACCTCCTTGCCCGGCTCGACCTTGTACAGCGTCGCCGGACGCCACACCCCGCCATTTACCATCGCCGCGTAGGCAGACGCGAGGTGTAGCGGGGTGACGGCGATCCCGTGACCATAGGCGACCGTCATAGTCGTGACGCGCGACCATTTTTCCCCCGGCCACAGGGGCGCGCCGCGTGCGGGCAGTTCGATGTAGGGGCGCTCGGCCAGACCCAGCGCGCGCATCGTATCGCGCAGACGATCGGGGCCAAGCTTGTCGGCCACACGCGCGGTTACGGTATTGGAGGAGTGAATCAGCGCTTCGGGCACATTGAGCGTGTCCCCGAGGCTGTGGCTGTCCGCAAGCGTGCGCCCGGCGACTTTCACCGGCTTTGCATCATATCTCAGGCTCAGGTCGCGCACGATCCCGGCGTCGATCGCAGCGGCGATGGTCAGCGGCTTGAAGGTGGAACCCAGTTCGTAAACCTGGTTGGTCACGCTGTTGAACACACGCGGGGTCCGGCCAAGCTTCGCCTCGGCATCGCTGATCATCAGATCGGAGGTCTTGATATCGTTCGGGTCGAACGCGGGCAGCGATGCCAGCGCGACCACTTCGCCGGTATCGACATCGAGCACCACGCCCGCCGCACCGCGCGCATTGACCGACAGCATACCTTTGCTGAGCTCGTCCTCGAGCGCGCCCTGCACCCTCAGGTCGAGGGCGATCGCGGTCGGTTCGCCGCGCAGCGAGCTGTCGATCAGGCGGTCGTTGAGGACCGATTCCATGCCCAGATGGCCCGCGCCGTCCTTGACGTAGCCGAGCACGTGCGCCGCCATCGAGCCTTGCGGATAGAAGCGGTCCTTTTCCGCCGGCAGCTCCAGCGCGGGCTCGCCTATGTCGAACACCCTGTTGGCCTCTTCGGGCAACAGGCGACGGCGCAGATATTGCGCGCGCCCGCTGGCGAGCCGGGCGGCGACATCCGCCTCGTCCAGCTCGGGGAAGATCTCGGCCAGCCGGGCGGCAACCTCATCAGGGCGGTGGACTAGCGGACTGCCGCCGTCCTTCATCGCCTTGGGATTGAACCACAGCGCGAAGGCATCGTAATTGCGCGCCAGCGGCAGGCCGTTGCGATCGGTGATCTCGCCACGCGGCGGAAGCAGGCGTTCCTCCATCGATAGCGGAGTATCGGGCGCGCCGAGCACGCCGAAGGTCGCGATCCGCATCAGCGCGACCACCGCGACCAGCCCGAAGGCGGGCATCAGCAACAGCGCACGCATGCGCGCGACCAGCAGCGCCTCGAGCCGCTTGTTGGCGACCCGCAGCGGACCGGCCGCGACCATGGAATCGATCGCGTAGGCGGTCACCGGTCGAGGCTCGCCAGGGCAAGACGGGCATCACTCGCAGCGGCGGCGGCGAGTTCGGCCTCTTTGTCCGAACCTTCGTCCTGTGCTCCGTCTCCATCATGATCGGACAGCGGAGACACCAGTTCGGGATAGTCGCTCGCCTCCATCTCGCGTGCGAAACGGATCGGATCGGGTGATCCGGGCGCACGCGGCGCGCTGAAGCTTGCCAGCTGGCGTTCGGTTTCGAGGAACTGGTCCGCGCGCGGCGGGGCGTAGCCGAACTCGATCGCGTTCCAGTCGGCCAGCTGCTGCTGGTTTGCGCGCGTTTCGAACTCGGTTTCCAGTGCCAGCTTCTCACGCTCGAGCACGACGATCTGGCGCTCGGCGCGTACGACCTCGCTCTTCACCGCGTTGACCCGGAAGGTCAGCAGCATGAAGCCACCAAAGACCATGCCGATACAGATCGCCCAGCCGATTTGCCGCAGGCGGCTGCCTCTAACCATCGATCAGTTCCTTCCGGGGGTCGGCGTCGGTGCGGGTCGCTGCACGCATGATTGCGGAGCGCGCGCGGGGGTTGCGCTGCAGCTCCGCCTCGCCCGCGCGCACGGCGCGGAGCGGTTTGTCGAACGTGGCCGGCGGCGTCTCCGCGAGGGGAAGATGGCGGGAACCGCCACCGGCCTGACCGGAAGCGTCGCGCATGAAACGCTTCACGATTCTGTCTTCGAGCGAGTGGAACGAGACCACCACCAGCCGTCCACCCGGGGTCAGCAGGCGCTCGGCGGCGGCCAGCGCACCATGCAGCTGCTCCAGTTCGCCATTCACGTGAATGCGGATCGCCTGGAAGGTGCGCGTGGCAGGGTCTTTCTTGTCGTGCGGCTTGTGTCCGGTCGCCTTGCGGACCAGCCGGGCAAGCTCGCCGGTCGTCTCCAGCGGCCGTGCGGCGACGATCGCGCGGGCGATCCTGCGCGACTGGCGCTCCTCGCCATATTGGTAGATCACGTCGGCGATCTCGCCTTCGTCGGCACTGTTGAGGAAGTCCGCCGCACTCGGCAGGTCGGGGTCCATCCGCATGTCGAGCGGACCGTCGCCAGCGAAAGAGAAACCACGCTCCGCCTGGTCGAGCTGCATCGAGGACACCCCGATGTCGAGCACGATACCATTTACCCTCGCGACACCCTGTTCGGCCAGCGCCGCCGCCATATCCGCGAAGGCAAGGCGATGCAGGACGAGGCGCGGCGGGGTCTCGGCCAGCTCGGACCAGCCACTAGCATTTTCGAGCGCGGCCGGATCGCGATCGAAAGCGTGCACCGTGGCACCGGCGTCGAGCAGCGCGCGGGTATAGCCGCCCGCGCCGAAAGTGCCGTCGACGATCAGTTCGCCCTTTGCGGGCCGCAGCGCGGCGACCACTTCGTCGAGCAGAACGGGGATGTGGGGGGACGGGGCGCTCACTTCTTCTTGCCCTTCTCGCGCGCATCCTTTTCCAGCGCGCGGCAGGCGGCCTTGGGCATCGCCATTTCCGGGCCCATTTCGTAGAGCTTGGCCGGGTTCCAGACGGTGAAAAAGCGTCCGCCGCCCTGGAAGAACAGCGCATCCTCGATCTCGCCGATGTCGCGCAGAAATTCGGGCATGATGAAACGCCCGCTGTCGTCGAACGGCATGGTCTCGAAACTGTTGAGCTGGATCGCGCGGGTATCGCGGTCGAAATCGCGCCCGAACTTGTATGCCGATTCCTCTTCGCGATCGAGGATCGCCTCGAAATCCTCGACCCGCTTGGTGCCGAAGCCGACCAGGCAATCCCATTTCTCGTGCTTGGTAAGGCACAGCCGGCGATCTTCGGTGGAGGCCTTCACCGCGTTGCGGAAGGCGGGAGGCAGCGTGAACCGGCCCTTTTCGCTGCGAAGCGAAAAGGCCTGACCGCTATATCCCTGAAACGCCTCCGACACGGTTTCGCTCTTCCCCTGTGAGCGCCATTCCCAGGACAAGACCTCCCCGCCCTGCGGTGCACGAAGCACCCCGGGTCGCATGGAATCCCACGCGCGGGTCGAATCCTGTCCGATGTGAGATTTGTCTTATCGCGGGACGAGTGGGGATTAAAGGGGAAATTTAGGAATCGCTGTTGAAAACCTTGCGAATTCGAGCGTGAAACCACGCAATTGCGCCAATTCTACATCTGACACAAGGTTAATTCCTGAGCTTAGGATCGGGTAAATACCGTAATCCCGGGGATCGCCCGGGACCGACCAAGCTCTTCGGATTAAAAGATTTTTTGGAGAACTAGCGAGAACCGTCCCGCATCATCCCCAAAAATGCCGAAAGCATATCCTCCGCTCCTGCGGGTGCGGGATCGCTTTCGAACAAAGTCGCGTCGGCCAGGGCGACTACGCGCCCCGCGCCGATGCTGCACTCCGCGATCAGCGCGTTATTGCGCAGGCGGCAATCCCCATGTCCTCCGCCCGCGGCGGGACGCAGCGAGAAGCGCCCGCCGAGCGCCACGGGCAGGTCGTGCTCCCCCACCGAAACGAAACGGACCCCGCCGTCCCCGTCCTTCCCCGGTTCAAGCGTGAGGCCCCAGCGCGCAAGGATCGGCCCGCTGAGCGAGATCGCCTGGGGATTGCGAGGGTCGCCCAGCGCGAAGCGCGGTTCGCCGACCAGCAGCGGGTCCGCCACCAGCAGCACCTTGCCGCCCGCGCGCACCCAGTTATCGAGCGCTACGTTCTCCGCGGCGGTCAACGCTCGCGGCTGGACCAGCACCAGGCGGTCGATCTGACCCAGGCTATCGGGATCGAGCACGTCGAGTGGCTCGAGCGTACCGCGCTTCTCCAGTACGGCGCGTACCCAGTGGTGACGCACCGACTGGGCAGCGAGCGCTTCGGCGACGCTCGATTCCGGTGCGCGATAGAGCGGTAGCGAACTCATCAGGCCGGTCCGCCCACCACCCTCGGCCACATCGTCCCCGAAAACGCCGTCGAAGCCCAGGCTTGCCGCAGCCACCGCCCCCAGCCCCAGCGCTGCGCTGAGCCCGACGGCCAGCCATCCCTTGGTCAAACCCGGCTCCTATTCAACAGGAGCGCCCTCGCCCGTCTCGGGCAGCACAGGGCCTTCGGGGATTGGCTCGGCTTCGGGCTGTTCGGGCAGATCGGGGACCACGCCCGCATCGGACAGTGGATCGCTGGCCGGAGTTGCAACGCTGGGTTCCACAGTGGGGGCTGCCTGCGGCACGGCGGTTTCTTCCGTGCGCATCACGCGATCGGTGATGACATTGGCGACGCCGACCACCAGCAACACCACCACGATCCCGCCGATGCCGACGCGCAGACGCTGCATCACTTCCGAATTGCGAAAGCCAGCCGGATCGGCAGAGGGGCGTTGCGCTTCGTCGTCCGTGATCAGGGCCATGTGATACGAACTTAGGGCCCACACGGCGCGGGTCAATCGCGAAGCCAGTCGAACACCGGCAAGCCCTTCTCGCGCAGCCACCCGGCGTTGAAGATCGTAGAGAGGTAGCGAAAGCCGCTGTCGCACAGGATCGTCGCTACGCGCGCATCCTTGCGCCCGTCGGCAACCAGCTGCCTGCCCAGCGCGACCGCGCCCGCGACGTTTATGCCGGACGACAGGCCCAGGCACAGCCCCTCCTCCATCAGCAGGCGCGCGACCCAAGTCAGCCCCTCCTCGTCGGAGATGCGGAACTGCGTGTCGATCGGCGCACCGTCGAGATTGGCGGTGATCCGGCCCTGCCCGATGCCTTCGGCGACCGAAGACCCTTCGGACGACAGTTCTCCGTTGGCGTAATAGTTATACAGCGCTGCGCCATGCGGGTCGGTCAGCGCGAGGCGGACGTTTTCGTCCTTTTCCTTCAGGCCCAGGCCCACGCCGGCGATCGTGCCGCCGGTCCCCGCAGCGCAGGTGAAGCCGTCGATCCGCCCTTCGAGCTGGTCCCACAATTCGGGCGCGGTGCTATCGATATGCGCGCGGCGGTTGGCGATATTGTCGAACTGGTTGGCCCAGATGGCGCCCTCGGTTTCTTCCGCCAGCCGGCGCGAGGTGTGGACGAAGTGCCCGGGATTGGCGAACTTGGTAGGCGGCACCAGCACCAACTCGGCCCCCAGTGCGCGCAGCGTGTCCATCTTCTCGCGCGCCTGATTATCGGGCATCACGATAATCGTCTTGTAGCCGAGCGCATTGGCGACCAGCGCGATGCCGATCCCGGTATTGCCCGCAGTACCCTCGACGATCGTGCCGCCGGGCTTCAGCTCGCCGCGCGCCTCGGCATCGCGGATGATCCACAGCGCCGCCCGGTCCTTCACGGAGCCGCCCGGATTGGCGAATTCGCACTTGCCGTAGATGTCGCAGCCCGCAGCCTCGCTCGGGCCTGCAAGCCGCACGAGCGGGGTGTTGCCAATCAGGTCGAGAGCGCGGGGGAGCGGAAGCTGTGCTGTCATGCTGCTGGCTTAGCGCCTGAGCGGCGCACGCAGCAACCGCGATCCGCTATCGCGCCTGCAAGTCAGTCTTGCGTATCAATCTTCCTGGGCGATTTGCACCTTCAGCCCGTCGAGCTCAGCGGTGAACTCGATCTGGCACGACAGGCGCGAGGTTTCGCCCCGGTGGTCGCTGCTTTCCAGCAGATCGTCCTCGTCCTCGCTCATCGCGGGCAGCTTGTCGCCGAAGGCCGGATCGACATGCACGTGGCAGGTCGCGCACGAGCAGCACCCGCCGCACAGCGCCAGCAGCTCGTCGAAGCCGTTGTCGCGGATCGCCTCCATCACGGTCAGGCCATCGCCGACCTCGATCGTGCGCTCGGTTCCACTGCGGTCGACCACGGTAAGCTTGGGCATTGGCTGTCCTTTATCTCGTCCCCGGGGCGGCGCTCACGCGCGCGCCGTTGACGCGGCTGCTAAAAGCTGCGTTTCGGCAATGCAAGCAGATGGGTAGGCAAATGCGCAAGCAAAGCGACGAGCAACTGGCCAAGCGTACGGGGCGTCGGCCCGCAACGGTGGAGGATCGGCAATGGGGCTGACCGCACAACAGATACGCCGCGGGCTGGACAGCGTGGCCGCGATCGAGCCCGGCGTGGCGCGCGCGCTGGAGATCGCCGGCTACCCCGAACCGCGGATCCGCCCGACCGGGTACAAGACGCTGCTGCGCACGATCGTCGGCCAGCAGGTCAGCGTCGCCTCCGCGGCGAGCGTGTGGACCAAGCTGGAGGCGGAGCTGGGCGGGGAATTCACCCCATCCTGCCTGCTCGAACGTGATTTCGACACGCTGCGCGCGTGCGGCCTGTCGCGCCAGAAACAGGGCTATGCGCGAAGCCTGTGCGAGTTGGTAAGCGCAGGAGAGCTGGACCTTCATAGCCTGCCGGAGGATGACGAGGAGGCAATTGCCCAGCTCACCCGGATCAAGGGGATCGGTCGCTGGTCCGCCGAAATATACCTGCTGTTCGCGGAAGGCCGGACCGACATCTGGCCCGCAGGCGATCTGGCGGTAATGGCGGGGATCGGCAAGATCCTCGGCCACGAAGCACGGCCCGACGAAAAGGCGACCCGCGCGCTCGCCGAACCCTGGCGCCCGCATCGCGGCGCGGTCGCGATCTTCACCTGGCACTGCTACGACAATCCGGCCCTTTAACCGCTGCGCGGGACGGCGCCATTAGTCAATGTCCCTTTACATGGTGACAAGGGTCATTTACGGTGACGATCATTGACCTGAGGAGGAGAGGTTTGATGTTCCGCACCCGCAAGATCGCCCTGAGCACGAATCTGGCCATTGGTTGCGCCGCCGCCGCACTCGCGCTAGCCGCCGCACCATCCATTGCTCGAACGGACGATAGCATGACCGCAGCCACCCCCGCCGCCAAAGCCCCGCTGATCCCGCGCGAAAGCCTGTTCGGCAATCCGACCCGCGCAGGTGGCCAGATCAGCCCGGACGGCAAGTGGATCAGCTGGCTCGCCCCGTCGAACGGCGTGCTCAACGTGTGGATGGCCCCGACGGATGATCTCGACAACGCGAAGGTCATGACCAAGGCGACAGACCGCCCGATCCGCCAATATTTCTGGGCGCCCGACAGCGCCAGCCTGCTCTACATTCAGGACAAGGGCGGCGACGAGAATTTCCTGCTTTACGGCGTGAATGTCGAAACCGGCGTGGAAACCACGCTGACCGATTTCGAGAACACGCGGGTGATGGTGGTCGGCGGGTCCGACCGGATCAAGGACAAGATCCTGATCGGCCTCAACAACCGCGATCCGCAATATCACGACGTCTACATGCTCGACCTCAACACCGGCGAGCTGACCGAGCTGATCGAGAACAATTGCTATGCGGGCTTCGTCGCGGACGCCAATCTCGACGTGCGCCTCGCGCTGCAGCCCAATGCGCAAGGCGGGATGAACTTCTTCAAGGTGGTCGACAACGAAGTCGAGGCAGAGCCGTTCGGCAGCACAGGGCTGGAAGACTCCCTGACCACCAGCCCGGCGGGCTTCACCACCGATGGCAAGACGCTCTACTGGCTGGACAGCCGCGGTCGCAACACCGCCGCCCTGACCGCGATGGATGTCGAGACGGGCGAGACGCGGGTGATCGCGCAAGACGAGAAGGCCGATATCGGCGGCTCGATCCGCGACCAGAAAACCGGCGAGGTGGAAGCCTATTCGGTCTATTACCTCAAGAACGAATGGGTCGCGCTGGACCCGGAAATCAAGGCCTCGCTCGACTTCCTGGAAGCCAATCTGACCGGCGAATTCGGCATATCCTCGCGCACCGAAGACGACACCAAGTGGATCATCGGCAATGATCCGGTGGTCGGCCCGGCGAAGAGCTTCCTCTACGATCGCACCGCGAACACGCTGACCGAACTCTACGTCACCCGGCCAGAGCTGGAAGGCGCCCCCCTCCAGCCGATGCACGCAATGGAGCTGAAGAGCCGCGACGGCCTCACCCTGCCCTCTTACCTGACCCTGCCGCCGGGCAGCGACAGCGATGGCGACGGCGTG
The DNA here is from genome assembly GCA_963972905.1 of uncultured Erythrobacteraceae bacterium. Classification (GTDB taxonomy): domain Bacteria; phylum Pseudomonadota; class Alphaproteobacteria; order Sphingomonadales; family Sphingomonadaceae; genus Alteriqipengyuania. Next base: position 45,393 of record CAXAXQ010000009.1, read on the forward strand.
CCCGACAAGCCCGTGCCGATGGTGTTGCTGGTCCATGGCGGGCCGTGGGCGCGCGACGGGTATGGCTTCAATGGCTATCACCAGTGGCTCGCCAATCGCGGCTATGCAGTGATGAGCGTCAATTATCGCGGCTCGACCGGGTTCGGGAAAGACTTCATCAACGCCTCCAACCTGCAATGGTCCAAGACCATGCACGACGACCTGATCGACGCCACCCGGTGGGCGATCGACGAAGGGGTCGCGATCGAAGACAAGGTCGCGATCATGGGCGGCTCCTATGGCGGCTACGCCACGCTGGTGGGCCTGACCTACACGCCCGAAACCTTCGCCTGCGGGGTCGACATCGTCGGCCCGTCGAACTTGGAAACGCTACTCTCCACCATTCCGCCCTACTGGGCACCGGTGGTCGCACAGTTCCACGAACGGATGGGCAACCCCAACACGCCCGAGGGCAAGCAGTTGCTGATCGACGCCTCGCCGCTGTACAAGGCGGACCAGATCGTGAAGCCGCTGCTGATCGGCCAGGGCGCCAACGATCCGCGCGTCAACCAGGCGGAAAGCGATCAGATCGTCGAGGCGATGAAGGCCAAGAACATTCCCGTCACCTACGTGCTGTTCCCCGACGAGGGCCACGGCTTCGCCAAGCCGTCCAACAACATCGCCTTCAACGCGGTGACCGAGAACTTCCTCGCCACCTGCCTTGGCGGGCGAGCCGAACCGATCGCCGACACGATCGAGGAATCGACCGCGCAGATCGAGGAAGGCGCGGACTTCGTTCAGGGACTCAAGGCCGCGATCAACGCTGACTGATCCGTCACCCCCCCTCCCGCTTGCGGGAGGGGCCGGGGGTGGGCATGAGGTCAAGTGCAAAGCCGTCGGCCAGGCCCGGCGTAACGGGAACCTGTGGGAGCCTCATGGACAAGAAAGCGATCTTCATCACGGGCGGCGCGTCCGGCATCGGGCGCGCCATCGCGCAGCGTTTCGCCAAGGAGGGCTGGTTCGTCGGCCTCGGCGATGTGAACGAGAAGGGGATGGCCGAAACCCAGCACCTGATCGGCCTCGGCTTCAGCTTCGGCCACACCTTCGACGTGCGCGACCGGGATGCATGGGACGAAGCGCTCGATGCGTTCTCCATGGCCTCGGGCGGCCGGATCGACGTGGTCGCCAATAATGCGGGCATCCCGCTGGGCGGCACGATCGACCAGAACAGCGTCGCGGAGATCGAGCGCTGCCTCGACATCAATCTGAAGGGTGTCTTGTTCGGCGCGCAGGCGGCGCTGCCGCACCTCAAGAAGACCGCGCCGGGATCGTGCCTGCTCAATACTGCCAGTGCGGCCGGCATTTATGGCACTGCAGGCGCCAGCGTCTATTCCGCGACCAAGTTCGGCGTGCGTGCCATCACCGAGAGCCTCGATGGCGAATGGGCCGAATACGGCATCAACGTGCGTTCGATCATGCCCGGCTTCATCGAGACGCCGCTGATCGACCAGGTGCCCAACGGGCAGACCAACGAAGCCATCCGCGACCGGGTGTTAGCCGCGGGGCTTGAGATTACCCCGGTTGCCGATGTCGGTGAGGCCGCGTGGACTGCGGTCAATGGCGACAAGCTGCACACGCTGGTCGGCAAGACCGCCAAGCGCGCAGCCTTCGCCTCGCGCTGGTTGCCGGGCCAGATGCGCAAGCAGGTCCGCCGCAACGCGGGCGCGATGGGCGGGGGCTAGCCGCTCTATCGACGGCCACCAGTCTCCGGTGGCCCAGAAACCTAAAGCGCGTTGATCGCCTGGGCCATGTGTACATCGCGATGCGACAGACCGTCTGCATCATGCGTGGTCAGCGTAATCTCGACCGTGTTGTACACGTTCGACCATTCGGGATGATGATCGTTCTTTTCGGCGATCAGCGCGACCCGGCTCATGAACGCCCATGCCTCGCTGAAATCCTCGAACTTGAACGTGCGTACGATCGCGTCGCGCTCGCTCGCCATTTCCCACCCGTCGAGCGCTTCCAGCCAGCTTCCACGTTCCTCTTCGCTCAGTTTCTCGACCGCCATGGGAATGTCCTTTCGCTATCGGATGATATTGCCGTGAGCCGCCCCCTCGCCTAACCCGCGCAGCCATGCAAGCCCGCCTCTCCGCTCGCGATCTCGCCTGCCGTCGCGGCGAACGGCTGCTTTTCCGCAAGCTGACGCTCGATCTGGGCCCCGGCGACATGCTGCATGTGCGCGGGCCCAATGGAGTGGGCAAGACCAGCCTTATGCGCATCCTCGCCGGGCTCGCGCGACCTTTTGCGGGCGAGGTGGAGCGCCATGGCGAGGTCGGGCTGGTCGACGGGCGCCACGCGCTCGATCTAGACCGCGAGCTGGGTGATACGATGAACTTCTGGGCGCGACTCGACGGCGCCGCCCACCTCGACCAGTCGATGGAGCGACTGGCCGTCGATGCGCTGGCGGACATCCCGACAGGCTATCTCTCGACCGGACAGAAGCAGCGCGCGGTCATTGCCCGCCTGCTACTGCGCCGGCGCGCGATCTGGCTGCTCGACGAGCCGTTTGCCGGGCTCGACACCGCATCGCAGGCGCTACTGGCCGATCTTATCACAGAGCATTGCGGCAATGGCGGCCTGTGCCTGTACGTCTCGCACCAGCCGGTCGACCTGCCAGCTTCCGTACTCGATCTGGCGGATTACGCGGCGTGAGGGCGTTCGCGATACTGCTGCGCCGCGACCTGGCGATCCTGCTGCCCGGCGGTGCGCGCGGCTCAGCATTCCTGCCGCTGATCTTCTTCCTGCTGGTTGCAGTGCTGTTCCCTTTCGCGGTCGGGCCGGAGCCCATCCTGCTCGCGCGTACGGGCGGCGGCGTGCTGTGGGTCGCCGCGCTGCTCGCCAGCATCCTCCCGCTAGACCGGCTGGTCGCCGCCGACCGCGAGGCGGGCGTGTTCGACCAGCTACGCCTGCGCGGTATCAGCGAGGAGGTGGCGATGACCGCGCGGCTGATTGCGCACTGGCTCAGCTTCGGGCCGCTGATCCTGATCGCGACGCTACCCGCCGCAGCGCTGCTGTCGCTGACCGGGCAGACCTTCTGGCGGCTGCTCGCCAGCCTGCTGGCAGGCACCCCCGGGCTCGCCGCGATCGGCCTGATGACCGCCGCCCTGCTGGCGAGCTTGCGTGGCGGAACCGCGCTCGCCGGGCTGATGCTCGCGCCGCTGGCCGTGCCGCTGGTGATTTTCGGTGCAGGCCATCTGGCGCGCGACGACATCTCCGGCGCGCTGTTCGCCGGGGCGTTCAGCCTGGTCCTGTGTGCAATTGCGCCCTTCGCCGCCGCTGCAGCGATCAGGGCGGCGAGGGATTAGACACTACCGTCGCCCCGGACTTGATCCGGGGTGGTGCTTTTCTTCTGCGATGCATGAAGAAGCCTTGCCCCGGATCAAGTCCGGGGTGACGAACATGCTCAGTAAGGCGGCTTGTCGCGGCCCGTCGGGCTGAGCGTGAAGATCTCCACCCCGTCCTCGGTAATCGCGAGCGAGTGTTCGAACTGCGCGGAGAGCGACTTGTCGCGGCTCACTGCGGTCCAGCCGTCGCCGAGCACCTTGGCCCACGGCTTTCCCGCGTTGAGCATCGGCTCGATCGTGAAGAACATGCCGGGCTTCAGTTCCGGCCCGCTGCCCGCCACGCCGACATGGACCACCTCGGGCGAATCGTGGAACAGCCGCCCCACCCCGTGGCCGCAGAATTCGCGGACCACGCCGTAGCGTTGCTGCTTGGCATGCGCCTCGATCGCGGCGCCGATATCGCCCAGCCGTGCGCCCGGCTTGCTCGCCGCCTCGATCCCGATCATCAGCGCTTCGTGCGTCGCCTCGACCAGCTTCTTCGCCTTGAGCGGCGGATCGCCGGCAAAGAACATGCGGCTGGTGTCGCCGTGCCAGCCACCCAGCAGCGGGGTCACGTCGATATTGAGGATGTCGCCATCCTTCAGCGTCTTCTCGCTCGGGATGCCGTGGCAGATCACGTGGTTGACCGAGATGCAGCTGCTGTGCGTGTAACCGCGATAGCCAAGCGTCGCGGGCACCGCGCCGCCATCCAGCATCATCCCGCGGATCGCGTCGTCGATGCTGGCAGTGGTAACGCCGGGCTTCACCAGCTCGGGCATCTGGTCGAGGATTTCGGCGGCCAGTCGCCCGGCCTTGCGCATTCCTTCGAACCCTTCGGGTCCGTGGAGCTTGATCGTGCCGTCGCGGTAGACATCGGAATCGGCGGTGATGGTCTGGTATTCGGTCATGCCGCAATAGATACGCACGACAGTTCGAAAAAGCGAGGTCAGCCGGTGAAATCGTCGCGATAGCGCTCTTTCACCGCCGCGCGGATCGGATCGTCCACGCTCAGTTCCACCTCGTAATCGCCCTCCACATATGGCCCGGCCACGTAAGGGGCGGCGTAGAGCATGATCCGGTCGAACTTGCGCCCGTTTGACAGCAGCACGAGTTCCAGCTCATCCAGGTCGGGACAGCGGTTGAAGGTATCGTCATCCTCGTCCAGCTGACCGCCGCGCCGCGCCATGCGCTGCGTATCGAGAGCGTTGCAGAACCGGTCGCCCAGCGCCTCGGACAGCGCGACCTGCGATTCGAACAGCATGATCGGTTCGAGCAGGCGCTGCGATCCCTTGTTCCACAGCACCGAACTGAGGCCGTAATTGCCGTGGGCACCGCCGAAATAGGTCGCCCCATTCTCGATCAGGCTGAGCCATTCGTCGGTCTGCCCGGCGGGTTTCCACTCGATCGTGACCATGTAGCGGTTGTACGGGAAGCCCTCTTCGCGCGCTTCCTCGCTCGCCTCGCGGGCGGCGCGTTGCAGGTCGGCCTCCTCGCGCTTCGCCTGCTTGTCGAGGCGGTCTTTCAGCGCGGGGACCGCGCCCAGCGTTTCGGGATAGGTGAAGGAAAAAGCATAGAGATCGTTTTCTTCGGAAATTTCCCGCGCAAGCCCGGCAGGCTGCTCGCCATCCTTCGTGTCGTCGGCGGACGCGGTGGCAGCGCCCTTGTCCTCGTCCGCTCCGACATCGCTCTGCATGTCTTCGGGCGATGAACAGCCCGCCACACCCAGGCCGATCGCCAGCACAAGCTTCGCAAAACCTGCGGCCATTATCATCTCAATCCTCTGTCGCGGCGCGAATCCGGTTGGCACGGCGCGCCTTCGTCGCCATGCATAATAGAATGAATGATACGGCTTTGATACAGCCCGACAAGGGCCAGAACGCAACCGACCTCCACCTCGTCAATGATGCAGGCTTTGCCGATTGGGCGAAGCGCCTGAACGACGGCCAGCGGGCGATGCTCGAAGCGCAGAACTTTACCGGCAAGGGCTACGAAACCGCAATCGTCCCCGCGACGCCCGGCGAAGGCAATGCGTGGTTCGCGGTCGGCGGCGTGGCCGATCCGGATTCGCTTTCCAGCTGGTGCATGGCGCGGCTCGCCGAGGTGCTGCCTGCGGGAACCTATCGCCTCCAGGGGCGCGAGCCCGGCCCCGCCCTGCACGGCTGGCAGACCGCCCAGTACAAGAACCTCGCCTTCCGCAGCGATGCCGAAGCCCCCGGCGCACGCGTGCTGCTGACCCAGAACGCCAATGCGATCGAGCCCGCCATTGCGGAGGCGCAGGCGGTCAATCTGGTCAGGCGGCTGGTCGACACCCCACCCGAGGTGATGGGCCCGGCAGGGATCGAGGCCGAGTTCGAGGCGCTGGTGAAGGACCACGACGCCAAGCTCGAAGTGACGCGGGGCGATCAGCTTGAGCAGAATTATCCGCTGGTCCACGCGGTCGGCCGCGCGGCGGCGCGCCACCATGCCCCGCGGATCATGCACCTGACCTGGGGCAAGAACGACGCGCCGGTCGTGGCGATCGTCGGCAAGGGCGTCACCTTCGATTCGGGCGGGCTCGACATCAAGTCGTCCACCGGCATGGCCCTAATGAAGAAGGACATGGGCGGCGCGGCGCACGCGATCGCGCTCGCCAAGCTGGTGATGCAGCACAACCTGCCGGTGCGCCTGCACCTGCTCGTGCCCGCAGTCGAAAACGCGATCTCGGGCAATGCCCTGCGGCCCGGCGATATCGTGAAGAGCCGCAAGGGGCTGACGGTTGAAATTACCAATACCGACGCCGAGGGGCGGCTGGTTCTGGCCGACGCGCTCGACCGGGCGAGCGAGGAAAACCCTGAATTTATGATCGACTTCGCCACGCTGACCGGCGCGGCGCGGGTCGCGCTGGGGCCGGACTTCCCCGCGCTGATGACCCGCCGCGACGAGACGGCCGATGCACTAATCGCGGCCGGCAAGAGCCATGACGACCAACCCTGGCGGCTGCCGCTGCCCGGCATCTATCGCGAATGGCTCGATTCCCCGCTCGCTGACTGCATCAACGCTCCCACCAACGGCTTTGCCGGGGCGAGCGTGGCGGGCCTGTTCCTCGACCAGTTCGTTGGCGAAGACATCGACTGGGCCCATTTCGACACCTACGCTTGGCGGCCGACCGCCAAGCCGGGGCGGCCCAAGGGCGGCGAAGCCTATGGCCTGCGCGCCAGCTGGCACATGCTGCGCGAGCGTTTCGGGGCGTAGAAAAGAGAGCCAAAAGGGGTCGCGAAGCGCGCCGAGGTTGTTCAGTCGCAGCGCACAGGCTAAGCGGCCAGAAACAACCGAACATGATGATCAAACCACTCTAGTGAGCGACCTTCCTTCCAGTTACCCCCATGCGGGCCAAGTCGGCCTGACCGGACCCATCGTGTGGCCGGAAAAGGGCACGCTGCCGCTGCGCCGCGACCTTGCGCATATCGACCTGGCGCCCCGGTTCCTCGTCGCCAATTATGCGGTGCCGGTGCCGATGCAGATCGGCGAGGCATCCGCGCCGCTGGTGCGCTCGACCCGCGAAGAGGACGATGTGATTATCACGTTGGAGCCGGGGGCGACGTTCCAGGCCCTCGACGTCACCGGCAGCTGGGTTTGGGGCTGCCTCGGCCCGGAAGGTCCGTCGGGCTACGTCCGGCGCTCTGCCTTCCCCTGATGGGCCGCTGGTTATGACCACCGAAGTCTTCGTCGACGGTGCCGCCGGAACCACCGGGCTGGAAATCGTCACCCGGCTTGAGGCGCATCCTCACTTCACTCCGGTGGTGCTCGACGAGGCGCGTCGCAAGGATGCCGATGCGCGGCGCGAGGCGCTGAACGACACACCCTTCGCGGTGCTGTGCCTGCCCGACGATGCCGCGCGCGAGGCGGTCGAACTAATCGATCCGGCCGCCAAGACCCGCATCGTCGATGCCTCCTCCGCACACCGCGTGGCCGATGGCTGGACCTATGGTTTCGCCGAGCTGATCGGGCCAGAGCGGATCGCTGGCGCCAACCGCGTGAGCAACCCAGGCTGCTATCCGACCGGCTTCCTCGCGCTGGTCGCGCCGCTGGTGCGTACCGGACTTCTCCCCGCCGACTGGCCCTTCACCGTCAACGCAGTCAGCGGCTATTCGGGCGGCGGCAAGGCGCTGATCGAACGGTTCGCGGAAGAGCCCAACATCGCCTTTCGCACCTACGGCCTCAACCTCACCCACAAGCACCTGCCCGAGATGCAGCGTCATGCGGGCCTGGATCACGGCGTACTCTTCGCGCCGAGCGTGGTGCCCGCCTATCGCGGGATGCTGGTCGAAGTGCCGCTGCACCTTGGCGCGATGAAGACCGAGCCGACCGCCGACGCTCTGCGAGACGAGCTGGCCAGGTTCTATGCGGGCTCGGACGTAGTCGAAGTAATGGCCAAGGGCGATCCGGGCGAATTGCTGCTGCATCGCGATGCCGCGCCCGACGACGGGATGCGGCTCCATGTGTTCGGCAATGAGGGCGGCTGGAACACGCGCCTCGTCGCCCTTCTCGACAACCTCGGCAAAGGGGCTAGCGGCGCGGCGATCCAGAACCTCAACCTGATGGCAGGCTTTCCTGAAACTGCGTCGCTGCAACTGCGATAAGCACAAATGCAGCGCGAAGGCCCGCTTTCGCGCAATGAGGTTGCCCCTTTATCGCAGTGCAACATTGCACTAGGCTCGTGTGACATTTCGCCGACTCGCAGCGGCAAACCCGGATGGGAAGGACACGGCACGCGGTGAAAAAGATCGAAGCGATCATCAAACCCTTCAAGCTCGACGAGGTGAAGGAGGCGCTGCATGAAGTCGGGGTCTCGGGCATCACGGTGATCGAAGCCAAGGGCTTTGGACGCCAGAAGGGCCATACCGAACTCTACCGCGGTGCCGAATATGTCGTCGATTTCCTGCCCAAGGTGAAGCTTGAGGTCGTCGTTGCCGACGCGCTGGCCGAACGCGTGGTCGAAGCGATCGCGGGCGCCGCCCAGACGGGCCGCATCGGCGACGGCAAGATCTTCGTCTCCACGATCGACTCCGCGCTCCGCATCCGCACGGGCGAACGGGACGACGACGCAATCTAGCATTCACCTGCGATAAGATTTCCCGGGCATTTCCGCCCGAAAACCATCCGAAAGGAGCATCATGTCAACTGCCAGCGACATTCTGAAGCAGATCAAGGAACAGGATATCGAGTGGGTCGATCTGCGGTTCACCGATCCCAAGGGCAAATGGCAGCACCTGACCATGGTCGCCGATGTCCTGACCGAGGATGAGCTGGAAGACGGGCTGATGTTCGACGGTTCGTCGATCGCCGGCTGGAAGGTCATCAACGAGTCCGACATGATCCTGCGCCCCGATCTGGAGCGGGTGTATATCGACCCGTTCAGCGCGACCCCGATGATGATCGTCTTCTGCGACATCGTGGAGCCCAACACGGGCGACTGGTACGCGCGCGATCCGCGCTCCACCGCCAAGCGTGCGGAAGCCTATCTCAAGTCGACCGGTGTGGGCGACACGATCTATGTCGGCCCCGAAGCCGAATTTTTCATGTTCGACGATGTGCGCTTCGAAGACGGCTATGCCGGTTCGGGCTTCTCGATCGACGATATCGAGCTGCCGACCAATTCGGGCCGCGAATACGACGCGGGCAACATGGCCCACCGGCCGCGTGCCAAGGGCGGTTACTTCCCCGTCGCCCCGGTCGATTCCGCAGTCGACATCCGTGGCGAGATGGTCGCCACGATGAAGGAAATGGGCCTTAACTGCGACAAGCACCACCACGAGGTTGCCGCAGCGCAGCACGAGCTGGGCCTGACCTTCTCGACCTTGGTCGAAACCGCCGACAACATGCAGATTTACAAGTACGTCGTGCACCAGGTCGCGCATGCCTACGGCAAGTCGGCGACCTTCATGCCCAAGCCGATCAAGGACGATAACGGCAGCGGCATGCACACCCACATGTCGATCTGGAAGAACGGCGACCCCACCTTCGCAGGCACCGGCTATGCCGGCCTGTCGGACAATTGCCTCTATTACATCGGCGGCGTCATCAAGCACGCCAAGGCGCTGAACGCCTTCACCAACCCGACCACCAACAGCTACAAGCGACTGGTCCCGGGCTTCGAAGCGCCGGTGCTGCTCGCCTATTCGGCACGCAACCGCTCGGCTTCGTGCCGCATCCCCTATGGTGCGGGCGAAAAGGCGAAACGCGTCGAGTTCCGCTTCCCCGATGCGATGGCCAACCCCTACCTCGCCTATTCGGCGCTGCTGATGGCGGGCCTCGACGGGATCACCAACAAGATCCACCCGGGCGAGGCGATGGACAAGAACCTCTACGACCTGCCGCCGGCCGAACTGGCCGACGTGCCGACCGTGTGCGGTTCCCTGCGCGAGGCGCTGGTTGCGCTCGAGGAAGACCACGAGTTCCTGCTCAAGGGCGACGTCTTCACCAAGGACCAGATCGACGCCTATGCCGAGCTGAAGTGGGAAGAGGTGATGCGCACCGAAACCACGCCGTGCGCCGTCGAATACGACATGTACTACAGCATGTAATCCCGCGCAGAGCCCATCGGATCACCAGGAAGGCCGCCGGAGCATATCCGGCGGCCTTTCGTGTTCAGCGGATCCCCAAACCTGTTCAGCGCGGAGTGAGCATCCCGCGAGCACCGGTGGCGACGAACGCACCGAGCAAGGTCATCCCCATGACCAGCGCAATCATCGATTTCGCTTCGATGGCCGGGCCGATTCCGTTCATCGAGAATGCACCCCATACCAGCAGAATTGCGATAACCATGGCACCGGCAATGCTCGCCGCTTCCAGACTGACCTGACGCATCAGCTCGTCCTGATATTTCCAGGTTCTCACGATCAGGAAACCAGATACGGCCAAGGCTGCAATCACGGTTCCCACCGCCACAGAGGCTGGCACCGCGCCACCCGTTCCGCTGTTCGCTAGCACGATCATCATCACTCCGAGGACACCATTGGCCAGAGAGCTGCCGAGCAGCGACTGCCTGTCCTCGACCAGTTCATCGCTATCTTCGACGTTGAGAACCTTGGAGCCTGTTCTCGGCATGAGCGTGCCGATACCGACAAACAGTGCCATGGCCAGATAAGCCACGCCCACCCCCGACAGGATCATCGCCGAACCGCCTACCGTCGGTGCGGCCGTCCAGCGAAACAACAGCGTAACGCCGAAAAAGCCCGCAATCGCGCCGAGCAGCGCCGAAATGAGCATCTTCCCGAGCGGGCGATGCGAAGATGATTTCACGCGTGGGTTCATGGGTTACTCTCCGGGGTCCAGTCGTCGATAAACAAATCCGGCACGTCCACGGCGAACAACTTCGCCATGCGCAGTGCCAGCGGGAGAGAGGGATCGTACTTGTCGGTTTCGACCGCGTTGATCGTCTGGCGTGAAACGCCGAGCCTCCGGGCAAGCTCGCCCTGGCTCCAGCCCGCCCCTTCGCGGTAGTGCTTCACGCGATTTTGCAACCGATCATTCTCCCGGCAGCACCCACCCTGGGCGCTGACAAGAGCTCTTTACAGTCAAGAACTCTTGTCAGTCAAGAGCTCTTGTCAGGTGCCAGCTATCGCTCCGCTACAGCCGAGCATTGCGGCTAGTAATCGCGGCTCGCCTCCACGGAGACACCGTTGCGGCCCACGGTCGAGATCGTGGCCAGTAGCGAGAGCCAGCTGGTGATCCGGAACTCCGCGTCGGTTGCGCTGTAGCCGCGTCCGTCAGTGATCAGTTCGACATAGAACCGCCGCCCGATATTCTTGCCCAGCGCGATCGACGTGCCCCGGTCGAGGACCGGGTCCGCCGAGACGATCCGCAGCCGGTCGAGCCCGATGGCGCTGCGCAGCTGATTGATCGGATCGAGCCCGCCGCCACCTCGCAGCGAGGCGACCGCCGCGCCGAGCTGCAAGGCATCGGTGGCAGACAGGCTGGTGATCGAACCGCCGAACAGCAGGCGCGAGAGGATTTCCTCCTCGGGCAGCGAGGGATTCGAGCTGAAGGTGATCTCCGGCTGCTGGGCGTTGCCCTGCACGCTGACCGTCACATCGGTTCCGTTGTTATCGGTCTCCGCGACGATGTCGAGCCGGGGGTCGATCGCGCGGCTCTGGTCGAACTCGATCCGCCCGCGGGTAACCTCGAAGCGCGCGCCTGCGAAGGTGTAATCGCCCCGGATCAGGTTCGCCTCGCCCCCGATCCGCATCTCCTGCGTGGTGCCGCGCACGCGGACATCGGCGCTCCATTCGCTGTCCAGCCCCATGCCGTCGACATCGACGCGGCTCGGCGCACGCGCATCGACCAAGAAGCGCCACGGCGCGCTCGGCGCGGACGGCTGGTAGCGGTCGCGCGGCAGATTGATCTCGCGCGTATTTATCGTCGGAATGCTCGCGGTCTGCGCCCCGATACCTAGCCGCCAGCTCGCCTTCTCGACCAGCAGACGCCCGGCGATGGTGCCGCCCGATCCGTTGGAAACGATCCGCAGCGGGCCGGTGACGGTCGCCTGCAATCCGCGCGCATCGATCAGTTGCGCTTTTTGCGCCGCCGCACGGATATCGATCTCCGGCCCGCGACCGGGGCCCAGATTGGCGAGGTCGATTACGCCGCTTCCGTTGAGGGCGCCGCCATTGGGGGCAGTGCCGCGGAATTCGGTGATCTGCAGCCGCGATCCGGCGAAGGCGCCGCGCACGCTCGCGTCGCGGATATCGGTGCCCGAAACCGAACTCTGCACGCGCAGATCATCACTCGACAGCGAACCGCGGACGCGCGGATCGACCAGCGTACCGCGAATATCTGCGGCGATGGCGACCGGGCCGGAGAAATCGAACAGGTCGATCGCGGCCAACCGCCAGAGCGACTGCGCAGGCCCGCGATAGCGCAGCTGACCGAACAGGTCGCCCGCCTGCAACCGTTCGACCAGGCCGCCATTGCGAGGCAGATCGGAAATCAGTGCCTGAATGCGGCCACCCTCGGTCCCGTTATCGTCAATAATCGCCCGCGCCTGAAGCCGATCGGCCTCTAGCTGCGCGACCAGCGACAGGTCGACCGGGCGCGAGGCGAGGATCACACCCGAACGGGTGAACTTGTCGACCCTCACACGCGCTTGCCCGGTGGGCAGCCCGCCCTTTGGCGCAGCATAGGTGATCGTGCCCGACAGCGATCCGCCGAGCCCCGCATCGCCCATCACGATATCCGCCAGCGACAGCGGGATATCGCGCACGTTAAGGTCGAACCGCGTGGCCTCTCCACCCATCTGGCCCTCGGCAATCACGAAGCCGTCCCCGTAACTGATCTGCGAGCGCTGGAGCACCCAGCCGCCGCTTTCGAGCTTGGTCAGCACCGCGCGGCGCGGCATCGTCAGCTCTTTGCCGGCCAGATTGCCGCGCGTGGCCAGCGCAATCCGGTCCGGCGCGATATCGGCTGCGAGTTGCAGTGCGAACCCGCGCCCGCGCCGCCCAGCAATCGACGCGTTCACATCGCCGCGCCCGTTCACCAGCGTTGCATCGGCGGTCATCCGCCCGATGAACAGGTTCCCGTAGAGGATCCCTTGCGCGCTTGCTGTGCCTTGGATGGTCGTGTCGCCGTCCGCAATCTGGCCGCTCACGTCAATGTCGGCCTCCGCGATCTCGAGCGTGGTCGCCCCGCCGAAGCGGGCATTGCGCGCCGCCAGCGCGACGTCGAAACCCTGCCCGCCGCTGCGCGGCGCAAGCGTGATGGTGCCGTCGAGCCCGCCGCCTGTAAGCGCCAGCGTGCCGCTGGCCGCGCCATCGCCGAGCGTGAGATCGCCGGTGACGCTGGTTTCGGAGACGGTCAAAGTCTCCACAGCGATGCGGGTCGGACCGCCTGGGGGAGAGAACAGGCCGAGCGTGCCATCGAACCGGCCGAGCGTCGAATCGCCCTCGGTCTCGATCCGGAAGCCCTCATCGATCGGGCTCAGCGCCACGCGTACATCGCGCAGGCCCGCTGCGGGGAGCGGTTCGGCGAAGACCAGCACCGCTTCGGGGCCACGGTCGGTCAGTGAAGCTTCGACCGTGAAGGGCCCGTACTGAGCCTGTCTTCCCCGCCCTGCGACACGCGTGGTGCCGGGTACAACCTGCCCGTCGAGCACCATGTTGAGCTTGCGCGAATCGAGCCGCACCTGGCGGAAATCGATCGGCGCATTCTGCGCGAGCGACACGCCGCCTGAGAAGTCGATCACCGGCCCCGCCAGATTGACCAGCGTATCATTGGTTACGCGCGGCACCTGCCCGCGCACATCGGCGGTCAGACGCCATGCGCCATTGTACAGGAAGTCGATCGCTCCGCCCGCGTTGACCCGTCCGATCTGCTCGAAAGCAAGCCCGTTGACTGCAACGGGCCCGCGCACCTGCCAGCGGTTTTCGGCAAGATTGCCGTTGAGGGAGAGTTGCGCACTGGCATCGGGGAAGTTGATCCGTATGCTGTCGGACACCAGCTCGCGCCCAGTGAACACCAGCTGGCCCGTGGCGGTGCCGCCGACCAGCTGCGGATCGGCAAGGGCGTTGCCGGTCTCGATCCGCCCCACCCGCGCGTCGACCGGGATCACCCAGCGGCTGCCGTCGTAGGTCGCGGTGCCTTCCTGAGCGATATTGGTGATCGTTGCACTGCCTGCATCGAAGCGTTGCGCCACGAGCCTGAAGGGAATGGCAAGATCGCGGAACGGTCCGTCGATCGTGCCGCTTGCCTGCGCACCGGCCAGCTGCAGGTTCGCCCCGAACAGGCGCGGATCGCGCACCGCAGCTTCGAACTTGATGTCGTCAGCACGGTTGTCCGCCAGGTTTGCGCCGCCTTCGGCGACCAGCGAGATGCCCTGCCCCAACAGTTCGATCCTGCCGTCGATCACACGGTCGGCGAAGGTGCCAGCAGCCTCAATGCGGGTGTCGCGGCCCAGCGCGCGCTGCGGAATTCCGGTGAGAAACGGTGTGGTGTCGGCCCGCCCGACAATGCCATATTTGCCGTCTTTCGCACTCAACCGGAAGCGGGCGAGCGACTCGCCGTTGCGGTTGAGCAGCAGGTCGCCCGACCAGTCTTTCCAAGTCCCGTCACCGTCGATCCGGCCCACGTAATCCCCGTCGAGATTGGCAAGCGCGGTAAGGACCCCGCCCGCCGGCGCATCGACGCGCATGTCGATATCGAAGATGTCGCCATCGGGCTCGGCAGTCAGGTCGAGCACCATTCGGTCCCCCTCGCCGAAGCGTCCGTTGGCCTTCACCATCGCACGCCCGTCGCGGATATCGGCGCTGCCGACCAGATTGACCTGCCGCCGCGCATCGCCCGCCACACCGGGGGCAAGCGTCCAGCCGTCCAGTGTCAACTGGTCTATGCGAATGTCGAAGCCGGGTAGCATCGGCGAATCGGGATCGCCGGGATTCAGTTTCGGCAAACGCCTGAGATCGCCACGCCGTGCTTCGAGCGATTGGATATCGAGCCCGCTGCTCAGCCAGGCGAACGGGTTCCAGTCGAGATCGACCTCGGGCACGGTGAGGAACACGCCCTGCGGGTCAGCGAGCGAGAGATCATGCAGGACAAGGTCGTCGTAGATGCTGCCATCTATTCGCCCGATCGAGATGCGCAGACCGGACTCCGGCTCAAGCTTGGCGACCTGATCGACGATCCAGCGTTTGCCGATCGGGCTGTTGAGGCCCGCCACCAGCGCCGTGACCAGCAGGCCGAGTACGACGGCTACGCC
Source organism: uncultured Erythrobacteraceae bacterium (assembly GCA_963972905.1). Lineage (GTDB taxonomy): Bacteria > Pseudomonadota > Alphaproteobacteria > Sphingomonadales > Sphingomonadaceae > Alteriqipengyuania. The sequence continues at coordinate 60,486 of CAXAXQ010000009.1, forward strand.
CACCGCCCACTTGGCGATGCGCGCGCCCGTGTTCTTTCTCTGCGGCGCGTCCGCTGCCGCGTCTTCCCGGATTGGCTTTTCGCTCATCAGAAGGCCTGCCCCAGCGAGACGTAGACCGCCACAAAGCTGTCGCTTGGACGCGGATTGAGCGGGAAGGCAACGTCCAGCCGCAACGGGCCGAAGCCGCTCAGGTAACGCACGCCGACGCCCGCGCCGACGCGAATGTCCTCGAAGTCGGGATATTGCTCGACCCCGACCGAGCCGGCATCGACGAAAGGCACGACCTGCACCGCCCCGTCGAAGAGCGGGGTCGGAATACGCACTTCGGCCGAAACCTCGACCAGCGAGCGCCCGCCGATCGGGTCGTTATCGTCATTGCGTGGACCAATGGCCCGATAGCCGAAGCCGCGTACCGACCCACCGCCGCCGGCGAAGAACCGCCGCGAGGGCGCGATATCGCTGAGCTCTGCACCGGTAATCGACCCGACGCCGACGCGACCGGCCAAGATCGGGCCGCTTTCACCGATCTGCTTGTAATAGGACGCATCCGCCTGGTTGCGAACGTAGAAGCTCTGCATGCCCTTCGTGCGCGAAACCTCGGGCGAGGTGCGCAGCGAGACGCGGAAGCCTTGGGTGGGGTTGAGCAGATCGTCGGTCGTGTCGATCTGTCCGTAGAGCGGCAGCGCGGCGACGAAATAGGTCTGCCGCGGCGGCGGAGTGGCGTCGTCGAGGCTGCTGTTGTCGATATCGAACGCCAGTCGCTCGTCCGACGCAACCAGTTCGAGCCCGATGCTCCAGCTGAACGGCTTCTGGAACAGCAGCGTCGAGAGCTTCTCGTAGGTCGCGGTAAGGCTGGCGGTGTCGGCGGCGAAGGCCGTATTGTCGAGCGAGCTGGCGAACGCGTCGACGCTCAGGATGCGATCGCGCCCGCCGAAATTGCTTTTGCGGAAGGAAATGCCCGCCAGCTGTTCCTGAGTGCCGACGACACCGCGCAGCTTCAGAGCGCCCTCGGGCGGGAAAAGGTTGCGATGCTCCCAGCTCGCCTCGACCCGGATGCCTTCTTCGGTCCCGTAGCCGATTGCCCCCGCGATGGTCCGCAGCTTTGCCTTGCTGAGGCCGACCTTCATGTCGACCACGCCGGGCTCTCCATTGGCTGGCGCTTGCGCTTCGACCGGCGTGATAGTCATCGAAGACACGAGCCCGGTGGCGATGATCGCGCGGCGCAGATCCTGTTCGTCCTCGCGATTGTAGATATCGCCCGGCTCGAACCGCGCGATCGAACCGAGATGCTTGCCGGAGAGGAAATCGGGCTCCTCGGAGATGACCGAGCCGAAGACGTAACGCCCGTTGGGGCGCACGGGCAGCGTCAGGTCGCCTTCAATCCGGGCGTGGTCGATCAGAAGCTCGGGCGCATCGATCTGCGCGAAGGGATAGCCGGTATTGCCCAGTGCGATGTCCAGATCGGCCCGCTCGCGCACGATGTCGTAACTGTCGACATAATCGCCGGGCCTGAGCTCGAACGCGCCGCGCAGTTCTTGGAAATTGGGCGCCTGATCCAGATCGCCCAGATCAATCGTTCCGAAGGTATAACGCTTGCCCGGCAGCACGTTGAAGCGGACCTGCGGGCGCTCGTCCGACCCGTCGATCAGATTGGGGCCCACCTCGCGCACGATCTCGCCGTCATAATAGCCATGGGCACGCAGCAGGCGCACGAGAAGCTCCTCGTCCTCGCGCGCACGCGCGCCCAGCTGGCCGACATTGGTCTCGCTGTCACCATAGGCCTCGATCGTGGAGAGGCTGGTGAACTGGTCGACGAAATCGTCCATCTGCGGAAACGCGTCGGGCTCGCTCGGGAAGGCGAGCGCCAGTTGTTCTGTCAGGTCGACCACCACCGGATCGACCAGCAGCGGCCCGGCCTGAAGCGGATTGGCATCGGCGAACGTGACAGTGCCGTCATCCTCGACCTGCTCGACCGGAGCCAGTTCCAGAGGATCGGGCCATTCGATGGTCAGCCCGGGCAGGTCGGCCAGCGGGCTCTCCGGCTCCAGCTCGGGCGCATCCGCCGGGAACGGGTTCGGTCCGTCGATCGGCGTCGGCTCTTCGGGAGGTACGCCATCGGCGGCCCATTCCTGTGCATTGTCGATCGCTTCGTCGGGGATCAGCGCCTCGAGCTCGGGGCTTGCCGTGCGGTCCTGCGCGAAGGCGTATCCGGGCTGGCTGGCAAGCACCGCAGCAAGCGCTGCAATGCACGCACCGCGCGCAAACCTAGCGGGTGACGGCGAGTGCCTTGTCGCCTGCTCCCGCAACTGCGCCGCCTTCGCGCACCGCTTCGCGGATGAGGCGGTCCTGCTCGTCGGTGCCAAGTCGACGCCATCCACGCGGCCCGAGCCGTTCGAGCGGGCGGTAGCGGATCTTGTACTGCATCCGCGCGGAGCCTTCGACCCAGTAGCCGAGATAGACATAGGGCAGGCCTTCCTCGGCTGCCCGGCGGATGTGATCGAGAATGATGTAGTTGCCAAGACCCGACCGTACCTCGTTTTCCGGGTCGTAGAAGCTGTAGATCATCGACAGCCCATCACCCTGCCTGTCAGTCAGGCAGGCGCCTACCAGGCGACCCGTGGAGCCGTCTTCTGTCGGCTCCCTATATTCAATAACATAGCTCGACACGGGCGTATGCTCGACCATGTCGGCATAGTCCACCTCGTCCATGCGCGTCATCCCGCCTTCTGGATGGCGCTTCGCGAGATAATCCCGCAACAGCTCGAATTGTTCCGAGGTCGCCCACGGGCGGCATTCGGTCGCGACCAGATCGCTGTTGCGCTTGAGGATTCGCTTCTGCGCCTTCGACGGTGCGAATTCGGACGTCACCACGCGAACCGAGACACAGGCCTGGCAGTTCACGCAGCTGGGCCGGTAGGCGACGGTCTGGCTGCGACGGAAACCGATCCGCCCGAGCGCTTCGTTGAGCTGGTCCGCATGCGGGCCCTTGAGCTCCGTGAAGACCTTCCGCTCCATCCGGTCGGCCAGATAGGGGCACGGCGCGGGACTGGTCACGAAAAAGCGAGGGAAACGAACGGGGGCAGTCACGGCTAGGCCTGGCGCTCCTGGCGATGGCGTAAATCTATCGATCGGCGGCTGGCCACAGGATATGCATCACCCGCCCGCGTCTTAGAAGGGCCTTAACCACAAAGCAGGGTTAACGAGACCTTATTTTGCACATCTGTGGCATAACGGATCAGGCAAGTTCGACGGAATTAACGTCGTATCCGGTCTGGCGCATGTCGGCGATCAGCGCATCGACCTGCTCCTTGTTGCGCGCCTCGCACTCGATCTCGGTGATCAGGCCCTTCGCTGGAAGCTTGGTGAAGACCCGCTGGTGATACACCTCGATGATATTGACGTTGTGCCGTTCGAACAGCGAGACGACCTTGTGCAACGCGCCCGGCTGATCCTTCAGCGCGATCCGCAGCCGTGCCAGCCGTCCCTGCCGCGCCAGATCGCGCAGCAGCACCGTGGCGAGCAAGCGTGAATCGATATTGCCACCACACAGCGGCAGGCCGATTTTCTTGCCTGCGAATTTCTCCTTGTTCGCCAGCACCGCAGCCAGACCCGCAGCGCCAGCGCCTTCGACCACGGTCTTCTCGATCTGCAGCAGCAGCGCGACCGTGTGTTCGAGATCCGGCTCGCCCACCAGCAGGATTTCGTCGACCCGCTCGGCGATGATCGCGCGGGTGAAGTGGCCAGGCTCCTTGACCGCGATTCCCTCGGCCAAGGTATCGCCCCCCGTGGGGTTGTCCGCACCCGACAGGACATTGTGCATCGAAGGGAACAGCGACGCCTCGACCCCGACCATGTGAATGGCGGGGTTGAGCGCCTTGGCAACCGTCGCCATCCCGCTCATGAGCCCGCCGCCGCCGATCGGCACGACGAGGCAATCGAGGTCGGGCTTGTCCTCCAGCATTTCGAGCGCGACCGTGCCCGCACCCGCTGCCACGTTCGGATCGTCGAACGGGTGGACGAAAGTGAGCCCACGCTCCTTTTCCAGCTGACGCGCGTGGGCATAAGCCTCGTCGAAGCTGTCCCCTTCCAGCACCACGTCGCCGCCGACCGCCTCGGTCTGCATTACTTTCACCGCAGGCGTCGTCCGGGGCATCACGATGGTGACCGGCACGCCCAGCCGCGATCCGTGATAGGACAGGCCCTGACTGTGATTTCCGGCCGAGGCGGCGATCACGCCGCGCGCACGCGCTTCTTCCGACATCAGCAGAAGTGCGTTCAGAGCGCCGCGCTCCTTATAGGCGGCAGTGAACTGAAGATTCTCGAACTTGAGCCAGATTTCCGCACCGGCAATCTGCGACAGGGTCTGCGATTTCAGCATCGGGGTGCGCACGACGGCATCCCCGATCCTTGCGTGCGCGGCACGCACATCGTCGAGAGTCAGCTGGTCGAGCGCGTTTGCGGCAGGCTTGGTCATGCGGCGACGCCTAGAGGCAGCTTCCCTCCCCTGCAACATAGACGCGCTTGCCGCCCCGATAGGCGTGCACGCCATTGGCAGGCCGCCGGCTTGGCGTTAGGCCAGCGCGTAACTCCTTCCTTACAAAGAAGACCATACCTCCCATGAAGCTTCTGCCTCTGTTCGGCGCAACTCTTGCGCTGCTGTGCTCCACTTCGGCAGCGGCCGACGTACTGATCGACAACGTCAACGGCATCCGGATCGACGAGGATGGCGATGTCGACCGCTTCACCGGCCTGTGGGTCGATGACGACGGCACGATTCTGGAGGTGCTCGACAAGGGCGACAAGCGGCCGGAACGGCCCAAGTATCTCTCCGACATGCACGGCCAGATCATCGTGCCCGGGATGATCGATGCGCATCTGCATGTGATGGGAATCGGCTTCGGCGCGCTGACGCTGAATTTGTCGGAGACGAACTCGCTCGAAGAGGCGCTCGCGCTGATCGCTCAGTTCGCGCGTGAGAACCCCGGGCGCCCGTGGATTCTCGGACGCGGCTGGAACCAGGAGAAATGGGGCCTGGGGCGCTTCCCCACCGCCGAGGAACTGGACCGCGCGGTGAACGACCGGCCCGTGTTTCTGGAACGGGTGGACGGCCACGCTGGCTGGGCCAACACGCTGGCGATCGAGACTGCGGAGCTCGGCGCGGATACCAAGGACCCCGTCGGTGGCCGGATCGAACGAGATGCCTCGGGCACACCAGCAGGCGCGTTCGTCGATGCCGCAGCCGGTCTGGTCCAGAAGGTCGTGCCCGAACCGCGCGCGGTCGATCGCGATGCTGCGCTGCAGGAAGCGCAGAGCATTCTGCTCGCACAAGGGATCACCGCGGTCGCCGACATGGGGACCACCCTGCTCGACTGGCAGACCTACCGCCGTGCGGGCGACAGGAACCAGTTGCGCATACGGATCATGTCCTATGCCGCCGGGATCGAGGCGATGGAGGTGATCGGTGGCACCGGACCGACCCCGTGGCTATATCAGGATCGCCTGCGCCTGAACGGGGTGAAGCTCTATCTCGACGGCGCGCTCGGCTCGCGCGGGGCGTGGCTCAAGCAGCCGTATACCGACGATCCGGAGAATACCGGTCTGCCGCTGATGTCCGACACCCAGCTGCGCAATCTGATGAGCCGCGCGGCGATGGAGAACTATCAGGTCGCGGTGCACGCGATCGGCGATGCCGCCAATGCCGAAGCGCTCGCAGCGATCGAGGAACTGTCCGAAAGCTATCGCGGGGATCGCCGCTGGCGGATCGAGCATGCACAGATCGTCGATCCGGTCGATATTCCACGCTTCGGCGAATACGGCATCATCGCCTCGCTCCAGCCGGTCCATCAGACCTCCGACCGGATAATGGCCGAGGCGCGGCTCGGGCCGGACCGGCTGGCCGGGGCCTATGCCTGGGCAAGCTTGGCCAAATCCGGCGCGCGGCTGGCACTGGGTTCGGACGCTCCTGTAGAATCGGCCAATCCTTTCGTCGGCATGGCGGTCGCGATGACCCGGATGGATGCAGACGGCTTGCCGCTGGGAGGCTGGATGCCGCACGAACGCCTCTCGCGCATGGATGCATGGCGCGGCTTCACCAGCGACGCCGCGTATGCAGGCTTCGCCGAAGGGCGGTTCGGTCGACTGGTGAAAGGCGAGCGGGCCGACTTCGTGGTCGTCGATCGGGACATCTCGCGCGCAAGTCCGGAATCCATCCGCCAGACGCAGGTGCTCGAGACATGGGTGGGCGGGGTGCGCGCCTTCCGTCGCGGGCAGTGACGCAATGCACCAGCTACGAGCGCGAGCGCACTCATACCGGCGGTAATCAAAGTTTCACAACTCTTACCTAAGACGCGGTTACCAGATCGACGGTAAGCCAACCCCTGCGCCTAACCCGCAGGGGTTTTGCGTGCCTGAAGTTGCAACATGCCGGGATCGGCGGGGCTCTGGCGCCCTGCTGCAAGGAGATCGAAGAATGCGCAAGATTGCTCTTTTGACCGCCGCACTCGGCCTCGCAGCCGCTCCGATTGCCGCACAGGCCAACATTCGCGATGCAACACCGGTCGAAAACGGAAGCGAACTAGCCGGGACCGGTGGCATTCTGGCCGCAATGGGCATCGCGGTGGTCATCGCGACCGTCATTCTGGTCACCGACAAGAACGATGATCCCGACCTTTCGGTCAGCAACTGAGGCTGCTTGAAGAGCGGTCGTTGCTAAATGGCAACATGACACGCCCTGCCCTCTTTTTTTTGAGTTTTCCGGGTTGCAATGGCACCCAAATCACATCATTACTCGCCCCGAACCAGTTTCGACAGCTTTATCGATACCCTGAGGAGACTTAAGTTATGAAAATCCGTACCATGGCCGCTGCTGCAGCCGCTCTCTCGCTCGTCGCCGCTCCCGCAGTCGCCGAAATCGGCGCCGATCGTGCCGCTGCTCCGGTTGAAGACGAAAGCGAACTCGGCGGTGGCGTCATTCTCGGCGTTGCTGCGGTTGTCGCAATCATCGGTGGCATCATCATCGCTGCCGATACCGAAGACGATACCCCGGTCAGCAGCTAAGTCTTTCGCGACTTCTAGCGTAGTTAAAGGGCTCCCGTTTCGGGGGCCCTTTTTGCGTTAAAAATGGTATTCCTCAGGATCGGGCAGTCAGAACGCACTGAGCGTCCGCTCGATATCAAGTCCCAACCACACCCTGCTCCTGGCGCAAGTGTGTCTCCTTATCCCGCTAACGCCTAACAGCGATTGTCAGGCCTTCACTGTTGCAAATCAGGCAAATACCTGTACTGTTTGCTGCAAGTCGCTTGGGAAGAATCAAGAAGGGGAATTACCTGATGAAGTTTCGTACACTCGCTGCGGCCGCTGCCGCACTTACGCTTGCTGCAGCGCCCGCGGTCGCCGAAGTAAGCGTCGAACGCGCGTCGGCGCCGACTGCTGAAGAGAGCGAACTCGCCGGCCTGGGTGCCGGGGCATATGTTCTCGGTGCCATCGGTCTGGGTCTGATCATTTACGGCATCATCGAAATCAGCGACGACGACGACGACCCCGTCAGCGCCTAAGTCGGACACCAGTTCGCAGTTTGGAAGGGCTCCCGTTGCGGGGGCCCTTTCTTTTTGCGTGTGGGAGATGCGCACCGTCTCCTCCCGACGCAGCCTTCGAGGCCCAATAGTTCGGATGCTTAAAGAGACCGGCTAGCGCGTGGCCGGCCGAAGGCGCGCTAAGAAGCTCGAGAGCTCTTCGCATCTTCCCCGGATACGCGCTTCTCCCGCTTCTGCAGAATCAGCATCACCAGCAGCGATCCCTCGAACAGCAGGTAGAGCGGGATAGCCAGGATCAGCTGGGACCCTGGATCCGGCGGCGTGGCGACCGCAGCAAGTACCAGGACACCCACAACGACGTAGGCCCGCGCCTTGGCCAGCGTGGAGCGCTGGACCAGCCCCGCCCGCTCGACCAGCAGCAGCAGTACGGGCAGCAGAAAACTGATCCCGAAGGCGAGGATGAACTGCATCACGAGGCTGAGGTAGTCGCCCGCACTGGGCAGCGCCTCGATCGGGAGGCCGCCCGCACTGCCTTGGAAACCCAGGAAAAAGCGGAACGCGGTGGGCATGACGACAAAATAGGCGAGGCTCGCCCCGGCGATGAAGAAGATCGGGGTCGCGATCAGGAAGGGCAGCAGCGCCTTCTTCTCCTTCGAGTAGAGGCCCGGCGCGACGAACGCCCACAACTGATTAGCGATGAAGGGAAAGCTGACGCAGAACGCGCCGAACAGGCCGACCTTCATCTCGACGAAGAAAACCTCGTACAGCTTGGTATAGACCAGCCGCCCCTGTCCCGGTGGAAACGCCTCGGCCAGCGGGCGCGCGAGAAACGCGAGGATTTGGTCGGCGAAGTAGAAGCACACGCCGAACGCGATCGCGAGCACGAAGACCGAGCGCAGCAGGCGCGTGCGCAACTCGATCAGGTGGTCCATCAGCGGAGCCTGCGTCTCGTCGATATCGCGCAATATACTCATTATCAGGCACCGCCTTCGCGGGTGGACGGGTCTTGGTCGAGCGGCAGGCGCGGTTCTGAGGTGTGCTCGCTCTGGTCGGCAGGCATGGTCCCGCCATTCTTCTCCAGCCGCGCTTCAGCCGATGCCGAAACGGATGGGTTCGGGCCTGCGACGGGATCGTCGGCGTCCGGATCGTGCGAGCTGTCGCCGGGCGGTGCGGGTGGCAGGGCAGTCATCTCACCGGGATGATCGCGCATGATCTGCGCGTTGCGCTCCTGCCACTTCTTTTCCATCTCCTCGAGCTCGGCCTCGCGCACCATCGCGTCTAGTCCGGCACGGAAATGGGCAGAAACCTTGCGGATCTGGCCGATCCACCGGCCCGCAGTACGCAGCGCAAGCGGCATGTCCTTCGGCCCGATCACGAGGATCGCGACGACCGCGATAATCAGCAGCTCGGAGGCTCCGATATCGAACATCGGGTGCAGAGCCCCCTATCGAATCAGGAAGAGCGGTCGGTCGGCTCGGCCGTCTTGCTCTCGCTGACGGTTTCGCTCGCGGGTTTGGCATCGTGCGACGGCCCTTCGATGCGGGCGGCGGGCTTGTCGTCGGAGGAGCCATCCTCGTCGTTCATGCCCTGCTTGAAGCTTTTGATGCCCTTCCCGAAATCGCCCATCATCTCGGAGATGCGGCCTCGCCCGAACAGGACGAGCACGACGATCGCGAGAATGAGAATCTGCCAGATACCGACTTGTCCGAACATAAATGCCTCTGTGTGATCTTCGGCCCGCATATAGGCCTTGCGGAGCCGGACTTCCACCCGGCAACGACGAGCCGCGCACGATAGTGGCTCGAGTGGGTCAGGCCCCGTCCATGGGCTCTTCCGGCCTCTCTTGCCCGTCATCGCCCGCCATCTCAGCCTCGAAGGCTTCCTGCACGGGATCGAGCATGCCAGCCGCGCGCAATTCGTCGATTCCCGGCAGATCCCTGCGCGATTCGAGCCCGAAGTGGAGCAGGAATTCGGGTGTGGTGGCATAGATCAGCGGGCGCCCGGGCACCTCCCTCCGCCCCGCAGGCTTTACCCAGCCCGCCTCCATCAGCACGTCGAGCGTCCCGCCGGAGGTTTGCACCCCGCGGATCGATTCGATCTCCGCTCGGCTCACCGGCTCGTGATAGGCGATGATCGCGAGCACCTCGGTCGCCGCGCGACTCAGCTTGCGCAGCGATTCGCGTTCCCGGCGCAGCAGGTGCGCGCAGTCGGGCGCGGTCTGGAAATGCCACCGCTTGCCCCGCTCGACCAGATGAATGCCGCGCGGGGCATAGAACTCGGCCAGCCGGGTCAGTGCCTCGCGCACCCGCCGCTTGTCAGCATCGCCGAGATGGGTTGCAAGCTGGTCCACGCTCAATGCATCTTCCGAGGCGAACAGCGCCGCTTCCAGCGAACGGTCGAGCGAATCGGGAGCGTCGGTCACGCTGTGGCCCCTGCCCGGCGCAGCCGTAGCGGGCCGAAGATATCGTCTTGCGCCAGCTGTGCGCGGCCCGTGCGTGCCAGTTCAAGCGCGGCGACGAAACTGCTCGCCAGCGCGGATTTGCGCAGCCGCTTGTCCGCGCTGGGGGGCAGGAAGTCGCGCAGCTCCATCCAGTCCATCGCCACGCCGAGCATGCTGGAAACGCGATCGAGCGCGCTCTCCAGCGTCATCACCTGCCGATCGCGCACCGTGTGCAGCGCCGGAGCGTTGCGCAGCTTGACCTGCCCGTAGGCGCGCACCAGGTCGTAATAGCCGACCTGCCAGCTGACCGTTCGATCGGTCCGCAGGCCCTCTGGCTTGCCGCGCAGGAACACGTCGCGCCCCAGCCGGTCGCTGCCCATCAGGCGGCCCGCCGCCTCGCGCATCGCACCCAGCCGCTGGAGCCGCAGGTGCAGGCGCAGCGCGAGCTCTTCCGGGCTGGGGTCTTCCTGCTCGTCCTTGGGCAGCAGCAGCGCAGATTTGAGGTAGGCCAGCCACGCCGCCATCACCAGATAGTCGGCGGCAACCTCCAGCTTGAGGTGGTCCGCACCTTCCAGGAAATCGAGATACTGATCGACCAGCGCGAGGATCGAGATTTCGCGCAGGTCCACCTTCTGCTTGCGCGCCAGTTCCAGTAGCAGATCGAGCGGGCCTTCCCATCCGTCGAGCGCGAGGTGAAGCGCCCCCTCCTCCGGGCCACCGGGCGCAGCGATCCCGCGCCAGTCGCTTTCATCGGTCAGCGTGTCCTCGAAACCGAGAACCGTGCCGCCCTCGGAATCGGCAGGTTGCGGGTCGATCACAGCGTTACGGCCGCGGCTGCGAAAAGCGCATCGCGTATGGCCACCAGTGCGTCGGGATCAGCCGGGCTCCCTGGCAACTCGACACTGGAGAGCGCGCTTTCCAGCCGCGCTGCGCTCTCGCTGCTGATGGTGCCACAGGCCTCGACGATGGCAGCCATGTCGTCCAGCTTCGCCCAGCAGTTGAGCACCAGATCGCAGCCCGCCTCCAGCGCACGGACCGAGCGTTCGGGGATCGTCCCGTCGAGCGCCTGCATGTCGATATCGTCGGTCAGCAGCAGACCGTCGAAGCCGATCCGCTGGCGGATGATGTTCTCGATCACCCACGGAGATTGCGTTGCAGGCCGCTTCGCATCCCAGTCGGTGAACACGATATGTGCAGTCATGCCGATCGTCGCGCGGCCTGCCAGATGTTCGAACGGAGCGGTATCGATCGTCAGATCCGCATCCTGCGCATCGACCACCGGCAGGTGCTTGTGGCTGTCCGCCGTCGCGCGCCCGTGGCCGGGCATGTGCTTGAGACATCCGACCACACCAGCCTTGGCCATCCCATCGAGGATCGCGCGGCCCAGTGCGGCGACCTGCATCGGCTCCGGACCCAGCGCACGGTCGCCGATCACGTCGTCGGTTTCGGGCCGGGCGACATCGCAGGGGGCGTGGAAATCGACCGTGATGCCTGCCCCCGCCAGCTCGGTCGCCATCGCTTCGCTGCTGAGCCGCATGGCTTCTATTCCGGAGGCAGGAGCTTTCTCGTACAGCTCGCCGAAGCGGGCGGGCGCGGGCCATTTGCGCCATTCGGGCGGGCCAAGCCGAGCGACACGTCCGCCTTCCTGATCAATCGAGACCAGCAGGCGAGCGCGCCCGTGAATCTCGCGCAGGGAATCCGTCAGCCGCCGCAGCTGCTCCGGATTCTCGCAGTTGCGCTTGAACAGGATGTAACCTGCCGGGTCGGCCTCAAGGAAAAATGCCCGCTCGTCGGCGGTCAGTTCAGGGCCGGAACAGCCGAAGATTGCTGGCGTCATGACTTGGTAAAGGTGGCTGTAAAGCTGCCCCGCTGCAAGAACGGGAGGGTGCATGACGGTGGAAATCCGGGCGAGCGCGTGCCCGCCCGGTGCTTTCCTAACGCTTGATCTGGCTGGCCACCCCGTCTGCCTGCAGCGCATCGCGCAGGCGGCGCGCCGCCGTCATATCGCCCGGCAGCGCCTGCAGGCGATAGACCGTCCCGATATCCGCCTCTCCCTTCACGATCCGGTATTCGACACCGGAAAGCGCGTCGGTCTGCCGACGGATCGCGGCCCAGCCTGCCCTCGCGGTGGCCTGATCGCGATAGGCACCGACCTGGACCGCGATCCGGTTATCGGATGTTGCTGGGACGCTCGGTTCCACCTCGGGCTCCTTGGTGGGCGAAGGCTCGGCAACCGGTGCGGGCGTGGCGGATTTTTCGGCCAGGCGGCCCTCGCGACTCTCGCCCTCGCCCACTGCCGGGGCCATGTCTCCGGTCCCCTCGAAGGTCTTGCCGCCGGGGTTCTCCGGCCGCTCTTTGTAGGGGCCTTCGGGTGCCGCGATCACGCTGCCATCCGCCTGCGGCGCGTTGTCGCCCGTACGGTCGGTGAAATACCAGATCCCGCCGACCAGCAGCGCGAGAAGGACCAGCCCAAGCACGACGAAGCCGGTGACGCGCCAGGCATCGACGCTCTCGATTTCTTCGTAATCGGAGGATTCGAGCCACGGCAGCGCATCATCGTCGCTGACCAGGCCGAGGTCGTTGCCTTCGAAGCCGGGCTCGTCTTCGCTATCGGCCCCGTCTTCAATAACGGCGCCGTCAATCGCGGCGTCTTCGCTAGCATTCTCGACGCCATCATCCGCCTTGGACTGTTCGGCCAGAGGTTCGCGAGCCTCGCTCACGGTTCCACCCTCGTCGGACCCGTCGGCAAGCTGCATAGCGGGCTGCTCTGCAGCTGCACGATCTTCGCGCGGCGCCTCTTCCGCGATCGCAGCTTCGTCGCCCGATGCAGATTCGCTACTGCTCCCATCGTCATCCGCGGGCGTCGTTTCAGCCTGTTCCTGCTCGACCGGGGAGCGATCGTCCCCGTCGCGATCCCCCTCGCGATCATCCCGATCGATCATCGTTACATCTCCTCAACGGCCTCCACCCCGAGGAGACCCAGCCCATTGCGGATAACCTGACCTATTTGTGCGACCAAATAAAGCCTTGCCCCGCTAAGCTTGCGATCCTGTGTCAGGATGACCCTTTTTGCAGGATCATCGTTTCCGGCGTTCCAGAACGCGTGGAAGGCGGCCGCGAGGTCGTAGAGGTAGAATGCGATCCGGTGCGGTTCGCGTGCCTGGGCAGCCGATTCGACCAGCCGTGGATACTGCGCGGCCAGCTTCACCAGCGCGACGTCGTCGCCCGTCAGCGCGTCGAGCGCTTCGCCCGACGGGGCCAGCCCTTCCTCCGCCGCCTTGCGCGTGGTCGAACAGATGCGGGCGTGGGCGTACTGGACGTAGAAAACAGGATTGTCCTTGCTCGCCTCGACCACCTTGGCGAAGTCGAAATCCATCTGCGCTTCGGGCTTGCGGGTTAGCATTGTGAAGCGCACGACATCCTTGCCGACTTCGCCGACGACATCCGCCAACGTCACGAAATTGCCCGAACGCTTGGACATTTTCACCGGCTCGCCATCGCGCATCAGCTGGACCATCTGGACCAGCTTGACGTCGAACGGAACGGGCGCACCCTTCCCTTCGCCCAGCGCGGCGACGGCTGCCTTGATCCGCTTGACCGTGCCTGCGTGGTCCGCGCCCCAGATGTCGATCAGCGCGTCGGCATTCTCCGCCTTCTGCATGTGATAGGCGAGGTCGGCGCCGAAATAGGTCCAGCTGCCATCGGACTTTTTGATCGGGCGATCCTGATCGTCGCCGAACCTGGTGCTGCGGAACAGCGGCAGTTCCACCGGCTCCCAGTCGTCGGGTGTCTTGCCCTTGGGCTTTTCGAGCTCGCCATCATAGACGAGGCCTTGCTCGCGCAGCCACTTCTCCGCTTCGGCGGGCTTTCCGGCGGCCTGTAACTCGGCTTCCGAAGCGAAAACGTCATGGGCGATGCCCAGCTTGGCGAGATCGGCGCGGATCAGCTCCATCATCGCCGCAACGGCGCGGGGGCGCAAAAGCGGCAGCCATTCGCTCTCCGGCGCGGAAGCGTATTGGTCGCCGAATTCCTCGGCGAGCGCCTTGCCGACCGGGATCAGATATTCGCCGGGATAGAGCCCTTCGGGGATCTCGCCGACTTCCTCGCCCAGCGCCTCGCGGTAACGCACGTGGGCCGAACGGGCGAGGACATCGACCTGCCCGCCCGCGTCATTGACGTAATATTCGCGGGTGACCTGATGCCCCGTCGCATCGAGCAGGCTGGCCAGTGCATCGCCCACCACCGCGCCGCGGCAATGGCCCATGTGCATCGGCCCGGTCGGATTGGCGGATACGTATTCAACGTTGATCCGCGTGCCCTTGCCCACGCCAGAGCGGCCATATTCCTGGCCGAGCGAACCGATCGCGCGAACTTCGTCGATCCACGCGCGATCCGCGATGCGCAGGTTGATAAAGCCAGGCCCCGCGATTTCAGCACTTTGGATGTCGGGGTCGCGCTTCAGGTGCTCGACGATTTGCTCGGCGAGCGCGCGCGGATTGGTCTTGGCGGGCTTGGCGAGGACCATCGCGGCATTGGTCGCGATGTCGCCATGCGCGGGATCGCGCGGCGGCTCGACCGACACATTGGCCCGGCTGACACCGGGAGGCAACGTGCCTTCGGCTTCGAGCGCGGAAAGCACGGCGTCGATCCGCTCTGCATAGGCGGCATAAATCGTGGCAATATCTGACATGAGCGCCCGCTTAGCCGGTTTGACGCCGGGGACAAGAGCGTGCGCTGCGGGAGCGGTGCGCTCCCGCCATTCCATGCCCTAGCGGGTGGCGTTGTAGGCCAACTGCTCATCGGACAGCTGGAAGCCGACCAGCAATTCGAAACTGGCTGCCTGCACGGCGGCGCGCACTTCGGGATCGGCCAGCGGATCGAGCGCGGCGTCTTCGTCGCCCGCCTTGCGTTCTCGCGTGATCCGCTCGCGGACATCGGCGGGCAAGGTCGCGTCGGCGCGGTTGATGAAGGCACCGGCCTGCCCCTGCCCTACGGCACGGTCCTGCCCATCGGCAAAGGCGATCCGCACGGTGCCGACCTTCTTCGTTACGACCGAGCTGCCGCCGCGCAGAACCACGGAGAAATAGGGCAGCTCGACAGTACGCGCACCGCGCGTGTCGGCGCGTGTCGCGTAAATATCGAAGGTGGCGTTGGCATAGATCCGCTCGCCCTGCTCGTCGCAAGTGGTGCGAAGGTTGGTCATCGTCGCTTCGACATCCAAGTCGCGCGCCAGGCGGCCGGTAGGCGAGCTAAAGGTGGTGATATCACCGGTGTAGTCGGGGATGCCCACTGCCGGGCACAGGCTGCGCACTGCGGTAACGCCCACGCCCTGATTGACGACCAGATCGCCCGGCTTGGCGCAGGCAGACAGCGCGAGAACCGCAGCAGCGGGGGCGATAAGGCGAACGGCAGCATGCATATTTCGGTCGTATCCCTCAGTCGTTCGAGCATCGAAGACGTCAAACTCGTCCCGGCACCTAGCGGCGCGCGAGCAGAATGGCTAGATAGCGGCTTATGAACGCCGCATTTCCCGCTGAACAGATGCCCGCCGATCATTCCCCAAGCAAGGGGGACGACCGGCCCGGCCTCACGATCCTGATCGCCGCGCCGCGCGGCTTTTGCGCCGGTGTCGACCGCGCAATCGAAATCGTCGAGCGCGCGCTCGAAAAATATGGTGCGCCGGTCTATGTCCGTCATGAAATCGTCCACAACCGCTATGTGGTCGAAGGCCTGAAGGCCAAGGGCGCGATTTTCGTCGAGGAACTGGACGAGGTGCCCAATGATGCGCCGGTCGTGTTCAGCGCGCATGGCGTGCCCAAGTCCGTGCCCGAAGAAGCCGAGCGGCGCGAGCTGCTGTATGTCGATGCGACCTGCCCGCTGGTGAGCAAGGTCCACCGTCAGGCGGAACGGCTGCTCGAAAAAGACAAGCACATCCTGTTCATCGGCCACGCCGGGCATCCGGAGGTGATCGGCACCATGGGCCAGGTCGCCAACGGCGAGATGACGTTGGTGGAAACGGTCGAGGATGTCGCCGACCTTCCCTTCGCCAGCGAAGACAATCTCGCCTTCCTGACCCAGACGACGCTCTCGGTCGATGATACCGCAGAGATCATCGCGGCCTTGCAGGCACGCTTCCCCTCGATCTCCGCACCCAAGGCAGAGGACATCTGTTACGCGACTTCCAACCGGCAGGCGGCCGTCAAGGAACTTGCCCCCGGCAGCGATCTGGTGCTGGTTATCGGTGCCCCAAATTCATCCAACTCGCTCAGGCTGGTCGAAGTGGCGGAGCGCTGCGGCACCACCGCCAAGCTGATCCAGCGGGCCGACGAGATCGACCCGGCATGGCTTGAAGGCGTTGGCACCGTCGGCCTGACCGCGGGCGCCTCCGCGCCGGAAACGCTGGTCCGCGAGGTGGTCGCCAAACTCGCCGAATGGCGCACGATCGAAGAACGCCCGGTGCTGGTTACCGAGGAGAAGATGACCTTCAAGCTGCCCCGCCAGCTGAGCGACTGACGCGCACCTTTCCCAGCGATCGTGGCCGTCTACACCCACCTCACTGCGGGCGAGATCGCCCAGTTCCTCGCCCGGTTCGATGTCGGCGCGCTGCGCTCTGCCAAGGGCATTGCCGAAGGCGTTTCCAATTCGAACTGGCTGGTCGAGACCGAGCGGGAAGGCGCCGCGCGCCGCTTCATCCTGACCGTGTTCGAAGCCCGGACAGAGGCTGCGGACCTGCCGTTTTTCCTCGCGCTGCTCGATCACCTCGCGACGAGGGACCAGCCGGTCCCGCGCACGATCCACACGCGGGACGATGCGCGGATGACACTGGTGCGCGGCAAACCCGCCGCGCTGATCGAATTCCTGCCCGGCGTCTCAATCGACGACCCGGACGAGGCGCAGTCCCATGCGGTGGGGGTCGCGCTGGCAGACCTGCATCTGACAACGCGCGATTTCGCACAGACCCGGCAGACATCGCTCGGCATCCCGACCTGTGTCGGAATGATCCGTGACCATGCGGAGCAGCTGGGAGAGGTCGACCCAGCGTTGCCCGATCTCCTGCCCGATTGTGGTGCATCATTGCTGGAGGCATGGCCCGAAGGGCTGCCCGGCGGCACGATCCATGCCGATCTGTTCCCCGACAACGTGCTGTTCGTAGACGACCGGGTGACCGGGCTGATTGATTTCTACTTCGCGTGCACCGGCCCGCTCGCCTTCGATCTTGCCGTCACCCATGCCGCGTGGAGCTTCACCCTCGCGGAGAATGACTTTCGGCCCGCGATCGGCAGCGCGCTGATGGCAGGCTATGAAAGCAGGCGGCCGCTCACCGAGGCAGAGCGGCTGGCGTTGCCGATCCTGGCACAAGGCGCCTGTCTGCGGTTCATCGCCACGCGGGTGGAGGACTGGTTTGCGAGCCCGGCGGACGGGCTGGTTCGTCGCAAAAACCCGATGCAATTCGCGCAGCGGCTTGCATTCTACCGTGACCGGGGCAAAGCCGCGTTCCAAAGTTAGACGGGCCAATCATGAGCGACGTACAGATTTTTACCGACGGGGCCTGCAAGGGCAACCCCGGCCCGGGCGGCTGGGGTGCGCTGCTGCGCAAGGGAGAGACCGAAAGGGAGCTTTCCGGGGCGGAGCCCGACACGACCAATAACCGGATGGAGATGACCGCCGCGATTCGGGCGCTGTCGGCGCTCAAGCGCGATTGCACGGTCGATCTCTATACCGACAGCAAGTACCTGATTGACGGGATCACCAAATGGCTGCCCGGCTGGCAGAAGCGCGGCTGGCGCACCGCCGACAAGAAGCCGGTCAAGAACGAAGACCTGTGGCGCCAGCTGGCGGAACTGACCGCAACGCACTCCGTCACCTGGCACTGGGTCAGGGGCCATTCCGGCCATGCGGAGAACGAGCGGGTCGACAAGCTCGCCAGCGACGCTGCGGAGACCCTGCGCTAAGACGCCTCAGGAATTGTCGATCACCTCGGCCCCGGGGCCGTTGCTCTTGATCGAATCGATCGCATTCTGCGCGCTTGCCTTCGAGGAATAACCTTCAGTCGAGAACATGATCTCCGAATTATATTTGAAGCGGACGCGGAATTCGCCGACCTTGTCTTTGTAAATCTCGAATGTGTGGGCCATTATATGCCTCTCCTCGTTCGATTGTGCTTCCGGCGCGCAGCCTAACCGATCGGGCCGTGCTTCTCTACCCGAAGCGCGCGGGTGAGAAGCTCCGTTCGTCCAGCCCCTGGGTCATCGCATCGCGCGGCATTCCCAGGAACAGCTGGCTGGCGAGCCGCGCGGCAGCGGGTGCGGTCTGGATGCCGAACCCGCCCTGCCCTGCGAACCAGAAGAAGCCGGGCAGCTGCGGGTCCCACCCATAGACCGGCTTGCGATCGGGCGCGAAGCTGCGCAGCCCCGCCCAGGTCCGCTCGACCTTGCGGATATTGGCTTCGACCACTCCCCCGAACCGGTCGATCGCCTGCGCGACCGTCAGTTCCTCGGGCGCGACATCGGCAGGAGGGACGGGGGTTTCGTCGTGCGGACTGAACCACAGGCTGCCGCCGTTCTCCGGCTTGAAGTAGAACCGGCAGGAGATGTCGAGCGTCAGCGGCCCGTCCCTGGGCAATGGTGGCTCGACCGACAGCTGCAGCATCGTGCGCTGGAGCGGCTGGATACCGAGCGGGCGCGCGCCCGCCATCCCGGCGAGCGTATCGGCCCACGCGCCCGCCGCGTTGATGATGGCGCGGGCGCGCCATTCGCGCCCGTCGGCACAGCGGATCACCCAGCCCTCGCCCTCGCGGTCGAGCGACTGGACCAGCGCCCGAACCTCCAGCTGCGCACCAGCCTGTTTCGCCGCCTTCAGGTAGTGCTGGTGCAGACCCGCCACGTCGATGTCGGCGCAATGCGGCTGCCAGATCGCCTCGCACCATTCGGGCCGCAGCGCTGCCACGTAATCCCGCGCCGCGCCGGTCGGCAGCCGATCGAACCGCGCGCCGCTATCGGCGAAGCGGGCCGCGAAGGCATCCAGCTTCCCCGCATCCTCGTCCCGGCCGATGTACAGCGCGCCGCGCGGGCTGAGGAAGCCGCCGTCACGCAAATAGGTTTCAGATGCGCGGCTGAGCGGCACCAGTTCCGGCCCTCCGTAACATTCCTCCCAGAATGCCGCCGAACGCCCGGTCGTGTGATAGCCCGGCGCATCCTCGCCCTCGAGCAGCAGGACGCGGGTATGCGGCGCGATTTCCGCCGCAAGGCTCGCCCCGGCCATCCCCGCGCCTATAATCGCAAGATCATATTCGGCCATGAAAACTATCTAGGATTGGCGTGGCGCTTTGCGATCTAGAAAGTCGGCGATGCCATCCATTGCGCGCCCGCGTATCTCATCCACCTCGCGGAAAATCTCGTGATGCGCCTCGTCGCCGAATTGGAGCAGTTCGGCAAACGGCAGTCGCGCCGCCGCCCGCGCAATCGCGTCCCACGCGACCAGCTGGTCGTTGGTGGTGCCGAACAGGAAGACCGGCGGGTCGACCTTTTCCAGCGCGCCCTTGGCCTCGATCACCCGCATCGAAGCGATCGCGGCGGCGACCCAGCCCCAGCTCGCCGGGCCCATCGCGACATCGGGCCGGGCATTGCGCCACCACAGCTCGTCGGCATAGCGATCCGGATCATGAGTCAGCAGCGCGCCGCGATCTTCCGGCATTGCGGCGGGCTTCTCGCTCGTCTTCCACGCAGGTTGGCGGGGACCGCGCAGCCGGGCCATGCCTTTGGAGACTGTGCTCAGCAACCATAGCGGCCCCGGCGTGCCTACCAGCCCGAGCATGGGGGCGGAGAGCACTGCGGCATCGGGGGTCGCACGCCCTTCGACGAGCGCGCGCAACACCAGGTGCCCTCCCATCGAATGGCCGATCAGCACATGCGGGCCGGGCGTTTCCGCAACCCATTTATCCCACAGCACCGCCAGATCGGCGGTCCAGATCCCGAAATCGTCGATATGGCCGGTCAGCCCATCGCTTCCGAGACGGCCCGAGATGCCCTGCCCGCGCCAGTCGCTAGCGGTCACGTGCCAGCCTTCGCGTGCCCACTCGTCCAGCGTTTCGAGGTATTTCTCGTAGTGATCGCCGCGTCCCGGCATGAACAGGATCGATCCGCGCGCAGTCTCTGCCTCGACCGGCCAGTCGATCCGTCTGATCTTCGCTCCGTCAGCCGCTTCCCAGTGGCTCTCGCTCGCGGTGTCGGGGATGGCGCGGCGATCGAAGGGCGGGCTCGGTTCTGGCGACATGGCTCTCAAGGGTCCGGAAGTTCGTGGTTACTTTTTGGTAAGCGCGGACGGGTAGCAGGTTTGTCCACCACAAGGGAGGCCTGCGGCCCGGCGATGCTGAGCGACTACCTGCACTATGCACTGCTGATTGCACTGGCAATCGCGCTGGTCACGGCCGCGATCACCGATCTCAGATCGCGCAAGATCGCCAACTGGCTGACCGGCGGGGTTGCCTTGGCCGCTCCGCTGTTCTGGTGGGCCAGCGGGCTGTCGCTTTGGCCCGGCGTGGCGCTGCAATTCACGGTCGCGCTGGCGGCCTTCGCGATCCTCGCCGTGCTGTTCGCACTGCGCGCGATGGGCGGCGGCGATGTGAAGCTGCTGACCGCGCTCGCGCTGTGGATCGCACCGCTCCCATTCCTGCAGCTGGTGTTCGTGATGGCGATCCTGGGCGGCGTGCTGACGCTGGTGTTCGGCGCGTGGCACATCATGCGCCGCCGCAAGGACCGGCTGGCGATCCCCTACGGCGTGGCGATCTCTGCCGCCGGCCTATGGATCCTGAGCGTCCACTACTTCCCCGTGGCGGGTGCGGCGATCGGCCTAACCGTCTGAGGATGAAGGCCGCCGCGCAACCCCGCACTCACTCCCGAGAAGATCAATGAACTCCATTTTAACCAGTCGCACCCTAATCAGCGGGGCAATCCCGCCCGAAGGCCGGGACACGTTCGATCTGGGGGACTTTTAGGTCATGGATAGGAAGAAGCTGGTTCTGCTGCTGGCGGCGCTGGTCATCGCAGCGGGCACAGCGTTCATCGCGCGCAGCATGTTTGCCGGCGCATCCGCACCTCAAGTGGCTGCGGCAACAGGCCCGGTGGAACCTACCGGACCGCGCGTGCTGGTCGCCCAGCGCAGCCTGCCGGTCGGCACGATCATCACCCAGGATGCAATCAGCTTCCAGGCATGGCCCCAGGAACTTGTCGGCAACGCCTATTTCATCGACGGCGAGGCCGATGTGTCCAAGCTGTTGGGCACGGTCGTTCGCTATCAGATCACCGCCGGCGAACCGGTTACCCAAGGCGCGCTGGTCGCGCCGGGCGATCGCGGCTTCCTCGCCGCAGCGCTCGGCCCCGGCATGCGCGCGATCACTGTGCCGGTAAACGCCCAGACCAGCGTCGCGGGGTTCGTCTTCCCCGGTGACCGGGTCGACCTGATGATGACCCACGAGACGGAAGGCGTGAAAGCCACCGAAACGATTCTGCGCAATCTGCGCGTGCTCGCGACCGACCAGTCGACCACCCAGAACACCGTGGATGGCCAGACCGTCGTCAATGGCTTCAGTACCGTCACTCTGGAGGTGACGCCCAAGATCGCCGAGAAGATCGCGGTCGCGCAGACCGTCGGCACACTCAGCCTCTCGCTGCGCTCGATCGCCGACAACAGCACTGATCTTGAGCGTGCGCTGGCTTCGGGCGCGGTCAATATTCCCGACGACGCGACCCCGGAAGAGGAAGCGCGTCTGCTCGCCCGTGCACGCAACCTGCCGAGCGACACGGTCGCCTCCTTCGTCACCGGTGCCGACGTCTCGCGCTTCCAGCCGCGCAGTCCGCGTCCGCAGTACAACGATGCCCCCAGCCAGCAGCCCGCTGCCGGACCGGTGGCGGTGCCCGATGGCACACCTGTCGGCCCGCCGGTCTTCAGCGGACCGGTCGTGCGTGTGATGCGCGGCCAGCAGAGCACTGCCGTCCCCGCCGGCAAGACCGGCACGGTCAAGACGGATACCGCGCAGACCACCCAGCTCGGGCGGGACTGATCATGGAAAAGGCAAGCATAATGAACGCCACCACCAGCACAGCACCGTGCCCCGCAGGCAAGCGCACACGCCCCGGGCTGCGGACCATGCTACTCGGGGCCGCACTGTGCGCCGCACCGCTGCTGGCCATGCCGACGATGGCAGACGCACAATCGGTCGTCCGCCCAACGCAGGACATCGTGCTGTCGATCGGCAAGGGAGAGCTGATCAACGTGCCCGGATCGATGGCCGATGTGTTCATCGCCAATGATTCGATCGCGGACATCCAGGTGAAGTCGCAGCGCCAGCTCTACCTGTTCGGCAAGTCGGGCGGCGAAACCACTGTATATGCCAGCAACGCGGCGGGCGATGTGATCTGGGCGGCCAATGTGCGGGTCGGCTCCAACATCGGCAGCCTCGACCAGATGCTCGCGCTCGCGATGCCGCAAGCGAAGATCTCCGTCGCAACGATGGGCAGCAACACCGTGCTGCTGACCGGCACGGTCGCGAACCCGGAAGATGCCGCCGAGGCGGAGCGTCTGGTCTCCGCCTTTTTGGGCGACGAGGCCAATGTGATCGCCCGGCTGACCACCGCCACCCCGTTGCAGGTCAACCTGCAGGTCCGCTTTGCAGAGGTCAGCCGTTCGCTGGTCCGCGCGATCGGGGCCAACCTGCTGAGCTCTGATTCAACCGACGGCTTCCAGTTCGGCGTGACCCGCGGTCGCAATTTCGCGCCTCAATATACCCCCGGAGGCCCGGTCGGTGTCGGCGTCACCGGCGGTAGCCCTGGCTCGACCGTGGTCACCGGGAACGGCACCGGAGCCACCATCGCGGGGCTGGGCAGCCTGTTCGGCATGGACCTCGCTGCGGCGCTCGACCTTGCCGAGACAAACGGCCTCGTCAGCACGCTCTCGCAGCCCAACCTGACCGCGCTGTCGGGCGAAACCGCAGACTTTCTGGCTGGCGGCGAATTCCCGATCCCGATCAGCCAGGGGCTCGGCGCAACCTCGGTCGAATATCGCAACTATGGCGTCAAGCTGACCTATACGCCCACGGTGCTGGCCAATGGACGCATCTCGATCCGGGTGTCGCCCGAAGTCAGCGAGCTGTCTTCGCAAGGCGCGGTCACGCTCGACGGGACGCAGATCCCTGCGCTGATCACCCGCCGCGCATCGACCACGGTCGAACTCGGTTCGGGCCAGAGCTTCATGATCGCCGGGCTGATGACCAACAATTCCCAGAGCACGATCGACAAGGCGCCAGGCCTCGGCGACGTTCCGATCTTGGGCAACCTGTTCCGCTCCAACAGCTTCCGCAAGGGCGAGACCGAACTGGTGATCGTCATCACCCCCTATCTGGTGAAGCCGGTCGACGGCAACGACATCCGCCTGCCGACCGACGGCTACAACAGCCCCGACACGCTCAGCCAGTTGGGCTTTAAGGAAACCGTCCCGCAGGGCGGCATTCCCAGTCGCCCCTCTGCCACCACCAGCGACCGCCAATCGCGCGGGCCGCAGATCTCGCAAGGGCAGCAGCCCGGCGAGCAGCGGGCCGAACAACCACGCAAGCGGCAGCGCAGCGCGTCTGCCGCGCCGGGCTTCAGCTTGAACGATTGAGAGGACCAGGGACCATGAAACGCAACGCTCGTCTTGCCGCCGCCATGCTCACCTCGGCCCTCGTGCTGGGCCTTGGCGGATGCAGCGCACCCGATTTCAACCGCAGCCTTTACAGCGTCAACCAGCCAGTGGTGGAGCGCACGCATTATACGCTCGACGTGGCCACAGGCCCCGGCGGACTGCCGATCCCCGAACAGCGCCGCTTGGCGGGCTGGTTCGAGGCGCTCGATCTCGACTACGGCGATCGTGTCGCGGTCGAGGCGGATACCGCCAGCCCCGCAACAATCGCGGCGGTCGCGGGAATCGTCGAACGCTACGGCCTGCTGCTGAGCGAGCATGCACCCGTCACCGAGGCCTTCGTAGAGCCCGGGCGTACCCGCGTGGTCGTCACCCGATCGGTCGCCAGCGTGCCGACTTGCCCCAACTGGACCGATGATGGCGATGGCAATTTCGCCAATGCCACCAGCCGCAATTACGGCTGCGCCACCAACAGCAATTACGCTGCGATGGTCGCCAATCCGGAAGATCTCGTCCGGGGACAGACCAACAAGGGCGGCTCTTCGGTCAATGGCTCCAACCGCGCGATCGAGGCCTATCGCAGCGGCGGCTCACCGTCTGCGGGTGCCGCCGCCTCCACCGGTTCCGGCAGCCCCGACTGAGCCCCAGCGATTGAACGAGGACACACGATGAACGCTCCGTGGAATTCAGGCATGTCAGGCAATCGCGACCCCTTTGCCGCCTTCATTTGCGACGATACCGCGCTCGACACGCTGCGCCCGGTCGTAGCCGAGCTGGGTTGGGCACCGGAAAAGTGCGCCAAGGGCGGCCTGCGTAACGCGATCCAGTCGCTCGCGGTTTCGGCCAGCCCCAATATCCTGGTGGTCGACCTTTCCGAATGCAGCGACCCACTGACCGATATCAACGCGCTCGCCGAAGTGTGCGAGCCGGGGACCGTCGTGATTGCGGTGGGTCAGGTCAACGATGTGCGCCTGTATCGTGATCTGCTCGCCAGCGGAATTCACGACTATCTTTTGAAGCCTCTCGCTTCGGGCCAGGTGCGTGACGCGCTCAACGAAGCGCAGGCTGTGTTTTCCGCGCCCAAGGCGGTCGATCCGCAGGCCGCGCGTCGGCACATCTCCACCGCAGTAGTGGGCACGCGCGGCGGGTCGGGTTCCTCGACCGTGGCAACCTCGCTCGCCTGGCTGTTCAGCGACGAACACAAACTGCCGACCGCGATGCTCGATCTCGACGTGCACTTCGGTACCGGCGCACTGACACTCGATCTCGAACCGGGCCGCGGGCTGACCGATGCGATCGACAATCCGGGGCGCATCGACGGCCTGTTCATCGAACGCGCGATGATCCGCGCGAACGACAACCTTTCCGTCCTTTCCGCCGAAGCTCCGATCAACTCCCCGTTGATGACGGACGGAGCCGGTTTCGTGCAGCTGGAAGAGGAATTCCGGCAGGCGTTCGAGATGACGGTGATCGATCTGCCGCGCAACATGCTGATCAACTTCCCCCAACTGCTGGCGGATGTGAACGTGGTTGCGCTGGTGTGCGAGTTCACGCTGGCGTCGGCGCGCGACACGATCCGCATTCTGAGCTGGCTGAAAACGCACGCACCGCATGCGCAGCCGCTGATCCTCGCCAACAAGGTGCAGAACGGGCTGAGCGAGATCACCCGCGGCGATTACGAGGCGTCGGTCGAGCGCAAGGTCGACTTCGTCATTCCCTACGACGTCAAGGCGGCGACCACCGCCGCCAAGCTGGGCCAGGCGTTCGTGGAAGCGAACAAGGCGAGCAAGGTCACCGCGCAGCTTCGCGGCGTCGCTGACCGCATCCTTACCGCGAGCGACGAAGAGATCGATGCGGGTGCATCGACCGACAAGAAATCGCTGCTCGGCTCGATCGACCTCAAGACCCTGCTGTCCACTTCGAAGGGCAAGCCAAAGGCGAAATCGAAGAAGGGAGCCGCGAAGGTCGACGCCTGAGGGCACGCGAGCCCGCCAGGGCCGCGTAATCCCCCGCGCACGGACGAACGCCAGCAATCATGGACATTATCCAGGTCTTCATTCTGTCGCTGGGCTTCCTGGCCGCGCTCGGCCTGCTGGCCGCCGCGCTGGCCGGTCCATCGACCCGCAAGCAGTTGCAACGCCGGCTCAGCGGGGTCCGCACTCGCCATACCGACGATGCGAATGCGCGGGTCGAAAGTCAGATGAAGAAGGCGCTGGCCGCGCGTAAGCCGAAGGTCCAGAAGACCGCTGGCGGCGGCTCGCGCACCGAGGCGCTCGCGCTGCGCCTTCAGGCGACCGGCATGGGCTGGACCATCAAGCAATATGTTTACGCCAGCTTGGGCCTCGCGGCCGTTTTCGGGCTGATCACGCTTCTCCAGACCGGCGTGCCCCTGCTTTCGGCCATTGCCGGGCTACTTATCGGCGCGGGCCTGCCGCATATGGTGGTCAGTTTCTTCATGAAACGGCGCACTGCGCAGTTCAACGCGCGCTTCCCCGACGCGATCGACCTGCTCGTTCGAGGCCTGCGGTCCGGCCTGCCGGTGACGGAGACGCTCGCGGTGGTGGCGCAGGAAATCCCCGGCCCGGTCGGGATCGAGTTCAAGGGCATTATCGAACGGATCAAGATCGGCCGTTCGATGGAAGAAGCGATGCAGGAAAGTGCCGACCGGCTCGGCATCGCGGAATTCAACTTCTTCTGCATCACTCTCGCCATCCAGCGGGAAACCGGCGGCAACCTCGCCGAAACGCTCTCCAACCTTTCCGATGTGTTGCGCAAGCGCGCGCAGATGAAGCTGAAGATCAAGGCGATGAGCTCTGAATCCAAGGCCTCGGCCTATATCGTCGGCTCGCTGCCGTTTCTGGTCTTCATCATGATCTGGTGGGTCAACCCCACCTATCTCGGCGCGTTTTTCATCGACGAGCGGCTGATGATCGCCGGCATCGGGGGGCTAATCTGGATGAGCCTGGGCGTGTTCATCATGGCCAAGATGGTGAGCTTCGAGATCTGATGGGCGGCGCGATGACCCTTTCTGTCGGCTTTCTGTTCGGCGCTCCTACAAACCCGACCCTGATGGGTGTGGACGTGATCGCAGTCGCTACAGTGCTCGCCGGGATCGCCGCGCTGGCGGTGATGCTGGCGATCTACGCCGCGGTCACGGTGCGCGACCCGATGGCCAAGCGGATCAAGGTACTCAACGAGCGGCGCGACGAGCTCAAGGCAGGGATCGTGCGCGAGAGCGCGCGCAAGCGCAAAAGCCTGATCCGCCGAACCGAGAAGACCGACAAGGTCAAGGACACGCTGTCCCACTTCAAGGTGCTGCAGCAGAGCCAGCTGGATGCGGTGCAGCAGAAGCTCGCCCATGCAGGGATTCGCAACAAGGAATACGCGGTATATGTGATCGGCGCGCGTGCTGTCCTGCCGATCGTGCTGGGCCTGATCGCATTCTATCTCTTCTACGTCTCCGACATGTTCGCCGACTGGGGCAGCTTCAAGCGGCTCGGCGCGCTGTCGATCGCGGTCTTCCTCGGCTACAAGGGCCCCGAACTCTACATCGCGAACAAGGCCAAGAAGCGCACCGACGCGATCCGCAAGGGCCTCCCCGACGCGCTCGACCTGCTGGTGATCTGCGCCGAAGCCGGCCTGACGATCGACTCCGCCTTCACCCGCGTGGCGAAGGAACTGGGCCGCGCCTATCCCGAACTGGGCGACGAGTTCCTGCTCACCTCGATCGAACTATCCTTCCTCAACAACCGCAAGATGGCGTTCGACAACCTCGCCTACCGGGTCGATCTGGAAGCAGTGAAAGGCGTGGTCACCACCATGATCCAGACCGAGCGTTACGGCACCCCGCTGGCATCGGCGCTGCGCGTCCTCTCGGCCGAATTCCGCAACGAGCGGATGATGCGCGCCGAGGAGAAGGCCGCGCGTCTGCCCGCGATCATGACCGTGCCGCTGATCCTGTTTATTCTGCCGACGCTGTTCATCGTCATCCTCGGCCCGGCAGGCTGTTCGATCGCCGACGCGTTTTCGAACTAGCTCGAGGTTCGCTTTCGCGAACCCGGACCCTTGCCGCCCCGCCTCCCCACGCGGCCACCAAGGGTACCACCACGATATGGTGGCCGGGTGGGGAGGCGGGGCGGGAGGTCTGAACCGAAATGCTCTAGCCCAGCACCCGCCCGGCAACCGCGTCCAGCTTCGCCATCAGCGTCTTGTCGCGCATTTCGGGCGCGGTGATGATCGCGTGTTCGAGCGCGGTGTCCACCGGACTCGGCGCCCGCGTGTCAGGCAGGGTCGCGACCAGTTCGTCGAGCATTGCCCGCGCGCGGTCCGCATTGCCCTTGAGCACAGCGAGGATGTCGAACGCTTCGACCCCCGCCTCTTCATCGCGCCAACTGTCATAGTCCGTGACCATGCCGATCAGCGCGTAAGGCAGCTCCGCCTCGCGCGCGAGCCGCGCTTCGGGCATTCCGGTCATCCCGATCACGTCGCCGCCCCAGCCGCGATACATGCGGCTTTCCGCGCGGGTCGAGAATTGCGGCCCTTCCATCGCCACATAGGTGCCGCCGCGATGCACGGTCGACCCGCTCGACTCCGCCGCATTGGCGACCAGCGCCGCGAGCCGCGGGCAGACCGGATCGGCAAGGCTGACATGCGCCACCAGCCCTTCCCCGAAGAAGCTGTGCGCGCGTCCGCTGGTCCGGTCGATGAACTGGTCGACCCCGACGAAGTGTGTGGGCGCCATTTCCTCACGCAGAGAGCCGATCGCGCTGATCGCCACAAGATCGGTCACCCCGCACCGTTTCATCACATCTATGTTGGCGCGGTAGTTGACCGTGTCCGGCGACTTTGCGTGCCCTGCCCCATGCCGCGCCATGAAGGTCAGCCGGACATGGCCGACCTTGCCGGTCGTCACCGGGCCGGAAGGTTCGCCGAAAGGCGAGGAAACCTCGATCTGCTGCTGGTTCTCCAGCTCGATACCCTCGTAAAGGCCCGAACCGCCGAGGACTCCGATATGCCAAGCTTCACTCATTTATATTCTGGCTCCTGCCACCAGGGGTAGAAATCGGGCATGTCGGTGCTGACCTTGCCGGTGAATTCGGGCGGGCGCTTCTCGAGGAAGCTGGCGATGCCTTCCTTGGCGTCGGCCCCGCGAGAGAGGCGGTAGATCGTCCGGCTGTCGATCCGGTGCGCCTTCATCGGATGATCTTGTGCCGAGAGCCGCCACAGCATCGCGCGGGTCATTGCGACCGAGATCGGCGAGGCGTTCTCGGCAATCTCGTTCGCCAGTTCGCGCGCGGCATCCATCAACTCTGCCTGCGGGTGGACCGAACGGACCAGCCCCGCATCGAGCGCTTCGGAGGCATCGAAAATCCGCCCCGTCATGCACCATTCGAGCGCTTTCGACATGCCCACCAGACGCGGGAGGAACCAGCTGGAGCATGCTTCGGGCGTGATCCCACGCTTGGCAAAGACGAAGCCGAAGCGCGCAGTGTCCGAACACAGCCGCATGTCGAAGGGCAATTGCATGGTCGCGCCCACACCCACGGCTACGCCGTTGCACGCGCCGATCAGCGGCTTTTGCGAGTTGAACAGACGCAGCACCAGCCGCCCGCCGCCATCGCGCACCAGCGGGTCCGACAGGTCATCGACCATCGCGGGATCGGAGAACACGTGCTTATCCGTGCCATCCGCGTTCTGTGCCGGGGTTAGGTCGGCCCCGGCGCAGAACGCCCGCTCCCCCTCCCCCGTCACGATCACCGCGCGCACCGCGTCGTCCGCATCGGTGATGTCGATCGCCGCGATGATCTCGTCGCGCATGACATGCGTGAAGGCGTTCATCTTCTCCGGACGATGCAGGGTAATGGTCGCGACAGGGCCGTCTATCGCGAGCTTGATCTGGCTGAAGTCAGGCATTGAGGTCTCCTCCCTGACACACCTGACACACAGTCCAGGACCAGAAAATACCTCGCCGCGCATCAATGCCCGGATGGTCGCGCAGATCGGCGTTTCGCAAGCTATCGCCACGGGGCATCATCCGGTGGCGATAGAGCAGAGCCGGCGCGTTAGGAAAGCGCTCAATCGCGCCAGTCGCGCACGGCATTCGCGAGGGCGCAGTCGGTCAGTGCCAATCCTGCCCCAGCGCAGCGGCGATCACATCGCCCCGGCCCCAGGTCGCGAGCTCGCCCGCCGCCGTCTTGGCCTGAGCGACATTCATCCCCCAGGCGGACGCAAGCGTCTGCGCATCGGAATAGCCGTAGGGCAGTTCGCTCCATTCGCAGCGCGCACCGCGTTCACGGCTTTCGTTCAGCACCAGCGGGATATTGGCGACCAGCCCGTTTGCGATCTTGTTGCCGATTTCGATTTTGCCTTGGTACGGATCGCTCCCGTAAAGCTGCCCGATCAACTTGGCATCGCAATAGGAATAGCCCGAGGCAAAGAACCGGTCGAGCGCGCCCTGCTCGTCCGACCCGCCGCCATTATCCGCCAGATAGCCGGCCACCTCTGCGCTGCGGCCCATGGTGTACATCCGCGCCGCCCGGGCCTTTGCTTCCCACGTCGTGGTGCCCCACGCCCCGGCCAGCGCTTCGGCATTATCGTAGCCAAGCCCGGTATCGGCCCACTCGCACGCATTGCCCTGATCGCGGCTGGATTCGAGGATGCCGACAAGGTTCTCGTCGTATCCACCAACCACCTTCATGCCGATCTGGATCTTGCCCTCGTACGGGGTCATTCCCCACACTTCGCCGACCAGCTTGGCATCGCAATAGGTGTAGTCGGAATAGCCGAACGCGCTGAGAAAATCGCTCTCGCTTTGCGCGGCGAGCGGCTGGTAGGCGACGATCCCCGCAGCCGACGTGGTCAGCATCAAGGCAAGCGCGACGCGCAATCCTTTGCGGCGCGTAACAGATGTTCTCATTGATCTTACCCCCCCCTAGGTGGCGTCACCCTTAGGGAGCGATCTCGCAGACACCTAGCACAAACGCGTGCGCATCTCCGGTCAGTCGGCCAGGGCGGGGATCATGCGGTGCAGATCGGCGGCGGCCTGCGGGATCGGCGGCTCGGCCGGATCGGTGCAGAACCGCAGGATCGCCTCGCAGCCGCGCGCCCAGCGCAGGACATCATCCGTAGAGAGTGTCGCAGGGAAAATTCGGAACTCGACCGTATCCTTGTCGGCCGGCGCGTTGACGAGATTGGCGAGGTTGATGTCGCACCACTTCTTGAGGCCCACTTCGGCCAGCCGACGCGCGGCATCGGGCCATTCGAGCGCTAGAAACGCAGGGTCGGCGGTCAGCCGGGCCAGCTCCGGCGGCCAGCCGCCCAGCCGCACGCAGGCGGGGTTGCTCTGCGCAAATG
Organism: uncultured Erythrobacteraceae bacterium; assembly: GCA_963972905.1. GTDB lineage: Bacteria > Pseudomonadota > Alphaproteobacteria > Sphingomonadales > Sphingomonadaceae > Alteriqipengyuania. The sequence goes on from CAXAXQ010000009.1 coordinate 91,482, forward strand.
CGCGCAGTGCCCCGCGATGCGCTTCGTAGAACGCGACCAGCCGCGCGAGCGCCTTCGTGCTGCGCATCGGCGCGGCATCGAAGTGCAGGTGCGTCGCGCCTTCGTGCGGCAGCGAGAAGCCCAGCGCGTGGGCATCGGCGAGCAGCGCGTCGATGGTGACGGCATGATCGCGCTCGATCGGCGCGGTCACGATCTCGCAAGGCCGCTCCCGCTCGCCGGGCAGCGGCGCCCCGATCGCGACCGAGGCCCCGTGGGAATCGACCACCCGCACCATCCCGCCCGGATGCTGCTGAGGCGTAGTGCCGAACAGGGCTGCAAGCGGGTCGAGAACCGTGCTCAAAGGTGCAGCGGCGTCGCAGTGGCGCATGGCGAGACGCAGCAGGCGCGGGTCGTCGGCTACCAGTCGGAACCAGCCGGGCTGCGGGGCGCGCGTCTTGTCGAGATCGCGTTGCAGCGTGAGGTCGTCGACGAAGCTGGCGAGCCGATTGCCCTCACCATCATCGACTTTGAAGCCCAATGTCAGGTTCTCGAACACCGGTGTGCCGGGCACCGCGCTGGTCTCGCTCTCCGGGTGAAAGATGCGCGTGGCTGTGCCTCCCGCCCGCTGCGCCACACGGGTCGCCAGCGTCTCTCGGCTCGCGCCCTGCGGGGCGAGCAGTTCGATCTCGACCCCGATTTTCCAGTCGATGTCGCTCATCCCCTCCCGCTTCCCCTTCCCAAACAAAACGGGCCCCCGCTTCGTAGCAGGAGCCCGTCGGATTAGCGCACTTCAATGCAATCTGGCGATGCTTACCGCGGTGCCATGCGGATCGCGCCGTCGAGGCGTACGTCCTCGCCGTTGAAATAGGTGTTTTCCAGCATGACCATCGCCAGCTTGGCATATTCTTCCGGGTTGCCGAGCCGCTTGGGGAACGGAACCGAGGCGTTGAGCGCTTCGATCGCCTTTTCGGGCAGACCCATGAGCAGCGGCGTGTGGAAGATGCCGGGCAGGATCGTGTTCACCCGGATGCCCTCACCCATAAGGTCGCGTGCGATCGGCAGGGTCATGCCGACGACGCCGCCCTTCGAGGCGGAGTAGGCCGCCTGGCCGATCTGGCCGTCTTCGGCGGCAACGGATGCGGTGTTGACGATCGCGCCACGCTCCCCGTCGTCGTTGAGCGGATCAAGCGTCAGCATGCCCGCCGCCGAGTGTGCGATGCAGCGGAAGGTGCCGACCAGATTGACCTGGATCACGAAGTCGAACGCAGCGAGCGGGAAGTGCTTGATCGAGCCGTCTTCCTTGGAGCGGCTGGCGGTCTTGATCGCATTGCCGATCCCGGCGCAGTTGACCAGAATCCGCTCCTGCCCATGCGCCTCGCGCGCCTTGGCGAAGGCGGCTGCGACATCGTCTTCGCTGGTCACGTTAACCTTGCAGAAGGTACCACCGAGTTCCTTGGCGACCTTTTCGCCCTCGTCTTCCTTCATATCGAAGATCGCGACCTTGGCGCCCTTCGCGGCGATCGCGCGCGCGGTGGCGAGGCCAAGGCCCGATGCGCCGCCGGTGACGACGGCGGGGGTGTTTGCGGAAATTTCCATCAATCTCTCTCCGGTTGGGGTGTTCTTAGAGCGCTTCGACGATGGTCACGTTGGCGACGCCGCCGCCTTCGCACATCGTCTGCAGCCCGTACTTCTTGCCGCGTGCGTGCAGCGCGTGGATCAGCGTCGACATCAGCTTGGTGCCGCTGGCACCCAGCGGGTGGCCCAGCGCAATCGCGCCGCCGTTGACGTTGAGCTTTTCCGGGTCCGCGCCGACGTGCTTGAGCCACGCCATCGGCACCGGGGCAAACGCCTCATTCACCTCGTAAAGGTCGATATCATTGATCGAAAGGCCCGCCTTCTTGAGCGCCTTGTCGGTCGCGAACAGCGGCTCTTCCAGCATGATCACCGGGTCGCCGGCGGTCACCGTCAGATCGACGATCCGTGCGAGCGGGGTCAGGCCGTGTTCCTTCAGCATGGCTTCGGAGACGATCAACGCCGCGCTCGACCCGTCACAGATCTGGCTGGCGGACGCGGCGGTGATCCGGCCATCGGGGCTCAGCAGCTTGACGCCGGCGATCCCTTCCAGAGTGGCATCGAAGCGAATACCCTCGTCCATTGTGTGCATTTCGCTGCCGTCGGGCGTCTCGATCGGGATCGGAACGATTTCCTTGTCGAACGCGCCCGCCTTGGTCGCAGCGGCCGCCTTCTGGTGGCTGGCGAGCGCGAAGCGATCCATGTCGTCCTTCGAGAAGCCGTGCTTTTCGGCCATCATCTCGGCACCCATGAACTGGCTCCACTGCACGCCGGGATACTTCTTCTCCAGACCCGGCGACTTATAATTGCCCAGCCCTTCCTTCATGTGGAACATCGCGGTCGAGCCCATCGGCACCCGCGTCATGCTTTCGACGCCGCTGGCGATCACGACGTCCTGCGTCCCGCTCATCACGGCCTGCGCGGCGAACTGGATCGCCTGCTGCGACGATCCGCACTGGCGGTCGATCGTCACCGCGGGTGTGCCTTCGCCCAGATGCTTGGTCGCGAGCACCGCGTTGCGACCGACCTGCATCGCCTGCTGGCCACCCTGGCTGACGCATCCCATGATGACGTCTTCGACCACCTTGGGGTCGATGCCCGTACGCTCGATCAGCGCATCCAGCGTCTGCGCGGCAAGGTCTACCGGATGGACATCCGCCAGTTTGCCGCCGCGTTTTCCACCAGCAGTCCGCACCGCATCCACGATATAAGCATCGGCCATAAGATAACTCTCCCAAGTTTCGTTTCGCAACCGAAGTGACGGGCAGGCTGCGCGGTGTCAAGCATGGCTGCGCGCAGCCTGGCTTGCCTCACAGGTAGGCATGGGCCTATGCCCTGCCGCCAGTCATGACCACCAGAACACTCTTCGAAATCAACCCCGACCTGGACCGCGCGGCACTGGCGAAGCGCTTCGCCCAGACGGGTCGCGTTCAGGTGCGCGATGTCCTGACGCGCGAAGCGGCCGAGGAAATCCAGAGCGTCCTCATGAAGAACACGCCTTGGGGCATGGCAGTGCGCGCGGGTGATAGCCCGGACACGCCGCCGCGCGGCTTTTCCAACGCGGAGATCATGGGGCCGGGCGGTGCGGATCAGGTCAACCGACTGGCCAATGCTGCCGCGCAAGCCACCGCTCGCGGCGATTACGGCTTCCGCTACGCCCAGTTCTCGCTGGTCGAGTCGATCCAGAAGGGCTGGAATCCCGGCGGACCGCACGAACTGCTGCTGGAGCACCTCAACGCAGAGCCGTTCATGGATCTGGTCCGCAAGATCACCGGCTTCGACACGCTGGTGAAGGCCGATGGACAGGCAACCATGTTCGCGCCCCAACACTATCTCGGGCGGCACAGCGACAGCCATGTCGCGGAAGGGTGGAAGGTCGCCTACGTGCTCAATTTCGCGCGGGAAGACTGGCACCCGGACTGGGGCGGCTACCTGCTGTTCCTCGACGATGATGGCGACGTGATCGAGGGCTTTCGCCCGCGGTTCAACGCGCTGAACATGTTCGCCGTGCCGCAAAGCCATCTGGTCAGCTTCGTCCCGCCCTTCGCCCCCGCCGGACGGCTGGCGATCACCGGCTGGTTCCGCGACCGCTGATGGCGGGCAAGCCTTCGCTCTCGGCGCACGAGTGGCACCAGCGCGCGATTGCGGCCGAACAGCGCGGCGCGAAGGACGAGGCCGAGCGGATCATCACCCAGGGGCTTGGCGAGCACCCGCGCGAGGCAGCGCTGCACGACAGCGCGGGCAATCTGGCCATGCGGCGCGGCGAGTATGCGCTTGCGGCGGAGCGCTTTGCGACAGCCGCCCGGCTCGCGCCGACCCACCTGCCCTTCGCGATCAACGTGGCGATCGCGCAAACCCAGGCCGATGCGCCCGAGGCGGCGCTTGCCGCGCTCACCCCGCACGAAAGCGCGGGGCGCAGCGATGCGCGCTATTGCTCCACCCGCGCCAACGCCGCGCGGCTGGCTGGCGATCTCGCGCAGGCGGCGCGCTGGTACGACCAGTGCCTGACGCTCGACGCCCATCATCCACGCGGGCTCGCGGGGCGGGCGAGGGTTGCGCTGGAGCGAGCCGAGCGCGATGCGCTGGCGCGGATCGATCTCGCCTTGCGCAGCCAGCAGAGCGATCCCCACCTGTGGCTGTGCCGGGCGCAGGCGCTCGATGCGATGGGCCGCACGCCGGAGGCGCGCGCTCTGGCGCAACAGATCGCGGATCAGGCGCCGTCATGGCAACCGGGACTCGATTTTCTGGCCCAGCTACGCCTCGGCGCGGGCGACAGCGACTTTGCCAGCCATTTCGAGGATGCCGCGCGCAAGGCGCCCGACGACCCCAATATTCCGCTCGCGCATATCGCCGCCTTGGGCGCGGCGGGTGACACGCTCGCGGCCAGAGAGCGTGCGACGGCGGCACGCGCAGACTTCCGCGAGGTCGAGCAGTTCGTCCTGCTCGAAGCCGTTTACGCCAGCGCGCTCGGCGACGACCAGCGGGCCGAGCGGGCGATGGCGGCACTCTCCACCGACAGTCTGGACCGCGCTCTGCATGAGGGGCGGCACGCGCTGCGAACGCAAGACTGGGCAGGCGCCAAGGCGGCGCTGGCCCGTGCGCGCGAATTCTCTCCCTTCGATGTCAGCGCATGGGCGCTGACCGGCCTGTTGTGGCGCGTGACCGATCCGGAAAAGGCCGCCTGGCTGCACGAGCAGGATGGCATGGTCCAGCTTCTGCCGCTGACCGATGGCGACCACACCATGCCTCCGGCGATTGCACTGCTCGGTCGACTGCACGATACCTCCGCGTTCCCGCTCGGGCAGTCGCTGCGCGGGGGCACGCAGACGCGTGGCATCCTGTTCGACCGGACCGAACCGGCCCTCGCCGATCTGAAGCGCGCGGTCCTCGCCACGGTAGAAACCTATCGGGACGGCCTGCCAGCGGCCGATCCGACGCACCCCCTCCTGCGACAAGCGGCAGCCGAGTGGCGGCTGCGCGGATCATGGTCGGTCAGGCTGCGCTCCGGCGGGGATCATCATGCGGCGCATATCCATCCGCAGGGCATCCTCTCCTCGGCGCTCTATCTGCTGCTGCCGCCACCGGACGAGGACGGGTCGCAAGGGACGCTCGAACTGGGCCGGCCTGCCCCGGACCTGCGGCTCGACCTGCCGCCGTTGCATCGAATAGCTCCGCGGGAAGGGTATCTCGCCCTGTTCCCAAGCACGCTTTATCATGGCACAACCGCCTTCGGGTCGGGTGCGCGGATGACAACCGCGTTTGATGTTATCGCCAGGGGGGGCTTGGGCGATGGGACAAACCACGGATCACGCCTGGAGTGAATTCTGGGCGCAGCAGGGGCCGCATGGCAGTACCGGGTGCCTTCCCGCACGATGGCAGTCGGTGTTTGCAACACTAGAGCAGGCGTGGCGCGCGTTCGCCTCGCGTTTGCCGCAGGGCGCGCAGGTGCTCGATCTCGCGACCGGGGATGCGCGTGTGCTCCGCTGGATCGGCACCAGTCGCCCGGATGCTTTGCTGACCGGGATCGATCTGGCCCCACACCTGCCCCCGCCGCCGCCGGGCGTGGACCTTCGCCCGGCCACCGCGATGGAGGAGCTTCCCTTCGCGGACGCAAGCTTCGATGCGATCGTCAGCCAGTTCGGCGTCGAATATGGCGACACGCCGCGGGTGGCAGAGGAGATTGCCCGCGTAGCCAGCCAGGGCGCAGCGATGGGCATGGTGATCCACCGTGGAGACGGCGCGATCCTGTCGCACAACCTCTCCCGCGCCGAGCAGATTCACTGGGTTCTCGATGATGTCGGCCTGATCGCTGAAACGAAAGCCGTGCTGAATGACGAGCCATCGCCATGGTCCGATGCGACCGCGATGGTCGCCGGGATCGTCGAGCAAGGGCGGGCGAAACATGGCGACCAGTCGGCAGCCTGGGAGATACCCGAGGCCGTGCGGCGGTCGCTGCGAATGGGCGCGCAGTCTGGCGATACTGCCACTGGTATTGCCACGCTGCTCGACCGGATCGAGCTGCAGGCACGCAACGAGCTGGCGCGGATCGCCTCGCTCGAAGCGGCTTGCGCGACGGCGGACGCGCGCGACACCTTCCTCGGCGCGTTCGCCGATGCCGGGCTCGCGCTGCACGAGACAGAAGAGTTGAGTGACGCTGCGGGCAGGGTCTTTGCCGAAATGGTCGTGTTCGAACGCGCCTGACGCGCGCGATGCAAGACGCCCCATGGGTTTCCCCGGCAGCGTCAACAGCGGTTTGAGGTTAGATCGAGGCCTTTTACGGCGGCCTGCGAGGTGACGGCCACATCGGCTGCGCGCGCTCCTGCCCCGTCAGACACATCTAGTTAGAACAGTCGCGGGACTATCTCGCACACCCTCTCATCGGCGGGCTTCGGGCATCACCGATGATCACAAAAAAAACGGCGGGCTCCGAAGAGCCCGCCGCCTTTTTTCACAGCTTGCGCCGCGCGCGAC
>CAXAXQ010000010.1:0-93978 GCA_963972905.1 uncultured Erythrobacteraceae bacterium
GCCAGCGATTGCGCAGCGCCACGGCAACCGCGCGCTTGGCATCCTTCTGGCCGATAATATGTTCGTCGAGAGCGGCCACGATGGCCTTGGGCGTCAGCTTGTCTGTCATCGCGGGGCATTTGGGAGGCGAACGCCTCCATCGCAAGGCAACAGCGCAGAAAGCCTACACGCTGCAACGCATCCGCTGGTTGAACCTGGCATGCGCTGCGAGGATCCCGGCAATGGCTTCGGGCTGCGGAGTCGCATCCCACACACCGCGTTCGTAGGTGCCGCCCAGCACGATACCGTCGGGTCGCGGGAACATGTAGCCCACGGGTCCGGTATAGGCATGCTGGAGTTCCGGCTGCGGAAGCAGGATGGCCAGCTGGCCGCGAATGGGGATCATCCCTTCGTCGCCGAACAATGCGCGCGCGCCGAGCCCGGTGCAGTTGAACACCAGCGCTTCAGGCAGTGCGGCAATCTCTGCGGGAGAGGCGAAGCCGCGCCGCTCGATGGTCGCGCCGCCGATCCGCAAGTCGCGCATAAGGTGCGCGAGCCAGCGCCCTGTCTCGACATACATCGTACGCCATTCGCGCGTCAGCGGCTGGGGAAACGGATGCTCACCCTCGCGCAGCAGGCGCGCGGCGGGCATGATCCGCCGGTCGAGATCGCTCAATGGACGCCCGAGAGTCGCGTCGTAGGTGGTCAGCCAGCGCACGCCAGTGTCCTCGCCGACCGAGATCTGGAAGCGGCGGTAGCTGTAATCGACCGCTGCCGCGTACTGGCGGCGGAAGGCCTCGTCGACGGCCGCATCGCTGAACACGCTGGTCGGATTGACCTGCCCGCCCGCGACGTTCGAGGTCGTATGCGGCGGCAGGTTCTCGGCATAAATGCATACTTGGTACCCGGCTTCCTGCAACAGCTTGGCGGTCGTCAGACCCAGCGCGCCCGCCCCGATCACCGCGACCGGGCCGCTATGCCCCGGCAACCCCAGATCGACCGCCAATCGCGAACTCCCCCAGCTGAGCGTAATGCCTCCCCCGCCGTGCCCGTAATTATGGATCACCCGCGTGTCGCTCAGCTGCTGCGCGCGCACGACGAAGCCGGTTTCGCGATAGGGCCGCAGGCCCGCGACCGTGCGGATGACCCGATCCGGGCTGACATTCACGCGTGGCAGACACAGGGGTGCGGCTGCGCTCGTCGCAGCCACGGGCGCCATGGTCGCGCACCCGCCCAATGCGAGCGAAAGCCCGGTGGCACCACCGGCGGCCAGCAGCCGACGGCGATCCAGCGTGGTAGCTGTCATGAAAATAGCGCCGTCCCCCCGGAATGCGGTCAACGATCCCGCATGAGAACGCTATGGGCAGGCCGGCCTTCGGGGCAACCGTCGCGCGCCGTGACGAGCGGTTTGGGGGCTCAGACGCTTTCCAAAGTCACCTGGTCGTTGGTGAAGACGCAGACTTCTGCCGCCACGGCCATCGCGCGGCGGGCGATCTTTTCGGGATCGGTCTCGTAGTCGGAAAGAGCGCGCGCGGCAGCGAGCGCGTAGTTGCCGCCCGAACCGATCGCGGCGATCCCGCCCTCGGGCTCCAGCACATCACCATTGCCGGTCAGCACCAGCATCGTGTCCTTGTCCGCGACGATCATCAGCGCTTCGAGATTGCGCAGGTATTTGTCCGTCCGCCAGTCCTTGGCCAGTTCGACCGCGGCGCGCATCAACTGGCCGGAATACTGGTCCAGCTTGCGCTCCAGTCGTTCAAACAGGGTGAAGGCATCGGCAGTGGCGCCTGCAAACCCGGCGACGACCTTGCCATCCCCGATCCGGCGGACCTTCTTTGCGTTGGGCTTCATCACCGTATTGCCCATGGAAACCTGACCATCGCCGGCGAGCACGGTTTTGTCCCCACGCTTGACGCCGATGATGGTGGTGCCGTGCCACTGTTGAAGGCCGTGGCTGGCCGCGGAATTGCTCATGGGGCGCGATATGGGGCGCACCCGCACGCTATCAAGCGTCGCGGGCGCACAATCGCCATAGCCGTCGGCGTATCAGCCGCCCGGGCCGCGCCCGCCGCCCGGCGCGCCCGCACCCGGTGCGCCGACCGTGCCGATATTGCCGAACAGGTCTTCGAAGAACGTCCGCTCGCGGCCCAGCGTCGGGGTCTCGTCGCCATCGGGGCGCAGATAGACCACCTGGTCGATCCCGGAGCGGTCGGCGGCGACCACCTTGCCTTCGCTATCGAACCGCACGGCAAGCACCGAATGGGTCTGGATGCGCGGGCGCACGAACGGCTTGCGGCCGGTGACGCTGGATACGTAATACCAGGTCGCCGGGCCGAACTGGCTGGTGAACGTCGGCCGACCCAGAGTACTCTGGACCGACTGCTCATTGTCGATGCCAGGCTGTATCAGCCCGGTCATCCGTTCATCCTCGATATAGCCGCGCGCTTCGCGGATCGACGTGCATCCGCCCGCCGTTACCGCCAGCCCGATCAACATAACCGGTGCGATTGCCCTCACGATCCGCATAGTACTCGCAATCCTCTTCGCAAAATCCGCGCGCCCTTTCGTGAGCGGGAACACGCGCTATATCGGGGCGGAGCCTTACGGCCTCGCCCCCGAACGTGCAATGGCAGCCGCACCGGCGTTGCACGAGCCAGTAACCACCTGCTGTGGCGATGCCGATTGAATTGGTGCTGAATGAAGGATCCCAATGTCGCTCCTCTCCCGCCTGTTCGCCCGTGAGCCCGACCCTCGCGAGCCGTGGCGCCCGCTGTGGCACACGCTGGTAGGCACCGCGCGCGAGGTGCACTGGTTCGCGGATCGTGGTGCGGCGGATACGCTGGACGGCCGGTTCGACATGATCTCGATGCTCACCGCGCTGTTCATGCTGCGGCTGGAGAGCGAGCCCAATCCCGACGCGCATGGCATATCCGCTGCGGCGCGGCTGACCGAATTGTTTGTCGAGGACATGGAAGGCCAGATGCGCGAGGCCGGAATCGGCGATCCCACCGTGGGCAAGATGATGGGCCGGATGATGGCAACGCTTGGCGGGCGCGCGGGCGCGCTGCGCGACGCGCTGGCACAACAGGACGACGCGGCACTGGCTGCTCTGGTGGTACGCAACATGCACCTGTCTGACGAAGAGCATGGCCCGGTACGCATGGCCGCCGGGCTGCGCACGCTGCACGGACAGCTCTCCCGGACCGATTTCGCAACGCTTGAGCAAGGCGAGATCGCGGCATGACCGGCGCGACACCCCCTGAATTCTCACGTCCGATCGCGCTGCGCCAGATTACCGGCCAGCCGCTGGTGCTGGAAGCGAACGCGCAGGAACGCGGCGACCTTGCCCGACGCTTCGCGGTCACCTCGGTCGAGCAGCTGGTCGCGCGGGTCGCTCTCGACCGGCAGGGGGACCGCGTTGGCGTCACCGGTACGCTCGAAGCGGACATCACCCAGCCCTGTGCGGTTTCTGGCGAGGATTTCCCTGTCGCCATCGCGGAAGACATCGCGCTGCGCTTCGTCCCCGAAGGATCGATCCACCCCTCGCTGCGGGAGGACGAGGAGATCGAGATCGAGTTGGAGGCCGAAGATCTCGACGAGATCGAGTACGCCGGTGAAAACTTCGATCTAGGCGAAGCGATCGCGCAGTCGCTGGGGCTGGCGATCGACCCTTATGCCGAAGGGCCCAATGCCGATCGGACACGCAAGAAAGCCGGGATCGAGACAGACGACACCCCGCGCGGTCCGCTGGCCGAGGCGCTCAAGGGTCTTGGCTCCAAATAACCTGCCCTAGTGGGCCAGATCTCAGGCCGGGCAGCAACCCCGGTGAGGCCGGATCGCGGCCCGAAAGCCTGTTGAACGCATCGGATTGCGGCCTCGAGCGCGCCGATCGTAGGTTTTTTTCCTGTACAATATCAGATAGATCGTTAGACCACTTCACCTGTGAGAGAAATCTGCTAGGGTTAACCTGAAGGGGCAAGGGGCTGCCGATCATGAGCGTGGATCTCGAGGCGCGACAGACGCGTTCCGGGCCGCACAGACGACAGTCATGGGCACCTTCCTTCGAGCTGCGGTCGGCCTAAAGCCGTCGAAACCATGGGAGGTCTTATCCCGGAGACTGACGCCATATCGCCACTCCTCTGGTTTGCATTGGGGTTCATTCTTTCCGCGATCGTCTGCGCCATTTTTCTGCTTGTGGAGCGTAGCAGAGTGCATGCTGCGCTGGCCCGGGGAGAACGCGACCGCGCATGCCTGGCTCTGGCCGAAAATGTCGGTTCGGTCGCCACCTGGATGGTCGACTTGCGGACCAAAAAGGTTTTCTGGTCGGATCGCGTTTTCGCGGTCCACGGTCGCGACAAGGCTGCCGGTACGCCCCCACTCGATGCCGCAATCGACTATTATCATCCCGAAGACCGGGAGCGGGTCAGAAAGACCTTCGACAAGGCTGTTGGGGCGGGCAGTCCATTCTATCTGGATGCGCGGATTATCGACGAACAGGGGCTTCAAAAACACATCATGAGCCGCGGCATCTGCAACCTCGGACCGGACGGAAAAGCAGTCGAGTTGTTCGGCGTCCTGTTCGAAGCCCCCGAATCCCGGTCTTTCGAGACCCTCCGCAATGAAGACCTGAACACGCTCGCGCTCGAAGAAGATTACCGCGCCGACGCCTGAGCCGAAGCGCCGCACGCCCTCGCGTCACATCGCGGAGAATGTTTCGAGATCGTGGATACGGCCGGAGACGACCAGCTCGTCGCCCGGGAAGATCAGCGTGTCGGGCACCGCGTGGATGAAGTCTTCCCCCTCGCGCTTCACCCCCACCACCGTCACATCGAATTTCTTGCGGCACTGGCTGGTGACCAGCGGCAGGCCCAGCAGCGGCTCGGGCGCAACCAGCCGCGCGATCGCGAATTCGTCGCCGAAGGAAATGAAGTCGAGCAGCCGCTCGTTGATCAGGTGAGCGACGCGTTCGCCCATCCGCTGTTCGGGGAAGACCACGTGGGTCGCGCCGGTCCGCTCGAGAATGCGGGCGTGCTTCTCATTCGTCGCCTTGGCCCAGATGTTGGTCAGGCCCAGATCCGCCAGCGCCAGCACGGTCAGCACGCTCGCCTCGATATCGGTGCCGATGGCGACCACGGCGGCGTCGAAATCCTTTGCGCCAAGCCGCTCCAGCGTGGTCGTCTCGGTCGCATCCGCCTCGACCACCTTGGTCAGGTCGCCCGCGAAGTGCTGGACCAGCGCCGGGTCGGTGTCGACCGCCAGGACCTCGTGCCCCATCCGCTCCAGCGTACGCGACACCGCGCCTCCGAACCGGCCGAGGCCGATGACCATGATGGGCTTGCGTATATTAGCCGACAATCGGGTTCTCCTGCGGATAGCGGAAAGGCAGTTCGCGCCCGCCCAGCGCAAGCGCGGTGGCCACGGTGATGGTTCCCACCCGGCCGACGAACATCAGCACGATCAGCGCCAGCAGGCCGCCCGGCGGCAGCGCGGCGGTGATCCCGGTCGACAGGCCGACGGTGGAGAAGGCGGAGATGCATTCGAACAGGATATCGTCCAGCGGCAGGCTGCTGATCGAGGCGATGTAGGTCGTCGCGACGAAGATCAGCGTTGCAGAGAGCACCGTCACCGCCAGCGCCTGCCGCTCTATCTCGCGCCCGAACCGGCGCTGGAACAGCCCGGCGTCCTGCCGCCCGAGAATCTCCGACAGGACGATCGCGAACAGCACGAAAAAGGTCGTCACCTTGATCCCCCCGGCGGTGCCCGCGCTGCCACCGCCGACGAACATCAGGAAGAAGTTGGTCATCAGCGTCTCGTCGTGGAAGGCGCCCACGTTCAGGCTGTTGAACCCGGCGGTGCGCGGCATCACCGAATGGAACGCGGCGTTGAGTATCTTCGCGCCCCACCCCATCGGCCCCAGCGTAGCGGGATTGTCCCACTCCATCGCGAGGATGGCGAGGAAGCCCAGCGCCAGCAGCGCGGCGGTGCCGCCAATCGTGAGCTTGGTATGGAGCGACCAGCGCCGCCACACGATGCCATTGGTGCGCAGATCCTGCATCACCGGGAAGCCCAGCGCGGTAATGACGACTGCGATCATGATCGGGCCGAGGAACAGCGGATCCTCCTGGAAGCCCATCACGCTGTCCGAATAGCTGGAGAAACCGGCATTGTTGAACGCGCTGACCGAGTGGAACACACCGTGCCACAGCGCGAGCCCGGGCGCTTCGCCATAGGCAGCGATCAGCCGCCCGGTGAGGATGATCGCCACGATCCCCTCCACCGCGACGGTGATGACGAGAATCAGCTTGAGCGCGGAGAGCGCATCATGCGCCTCCAGCCGGCTGCGTTCCACCTGCGTGGCCATCCGGTCGCGCAAACCGAAACCGCGTCCGGCCATCAGCCCGAGCAGCGTCGCCGAGGTCATGATGCCGAACCCGCCGACCTGAAACAGCAGCAGGATCACCCCCTGGCCGAAGCCGGACCAGTAGGTCGGCGTATCGACCACGATCAGGCCGGTCACCGCGACCGCCGAGGTGGAGGTAAACAGCGCGGTGAGCAGCGGAGCGCGCACGCCATCGGTTGTCGCAAATGGCAGGCTCAGCAGCACGGTGCCGACCAGAATCGCCGCCAGAAAAAGCATCGGAATCAAACGAATCGGGTCGCGCAGCGCTTTCACGCAGCGCCAATGCGCCTAAGCCGCGCCGGAATAAAGCACCTTTGCGAACCGCCGCCGACCTGACCGCGATCGTGGTTCAGCCCTGCTTCGCCCCGCGCACATTCTCGACGATCATCAGCACCAGCCCGGCGAAGACCAGCCCGAACCCGGCGAGGTGGATCCAGCGGAATGCCTCGCCCAGCAGCAGGTAGGACAGCGCCAGCGCGCTCAGCGGCATGATCGCCATCGCGCCCGCGGTCAGCACGCCGGGTGCCTTGCGCACGCCATTATACCAGATCACCGGGGCCAGACCGCCGGTTGCCGCTCCCCAGAAGGCGAGCGCGCCGAGCCCGAACCCATTCGCCTCGCTGAAATCGAACGGGCGGCTGTCGAACACCAACGCCAGCACCACGAACAGGATCGCCGCCATGATCGATGCGGCAAGCGTGGTTTCAAGCGAGCTGATCCCGTCGGAGAGCTTGCGCGAGAGCAGCGTATAGGCCGCCTCCATGCAGATCGCGGCGCCGACCAGCGCCGCGCCCAGCAGCAGGGCATCGCCGCCCTGCCCGTCTCCGCTCCCGCGAAACAGGTTGATGACCGCGATGCCGCCGACGCCCAGGGCCAGCGCGCCCGCCTTGCGCCAGTTCATCGCCGCACCGAAGAACACCACCGCGCCGATCGCGGTGACCGCCGGCGTCGCGCTCATGATGGTCGATCCGATCACCCCGGTGGTCAGCCGCATTCCGTAGAGCATGGTCGCGGTGAACCCGACCATGCCGAAGGCGGAGATCGCCGCGATCACGCCCCAGTCCGACCGCTGGACCTTCGCGAAGCGATCGGTCGCAAACCACACGAACGGGGCGAGCACGATGCTGGCAATCGCCATTCTCAGGCACGAGGCGGTAAAGATCGAGAAATGCTCACCGACGATCTTGCTCAGCGGGGTCGCCGTGCCGAACAGCGCCATCCCGCACAGCAGCTGGACGATGGTCGCGGGGGAGGAGGATGTGTTCCGGTTATCCATGGCCAATATAGGATCGACCATCGAGCCGCGCTCAAGTTCCGAGCCGGTGGACGCACAGGACTTTGCGGCTCACACCGAGACCGATCTCTCGATCCCGATCCGCTTGAGAGAAGCCGGATCGTGGCTGGCGGACAGCAGCCAGCCCCGCGCACAGCCGTTCGTCGCCCGACCGCCTGCCGATGATGCGGTGTGCATCGCGATTGCCAAATCAGACGCGGGCGCGGTGCGCATGGGCCGAGCCCTTTCGACCAACCAAACCAATCCGCTCCGCGTCCATCGAGAGCGTAAGGTCATCGACGAGCGGGCGGCCGTCAGGCGTGCGTGCGGATAGGGAAACGAGCGCGAGAAAGGGAGACATGGGGCACCGTGGCAGAGGTCGAAACAAGGCGGCTGGCGTTGTTCGTCCTGGTGCTCGCGATGGAATTCCCTCTCTGGCTCGGCGTCCAGTGTATCTACGGGGCAAAGCTGGTGCAATCAGGCAGCGCGCCTCTGCGGCCCGATTGCGCTGTCCTACACCGCCCGCGTGCCGCATGATCGGTGGGTTGTTTGAGATCGTCGATCGCCTGCGGGAAACACTCTTTGGGAAGGGAGAGTTTTTCTCCCTTGGACAGTGTGTCAGGTGTCTCAGAAACCCAACAATAGCCGCGATCAGAACGGGCCTGGCGGCCCGTAGAACATCGTGACCTCGATGATTCGCACCACGTCCCTGGGCCAGGTCATCGTGACGTCGAGTGTCCAGATCGGTGCGTTTTGGCCATCGGGAATGAGGGTGAGCCGGTAAGTCGGAAAGACCGCGCCGTCGCGCGATGTGCGCTCGATCTGCCAGACATCGTCGAGGTCGAGCGCCACGAAGGCGTCGCGAGGGCCGATGCGATTCTGGTCGTAGGATGCAGGTGCGCCACTGGAGAGGTGGAAGAAGGCCTTCTCGCCGTCTCTCAGCTTCGCCTGCTCGGCGCGGAGCGCGTCGAGCATACGGGTCGCCTCGGCCGCATCGAGAGATCGCAGATGTTGCGCAGGAGGCTCAGATTGCGGCTCCGCTTGCGACTGCGCATAGAGTACGCCGGGCGCACCAAGCGACCCGGCGAGCGCTACGATGGTTGCGAAGCGAAGGGGGCGGATGCGCATAGTGGCGCATTGCCCCCTCGCCACTGTCTGCCCAGTGAACCGGGCTCTGCAGCCTAGAACGGAATGTCGTCTTCCAGATCGTCGTAATTGGCACCGCCGCCCGAGCCACCGCCGGAGCCGCCCCCGGAACCACCGGCACCCTGGTTCCAGCCGCCGCCCTGATCGCTGCCGCCCGCGCCGCCGCCGTAGCCGCCACCCGAACCGCCGCTGCGCTGGCCACCACCACCGCCGCCGCCGCCGCCTTGCGCGCCGTCGAGCATGGTCAGCGTGCCATCGAAGCCGCGCAGCACCACTTCGGTGCTATAGCGGTCCTGACCGTTCTGGTCCTGCCACTTGCGGGTCTGCAGCTTGCCTTCGATGTAGACCTTGCTGCCCTTCTTCAGGAACCGCTCGACCACGTTGACGAGGCCTTCGGAGAAGATCGCGACGGTGTGCCACTCGGTCCGCTCCTGCCGCTCGCCGCTGTTCTTGTCCTTCCACGTCTCGCTGGTCGCGATGCGCAGGTTGGCGACCTTGCCGCCGTTCTGGAAGCTGCGGATTTCGGGGTCCGCGCCCAGATTGCCGATCAGCATGACCTTGTTGAGGCTACCCGCCATGATTCGTATCCCTTCGTGTCTGTTGCGATGGGCCTAACTGACGGTGCGAGTCGCATCCAGAGCCGCTTGCGACTTTCCACCGGAGCGGACTCGGTTTGCGCTACAGCCCCAGCGCCACCGCGCTCCAGTAGGTGATCCCGGCAAAGATGTAAGCGAGCGCGAACAGATAGCCGACCATGAAGGCGGGCCACTTCCACCCGTTGGTCTCGCGCCGGGCGACCGCGATGGTCGAAAGGCATTGCGGGGCGAACACGAACCACGCGAGGAAGGCGAGCGCGGTCGGCAGGCTCCACCGCTTCGAGAGCGTGCTGGCGAGGCCATCCGCCTCTTCCTCCTCGTCATCGGCGTCGATCGCATAGGTCGTCGCGAGGGCAGACACCGCCACTTCGCGCGCCGCCATCGCGGGGATCAGCGCAAGGCTGATCTCGCGATTGAAGCCGATCGGTTCGAGGACGACGTTGAGCCCGTCCGCGATCTGCCCGGCAAAGGAGGCGTCGACCTGGCTCTCGCCCGGCTCCGCCTGCGGGAAGCTCAACAGCAGCCACAGGATGACGGTGGCCGAAAAGATGATCGTGCCCGCGCGTCGCAGGAATACCCAGGCACGCTGCCACAGGCCGATCAGGATATCGCCCACGCTCGGCAGCTGGTAGCGCGGCAACTCCATGATAAAGCCGGTCGCCTCGCCCTTGGTCAGCGTGCCGCGCAGGATCAGCGCGACGACCAGCGCGCCCAGGATTCCGGCGAGGTAGAGCGCGAACAGCACAAGCCCCTGCAAGCCGATCCCGGCGCCCACGGTCCGCTGCGGAATGAACGCGGCGATGATGATCGCATAGACGGGCAGCCGCGCCGAGCAGGTCATCAACGGCGCGATCAGGATGGTGGTCAGACGGTCCTTCGGATCGGCAATGCTGCGCGTCGCCATGATCCCGGGGATGGCGCAGGCAAAGCTGGACAGCAGCGGGATGAAGCTGCGGCCCGAAAGCCCGACGCCCGCCATCAACCGGTCCATCAGGAAGGCGGCGCGGGCCATATACCCGGTCGCCTCCATGATCAGGATGAATAGGAACAGGATGATGATCTGCGGCAGGAACACGATAACAGAGCCGACGCCTGCGATGATCCCTTGGGTCAGTAAATCGCGCAGCAGGCTGGCGGGCAAGGCACCTTCGACCCATGTGCCGAGCGCCCCTGCCGCAGCATCGAGCCCGTCGGACAGGGGCGAGGCCCAGGCGAACACGGCCTGGAACATGACGAACAGCAGCGCGAGCAGGATCAGCGGGCCGATCCACGGATTGAGGAGCACACTATCCAGCCTGTCGCCGATGCGGCGTGCTCTCGATGTCTGAAACACGGTCGCCCTGGCGATTGTGCGCGCTTCCAGCCGCCGCTCGGTCGCGTCCATCTTCGGCCGGTCGGCGAGCGTTCCGACAGCGCCGCGCACCTCGGCGATCGCCGCCTTCAGCTCGTCGATCCCGCGGCGACGGACTGCGACGGTTTCGACCACCGGCACACCCAGCGCCTGCGACAAGACGGTCGCATCGAGCTTCAGCCCGTCGCGCTCCGCCATGTCGACCATGTTGAGCGCGACAATCGTGGGCTTGCCCAGCGCCAGCACTTCCTGCGCGAACACGAGGTGCTGCTCCAGATTGCCCGCGTCGAGTACCAGCACCAGGACGTCGGGCTCGGCCTCGCCGGGAAATTCGCCCTGCACCACCTTGCGCGTCACGTCTTCGTCCGGGCTGGACGCGTCGAAGGCGTATGCGCCGGGAAGGTCGATGGCTTCCATCTGCGTGGCGTCAGGCAGCATCAGCATCCCGGCGACGCGTTCCACGGTCACGCCGGGGTAGTTGGCGATCTTCTGCCGCGCACCGGTCAGCTTGTTGAACAGCGCGCTCTTGCCCGCATTGGGGTTGCCGAGCAGCGCGACCCGGATCGTATCGCTCATGATTATATCTCAGGCCTGTTCGAGCGAAATGGCAGCGGCCTGCACCTTGCGCAGCGCGATGGTCATCCGGCCGATCGAGACCGCGACCGGATCGCGCCCCCCGAACACTCCGTGGTGCGCCATCAGAACCTCGACCCCGGGTTCGAAACCCAGGGCGCGCATCCGCTTGCCATCGGCAGGCGGCAGCGCGTCCCAGTCTATCGAAGCAATACGGGCGCGGTGACCAGGTTGCAGGCTCTCGAGCGTCATGCGGGCGCTTCTGACAAAGCGCGCCTCGTAATGCAACTGATTATCAATACCGCACTACGTCTATCTTGCGGGGTAGCGCAAACGGCCCAGCAAACGCACGGGGCTGAACCGCTCTCGCTCGCTGCCACCGCCCCCGCCCAGCAACTGCGCCTTGGTTTTTTCGAACTGCATGACGTTCTCGATCCTGCGGTCGAGAAAGGCGCGCGTCTCGGCCTTGTCGTCGCTTTCATCATCGAGCCACACCAGCAGCGTCGCGCTGTACAGCGAGGCGAGAATCGTGCGTTTGGTATAGTGGTTGTAATCGGTCGCGGTATCGCCAGCGAGGCGCCACATCAGGTCCGCGCTCCGCCACGCGCCGCGCATCGACGCGACGACATTCTGCGGCATCGCCCCGATCGCCAGCGCCCGGCGCATCGCCTCTTCCTGCCCGGCCACCGCGTCGAGCCGGTAGAGCACCAGATCGCGGATTTTCTCGCGAATCTTGCGGCTCGCCAGCACCTCTTGCGGCAAATCTTGCGCCATCGCTGCATCGATCGAGTCGATCCACGCCGTTACCATGGCCATCGCACCGCCTTTGAACGCGAGCCGGGCCAGCGCCGGATCGACGCCCTCCATCTCGGCAGCGGCGAGCAACGCGGTTTCGGTCCATCCGTCGAAGATCGCAGAGTCGGCAACTGCCGGAGCGAGCGCGACGCGCAGTTCGTCGAGCGTGAGGTCGGCGGCGTTATCGATCATGGCTTAGAAACTCGGTCCATATTGCTTCTTGCCGCCCTGCTTGGCCTCGGCGTCGGCATTGGCGAACGCCTCTGCGAGGCGACGATCGCCGATCTGCGTGACATAGTCCCGCGCGGAGCGGCCCGAATTGTCGGTCCGCTCGGGGTCCGCACCATTGGCCAGCAATACGCGCACCACCGGCACGTCGCGACCGTGGACAGCGACGATCAACGGCGTCTCGCCGTTCGATACCGGATCGACATGCGCGCCTGCCTCCAGCAGTTCGGTCACACCTTCGACGTGGCCGAGCCGGGTCGAGATCATTAGCGGGGTCTCGCCCTTCTTGTCCGCCAGGTTGGGGTCGGCCCCATAGGCCGTCAGGAAGCGGATCCATGGCGTATCGCGCCGCGCGGCGACAATATGCAGCACGGTTTCGCCCGATGAGAGGTCGCGAGTGTTGACGAGGGTGCCAATGTTCGGCTTCTGCACGATCTCGTTGACCACCGCGCCATCGCGGTCGCGCACCGCCTTGAGCAGCTTGTAACCGTCGGACTGCAGCCCGACCTGCGCCACCGCCACGCCGCTCAGCGCGGCAAGCGAAAGCACAATGATCCGGGACCAATTGCGGAAAAACGCAGGCGACACCTTAAACACTCCTGTTATTGCCCCTATCCTTGATGCAACAGACCTCAACCATCCGCCGTTAGCAGAGGCTGAACTTGATTGCCATGAGCGCACGCTTCCTTCCCTTGTCGGTTTTCGCCGCCTGCGCGCTGGCGCTGTCTGCGTGTTCGCAGAGCAGCCAGCCTGCCTCGCCGCCGCCGCTCGAAGGGGCCGATATCGGGGGCGATTTCACCCTCACCGGCGAAGACGGCAAGCCCGTGTCGTGGGGCGACTTTGGCGGGCAGTATCGCACGATCTATTTCGGCTACACCTTCTGTCCCGATGTGTGCCCGGTCGACGTTCAGCGCGCCATGGCGGGGCTCAAGCAGTTCGAGAAGAGCGATCCGGAACGTGCCGCGAAGGTGCAGCCGCTGTTCGTCAGCGTCGATCCAGCGCGCGACACGCCCGAAGTACTCACCGAGTTTACCGGCGCCTTCCACCCCCGGCTGATCGGAATGACCGGCAGCAAGGAGGAGCTCGACCAGATGAGCAAGGATTACGCCGCCTATTACAGCATCGGTGAACCGAACGAGGCGGGCGGCTATCTGGTCGACCATACCAGCATCACCTACCTGTTCGGCCCCGAGGGAGAGCCCATCGCGATCCTGCCGACCGACGCGGGCCCCGAAGCAGTGGCACAAGAGCTCGAAAAATGGGTCCGCTGAGGGAGCGTTTCTGGGAGCGCCCGCTGGCCGACTTGACCCGGCCCGAATGGGAAGCGCTGTGCGACGGATGCGGGCGGTGCTGCCTGCACAAGCTGGAGGACGCGGATACGGGCGAGATCGAGGAGACCAACGTCGCCTGCCGTCTGCTCGACTGTGCGAATGCGCGGTGTAGCGATTACCCCAACCGCAAGACCTTCGTGCCCGACTGCCTGCAGCTGACCCCTTCGTTGGTGGGCAAGCTGCCGTGGCTGCCCGAAACCTGCGCCTATCGGCGGCGCGCCGAAGGCCAGCCGCTACCGCGCTGGCACTACCTGCTGACCGGATCGCGCGAGGATGTTCACCTCGCCGGTGCCGGGGTCGCGGGGCGTGTGGTCTCGGAAACCAGGGCCGGACCGCTCGAACACCATATCGTCGAGTGGAGCGACTAGGCGTGATCGACTGGTTGCGCGACCCGCGCGATCCTGTGGTCGCGCTGTCGGGAGGCGACCTCCCGCTGATCGTGCGCCGCCATCCGCGCGCCAGGCGGATGACCTTGCGCCTTTCGGACGACGGCGAGAGCGTGTCCGTTACGCTGCCGCGCTGGGGGACCACGCGCGAGGCGCTGGCTTTCGCACAGGACCGAGCCGACTGGCTCGATGTACAGCGTGCAAAGCGTCCTTCGCGCACGGAGCCTGCGCCGGGAAGCACCCTCGCCTACCGCGGGCGAGAACTGCCGATCGACTGGCACGTCGGCCGTCCGCGCAAGGTCGTGCTTGCCGACAGCGCGATCCTGCTTGGCGGCCCGCGCGAGACCCTTGCCCCCCGACTCAAGCGCTGGATGCTGAACGAGGCGCGGGCACTGCTCGCGCGCGATCTTGCCTTCTATGCGACGCGTGCCGGTCTCCCCGTGCCGGATTTCGCTCTCAGCAGCGCGCGTCGGCGGTGGGGCAGTTGCTCTTCGGACGGCACGGTACGGCTCAACTGGCGGCTGGTGCAGGCCCCCGACCATGTGCGCCGCTCGGTGGTGGCGCATGAGACCGCACACCGCGTCCATTTCGATCATTCGCCGCGCTTCCACGCCCTGCTCGGTGAACTGTTCGAAGGCGATCTGCCCGCCGCCGAGAGCTGGCTACAAGCGCACGGGCGCGGCCTTTTCAGCGCCTTCGGCTGATCCTGGCGACATCCGCTCTGGCGGGGCGCGCGTGGAGGCCTTATGTTGGGCGAATGCGCATGAGCCCCAAATACGACGTAGCCGGAGGCGTCGGCGACCTGTGGACCGAACTCAGGCGGCCCCAGCCCTATCGCTGGCCGATCCTGCTTGCGTCCTGCGCGTTCCCCGCGTTCTTCCTTTACTTCTTCGCGCAGGAGCGTGTCTACGCGCCGCCCGCGACGCCGGACATCGTCTACATCACCAGCTTCGCGCCGGACCGCAGCGAGCAGGAGATCGTCGCTTCCAACATCGCCAATCAGGAACGCAAGGAAGCGCGCGAGCGGCTGGCGGAGGCGCAGATCGAGACGCGTCGCGAGATGTACCGCGCGCTGGGCCAGGCAACCGGGCTCGATACCGACAAGATGGAGGCGGAGATCGCGGCGGAGCGCGCGCGCGAAGAGGCTGCCAAGCAGGAACGGTTGGACAAGGCGCTGGGCCGGACGGTTGACGATCAAGACGCCGAATGATGCGCGCTGGCTCGCCGCCGCCGCGCGTCTGGCGCTGCGTGGGTGCCCCGCAAGCAGCCCCAACCCGGCAGTCGGCTGCCTGATCGTGCAGCGCGGCCGCGTCATCGGGCGCGGCTGGACACAGCCTGGCGGGCGCCCGCATGCCGAGGCAATGGCGCTCGACATGGCAGGCGATGCCGCCTGCGGCGCAGTCGTCTATGCCACGCTCGAGCCATGCGCACACCAGTCGCCGCGTGGTGCCGCCTGTACCGATCGGCTGATCGAGGCACGCCCTGCGCGCGTGGTCATCGGCCAGGTCGACCCGGACCCGCGCACTTCCGGACAGGGCATCGAACGACTTCGCGCAGCCGACATCGAACCCGTGCTGCTGGACTGTCCGCACAGCGCGGCGAGCCTTGCCGGATACCTCACCCGCGCAGCGCTTGGCCGACCGCACGTGACGCTCAAGCTCGCCATGTCGCTCGACGGGTGCATCGCGCTCGCCGACGGAACCAGTCAGTGGGTTACGGGCGAGGCGGCGCGCGCGCATGTCCATTCGCGCCGCGCACTGGCGGATGCGATCCTGGTTGGCGGCGGCACCTGGCGCGTCGACCGGCCCCGGCTCGACGTGCGTCTGCCGGGCCTCGAGGATCGCAGTCCCGCCCGCTGGGTTCTGACCTCGCAGACGATCGCGGACGCGCAGACCATCGCCGCACCCGCCGACATTGCCGCCATTCCCGCGCAGCACCTCTATGTCGAGGGCGGCGCGCAGACTGCGGCAAGCTTCCTCGAGGCCGATCTGGTCGACCGGCTCGAAGTGTACCGCGCGCCCATCCTGATCGGCGACGGCCTGCGCGCACTGGCCGGTCTGGACCTCGCCGAGCTTGCACATGCGCACGGACGCTGGCAGCCGGTCGAGACACGCCAGCTCGGCCCCGACACCTTCGAGGCTTTTGCCCGCACCCGCTAGAGGACCCGCCATGTTCACCGGTATCGTAACAGCCATCGGCACAGTCGCCGCGATCGAGCAGCGGGGCGACCTGCATGTGCGGATCGCCTGCCCGTTCGACCCTGAGCGGATCGCGATCGGCGCGTCCATCGCATGCTCGGGCGTGTGCCTGACCGTGACCGAACGCGGCGGGAGCGCGGGCGATGCATGGTTCGCGGTCGATGTCTCGCAGGAGACCGTCAGCCGGACCGTGCCCGGCCAGTGGGAGGAAGGCCGCAAGCTCAACCTCGAACCCTCGCTGCGGCTGGGTGACGAGCTGGGCGGACACCTGGTCACCGGCCATGTCGACGCGGTCGGCGAAGTGGCCGAGCGGCGCAGCGTGGACGGATCGATCCACTTCGAGATCCGCGCGCCCAAGGCGCTCGCGCCGTTCATCGCGGCAAAGGGTTCGATCACCGTCGACGGCGTCTCGCTGACGGTCAACGCGGTGGAGGACGAGGCCGGCGGTTCGGCCCGCTTTGCGCTCAACATCATCCCGCATACCGGCGAGGTGACGACGCTGGGCGCGCTGGCCGAGGGCGGCAAGGTGAACCTCGAAATCGACGTCCTCGCACGCTATCTCAAGCGGATGCAGGCGCTGGCCGGCTAGAGGGGCACGACGATGATCACTTATGGGCTTTTGCTGGCGCTGGCGCTGGCGCTGTTCATGCGCTTTGGCCCGGACATCCCCTTCCGGCGGATGCTCAACAAGCATCTGGTGGAGCGACCTCTCCGAATCCTGCTGGCCAGGAAGCGGCACCAATACCTAGCCCTGGTGATCGGAGGCGTCATGCTGGTGCTCGGGGGCGAGATGGTCCTCATCTTCGGGCCGGAACTGGTGCTCGCCTATGCCGCAGACATTGCGCTGTATATCGATGCCGTGATCGTCGCGGCCGCGAGTGCCTCATGGAGCCGGACGCAGGGCATGCTCGCGCGCTGGACGCCGCGCTTCGGGCGCAATCTGGCGGACAGGCGCAAGGGCAGCGCCGCGACGCCGCGCGCCAAGCGGACGCAGCGTGCACCGGCGAGCCTCACCAAGGCGAACGACGACGATAGCGGCCGACCTGACCGCGGGTTTTTCGCAACTCGCCGGAGCTACGCGGCGGCGGCATGACCGAGATCAGGACCAAGCGGCTGCTGCTGCGGCCCGCCGAGCCCGACGACCTTCCGGCGTTTCACACGATCCTCAGCGATGCGCGCGCGACCGCATACTGGTCCACGCCCCCGCACACGGACATTGCCGAAACGGAAGGCTGGCTTGCCGCGATGCTCGCCATCGATCCGACCAAGGGCGAGGACTTCGTGATCGAACTGGATGGGCGCGTGATCGGGAAGGCCGGCCTGTTCGAGTTTCCCGAGATCGGCTTCATCCTGCACCCCGATGCCTGGGGCAAGGGCTACGCGGGTGAGGCGCTGCGGCCGGTGCTGGACCGCGCCTTTGCGGTTCACGGCCTTCCCTTCGTTGAGGCCGACGTCGATCCGCGCAACGCGGCGTCGCTGCGCCTGCTGCAACGCATGGGATTTCAGGAAACCAGGCGCGCCGAGCGAACCTGGAAGGTCGGCGATGAGTGGTGCGACAGCGTGTTCCTGCGCATGGCCAGCCCGAACCGGGATCCGCGATAACCACCGCATTTCCGCCCATCCGGTGGCGGTCTGACACACCTGACACACAGTCCAGGGGAGAGAAATCTCCGCAGGTCCTGCGTGGGGGATTCAGGGCATATTCGACACTG
Organism: uncultured Erythrobacteraceae bacterium; assembly: GCA_963972905.1. Classification (GTDB taxonomy): domain Bacteria; phylum Pseudomonadota; class Alphaproteobacteria; order Sphingomonadales; family Sphingomonadaceae; genus Alteriqipengyuania. The sequence goes on from CAXAXQ010000010.1 coordinate 17,969, forward strand.
TGAAGAGCAGCCCGCAGGCTAGCCGCGCCGATCCATGTAGGACAGCGCATGAGCCGCACGCCGCCGCGCTTGACGCTAGCCGCGCGCCGTCTCGCCCTGCCTCAGCGTCAGCACTTCCACGCCATCCGCCGTCACCGCCACCGTATGTTCGAATTGGGCGGAGAGCTTTCCGTCCTTCGTCACGACTGTCCAGCCGTCGTCTCGCGTGACGGTCGCCGCGCGGCCAAGATTGACCATCGGCTCGATCGTGAAGGTCATCCCTTCGCGCAGGCGCAGGCCCCTGCCCGGCCTCCCGTGATTGAGGACCTGCGGCTCCTCGTGCATCTCGCGTCCGATGCCGTGGCCGCAATATTCACGCACCACGGTGCAATTGCTCTTCTTGGCGTGTTTCTCGATCGCGTAGCCCACATCGCCCAGATGCGCGCCGGGCCGGACGGCGCGGATGCCCGCCCACATCGCATCCTGCGCAATGCGGGCGATGCGCCTGCCCTGCGGAGAGACATTGCCGACCAGATAGGTCTTGCTGGAATCGGCGATGAACCCGCCCTTCTCCAGCGTGATGTCGAGATTGATGATGTCGCCATCGCGTACGATCACATCGGGAGACGGCACGCCGTGGCACACGACCTCGTTGATCGAGCAGTTGAGCACGTATTCGTAGCCATACTGCCCCTTGCTCGCGGGGCGCGCAGCACATTCCTCGCGAATGAAGCGCTCCACCAGGTCGTTGATCTGCATGGTCGAGAGCCCTGCGAGATCGACTGTGTCGAGCATCTCGAAAACCGAGGCGAGCAGCCGCCCCGATACGCGCATCAGCGCAAGTTCTTCGGAAGTCTTGACCATCTCAGGCAGCGGCGCGGGTGTCGCCCTCGCCTTCGGCTTCGGTGGCGAGAGCAAGCTCCCGTTTCACGATATCGTTGAACGACAGCGTCGGATTGGCTTCGGCCAGCCGCCCGATCTTCATCCAGAACTCCGCCTGCGCATTGATCGAACGGCACATGACCGCACTTGCGGCGCGCACCTGCTCGTGCAGTTCATCGTCGATCTTCACCAGACCCATTATTCAGCCTCTATACGAATCAGATATGAAACGTATATAGGCCGGCTATTCGTGCTGTCCAGCATGGCTGGTGCGCGGCACTGGTTGGCCTGGCGGCGACTTTCTAGGCTTGCCGCGTGTCCCCACCCACCGGGCCGGCCCCAACCCCTTCCTCACCCCCCTCGTCGAATGTCCGGATGACCTTGGTCATCAGGTGTACGAACTGCTCGCCTTCTTCTGCTGACAGGCCCGACAGCGCGGCGGCGTTCACCGACTCAGCCGCCGCAATCGCGGGGTCGCGCAGGCTTGTGCCCAGACCGGTCAGCCAGATCTCCTGCACCCGGCCATCGGAATTGCTGCGATGCCTCGCGATCAGGCCGTCACGCTGCATCCGTGCGAGCGTGTTCGCCATGGTCGCCTGCTCTACCCCGATCCGCCGGACCAGCTCGGTCTGCGTCAGCCCGTCGTCCTCCCACAGCTGGACCATGACCGGGAACACGCCGGTCGAAAGCCCGATCGGCTTGATCCTCGCCTGCAAGGCAGCCGCAAAGCGGCGCGCGAGGTCGTTCACCAGATAGCCGGCAGAGCTGTCTTTCGAGAAGGTCATGCCTTCCGATAGATCGGCATAGCTCGCTATACAACCACATAGCTTGCTATTTATAATCTCAATAGCTAGCTATGCACTATCTTGGCCACGGATCGCGCCGTGCGCCACCAAGCAATGGAAACTCATCATGTCGAAACTCGTCCATCCCGTCGCCGGAACCCTCGCGACATTGCTGGTCGCAAGCTTCTGGCTTTCGACCGTGCTGGTGGAAGCCTTCGGTACGCACGCGCAGGTCATAGCCATCAAACTGGCGATCCCCTGGGGCTTCCTGCTGCTCGTCCCTGCCCTTGCTGCCACCGGCGGCACCGGGCTGATCCGCTCGCGCGGACATCGCGGCGGAGTTGTCGGGCGCAAGCTGCTACGCATGCCGATCATCGCTGCGAACGGCGTGCTGGTGCTGATCCCGTCGGCGCTGTTCCTCGCCTGGAAGGCAAGCGCGGGCGCGTTCGACACGGCGTTCTACGCGGTGCAGGCGGTGGAGTTGGTTGCGGGTGCGGTGAATCTCGCGCTGCTGTCGCTCAACATGCGCGACGGGCTGCGCATGACGCGGCGTCTGCGCATGACGCCGCGGCCGAATTGACCGGGGCTAGGCAGGCGCTTTACCTTGGAATCCACGTTCGGCGGAGGGAACGACTTTGGGGCCAGAGATCGCGATCGCGCGCGTCGCTCTGGCGAAGTTAATCAGTATGTCGACGTCTTCGGGAGAAAGGACGACCGGTCCGGCTTTGCGATCGCGGCACATGACAAGGCAAGCAGCCGCAGCGCTGAAGGTTCCCCTACTGGCCCCGAAGAATTGTATTTATTCAGTGTCTTGCATAAGCGGACCCTGCGCAAAATCCTCGCGCGAGATCGCATAGACCAGATGGAGCACGCGCCTGCCCTGATAGCGTGAGAGGTCGGTGCGCCGCGTTTGCCGAGCCCCGATGTTTTCGAGCGCGGTGCGGCTGCGCCAGTTCGCCTCGCCTACGCGGAAGTCGACCCGCTCGACGCTCTCCAGCGCATGGGCCAGCATCAGCCGCTTTACCTCGCGGTTGGCACCTTTGCCCCAGTATCGCGGGGCGAGGAACGTCCAGCCGATCTCGACCGAGCTTTGCTCTTCCTCGTCGTCTTCAGCACACTTCAGCGCCTGAAACCGCGACGAGCCGATGATCGTCCCATCGCGCGCGTCGATGATCGCAAGCGCGCCACCCTTGGTCAGCGCATCGTCGAAAAAATCACGGAAAACCTCGGCGCGCCAGCGGTCCTGCATGGGGTGCTGTTCCCACACCGCAGGGTCGGAGGCGACGGCATACAGCGCGTCCCAGTCGTCGGCCCGAAGTGGCCTCAGCGCAAACCGCTCCCCCTCAAGGACCGGCTGCCGGTCCATGTCAGCCGGCGACATCCGTCAGCGCGGCGATGAACTTGTCGATATTGCCCTTGGTCAGCCCGGCGATATTAATCCGGCCCGAACCCGCCATGTAGACCGCATGCTCGTCGCGCAGCTTGCCGATCTGGTCCTTGTTCAGCGGGAGCATCGCGAACAGGCCGTTCTGCTCTTCCAGATGGGCGAGCGGCACGCTCTCAACCTTGTTGTCCGCCCCGGCCAGCGTGGCACGGACCCAGCGCAGGCGCTGGCGCATGCCGTCGAGCTCATCCAGCCATTGCTGGCGCAGGTCTTCGTCGCGCAGCACGATCCGGACCGCGGCACCGCCGTGATCGGGCGGCATGGACCAGTTGGCGCGGGCGAGCGCGGCGGCGTTGGACATCGCAGCAGCCATCTGCGCAGGCTCCGCAACCTTGGCGTAGAACGCGCCCACGCGGTCGCGGTAGAGGCCGAAGTTCTTGTCGCAACTATAGGCGATCAGCGCATGGGGCACCTTGGCCAGCACCTTGCGCAGGCCGGCCGCGTCTTCCTCCAGCCCCGTGCCAAGCCCCTGATAGGCGCTGTCGATGATCGGCAGCACCGGGCTTTCGGCGAGCGCGTCGGCGATCGCATCCCATTGCTCGGCGGTGTAATCGATGCCCGAGGGGTTGTGGCAGCACGCGTGGATCAGCACCGCATCGCCTTCGCGGCCCTGACGGATAATCTCGAGCAGCGCATCGACATCGGCGCTCCCGTCTTCCTTTGCGTGGGCGAAGGTCGCCGCCTCGAGCCCGACATCCTCGATGATCGGGACATGGTTTGGCCAGCTGGGCGTGCCGACATGCACGCGCGTAACGCCCGCCCGCTCGGCCAGCGCGATCGCGAGGCGCACCGCGCCGGTGCCGCCCGGCGTCTGCACCCCTTCGATCCGCCCGCCCATCGTGGCGTCGGCGCCGAAGATGATCGGCATCAGCGCATGGACGAAGCCGCGGTCGCCTTCCGGGCCGAGATAGCTCTTGGAATCCTGCTCTTCCCACAGGCGCTGTTCGGCAGCCTTGATCGCGCCGAACACCGGCGTTGCGCCGTCGTCTGTGCGATAGACGCCGACGCCGAGGTCGATCTTGTCCTCCCGCTCGTCGGCGGCGAACTGGGCGATCAGCGCGAGCAGCGCATCGGGCGGAGTGTCTTGCAAGCGGTCGAGCATGCGCGTTCCATGCTATCGCACGGGCGCGAGAGCAACCGCTAATATCGGCAGGTTTGCGCGTTTGCCGCCCTTAGAAGGGGAACCAGCGGTGTTCCTTGGAAAACTTCATGTAGCCCGCGTTGATTCCCAGCCGAAGGCCCGCGCCCATGCGGATCGGGATCAGCACCGTATCGCCCTTGCGCAGGTAGCTGGCGGTCAGCCCGCCGACGAAATAGGCCTGCCCCTCGCCCGCCGGGAAACGCTCGTACAATTCCTCCGTGTCGAACAGGTTGTAGACCAGCACGAAGGTCTTGCCACCATTGGCGCCGACATCGAACCCGATCGAGGGGCCCGTCCAGTACACCGGCTGCTGGCCCTCGATCTTGTGGTACAGCGTACCCGAGCCGTAGCGCGCGCCGACGAAGAACGCGCCTGATGCCTCGCGCCCGACGATGTAGCCGTTGGGCGTGCCCTGATCGGCGAGGATCCGCTCGATCATGCGCGCGATGCCTTCTGCGTTCTCTCCGAAAAAGCCCTGCGCCGCGCCGATCAGGTCGTCATCCTGCCAGGTGCCCGGGGGCGCCGTCTCGGCGGGAATCGCGGTGTATGCCTGCGTCGCAGCGCCCTGCTCGTATCCCGATTGGCCCTGATCGGCAGGGCTCGCGGTGGTCGCGTCGCCGCTCTCGGGTGAAAGGTCGCTCCATGCGGACACGCCGCTGCGGTCCTGCGCGGGGGGCGCCGCATCCTGGCCGGCTGCGGACTGGCCTGTGGTTGGCTGGCCTACCGTTGGCTGGGAAGCCGTGGGCGGGACCGTTGACGGCTCGCCATAGACCGGCGGTTCGCCCGGATTTTCCTGCAGATCGCCATCGATCGCCTGGTTCGGATCGACCCGTTCGAGCGGCTGCGCCGCAAGCGGTGTAGCCGCCATGGCAACGGCTGCGGCCACGAGGGCGATCAGACGCCGGATGCTGGCAGTGCGGGTCATGCGCCTCGCTCCTTTTAGACACTGGGGCAAGTGAAACTCTGATTTCCCCGGGCGTAGCGTGAATCGCATGAACCTGCGGCATCAAGGGGAGAGGCGGCAGAGCGAATCGAAAACGCGCCGAAACGAGTCTTGAGGCGCGAATATCATTCCAGTGCCACGCGGCCCTTGTGCCGCCCCGCCCTGCTGGTTATAGCGCGCCGCTCGCGGCACGGCCCAATGGGTTCGAACGCGTGTGCGGAGACGTGGGTGAGTGGCTGAAACCAGCTCCCTGCTAAGGAGCCATACCTCTATCGGGGTATCGAGGGTTCGAATCCCTCCGTCTCCGCCACCGGCTTTTTCAGGCCGATTCAATCCCATCCAGAATCACGCGGAAACCTTTGCAATTCCGCCATTTACGAATCCCATGCCGTTCGACGCCACCCATCCCTAGCCGAACGCAAGCGGGGGCAGCTTGGGGGTATGGGATGCCGACGGACAACCCGGCGCGCGCGGCTGCGGCGAAAGACAAGGCATGCGAGATGACCGACAGCCGGGGCCTGCATCTGCACGTATCGGCAAACGGGCATAAGAGTTGGCGCTACAAATATCGTTTCGAGAAGAAGGAGCGATCGCTCACGCTCGGAGCATAGCAGCGACGCCCTCTGGAAGGTGTCAGCCGAGAAGGTCAAACAGGAGCTGCACCTTCGAAGCGACGAAGCATTCGAACACCCCGTTCCGCTCTCGAGACAAACGGTCGAGACTTTACGAGCCGTTCGCTGGCCAACAGGCTGCCCTCATCTCGTGTTCCCGGGCGCACGCTCCGGGCTCAACCCGATCAGCAATGCGCCCCAATCTCGATCATTGGATGGTTCCAAACCTGAGCCCAGGCGCTGACGCTTGTCCACCAAGGCTTAGTTTGCGTCATCGCCCATGGATATGCACGTCGCTTGCGATCCGCCCTTAGGACGACGCGGCTCGTTTATGGGTGCGCGACTTAGAAACGATATCCGACTGAAAGGCCGTAAGTCCTGGGCGTATTGTACCAGACGTTTTGGTAACCGAAGAGACCCACCTCGACGACGTCGATGATATTGACCTCGTTGGTCAGGTTCTTGGCCCAGACTGCCACTTCGATAACCTCATCGGTGCTCGTCCAGGCAAGTCGGGCGTCGAGGTTGACGGTTGCCCCCTCGCTGCTCAGCTCGACCAGCTCACGCTCGTCATAGTAACGATTGCCGGTATAGGTGAAATCGCCCCGCAGCACGAAATCGCCGACGGAGGTCGGAAGCGTGTAGCGGCCATAAAGATTGAATTGTGAGTTCGGCGCACCGATCAACCTGTTGCCACTCAAGTCCTCGGTTGTTCCGGTATTGGTACGGTTGAAATTCTTGTATTCACTGTCGAGGATACCGAGGCTGCCACCCACTTCGAAATTCTCGGTCACCAACGCCTGCAAATCAAATTCGAGACCCTTGATGCTGGCGTCCGAAGCGTTTTCGATGAACTGCAGGCCGCCTGCAGTGAAGGTGAAAACCTGAAGATCGCTGTAATCGTAGATGAAGCCCGTGACATTGAACTGCACGCGATTGTCCAGGATCGTTGTTCGCAGCCCCGTCTCATAACTAATCACGATTTCCGGATCGTAGATCCTCAGCGCACCGACAGGATCGTTGAACGCGCCCGTATTGAAGCCACCGCTGGTGAAGCCGCGGTTCACGCTGACGAAGCCCATGATATCGTCGCTGAAGTCGTAGCTCAGCGCCGCACGGCCCGACCATTCGGTCCAGCTTTCTTCCAGACTGATATCGAAGAGCGGCCCCGGCAGGAGATTGTTGCCATTTTGATCGGTGCCGAAGCTGCTGTGGTCGAGATCGCGCTTCTCATGATTGATGCGGCCGCCAAGGGTTAGATTCAGGCGGTCGGTGACTTCCAGTTCGACCTGAGCAAATGCGGCATAGGTATCGGTCGTCTGGACATAGAACTGATCGAAGGCTTCGATTCCACCCAGCGCGAAACTCGCATCGGTGAGATCGTAGAAGTTGTCCACGTCTCCACGTTCATGAAAAATGAAGCCCCCAAGGACCCAGCTGAAGGCATCGCCAGATGGCGAGGCGAGGCGCAATTCCTGAGAGATGGATTCGAAGTCCGACGGCCCCCAGTCGATCGTGAAGATCGTACTCGGCGCGCCATTGCCTTCCTGCAACACATGACGTTGCGACGTTTCATACCCGGTCACCGAAGTCAGCGTGTACCCGCTGCCGAAGGTGAAATCGCCGACCAGCGACACGCCGAACAGATCGATATTGGCGAAGGTCGGCCCCTCATAGGTGTTCACGTAGGGATCGGGATTGGGGTCGCGATAGCCGAAGATATCGACGCCTTGCCCCGCGACGATGGCATTGCCGGGAAGCTTCACAGTATTGCCCAGCGCCAGCTGCGCCGGATCGAAAATGCCGCGATGGACGCTGTTATTGTGGGTCGTATTCGAACTGCCGCCATGAACATTGAGGCGAATATCGACGTCCGGACTCGGCTGCCAGCGCATGATCGCGCGTGCCGCCCATTGATCGAGATTGTTGACGTCCTGTCCGGTGCCAAGATCGGTGATGTAGCCGTCCCGCCGTTGATACGTGCCGGCGACCCGCATCGAGAGCGTGTCGCCCATCGGCACGGTCATCGCACCTTCGATATCAAAGGCGTTCCAGTTCCCATATCCGGCTTTCGCGTAGCCTTCAAAAAGATCGCCCGGCAACTGCGAATAGACGGAGATTGCGCCGCCTGTCGCGTTCTTCCCGTAAAGCGTACCTTGTGGCCCGCGCAGGATCTCGATGCGCTCTAGATCGTACATTTGGAAGAGCTGGCCCGATGGGGCGGACAGATAGACCTGATCGAGATAAATCGCGACTTTGCTTTCGGCCGTCTGGTTGAAATTGTTGTTGCCGATCCCGCGCATGAATACTTTAGGACTCGATGTGCCCCACAGTGCGCTGATGTTTAGGTTGGGCACGGCGGAGGAAAGGTCCTCAACGTCGTTGAATCCGCTTTCCGAGATACGCTGGGCGTCGAGGGCCGAGATTGCGAGCGGCACATCCTGCAGCGATTCCTCCCGGCGCTGTGCAGTGACGATGATCGTACGAACGCCAATCGTTTGCGGGTCGTCTTCAGCGATCGTTCCGGATGTTTCGTCTGGCGCATCGCCATCTTGGGCATGCGCTGCCACTGGGAAGCAAACTGCGGCGGCACCTACCAAGAGTGCTGTACGGGTAATGCTCATTGCTATTAATCCTCCCTCGTCACGCCGGCCCTTTGAAGGGCTCTTTCACATCGATTGACGATGCCGTGATGGTTCATTGAAACACTGAGGGAAGGTACACCCCACCCCAATGGGTGGGACTTTGGATCAATCAGATGGCACGTCCGACGATCTCGCGCATGATCTCGTTAGTACCGCCAAATATCCGGGTTACCCGGCTGTCTTTCCACAGGCGCGCAATCGGATATTCGTTCATATACCCGGCCCCACCATGGAGCTGGAGAGCCGCGTCGCAGCAGTGTCCCTGCAATTCAGTATGCCAGAGCTTGGCCGCGGAGGCCTCTGCACCGGTGAGCTCTCCCCTCACATGCCGAGCGATTGCCCAGTCGATATGCGCCCAGCCGACCTGCAATTCAGCCTTGAGGCCCGCGAGGGTGAAACGACTGTTCTGGAAATCGATAACCCGCTGACCGAAGGCGGTTCGCTCGGAGGTGAACGCGACGGCCTCATCAAAGGCCCGCTGCGCTGTTGCTTGCGCGCAGACCGCGATGGCAAGTCGCTCCTGCGCCAGTTGGGCCATCAGATAGCCGAATGCCTGTCCGGGTTCGCCGAGCAGATCCTCTGCCGGCACACGCACGTCGTCGAAAAAGAGCTCGGTCGTATCGCCGCAATGCTGACCGACCTTGTCGAGCGGTTTGCCGCGCGTCAGGCCCTCGCTATCGCCGGGTACGAGCAGCAGGCTCATGCCCCGCGCCCCTGCCACGGCGTCGGATTTTGCGACGACGATGACGAGATCGGCGCTGGCGCCGTTGGTGATGTAGGTTTTCGTACCGTTGAGAACGAAACCCCCGTTATCCGGCAGGGCCACTGTCCGTATGCCCTTGAGATCGGAGCCCGTGCCCGGCTCGGTCATCGCGATCGCTCCGATTGCAGCCCCCGATACCATGGCGGGAAGCCAGCGCTGCTTTTGCGCATCGCTGCCATAGGCGATCAGATAATCGGCAACGATGTCCGAATGGACCAGAACGGACGGCGGGAAACCGAGATAGCCCAATTCTTCCGCAACCACGGCATTGTAGGTGAAATCGAGCCCAGGCCCGCCAAGGTCCTCCGGCACCTGCGGACACAACATCCCGGCCGAGGCGCAGCTATGCCAGAAGCTGCGCGGCGGCATGCCTGCTTTTTCCCACTCGTCGATATGCGGCGCGACATGATCGGCCAGCGTCCGTCGGACAGTTTCGCGAAACTGCGTGTGGGTTTCGTCATAGAGGCCGCAGCCATCGCGTTTGAGTGCCATGGCTAGCCGACAACCCGGGGGCCATCGCCCCAATTGTGCTTGCGCAATTCCTGCTTCAGTACTTTGCCACTCGCATTGCGCGGTAGCTGCGTCACGCAGTTGATCCGGCGCGGCACCTTGTAGCCACCGAGCTTCGTCCGGCAAAAGGCGATGACTTCATCGGTCGACAAGGCTTCGCCCGTATCGGTGACGATGACCGCGAGTAATGCTTCACCGAATTTCTCGTCCGGCACACCGATGACCGCGGCGTCGACAATCCTGGGATGTTCGAAGAGCGCATTTTCAACCTCGCGCGGATAGATATTCTCTCCGCCGCTGACGACCATATCCTTGATCCGGTCACGGATATAGAGATAGCCTTCCTCGTCGATTTCGCCCGCATCGCCTGTATGGGCCCAGCCATTTTTCACGAAGTCCCGGGTCGCTTCCTCCATCTTCCAATAGCCGGGAACGATCTGCGGTCCGCGCGCCAGAATCTGGCCAATCTCGCCCGATGGGCAGGGCCTGTCTTCATCATCGGCGATGCGCATTTGGGTGCCCGGCAAAGCACGCCCAGCCGCGAGGAGCAAACCGGTTTGCCCGGCAAGCGCGCGGCGATGCTCGTCTGCCCCCAGCAGGGTGAGGATCGCGGTCGTCTCGGTGAGGCCATAGGCCTGATACACATCGCAGCCGAAACAGGAGACCGCGCGGCGCAATACGTCCTCTGCGATGGGCGAGGCACCATACATCAGAAGTTTTAGCGCCGACCAGTCGCGCTCTGCAACGTCCGGCACGCTGGTAAGGCAGGCCTGGATCATCGCGGGCACGAGAAAGGTGAAAGCGACGCGTTCCCGGTCCAGCGTCTCAACCACATCGACCGGATCGAAATCGGTCTTCAGGATGATCGACATTCCCCGGGCCGTGCAAAATGCCGCGATCCATACGGCGGCGGCGTGGTAAAGCGGCGTCACCACCAGCGCCGTGTCTCCCGCATTGGGGAGCCGGGCGATCATATTGGTGGTCTGGGCGATATTGGCGGCATAGTTGGCGTGGCTGACGATCACACCTTTGGGCAGGCCGGTGGTCCCGCTGGTGTACATCTGGTAGAAAATATCGTCCGACTGGACGTCGCACGCCACGTGCGAGCCGTCCTGTTCGGCGAGCCAGTCGTGATAGGCCAGTGCGCCATCCAACCCTCCGTCGAAAGAGACGAACCGCTCGACCGTCGCAAGCTCTCCCGCGATCGTGCCCATCGCCGAGCCATAGCCCGGACCGATGAAGACCAGCTTCGCTTGGGCATTGTCCAAAATGAACGTCCATTCGGCCGGGGCGAGGCGATAGTTTAGCGGGACCGGGACTGCCCCGGTCCGCGAGGCGGCCAGGTACATAAGCCACATATCGGCAGAGTTGCGCGACAGATAACCGAACCGGTCGCCCTTGTTCAGACCGAGACTGATGAGCCCATTGGCAATCCGGTTCACTTCGGACGCGGCTTCGGCAAAGCTAAGCGTCCGCGTACCGTCATCGACGCATATCTGGTCCGGCCGGCTGGCGACGTGGAATTCGAACATGTCGTGAAAGAGCAGTCCCGATTGCATCACTACGTCTCCAGGGCCCGCAAAAAGGAAAGCCGAGCGAGGACAAACTCTGGCGGCGTGTTCGGTGCAATCTGAATCCTGACGTGATCGGCCGACGCATCAGGCGTAACCTCGCCGCAAAACCCGTCCCTGCCGATTGTCTGGCACCCTGCCTTGCCGATGGTCGGGACGGCATCTGATGCAGGAAAACAATAGGTCGCGCTTTCGTGCGCGGTTTGTCCGAGTAGTATTATTGCACATCGCGCATGCTCGGCGATCCGGAACAGCGAGCCTGCTTCTTCAAGTCCCGCTTGATCGGGTTCGTCCATGCCAACGATCCCGGACTGGATTGCTGTGACCGCCCGGACAATGTCGCCCAGCGCCATCGATGCGATGTCGAGCGCATCTTCATCATCGCCGCCGATAACGGCCGGCCCGGGCAGGACCGGCACGATTTTGGCAGCGCTGGCCGCCACCGCCGACGCGGTCATTGTCCGCTTGATTGTACCGAGCAATTCGCCCTCGCGGACCGCTTCATCCAGAGCCTCGGCGCGCGCCTCGCCATCATCGCCCGCGTCGCCCAGATAGCGTTCCAGCAGCGGTGCGAGCGGCAGCAACAGATAATCCGCACCGAACAATTCGATCGCTTCGTCGCAGAAAATCCCGATCGAGTCCGGCTGCAGCCACGGGTCCTCACCATTGCGCAGCAGGGCGACCGCATAATCATAAGCATCCAGCCACAGCGTCCGAGCCATCGATCAGCCCTGACGCGATTCGGCGAGTTCACGCTCCAGACTGGCGATCTTCACTTCTAGCGGATTGGGCATCACCACCGGCGGATTGACCTGCCCCGCAGGATAATAGCGGTCAGGCGATCCGGCATAGACCATCGCCGGGTCTTCCCAGGATCCGTAATAGGGCAGGTTCGCAGGCGGCGCGTCGGTGACGAATTGGGTGCAATAGTCCGCAAACGACATGCTCTCGTCGAGCCGCTCCTTGCGGGCTTCGTTCCGCGCCGATCGTGTTGCCTGTTCATCGACAATCCGCGTCTCGGGATCGAAGACCACACGATAGATACGCCAGGCCACATCCTCCGAAACCAGGTCCTCGTAGAAATCGCGCATGACTTCTTCCGGATCCCGCTCCAGCGGGTCGCCAAAGCCGCCGCCCGTTCCCTGCGCAATCATGTAAAGCTCGCCGCGCTCTGCCAGCGAATAGGGCATGAACATCGGATGCGTGCTATATTTGCCGTCCGCGAAAGGCCGGTCATTCATCAGCTCCTCGATCGAAAAACGGAACTGTGACGGGTCGCTCTGCATCGTTTCGAAGACATCGACATTCGAAATCCGGCAGAGCGGATAAGTCGGGCAGCCATAGCCGCCGAACAGGCCGGGCACGTTCGGGAATTTCGCGCCGATTGCGGTCAACATGAAGCCCCAGGCCGGGCTGTCTCGCAGTGCAAGGATCATCTGATAGCCCATCCCGCCGCGTTGGCGGCCGAAGCCCTGATTGTCTTTCATGAGCTTCTTCGAGACGAGCTGCACGAACGGCATCTCCTCTTCCATGAACTCCTGTTCGCCAAGATCGGCCATCGTCGCGAAGATCGGCGCGCAGCTATGCTGGCCATCCCGATCGGCGAGCGCACCCCCGCCCATGCCGTTGATATCGGCACAGACATTGCCGACCATCTCGCCATGCTGGGTCACCCCGCCAAAGAGGAAGGTGTTGATCATATTGAACCAGGGCGCGATCACCCGGGTGTACTTGTCCGGCACCGAATAGAGGTACTTCATCACGCAGACCTGCGCGACGCTCCACGAGGTAAAGACCGACATCATGCTTTGCGCATTCGGCGTGCCGAAATCCGGCTTGATGATCGAACGCTCATCGAAGATGAACTCGATTGGCGCGAGCACCCCCTGATTGCGGGGCAGGTCGGGCCAGACATAGGTCAGGAACAGCTGCGCGAGCATGCCTTTGAGCGTGATGTCGAGCGAGTTGTTCGAACGGTTTGTAAACTCGGGCGAAGAGCCGCGATAGTCGAAGATCAGCCGGTCACCCTTCTTGGTCAGGGCCAGATTGATCTTGATCATCGCATTTTCGCGCAGCGTGCCGTCGGTCCACCAGCTGTGCCGGACCGTGCCGTCGGGCCATTCCTTCAGCCGCTTGCGCACCTCGACATCAGTATCTTCCAGGTTCGAGCGCAGACAGGCGACAACTGCTTCCAGCCCGAATTCGCCGATCGCCTCATGCATGCGCTGCTCGAGTCGGCGACAGGTGAACATCTTCACCTTCATATCGGCATATTGCAGCTTGGGCTCACGCACCGAATTCTGCAGGAAAGTCACGATATCGCGGCGCAACGTGTAATTTTCGGCGACCCGGAAAGGTGACATCTTGAGCCCCTCGTCCCAGATCTGTTCGGCCATGGACGGCATGCCGCCCGGCTCGATCGCGCCATTCTCGCCCTCATGGACCGTCGCGCCGACCCAAGCGACGAGTTTGCCTTCCCAGAAGACCGGCATCATCATCGACTGATCGGTATTATGGGCCTGCCCATAGCGTGCGTCGTTGACCAGAAACGCATCGCCCTCGCGCACGCCGACCGTCGGTTCATTCGTCCAGTATTTGTTGATGAACTTGATCGGATATTGGACGAGATTGCAGAAGATTACGACGCCGCCGGTGCTGGCGAGACTCAGATCGCCGCTCGCGGTAAAGATGGCCGAGACGCAATCGCCCCATTTGGCTCCCGGCGCCGCGCCCATGCTTTCCAGCATGTCGAAGCTCTCATTGGCCCCGGCAAGCAGGCGCTCGCGAACGATTTCGAGCTGCGCCGGATCATTTTCGGCGGCCAGACTCTCCTCCTCGAGCGGCGTCCGATCTTCCACGCCATGATTGTTCATGATGAGCGGATCGGGGGCGAGAAACAGGCTGGTGTCGCGCAAGAACTCGCTGACGCCTTCGTCCTCGGTTTCGGGATTCTGACCGCTCTGCGGTTCGTTCGGATCGAAGGTCATTCTGCTTCTCCAACTTTGCTCTGGCGCTCGAGCCAGCCTGCGCCATATTCGCCCACCGACAGCCGCCAGCCGGGCTCGACCAGGAAGGTCGTCGATTCAGAGATGACCACCGACGGCCCTTCGACCACATGACCGGGCTCAAGCGATTCGAGGCGATGAAAGCCCGTCTCGACGGGCTCGTCCCGCCCGACAAAATGGCAGATCTTGCGTTCCGCCGGTTCCGGCGCAGGGCGCAGCGTTTCGGGGGCCGGCAGCACTTTTGAAAACGCGAGTTTGGGCGCCCGCACGAAGCTGGCAACGCGCACGGTATTGATGCGGATGCCGGCTTCGGGTGCCTGACTGCCCTCGCCGAAACGTTTGCCGTAATCGCGCCCAAACAGTTCGATCAGCGCCAGCAATTCGCTGCTGCGCGAAATCCGGTTCTGCCCCACGACAACCGCAGTCTGCGCAAGCTGGTTGCCGTAACGCATATCGAGTTCGAGCCGGTGCTCGATCTCGTCTTCGGCATAGCCCTGCCGCTTTAGATCGAGGCGTCCGCGCTTTTCCAGCTGTTCGACAATTGCGTTGAAGCCATCGAAATCCGACAGCAATGCGCGCGTCACGCTGTCATAGATCTGCAGATATACGGACCGCTCGTGGATATGGAGCTGGTCCATATTGCCCGCTCCGACGGCCGAGAAAATCGCGCTGAACGGCGGCACCAGAACCTTCTTGATCCCGATCGCGTCGGCAATGCCGCAGGCATGTAACGCACCATTCCCGCCATAGGCGAGCAGCGTGAAATTGGCCGGTTCATAGCCCCTGGCGCGCAATTCCTGCGCAATGCCGTTGGCCATGTCGTTGTCGACCTTTTGCTTCACCAATTTGGCCGCCGCGACCGCATCGATATCGAGCGGCTTGCCGATATTGCGCTTGAACATATTGGTGGCACGCTTCGCGCTCAGCGCGATCTGCCCGCCGGCATAATTGTCCGGCTCGAGATAGCCGAGCACCAGATCGGCATCGGTTACCGTCACATCGCGGCCGCCCTTGTCGTAGCAGGCAGGTCCGGGATCGGAGCCCGCACTTTCGGGACCAACCGCAACCGTCCGGCGCAGCCGATCAAAGCGCGCGACTGAGCCGCCGCCCGCGCCCAGCGTGACCAGATGGACCATCGGGATATTGACCATCCAGCGATCGATCACCGGGTTGAAATCGTAAAACTTCACCCCGCCTTCGACGACCAGCCCGATATCGAAGGACGTACCCCCCATGTCGCTGCACACGACATTGCCCAGATCGGTCTCGGCCGCGAGATGTTCGGACGCGCCGATCCCGGCAACCGGGCCCGAATGCAGCGTCTGCAGCGCATCGGTTGAGTTGAGCTGCGCCATGCCGCCCGAATTGTGAACGACCTGCATCGGCCGCTCATGGCCATTGTCTCTGAGGTTTAGCTCCAGCGCCGAAAGGCCGAGATACATCGCCTTGTGCAGGAAGGCATCGACGATGGCCGAAGATGTCCGCGCATATTCGCCTTTCCGACCCGCTACGAGATGGGCAAGAATGATCGGCGCGGACCCGAGCATATGTTCGGGAAATTCGCTCCGGATCAGCTCCTCGACACGCAGTTCGTGCGCCGGATTGACGACCGAATTGACAAGGCTGACCACGAATGCTTGCGCCCCGCGGTCGACGAGCTTGCGCACCTGGGTGCGGACATCTTCCTCGTCCAGCGCCATAATGATTTCGCCGGTCTCCGACAGGCGCTCGCGAACCCCGGCGATCAGCGGAATGGGCACGATCGGTTCGGGACGCTGCGCCATTGGCAGATCCTTGCGGAAGCGGTCGGGCAGGCCCTCACCATAACCGCGGCCACGGCTGAGCGGGACGCTGCTTTCAAAGCCGGCCGTCGTGATCACTCCGATCGTCGGCCCACGCCGTTCGATCAGCGCGTTGGTGCCAAGCGTTGTGGCGTAGCGCACGCTGTCCACCTCGCCCATCACCTGTTCAAGCGTCAGATCCAGCTGCTCGATCGCCTGCGCCAGTGCAGCGTTGAAGCCCAGTGCCAGATTTTGATGCGTGGTCAGCGCCTTGGCAGAGACATAGCGATCACCCCAGACAAGGAAGCAATCGGTGAAGGTGCCGCCGATATCGACCGAAACCCGCTCCATTATTCGCCACCTTTGCGATGATGATGCTGGGGTGGGACAAAAGCCGGGCCGATGGCCGGTTCGGTCAACGCTTCGCGCTCCGCCCATTGCGCTTTCAGGGCATCGATATCGAATTCGATGTCATAGGCTGGCGGATGCCCGGGCGGCAGATATTCGACTTCCATCTGACGCGCGCAGTGCGGGCAATAATATTCGACGATCCGCGTCCATTCCGGGTCCGGCGCAAAGGTGAATTCATAGCGATCCTTGTCGATGATCGGCGCGTGAATATCCTCGGGATTGCGTGGACGGACTCGCAGGAAAGTTTTGTAATTCTCGCGTGCCGAGCCGATATCCGTCTCGCAGCCGCGGCATTGCCACATCTCGGTTTCGAGATCGATGACGAGCGCATCCGTGATGAAGACAGGCATGATCAGGCTCCCTTCCGTTCGATGAGCAGGTCATGATTGCCGGTGATGGTGAAGCGCCAGCCGGATCGTATCCAGGCAGTGAAAAACCGCTCTTCCAAGAGGCAAGGCCCTGAGGCACACGCGCCAGGCTCGAGTCCTTCAAGTCGGAAGAGCGGCATTCCGCCCATCGCATCGCGGGTTTCTGCAGCGCAAGCATCGTGCCGTTGATCGCCGGACACTGTGCCAAGGCCGATAGAGGGCATATCGCGCACAACGTTCAGCTCGACGAAGCCCGATGCCTCTGGCGAAACGTCGTCCAGCGGCTCGCTGTCGACGTCGTCTCCTTGACCAGTGACGGCTAGCCATTCGGTCTGACAATCTTCCAAAGCAAAGCCTTCGCTCTCCATCGCACGGCTCGCGCGCTGCTCAAGAGACCGTTTGGCGCAGGCGATCGCGTCGGGCGCGAAGCTCTCCACAGGATGGCTATGGGTGTGGCGAATTGGGCTGAAGCCAATGCCGAATGCACTGAACACAGCGGCGAAGCGCGGAATTAGAACGCGGTCTATCCCGACTTTCTCGGCGATACCGCAGGCGCTCATCGGCCCTGCACCGCCAAAGGCCAGCATGGCATCGACTCCCTGGTCGCCCGACAAGCGGGTGATCGCGGCCGCGACTTTGGCCTCATAGGCCTCGATCGCCATCGCAATCGCCGCGTCACCGTCGATACCGAGCGGCTCGGCGATATGGGTGTGCACCGCATTCCTGGCGCGGTCGACGTCGAGGGTGAGCTTGCCGCCGAAGAAGCTATCGGGATCGAGAATGCCTGCCAGCAGCATGATATCGGTCAGCGTCGCATTGGTGCCGCCACGACCGAAACAGGCCGGGCCTGGCAGAGCCCCCATGCTTTCGGGCCCGACCCGGATGGCACCGTCCGAAACGCTGAGGATCGAACCGCCACCGGCGGCCACGCTGGGCACATCGGCCAGCGGGAAGGCGATGGGCGCACCTTCTACATCGCCAAAGCGATGTTCGGCCACCCGGCCGTCTTCGAACAATGCAAGGTCGGTGGTGGTGCCGCCGATGTCGATCGAGATAACGCGGTCAAAGCCATAATGATCAGCCAGAATCGCGGCCCCCACGGCCCCGCCGCGCGGACCGGACGAATAGGTGTGGAGCGCGATCGTCCGCGAAACACGCGTCGACCCGCCATCATTGCGAAATACCAGCAGCGGATTGCGCGTGCGATGCTGGCGCAGCCGATCTTCGGCGTGGTGCAAGAACTGCTCCATCGACGGATGGAGGAAGGCGTTGATCAGTCCCGACCATAATCGCCGCTCTGCCGAAGCTGCGGGCGCCAGATCGGTCGAGAAGAGCAAGGGTACCGCACCAAGCAAGTGCCGGGGAAAAGCCGTGTAGAGGGCGCGCCGTAAATCGCCTTCATTCTGCGCCACCACCTCACCATCGAGGCACAGCACCAGTCGGCTTGCGCCTTTGGCAATCAGCGTGCGGACCGCCTGGATAATCTGCGCATCCGTCGCGCTACCGATTGTCGCGACCCGATCGCCGACCAACGCTTCGAACAGATCCGATGCCGTCGCCTTGGCCCCCTCCACCTGAGCGACGTCCGAAACGAGAAGCCCGAGGCGGGGCCCCTTGCGCTGCACGATCGCGTTCGTGCCCTGAGTCGTGGAATAGCGCAGATGATCGATCGACGCGACGAGGCGGGTGAGATCGTCAGTCTGGCCAAGCTGTTCGCCCAGCGCCTGCAGGCCGTTCATCAGACATTGGGTAAGATCGTGCGGCGTCGTCAGCGTTTTCGCGTGCACCACCTTTGCCCCGTCAAATGCGCAGATGTCGGTCAGCGTACCGCCATTGTCGATATTGACCAGCAGGCCCATTCGCTCATCCTCTCTTGCGGCATCGGCGAGTCATCCGCCTTTTTCTGCCGTTCGAGAGAGTCCCTAAGCCGGGGGCACCACCCCCACCCCACCCGTGTGGGTAGGTTTGGCTCATTCGATCAATTTGAAATGCCTTGCCGCCTGAACCGCCTGCATACGATTACCGACATCGAGCTTGGCAAACACGTTCCTCAAGTGAAACTTGACGGTATTTTGAGAGACGGCCAACCGGCAGGCAAGATCCTTGTTCGAATGACCCTTGGCCAGGAAATGGAGGATATCGATCTCGCGCGGGGTCAGGTTTTCGCGCGGGCGCGCCAATACGGCGTCATCTTCTTCCTCCGGATCGGGATGGGGTCGATTTTCGATCCCGCCACCCTCGGCGGTTGTAGCGAGCTGCTTCACGTAGCGCGCCACCTCATCGTCGGCCCAATCGGGATCATGGGTGAAGTTCTCATTCGCGAGATGATTGAGCATCCGCAGCGCTGCCGGCCCTTCATCGAGAAAGATGCGCTGCATGCGCGCGGGAGCAGCCAGAGCGACCGCCTCCATCATGACGCGCCGCGCATGGCCAAGCTGTCCGGCCATTTCGAGACTGATCGCCAACAAGGTCTTGAGCCGGATCAGTCTGCGCACCCTGTGCTTGACGGTTGCCGTACGGATTTCCGACTGGAGCACTGCGCGGGCTTCGGCATGGTCCCCTTTGTGGACGAGCAGGCGCGCATAGGTGATCCGCTGGACCTCCAGTTCACCGCTGGAATAAATGAGCTGCCCTTCCGTCGGCATTCGCGCTTCGGCGCCCAGGGCACCAAAGCGCCGTTCGGCCGTGCTTATGTCACCCTGCAGCACCGCCTCGCGAACCAGCTCGGCCCGCCCGCAATCCACGAGACGGCTCAAGCCGTATTTATGCCCGCAGTCGATCAGATATTCATACAGTTCATGAGCAAACTCCGGTTTGCCCTTGAGCGCGGCGATGCGGGCCAGTGTGACAACGCCCGTGCAAAGCGGATCGACGATCGACTGTTGCTGGATAAGCGGCAGATAGGCGGTAATCACCCGCTCGGCCTTGCCGATCTCGTTGCGCTCATACAAAGCCTCGCCGAGCGGCGCAGCAACGACGCCGCCGGCCATGATCCCGCCAGGCCCCTCGATATCCAACTCCCTTAAGGCGCGGCGCAGGTCGTCAATCGCCTCACCCAATAATCCTTGCGAGATCTTCAGGCTCGCATGGATCGAGTTCGCATAGGAGCGGCCGAAATAGTTGCGCGCCTTTTGGTGGAGCGGGCGGGCGCGTAGCAGCAATTCGTGCGCTTCGGGGAACTGGCTCTGCGCGCCAAGCCAGAAGGCGTATGCATTAAAGGCAACCGCCTTGGAAAAAGACTGGTCGTCGCTCAGCCATTTCTCGGCATCGCGGGCGCGCTCGCCCATCTCGACCACCCGGTCTTCGGCGGCAAGGACGAAACAGCGACGAACCTCAAGTTCTGCGGCGGCCACGGTATCGCGATCACCTTGCGCCAGCGATGCCTCGCAATAGTTCAGCAATCGATGGGCCTTGGCGAACTGACGGCGGAAGCCATAGGCGATGACCGCCGCGTCGAGCAGGCTGGCGCTATTCTGTAGAGCCTGCTGGTCGAGCTGTTCCAGCAGGGACACCAAGAGCCCCAGTCGCTCTTCTCGCACCAGTTGATCCGCAACTTCTTCAAGGCACGCAGCCGCGCTCTCATGTCGACCTGCGGCAAGATAGTGGCTGATGGCGACCTCGCGCATGTCTTGCCCCGCGAACCAATCTGCAATCCTCACATGGCGCTCGGTCAGGGCCTGGGGGCTACTGACTTGCGTGACTTGCGTGCGGAGGAAATCGCCGAAAAGCGGGTGAAACCGGAACCAGTGTCTGTCGCCGTCTACGGGATCTAGGAACAGTCCTGCGTCGGATAGCCTTGTCAGAAGGGCGCGGCCGTCCGTTCCGCCCAGCTTGTGATCCACCAGTTCCGCGCACAGGCGGTCGGCGAGACAGATGCTGAGCAACGCCTCCCGGGTCTCCACGTCCTGAAGAAAAAAGACTTCCTGCGCCAGATAGTCGACAACCTCCTGCGTCATCCCGCTTCTCAGCGCCTTGGCCGCACCCTGTTTCTGAGACGCGAGCGAAAGATTGATAAACTGCAACGCGGCTGGCCACCCATCGATTCGGCCATGCAGCTCGCGCACCTCTTCGAGCCCCAAGCGGCAGCGTTCCGACAGAAATTGATAGGACTCCCCCAGATCGAAGCGCAAATCGACGCTGCCGAGAACGATAGCGCGTCCGGCAAGCTTGAGCCGGGCGCTTGAGATGTCTGGCACGGAGCGCGTGGCAACCGCGATGCGCTTTCCTGGCGGCAACTGCGCGATAATCTGGCGCAGCAGAGCATCGGCTTGCCCATGGGAAAACTGGTCATACTCGTCCAGCAGCAGGAGAGCGGGGCCGTTGATTGCGGATATCAATGCCGGGATGTCGCGGCTGGTTCTCCTCAGCTTGCCCCCGGTCTCCTCGATCAGGCGCTCGCACGTGCCGATAAACATCTGCACGAAGCGCGACAGGTCGCCATCCTGAGACACCGGCGTAATCCAGCCGACGCGTCCACCGGCCTCCACTTCTGCCGCGGCCAATTGACGCAATAGGGATGATTTTCCGTAGCCAGCAGGCGCCTGCGCGAGGATCAGCTGCGCGCTGCTCGACTGGATACGATCGAGAAGGCTCTCACGCCGCAGATCCACCTGCCACCTCTCCATTTCCGGCCTGTCCCGGCCGTTCCTGTCCTCGTTCCTACCCATTTAATGATTGGACCGCCCACTGCCCCACCCTTTTGGGTGGTGTGATGGCTTAGGCGCGCTCACAGTCAGCAGGCAAGGTCATGCAAAAGGCCGCTAGAATCTTTGGGAGAGAAACATGTCCGGGTCCGTGATCATTGCCGGTGTGGCGATGACCCCATTTGCGACGCCGAGCAAAGCCCGGAATTATCGGGTCATGGCAACGGACGCGGTATCCGAGGTACTAGCGGACGCCGGCATCGGATATTCGGCTATCGAGCAAGCCTACGCCGGCTATGTGTATGGCGACAGCACCTCCGGCCAGGCCGCGCTCTATCCGAGCGGCTTGAGCGGTATTCCAATTATCAACGTGAACAATAATTGCGCGAGCGGCTCGAGCGCTCTTTGGCTCGCGCGTCAGGCGATCGAGAGTGGGGCGGCTGACTGCGTTATTGCACTCGGTTTTGAACAGATGAAGCGCGGCGCCATCGCCAGCGTCTATGACGACCGACCCGACCCGTTGGGCGACTTTCTCGATACGTGCGAGGCCCGTCTGGGGGCATCCAATAGCCCGATGGCGCTGCGGCTGTTTGGCGGGGCCGGCCTGGAGTATCAGGAGCGCTACGGGGTTGATGACCGCACCTTCGCGCTGATCGCGGAAAAGGCGCGGCGCCACGCCGCGCATAACCCGCGCGCCGTTTTCCGGGAGGCATTGTCAGCCGACGCGATCCTGGAATCCCCTCACATGTATGGCCCCCTCACCCGGCTCCAATGCTGCCCGCCGACCTGCGGAGCCGCTGCCGCCATCCTTTGCAGCGAGGCTTTCGCGGCGAAGAACGGGATCGACAGCGCAATCGTCATCGCCGCCCAAGCAATGACCACCGATCGACCGGACTCCTTCGATGGCGAAAATCTCGCCGCTACCGTGGGAGCGACCATGTCCCGCAATGCCGCCGCCCAGGTTTACGAGCAGGCCGGGGTCGGCGCAGAAGATCTGGATGTCGTCGAACTGCATGACTGTTTCACCGTCAACGAGCTGCTCAGCTATGAGGCACTGGGGCTGACCGGCACGGGCACGGCGGAACGGTTCATTCGCGATGGCGACAACTCTTACGGCGGGAAAGTGGTGACCAATCCTTCAGGCGGATTGCTCTCAAAGGGCCACCCGCTCGGTGCCACTGGCCTTGCCCAATGTTTCGAGCTGATTACGCAATTGCGCGGCGGTGCCGGGGTACGGCAGGTCGGCGGCGCGCGCATCGCTCTTCAGCACAACATCGGGCTTGGCGGAGCTTGCGTCGTTACCTTGTATGAAAACAAAACCGGGCGCTGCGGCGGTCCGACATGATCGGGAGAGCAAGGATGAGCGGAATGATGGCCAGACGCTGGTATTTCAATGAGCGCCCTACCGAAATGATCGAAGACGATACGCTCGTCCTGCGCGAAGAGCCGATCCCCGCGCTCGAAGAGGGCCAGTTCCTGTTTCGCACGCTTTACCTGTCGCTCGATGCCACCAACCGAGTCTGGCTCAGCGACTGGGACATTTATATGGAGCCCGTCCACATCGGAGAACCGATGCGCGGATTCGTGTTCGGCGAGATTGTCGAGAGCGAGAACCCGGACTTCCCGGTCGGTGCCTATGCGGCAGGGCTACACAGCTGGTCCGACTATATCGTCACGGATGGCACAGGATTTTCGGTGTTCCCTCCGCTCGACGGGATCGATCTCGCCGAAGCCTTTGCCGTCCTCAGCGTCGCCGGGCCGACGGCATATGTTGGCCTGCACGATATCGGCAACCTTAAGAAAGGTGACACGGTCGTCGTCAGCGGTGCTGCCGGGGCCGTCGGGACAATGGTCGGTCAGATCGCAAAGAACGAGGGCTGCACGGTCATCGGCATTGCCGGCAGCGACGACAAATGTGCGATGCTGACCGACGACCTCGGCTTCGATGCGGCGATCAACTACAAAAGCGAAGACGTGACCGAGCGGCTCGGCGCTCTCTGCCCCGGGGGCATCGATCTGTGTTTCGAGAATGTCGGCGGCGAAATTCTCGACGCCTCGCTCGTCCACATGAAGGATTTCGGCCATGTCGTGATCTGCGGGTTGATCTCCTCCTACAACACCAAGGAGCCAGTCCCTGGGCCCTACATGTTCCGCAATCTCATCATGCGTCGGCTTACTGTTCGCGGTTTCGTCATCCTCGACCATGAAGACCGGTTCCCTGACGCAATGGCCGCGCTTGCCGGCTGGCTCGCCCAAAGCAGGCTGACCATGCCGCTCCATATTGTCGAGGGATTGGAAGCTGCACCCAAAGCGCTCAATTTGCTCTACACCGGCGGCAATACCGGCAAGCTCATGGTGAAAGTCTAGACTTTCGGGAAGCCGCCTTATTTCAATCAATCGAGAAGCACCGTGTCGTTTGAAGAAATTCTAGGTTGAACCGCGCTGCTTGCAAACCTAGACGACCGTGCGTTGGCGGTTTTCGATCGCCGACATTCGCATCGGTAACGGGAACACAGTGCGAGCATGTCGTGCTCTAATCTGAGGCTGTCCCTGCAACTGTAAGCGGTGAGCGAGAAGCATCAGCGGCCCCTCTAAAGGGGTCGCAGCCACTGGGCGATTCCGTCCTAAACGGAAAGCCTGGGAAGGTGTGCCTCCAGCGTCGACCCGTGAGCCAGGAGACCGACCGATGCGGGTCGCTCTTGCTTGGCTCATGGGATTGGCCGGGCGCGAACCCTTTCGTCTGAGCGACGATTAGCGGCTGGGGCCGCATCGGGATTGGCCCGGCTGGCGCCCTTGCGTCCGCTTGCCAGCCATCCCGACCGTTCGCGCGGACGCCCCGGCCTTGTTGCTCGACGCCTGGGATAGATACTGATGACTACTGTCTTGCGTAGCTTTTTGCTCGCCACCGCCGCCGTACCGGGCGTCCTTTGCGCTCAAGTAACCCCCGACACCGAAACTGATTCCGATACTGCCGATACCCGGCCCCTCGTGGTCACGGGCACCCGCTCTGCCGATCCCTTGCCCGCCGATCGCATTGGAAGTTCGGTTACGGTGCTTGATGAGACCATTCTCGAACGCCGGCAGGTGCGGCAAGTCTCAGATGTGCTGCGCGATGTGCCCGGCATCGCGGTCGGCCACGTGCCCGGCCAGACGCAGATTCGTATCAGAGGCGCGGAAGCCAATCACACGCTGGTATTGATCGATGGGATCGAGGTGTCCGACCCCTTCGTCGGTGAGTTCGATTTCAGCGGATTGGTCGCCGATGATGCGGCGCGGATCGAGGTGCTGCGGGGGCAGCAGAGCGCGATCTACGGCTCCGATGCGATCGGCGGGGTAATCCAGTACATTACGTTGACGGGCCGCGAAGCGCCCGGCGTCAGCGGCCGGATCGAAGCGGGATCCTTCGGCACGGTCAATGCCGCTGCGCGATTGGCAGGCGTATCAGGAACCGTCGATTACGCGCTGTCGGCCACGCTCAACACCACTGATGGAACGCCCGATGCCCGCAATGGAACACGCGATCTCGCAAACGATACCGGAGCGCTCTCGTTGAAATCCACCTGGATCCCGAGCGAGGCTTTCCGGCTGACCGGCGTTGCGCGCTATTCTCGCAGCGAGGTAGAGACAAACGACAGCGATAATGACCCGTTCAGCCCAACATTCGGCTATCAGATCGACACGCCCGGAAGCGAGGTCGAAAACGAGGCCTTTTACGGCCTGCTGCGCGCAGAGCTCGACTTGCTGGATGGTCGCTGGACCCATGCCCTGACTGGGCAGTTCGTCGATACCTCGCGCAATGGTTTCGACGCAGGTGCGCGAGATTTCGGCAATGAAGGCCAGCGCCTCAAAGGGTCGTATGAAACGACCTTCCGTTTCGATACTTCAGGCGTGCAGCACCGCCTGACCGGCGCGCTGGATGTGAAACGTGACCGGTTCCGCAATACCGACCCGTCCGGGTTCGCATTTTCGGGCGAGCGCCGCATCGATAATCTAGGTTTGGTCGCCCAATATGATGCCTTGATCGGCGACAATGCCAGTATCGGTGCATCCATCCGCCGGGACGAGAACGACCGCTTTGCCGACAGCACGACCTACCGCCTTCAAGCGAGCTACCGACTTGCCACTGGCACAAGGCTGCGCGCGGCGGCCGGGTCGGGCGTCAAGAACCCCAGTTTCTACGAACTGTTCGGCTATTCCGACGGGCGCTATATCGGCAATCCCGACCTGAAACCCGAGCGGTCGGAGGGCTGGGAAGTTGGCGTGGAGCAGGAGCTTGCCGACGGCGCTGCGAAGCTGGGCGTGACGTATTTCGAAAGCGATCTGGAAAGTGAGATATACACCACTTACCCGGCGCCCACCTTCATCGCCACCTCCGCCAATCGAGACACTGTGTCGACGCAGAACGGCGTCGAAGCCTTCGCACAAGTGCGCGTCGGCCAGGCCTGGAGCGTGAATGCGTCCTACACCTATCTGAATGCGCGCGAAGACGGAGTTCGGGAAATCCGCCGACCGGAGCACATGGGCAGCGTCGCGGTCGACTGGCGTGCGCCGGCCGATGCTGGCGGGGTGACACTGGTGGCGCGCTATAATGGCGAAACGGGCGACAATGCCTTTACCGATCCATCCTTTGTCCCCGTACTCGTGCGGCTCGATGACTATGTGCTCGTCAATCTGAATGCCGACGTGAAGCTGAACGATCATGTCGATCTGTTCGGTCGGATCGAAAATCTGGCGAATGAGGATTACGAGGACGTGTTCAGCTTCGAGACGCCGGGACGATCCGTGTTCATCGGTGCCCGCGCGCGGTTCTGACGGATTAGAGGCAATCCGGTTTCGGCGGGGATGGCGGCCACGTTATGCGTGTGTGGAATTCGCCATTCTCGCCGAACGGATCGACGTGAGCGGGTAGCCGCGCCTGCAGCCCGGCATCGAACACCTCACCCACCGCGATCTGCGACAGATCGGGGGCGACCGCGCTGACCACGCTGGTCGCGCCCGACGCATTCAGATCGGCCAGCAGCGTGTCGTAATCCGCATTCCATAGCGGGAAAACCAAATCCAAATCCGCTGTGCGTGAATGATCGGCAAAGGCCTGTTCGCGCCATTCGCGAATATGCGCCAGATGGAGATCGCCGAAGCAAAGGCGTTGGCAACCGGGCACCAGATCGAGCGCGGCGGCAATCTGCTCGACGTAATCCGCACCGGGATGAAGCGGTACGCCGATCAGCGGCATATCGAGATGCGCGGCCTGTTCGACCACCACGTCGATCGCAAATTCTTGATGCGCGATGGTTCGGCTGTGCGCATCGAAAGTGGTCAGTAATACGATATTCGCATGACCCGCCAGTTGCAGGGCGCGGAAGGCCAGATAGCTGTCCTTCCCACCGCTCCAGAACAGCAGCGACACCGCAGCATCCAGACGCTCGGGCGCATCCGTCAGCCATGCGGCTTGTTGTATCTTTCGCGCCCGCGTCGCGAGTTTCACTCCATCATGATCGAACGGGCAATGGCGGCATCCGGCACCGCAGCACCGTTCGCGCTGTAACAGGCCAAGGCGGGTGAACACCACGTAGCCGGTATCGGGATCAGTATAGGTGAAGTCCCCGCGCGCGCAGGCGGCCTCATGCAATTCCCAATAGCTCGGCTCAGACAAGTTCCACGAACTCCGCCACCGCATCCGACAGCATGGCCATGCTGGGCAGCAAGGCGGGACTGGGGCGGCTGAAATGCATATGCCCGTCGAGAAACAACACCGGGCAATCGAGCGGTACTGCATCAGCCTTTGCGCGATCTTCGTCCATTCCGCAGCATGCGACGATGACGATATCCGGCGCGGCCTGCGCGACCCGATCCCACTCGACCTTGAAGGATGGTTCGCCGCTTTTGCCCAGCAGGCAGGTCATGCCCAGAGCCTCGATCATGTCCGGCACCCAGTGACCGGCGACGAATGGCGGATCGAGCCAGTCGAGAAACACCACGCGCAGATCGCTCCCGGCATGGCGGCCCCGGTATTCGGCCAGCGTCGCGTCCCATTTCCGGCGAAGATCGGCGGCAGCGCGCTCCCGCCCGATGGCATTGCCCACCTGGTCGAAACACAGCGGCACATCGGCCAGGGTGTAAGGCGACAGATCGACCAGACGCGGGCTGCTCGGCAGCGACAGCACGGCCTCCTGCACATCGCCAGCGGGCACCGCACACACATCGCAAAGCGACTGGCTCACGACGACATCGGGCGCCAGCCTCTCCAGCGTGGCGATGTCCAGCTCGTAGAGCGGCCGTGTCGCGGTGCTGACCTGGCGGTCGATTTGTGCCGCCGATGCCTTGGTGTCGATCCAGGTACTGGTCAGCTTGGGCAGGTGATCCCATTCGCCCGAGCAGCTGTGACTTACTCCGACAAGATTGTCCGCCGCGCCGAGCGCAACGACAATGTCAGTGGCGCTGGGCAGCAGAGAAACGATCCGCATCGAATGCTCCCGTCAACGCAATGACACCGAACGCCACTCCACCATACACCGCATTGGCGAGTATGCCCTTGAGCAGAAACGGCAGGCCCGCGAAATAGCAGGCCATCCAGCCTTCCAGGGTGTTCGGAAAGAACCCCATGGCCATCGGCGTGAGGTTGGAGATCAGGTAGAAAACGACGGCACTGCAGATCGCGGCCAGGCCTACCGAGCTGACCCCGATCTTGCCCAGTACAGGGCGGACCGCCACCGCCGCGACGAGGTGCCCGACATAGACAAAGCTCATCGCCAGAAGACCGTAAAAACCGTTGATTGCGTCGATGAGGAAAATGGTCGCCAATACGGGTACGAGCATCAATTTGCGGGGCAGGAAAGCTGCCGCAACCATGCCGATCGCACCGACGGTCGATACACCCATAGGGTGCGGCAGAGCGTGGGATAATATGCCCGCGAGCGCGAGCGATGCGGCCAGAAGGCCGTTCTTCAAGTGGTGGTTCATGGCACCAGTTCCATTAGCCGCCAGTCCCCGGACGGTGATTGTATCAGGTTCGAGTGGCCGGTCTCCGGACTTCACGAGTTTCGATCGGCAACGCCTTCCCATCCCTCAGGACAGTGACATATTGCTGCAAATCACTCGATTACCGTTGCGAGGTCAGTACCGGATTTGCACCGGTTTCCCGTTCACCAAGCTCGATTGCGCGTTTGTTCGCGAACGCACCATAGCGCGTTCGGCACTCGCGCCAAGGGTGATTTCGCTCTGCGCGTTGCGGGACCGGAAGCGTGACGCGGTCGCGAAGTCGCGAAATCGTGCGGCACATTGGTGATACGTGTTCGCGCCGGAGCTGAACGTCGCGCCTCGAGCCTCGCCAATTATCATGCGCACATGCGGTTCGGGCCGGGGTGTGGACGGCCCCGAGTGGCCAGTCCTGTCGAAACTCGGCTTCCGTCATTTGGGGCTTTGCCCAGACTGGGTCGTTTAAGACCACACCGGCGACGTGTAATCGAACGACCGGTCCCGGGTCTCCAGAAATTCACCGCGAATGACCAATACGAGGGCGCAGAGCTCACTGCGCTCCCGCTAATGTCCAATGTCGGAAATCGGGTCCCTTGCTGCCGGCCCCGCTAGAACCCCGCCGCGCTGAGAGCTTGGTCGATATCCTCGCGCAGGTCCTCGATGTCCTCCAGCCCGACATTGATCCGCACCAGCCCCTCGGTCACGCCCATTTCGGCGCGGGCCTCCTCGCTCATGCTCGCATGGGTCGTGCTCGCCGGGTGGCAGGCGAGGCTGCGCGAGTCGCCGATATTGTTCGACAGGTCGACCAGCTCCAGCGCGTCGAGCAGCGCGTGCGCCTTCTCGCGGCTGCCCAGATCGAAGGCGAAGATCGGCCCGGTGGCGCGCATCTGTTTGAGCGCAAGCGCGTGGCGCGGGTGGCTCGGCAGCCCGGGGTGGAGCATGCGCGGCACGCGCGGCTCCATCATCGTGCCCAGCGCGACCGCGTTCTGGCTTTGCCGGTGGGCGCGCAGGTCGAGCGTCTCCAGACCCTTCAGCACCACCCAGGCGTTGAACGGCGAGAGGTTGGGCCCGGTGTTGCGCTGGAAGGGCAACAGCACCTCGTCGATCCATTGCTTGGTGCCGCACACCGCGCCCGCAAGCACGCGGCCCTGCCCGTCCATCAGCTTGGTCGCGCTGTACGCCACCACATCCGCGCCGAATTCCATCGGCCGCTGAAGCGCGGGCGAGGCGAAGGCGTTGTCGACCACGGTGGTGATGCCGCGCGCCTTGGCCAGCGCGCAGACGTGCTCCAGATCGACCACGTCGAGCGTCGGGTTGGCAGGCGTTTCGAAGAAGAAGACCTTGGTGTTGGGCCGGATCGCAGCCTCCCACGCGTCGTTGTCCGCGCTGTCGATCACGCTCGTCTCGATCCCGAAGCGGGGCAGCAGGTGATCGACGAGCCAGCGACAGCTCCCGAACGCGGCGCGCGCGGCCACGCAGTGGTCGCCGGCGGACAGCTGGCACAGCAGCGCGGCGGTCATCGCGGCCATGCCGCTCGCCTGCACGCGGCACGCCTCGGCGCCCTCCATCAGGGCGATGCGTTCTTCGAGCATGGCGACGGTCGGGTTCTGGAGGCGCGAATAGGTCATCCCCTCCGCCTCGCCCGCAAACCGCGCCGCGACTTCGGCTGCGTTGTCGTAGCTATAGCCCGAGGTGAGGAACAGCGCCTCGCTCGTCTCGCCATGCTCGGAGCGCCAGGTGCCGCCGCGCACGGCCTGTGTTGCAGGGCGCCACTTGGAGGTGACGGTGCGATCCATTCCGGTGGTCTTCTTCATGGTGCCACCGGCTAGGCCCGCGCGCGCGTGCGGGCAAAAGGAAATTGCTTGTCGGCAGCCAAGCCACACTGCGTGGCCAATCGGCAACGCGGGGGCCGCGATCATTATCCGCCTGCTTGTCCGCGTGCCTCCTCGCCCGTATCGCTTGGTTTGCAATGACCCGAGCGCACGCAACACGCGTTCCTGCAAGCGACGACCCCTTGCTGGCCTGTCTCGGCCTGACGCTGGGCTTTGCGCTGCTGTGCCTGTGGCGGCTGTGGTTGCCGAGCGGGCCTTACTTCGATGAAATCCATTACCTTCCCGCCGCGCGCGAGCTGCTGACCGGGTTCGACTATCGCAACCCCGAACACCCGCCGCTGGGCAAGGAGATCATCGCCGCCGGGATCTGGCTGCTGGGCGACAATCCCTGGGGCTGGAGGATATTCTGCGCGCTGGCAGGCACGCTCGCGCTGTTCGCCGGGATGCGCGCGCTGTGGCACGCGAGCCACAGCCGCGACGCGACGCTGGCCTATGGCGTGCTGCTGGCGACCGGCTTCCTGCTGTTCGTCCACGCCCAGATCGCGATGCTCGACATCTTTATGGTCGCCTTCTTCCTCACCGCGCTGTGGCTGTTCGCGAGCGCGTGCCGCCAGCGCGGCGGGGTCCGCGCGCGGCTGGACCTGATCGCGAGCGGGATCGCGCTCGGCCTGGCGATGGCATCCAAGTGGAACGGGGTGCCGCTCGCACCGCTGCTGGGCCTGTTCTTCCTCGCGATGCGGATCCATGCAGGCGGTTCGCGCGCCCGTTTCACCGACGGGGACGCAAGCCCGATGCGCGGGGTCTCGCTGGTCGAGGCGGCGCTGTGGCTCGGCGTGCTGCCGCTGGCGGTCTATTCGGCGACCTTCTGGCCCGCCTTCCAGGTGGAGAACGGCCCGTTTGCAGGGATGGACCTGTTCGGCGCGCATCTGCACATGCTCGAACTTCAGGAAAGCGTGAAGCAGGCGCACCCCTACCAGTCGACCTGGGACCAGTGGGTGCTGAACAGCCGCGCGATCTGGTATCTCTACGAGGTGACCGACGGCGCGCAGCGCGGGGTGATGCTGATCGGCAATCCGCTGACCATGGGACTGGGGCTGATCGGAGCCGCGTGGTGCGCCTTCGTCGCGCTGTTCCACCGCCGGGCCGACGCGGGTTTCGCGGTGACACTGTATGCGGCGAGCATCGGGTTCTGGATTATCGCGGCCAAGCCGATCCAGTTCTACTACCACTACTTCCTGCCCAGCTGCTTCCTGCTCGCCTGCCTCGCGCTGCTGCTCGCGCGGCTGCGCGCGACGGGCTTCGGCTGGGCCTACTGGGCGGTGCTGGCGGGCAGCGTGGGGGTGTTCGTCTATTTCTACCCGATCCTGGGCGCGGCGGAGCTGTCGGGCGAACAGGCGTTCAACCGGTGGATGTGGCTGGACGGGTGGCGTTAGGTCCTCATTCTCCTCCCCCTTGAGGGGGAGGTTGGGTGGGGGTGTTCGGCGCTGGAGGCCTGGCCAAGGCGATCCGCAGGCGCGGAACCCCCACCCCCGGCCCCTCCCCCAAGGGCGGGGAGAGATGGACCGAATGCTAAACCCGCCCCCACACAAACCGGTTGGACAGCGCGTAATTCCACACCGCGCCGACCACTATGCCTGCCAGCGCCGCCAGCACCCAATTGAGCCCGCGCAGCTGCAGGAAGCTTGCGAACGCCACATTGGCCAGCGCGCCCACCGCGCACGCGGCGCAGAACACCGCCCAGCCGCGCAGCAGCCCGGCCACGCTCCTCAACCGCTTGTCGCGATAGGTCAGCCAGTTGTTGAGCCAGAAATTGAAGCTCATCGCGGCAAAGGTCGCCAGCGCCTGCGCCTTCCAGAAGGTCGCGGTCATGCCGGGATAGAACAGCGCCAACACGCTCATGTGGACGAGCACGCCCACGCCGCCGACCGTGCCGAACAGCATGAAGCGCGTCGGGACGATCTGCCCGAGATAGCGCTCGTAGAGCCCCACCAGGAATTCGAAGGCCACCGCGCGGTCGAGCTTGCTTTCACCGCTGCGCCGTTCCCCGAACTGCATCGGCACCTCGACCACGCGCAGCCGCTCGAGCGAGGCGGACAGGATGTCGAGCAGCACCTTGAACCCGATTCCCGAAAGGCGCGGGGCGAGCGCGCGCAGGCGGGCCGTGTCGATCACAAAGAACCCGCTCATCGGATCGCTCAGCTCGACCCCGGTCAGCATCCGGGCGAGCCGGTTCGCCAGCCGCGACCCGCGTTCGCGCCGCGCGCTGGGCAAACCATTCGCGCTCGCCCCCTCGGCGAAGCGCGAGGCAACCACCAGGTCCGCCGCGCCGCTGCGCAGCCGTTCCAGCATGTGCGGGATCAGTTCGGGGTCGTGCTGCAGGTCGGCATCCATCACCGCGACCACGGGCGCGGCGGTGGCGCACGCGCCCTCGATCACCGCCGAGGCAAGCCCGCGCCGCCCGATCCGCTGGAGCACGCGCACGTGCGGGTCGGTTTGCGCGATCTCGCGCAGCGCATCGGCGGTGCCGTCTGTGCTGTCATCGTCGACGAAGATCGCTTCCCACGCGAGGCCCGGGAGCGCCGCGTCGAGCTTTTCGAGCAGCGGCGCGATATTTTCGCGCTCGTTGAGCGTGGGCAGGATAACCGCGATTTCCAGCACCTGCTCCCGCTCCCACAAATCCCGTGTTCCGTCAGGCAATCCGGGCCAGCCGTTCGAGCAGCCGACCGCGCGCGGCCATAGCATCGCCATGTCGGTCGGCAAGCAGGTAGCGCTCCAGTGCGGAGCCGATTGCGCCCAGCGCGGCGAGCGTTTGCGGCAGGTCGCCCGCCTCGGGCTTCATCCCGCCATAGCCCAGATCGCGCAGCAGCAGCGCTTCGTAGGATAGCAACGCGGGCGCCCAGCCGCGCGCCGAGGGCGCATGGCAGATCGCGTCGAGAAGGCCGTCCAGCGCCTCGTACAGCCGGGGATAGGGATTACGCTCGGGCAGCGCGGACGCGGTGAGCGCGGTGACCCACAAGATTGCGGCGGCGGGCAGCGGCTCGTTCAGCCACGGCGCGCGGCTGGTCACCAGCTCGACCTTGCCGAAGGGCAGCTGGCTGGCCGAGCGCGCGCGGATATCCGCCTCCACCGTGTTTCCGGGGATCACCACCGGCCGCAGCCGCCGCCCCCGCCCGCCCGCGACATAGGCCGCAATCATCCCCTCCTCGCTCGTCAACGCACGCAGGATCACGGCATTCTCGCCATGCGGGCGGGCGGCGAGGACGATGGCGGGGGCCTTCAGCTGCATGGCAACGTGCTAAGCAGTCCGCGAAGCCGGGCGCAATCTACCCCGCCATCGCTTCCTTCGATGCCTTGACCGCCATCGAGCGCGCGCGGCCGATCGACCAGTTGGCCTGCATCCGCACTTCGGGATTGGGCGCGCACCAGATTTCTCCGGTGGCGTCGATCGCGGTCACCCACAGCAGGTTGTGTTCCTGTCCGTAGTCGATGACGCCCAGCGCATGGCCGTCTCCCTTGCCCAGGACATGCAGCGGGATCGGCGGATCGAGTTGTGTGAACATGGCGGGCAGACCTCTCTTGCAGCGAGAGAACGCACGCAAAGACCGGGCGCGCCCGATCCATCATTTCATAGATTTCGATGCAAAGGCGGTGCTTTACCGCCAGCGGGCGGAGTTACTTGCCCTTGCCTTCCAGCGCATCGAGCCGCTTTGCCAGCGCCTCGTTCTCTTCGCGGGCCTTGGCTGCCATCGCCTTGACCGCCTCGAACTCTTCGCGGCTGACGAAGTCGAGCCCGCCGACCGTTTCCTTGATCCGCTCGCGCGCGCTCTGCTGCGCCTCGCGGGTCATCCCGGCAAAGGTGCCCGCGGCACCGTTCACCAGCTTCACGAAATCGGCGATCATGGGGTTCTGGCTCTGCATGGGGCGAGAGATGGCCTCCCCGCCCCGCTTTGTCCAGAGTCTGGCGCGTGCACGCTTACAAATCTATCCGCTGGATCGCGCCGGTGGTGTCCGCGCCGTCGGCATCGGGATTGAGCTCAAGTATCTCGTAATTGAGGAAGGCCGCGAAGATCGCCCACGCGAGATAGGGCACCAGCAGCAGCGTCGCCATCTTCCGCACCCGGAAGAACAGGATCATGGTGATCAGGATCATCACCGCCATCGCGACGATCACGATCAGCGCATAGGTGATCTCGTGCTGGCCGAAAAACAGCGGGGTCCATGCAAGGTTGAGCGCGAACTGGACGACGAAGGCGGCGATCGCAATGCCGCGCCCCTTCGCGCCCCAGGCCGAACAGACCAGCGCGAAGGCGAGGCCCATCATCACGTAGAGGATGCCCCACACGATCGGGAACAGGCTGGCGTCGGGATAGAATTCGGGCTTGGCCAGCGCGGCGAACCACGGATCGCCCTCCCCCGTGCCGGCCAGCTGGCCCGACAGGAAGCCGAGCAGAACGATTGCAGGGACGCAGAACAGCGCCCAGCGGATAAAGCTAGCGCGCAGCTGCGCGCGTGAGGCCAGCGTGGTCATCAAACCTCCAAACGGGGAATATCTGCGATTCGCCTTGGCGGGCGTATACCTTAACAACAAGCAAGTTGCAGACATTATACCGAATTGGCACGCGGGGTCCGTTTACCATTAACCGCGCGATGCGCTGATCAGGAACTCGACATTGCCCTTGGGCCCGGTGATCGGGCTTTCGACGATTCCCTGCACCTGCCAGCCGCTCGATTCGAGCCACTCGCGCGCCTCGTCGCACACGCGCGCATGCAGCGCCGGGTCGCGCACCACGCCGCCCTTGCCCACTTCCTCGCGCCCGACCTCGAACTGCGGTTTGATGAGGGAAACGAGGCGGCATTGCGGTGCGGCCAGCTCCAGCGGCCGTTCGAGCACCTTGGCCATGCCGATGAAGCTGGCATCGCACACCACCCAGCCGCACGGCGCATCGATCAGCTGGGGCGTCAGGATTCGCGCGGATGTCTGTTCCAGCACGGTCACGCGGCTGTCCTGCCGCAGCTTCCACGCGAGCTGGTTGGTCCCGCTGTCGACCGCGAACACACGCACCGCGCCGCGTTGCAGCAGCACATCGGTAAACCCGCCGGTCGAGCTGCCGATATCCATCGCGATGACGCCGGTCGGGTCGAGATCGAACGCGTCGAGCGCGTGGGCCAGTTTCATACCGCCGCGGCTGACCCAGGGGTGATCGCGCCCGCGCACCTCCAGCTCTACGTCTTCGGCTATCGGCTGGCCGGGCTTGGCGATCTTGGTCTCGCCCGCAAACACCACGCCCGCCATCACCAGCGCCTGCGCGCGTGCGCGGCTCTCCGCAAGGCCCCGGGCCACCAGCAGCTGATCGACACGCATCTTCTTCGCCATGGCGCGCGTGATAATCATGGACCCGTGCGGCGTCCAAGCGCATTATCAGGGGCATGAGCAAACCTCGCGTCTTTTCCCCCGCCCGTATCGCCCTCGCCTTGTCGCTGCTGGCGGTGACCTGCTGCCAGACGCCCGAGCCACCGCCGCCCGCCCCTGCGCCTGCTCCGCCGCCACCCCCGGCACCCACGCCGCAGCCCGTGCCGCCGCCCGCGGAAAACTGGATCGACCGCCCGCAGACGCCGGGCGACTGGAGCTATCTGGTCGAGCCTGGCGAAACGCTCGCGGTGTTCGGTAATCCGGGCGCGACCAAACTCGCCATCGTGTGCGAGCGGTCTACCCGCAAGGTCGGCATCGTGCGCGCGACGTCGGCTGCCAAGCAGGGCGAGGTCGCGATGCGGATCAGCACAGAGACCACCTCCCGCCCGATGATGGCGAAACCCGCCTCGGGCTCGCCCGCGCGGGTTCTGGCCACGCTGGACGCGCGCGACCCGCTGCTCGACGCGATGGCGATCACGCGCGGGCGCTTTGCGGTCGAAGTGGAGGGCGAACCCGGCCTCTACGTGCCCGCCTGGGCCGAGGTGACACGCGTGATCGAGGATTGCCGGTAGGCGGCGTAGCAGCGCGCAAAGACCATCGATTCAGGAAGGCGAAATCCGTGTCCGGCCGGCGCGGTTTACGCTGCGTCGCCGTTCTTTTCGCGAGCGCACAAGTATGACGGGGAAAAACATATTTACAAGGCTTGTGCTGGCGAATCACATGACTCAAAACAGTACCTGAGAGCGGCGGTGCACGACGCTTCTCGGCCCCCGGTGATACGGTGCGGGTCTTGGCTAAAAGCGCGAAAGGAGGTGATCCGATGTCTCATGGTTCAGCAGAGAGGTCGGCAAGTTTCCGCGCGAGGCACTATCGGTAAAGTCGCATACCCTTAGAGGCTTCGTGGGCGGCACTTCCTGGCCGCTGACCATGAAAGGGCAGTCTCGACCCCAGCCACCTTGGCGGGCAGAGGCTGCCCTTTTCATTTGGCGCTGGTGCGTAATTTATGAAAAGTTTCTTGCCTCAGTCGTGAAATTTTTTTCGGAAGGTCTTGCCCCGCGCGCCGCGCGGGCATAACCGCCTGCGGCAAGGAGACCACTGCCCTATGGCCGACGCGCCGATGATCGATTTCGCCCACCTGCCCCACACCGCGCCGGTGCCGTCCGAAACGCGCGACCAGGCGCTGGCGGACCCCGGATTCGGGTCGCTGTTCACCGATCACATGGTGACTATTGCCTTCGATGCCGACCGGGTGGAGCACGGCGAAGACGGCTGGCACGATGCGAAGCTGTGCCCGCGCGAACCCATCGCGCTCGATCCGGCGGCCGCCGTGCTGCACTACGCGCAGGAAATCTTCGAAGGCATGAAGGCCTACCGGTGGGACGACGGCTCGGTCGCGCTGTTCCGGCCCGAACAGAACGCACGCCGCCTCAACGCCAGCGGGCGCCGGATGGCGATGCCCGAGCTACCCGAGGAGCTGTTCCTTGAATCGATCCGCCAGTTGGTCGCCAAGGACCGCGACTGGATGCCCACGGTCGAAGGCGGATCGCTGTACCTGCGGCCCTTCATGTTCGCCACCGAAGCCTTTCTCGGCGTGCGTCCGGCGCGGCAATATCTCTATTGCCTGATCGCCAGCCCGGTGGGCAGCTATTTCAAGTCGGGCGTGAAGCCGGTCGACGTGTGGGTCAGCCGCAACCACACGCGCGCGGCGCCCGGTGGCACCGGCGCGGCCAAGACCGGCGGCAACTACGCCGCCAGCCTCGTGCCGCTGGCCGAAGGGACGAAGCAGGGCTGCCAGCAGACCGTCTTCCTCGATGCAGTCGAGAAGAAGTGGATCGAGGAACTGGGCGGCATGAACCTGTTCTTCGTGTTCAAGGATGGCAGCGCGATCACTCCGCCGCTGACGGGCACGATCCTGCCCGGCATCACCCGCGACAGCCTGATCCAGATGCTGCGCGACGAAGGCCTGCAGGTGCGCGAGGAGCCCTATTCGATCGACCAGTGGCACGCGGATGCGGCCACGGGCGATCTGGTCGAAACCTTCGCCTGCGGCACCGCGGCGGTGGTCACCCCGGTGGGCAGCGTCAACGGGCCGGACGGCACCTTCACCATCGGCAGCGGCGGCACCGGCCAGCTGACCCAGAAGATGCGCAACCGGCTGGTCGGTATACAGATGGGCACCGCGCCCGATCCGCACGGTTGGGTGATGAAGCTGGACTGACCCGCGCGTATCGGCGATTGGCGCAACTGACAGAGCTGAGGCACCGCGCCCGGCGATGTGTCGGCCTACGCCTGCTATGCCGGGCTACACCCGCCCTCTTGCGCGCCGCCATCCGAGGCCTTGCGCGCCAGCTGCACACGGTTGCGGCCTGCCTCCTTCGCGTCGTACAGCGCGCTGTCGGCGCGCGCGACAAGGTCCCCGGGGGCCGTGTCTGCGCTCTCGCGCATGGCGACACCGATACTCAGCGTGACCGGGACCTTCGCACCCTGCCCGGTGAGTACGGGGCGCCCCTCCACTGCCTGCCGCACCGTCTCCGCCAGCGCGAGGGCATGCGCGGCATCGCACCGTTCGACCAGCGCGATGAATTCTTCCCCGCCATAGCGCGCCACGGTGCACCCCGGCGCCGCGAAATGCTGTTCCAGCTGGACCGCCACCTGCCGCAGCGCCCGGTCGCCGGCGAGATGCCCGTGGCTGTCATTGAAGTGCTTGAACCGGTCGACGTCGATCATCATCACCGCGAGGCCGTCGCCGCGCTGTATCGAATCCTCCATCGCTGATCCGAAGATGCGCTGGAAAT
This sequence comes from uncultured Erythrobacteraceae bacterium, assembly GCA_963972905.1. Classification (GTDB taxonomy): domain Bacteria; phylum Pseudomonadota; class Alphaproteobacteria; order Sphingomonadales; family Sphingomonadaceae; genus Alteriqipengyuania. Next base: position 56,463 of record CAXAXQ010000010.1, read on the forward strand.
AGCGGCGATTGGGCAAGCCGGTCAGGTCGTCCCGATGCGAGAGCTCGCGCAGCTGGGCGTTCGCGGCCACTAGCCGTTCGGACACGAAACGGCTGCGCAGGTCGTATAGGAAGGCGCGGTCCTTCATCCGGTCGGTCCGGATCGGGAGCGCAAGCGCGACCAGCATGGTCACCGTCAGGTAGGCCAGCAGCGCACCGCTTTCCCGGGTCACGGGCACGGACAGGGGCAGCATTGCCCACACCGTCCACATGCCGGCCAGCGACAGGCCGAGCATCAGCGCCAGCATCCCTGCGCGCAGCGGCAATATCGCTGTCGCCATGAGAACGACCAGCGCCGCCCCCATCACGTAAGCGGTCATCTCCTCGCCGGCCTGAAACGCGCCGAGAAAGGTCGCGACGGTCGCGAAACAGGCGGGTGGTACCACCGAGGCGAGACGGCGGACCAGCCAGCCGCTGCGCAGCGCAGCATAGATCGCAACCAGGTAGGCGGGCACCACGATGCCCAGACGCAGGATCAGCCCAGTCTCGAAGGTTTGCGGCCCGACCGAGTAATCGAGCGGAATGCACAGGAGGACCGCGACCAGCCCGAACGCGTTGATGAAGGCCAGATCCTGCCGCCCACGCCCCGGCAGTTCGGCGTGCCAGAGGGCGCGCAGCGGCGCGGGCCACTTTCGCATCGACAGGCCGCTTTCCGCCGCCTGCTCCACCATGCTTTCGACATCTGGGGCATGCGCAGCGGGCAGAAATTGCGTCTCTTGCTTCACGTCGCCCGCCTTAGCGCGAGGTGGTTAACACACCCCCACCAGCGCCGACGAGAATGCTACAGCCGCGAGCGCACGAGAAACCGTTTGGTGAAGGTCTCGCTGGGCCGCAGGACCAGGATCGAGACACCCGCCACCGCGACCGCGCCTCCCGCCAGCAGGGGTATGCCCACAGGGTCGCCAGTCAGCCATGCGCCCAGCGCCACGGTCATCAGCGGGTGCAGCAGGGTGAAGGGCACGACGAGATTGGCATCGTGATCCTTGAGCGCGTTGAAGTAGATCACGTGGGCATAGACCGACACGACCAGACCGGCGAAGATCAGGCAGCCGAGCACCTGCCAGGGATGCGCTGCCAGCGGCGCGACCAGATCCCGCTCCGTCGCGAGTGAAAAAGGCAGCAGCACCACGAAGGATGCAAGCGCGGACCACGCCTGCAACGGCTTGCCCCCGACGTCGATCTTCTTGACGTAAACCGCCCCCAGCGCACCGACGAGGCACGAAAGTCCGATCCAGCCGAGCCCGGCCGAACTCTGGAGGCCCGAGGGGGAGGAAATCGCAATCACCACCCCGGCAATCGCTAGCGCAATGCCAAGCCCGCGCCGCCAGCCGACGTCCTCGCCAAGCAACACGATCGCCAGCAGCACGGTCATCGGTGCGCCCGACAGGCTGACGATCCCGGCGGTCGATGGATCGGCATAGGACAGGCCGATGGCGAACAGCGCGAAAGACCCGCCGCCGATGGCAAGCCCCACGGCGGAGACCATGGGCCAGTTGCTGGGCAGAGGGCGCAGCAGCTGGATCAGCACCAGCAGGGTCAGCAGCGCGCGCAGCGCGGCGTAGAACAGCGGCGGCATCCCCAAATCGTCCACCGCGACCTTGCTGACCACCACGTTGAGCGCCCAGAGCAAATTCACGAGGATCAGCAGGAGAATCGTGCGGGCGGGCATGATCGGCGCGTTAGCGGCAGGCAGGGTGCGGGGCAAATCGGCCTGTCGCGGCAGGCGCACGCATAGTGGGCCAACCGGCAGGGCGCGAGCGCATTACTTCTTCGGGGACTTCGGTGCCTCGATCGCGGCCAGATCCTGCATCGCGCGCGAATAGGTATCCATCTCGCGGCGTTCCGCGTTCGTCACCACGCCGTCATCGTCGTAACTCGCCGCCAGCAGGCCGACCCGTGCCTGTGCGCGGTCGAGCTTGCGCTTCTCGCGCTTGGTCAGCTGCCCGCTCTCGCGCAGCTTGTTGAACTCGCTGTCGGTCTTGCGCAGATCGCTCAGCACCGCGACGGCGTTCTCGTCCGGACCCGGCGCGGTGCGCAGCTCCTGATAGGAGCCCGTGTTGGGGAGCGCGACGCGGCCCATGCCGGTGTCGGCGCAAGCGACCAGCGCAAGAGCGAGCACCGGAGTGACGGCAACCAGAACACTGGTGGGCTTTTTCATGACGGTCTACCTGCTGGCTGCAAAACTCCGCCCGGGCGCATGAATTGCGTATTAACCGCTAGCTTTCCGGGATGTTGGCTTCGATCTCGGCCAGCCAAAGGTCGGCGACCGCATCACTGGGTGCGCGCCAGTCGCCCCGCGGGCTGAGCGCCCCGCCCATCGAGACCTTGGGGCCGTTGGGCATTGCACTGCGCTTGAACTGGCTGAAGCCGAAGAAGCGGCGGCAGAACACGGCAAGCCACTTGCGGATCGTCGCGAGGTCGTAGGCCTGCTTCGCCTCGTCGGGGAAGCCCAGCGGCCACTTTCCGCTCTCAGCATCCTTCCACGCATGCCACGCCAGGAACGCGACATGGCTGGGCGACTGCCCGTGGCGGGCGATGTGGTGGAGGAAGAAGTCGTGCAGCGCGTAGGGGCCGATCTGGTCCTCGGTGCTCTGGATCGCGCCGTCGGCCCCTGCGGGGACCAGTTCGGGGCTGATCTCGGTGCCCAGCACATCTTCCAGCACCTCGTTCAGCGCGTGGCTGAACTGGTCGGTCTCGATCATCCAGCGCATCAGGTACTGGATCAGCGTCTTGGGCACACCGGAATTGACCGCGTAGTGGCTCATCTGGTCGCCCACGCCGTAGGTACACCAGCCCAGCGCCATTTCGGACAGGTCACCGGTGCCGATCACGAAGCCGCCATGGTGGCCCGCCAGCCGGAACAGGTAATCGGTGCGCAGGCCCGCCTGCACGTTCTCGAAGGTGGTGTCGTACACTTCCTTGCCGTCGGCATAGGGGTGGCCGATATCCTTGAGCATGCGCTCAGCTGCGGGCACCATGTCGATCGTCTCGGAGGTGATCCCCGCCGCGTCCATCAGTTTGAGCGCATTGTTCTTCGTGCGGTCGGAGGTGCCGAAGCCGGGCATGGTGTAGCCGCGAATGGTCTCGCGCGGCAGGCCCAGCCGGTCGCACGCGATGCATGCGACCAGCAGCGCGTGGGTCGAATCGAGCCCGCCTGAAATGCCGATGACGAGGCTCTTGGGCTTGGTCGCCTCGATCCGCCGCATCAGCGCATCGACCTGAATGTTGACCGCCTCGTAGCAGTCCTCGTGCAGCGTATCGGGATCGTCGGGCACGAAGGGGAAGCGCCGCACCGCGCGTTTCAGCCCCCAACCTGCCAGGTCGTCGCCTTCGGCAGCGCGCATATTGTGGGTAAAGCCTACGCGGCGATACCAGTCTTCGGGGCGGCCCGCCGCCTCGCTCGCATCGTGGAAGGTGCCGTTCTGGGTGCGGTTGTTGACGATCCGCTGCGTGTCGATGTCGGTCACGCACAGTTCCGCGCCGCGATCGAACCGCACGCTTTCCTGCACCAACTCGCCCAGTTCGTAGATCACGCCCTGCCCGTCCCACGCGAGGTCGGTGGTGCTCTCGCCATGGCCGCTCGCCGAATAGGCATAGGCGCACATGCCCCGGCTGGAGCTGGCGGCGCAGTGCAGGTGCCGGTCGCTCGCCCTCCCGATGGTGACGGGCGAGGCGGAGAGGTTGGCGAGGATCGTCGCGCCCGCCATCGCGGCCATCATGCCGGGGGGCTGCGGAGCCCAGAAATCCTCGCAGATCTCGATCCCGAAGACGAAGTCGGGCAAGTTGTCGGCGGCGAAGATCACATCGGTGCCGAAGGGCGCTTCGTGCCCTGCTATCGTCACCTCGAGCCCGTGGCAATTGCGCCCGTGGGTGAACTGACGCTTCTCGTAGAACTCGCGGTAATTGGGCAGGTAGCTCTTGGGCACCACGCCCAGCAGCCGCCCGTCGGCGATCGCGAGCGCGCAGTTGTAAAGGCGCGATCCGCGCCGTACCGGCGCACCGATCACCAGCACCGGGGTGAGCCCTTTGCTTTCCTCGATAATCCGCCCGACCGCCGTTTCGGCCGCCTCGATCACCGCGCTCTGCAAATGCAGATCGTCGATCGCGTAGCCGGTGAGGCACAGTTCGGGATAGACCGCGAAGTCGACCGCCGCCTCATGCGCATCACGCGCGATCTGGACGATGCTCTTGCCATTGCCCGAGACGTCCGCCGGGCGCACGCAGGGCGTACAGGTCGCGACGCGCACGAAGCCGTGCGTGTGCAGGTCGAAGAAGGGATGTCCGCTCTGGCTCATCAATAGCTGAGCCTGTGCCCGCGTGGCGCGCGCGGCACAAGGGGCGGCGCGCGAAACCTCGTGCACGCAGGCCGGTCAGGCGCGCTATGCGGTCTGCGGGAGGCGCGCGAGCGTGACGCGGCAGCCCCGCTCGTTCACCTCGATATCCTGCTCCGCCCCGGCCTGGTGCGCGAAGGTGCGCATGAGGCTCTTGCCCAGCCCGCCGTCGGAATCGCTGGTGGCGGCGGTGCCCGCACCATTGTCGCGCACCTCCAGCCGCCAGTCGCTGGTCGATCCGGCGAGCAGGATCGTCAGCTCCCCATCGCGTCCGTCGCCGAAGGCATATTTGGCGGCATTGGTCAGCGCCTCGTTGAGGAACAGGCCGATCGCCACCGCTTGGTCGCGTGGAAGCGGGATCGGGGCGATCCGGCATTCGACCTTCACGTTGTCGTCGAAAGATGCGTGGACCAGATGGTTGACCACGTCTTCCAGATAGCTGGCCATGTCGATCGCGCCTTCCTTGCGGTCGGCACTCTCCACGGCCAGCTGCGCATAGGCGCGGCTGAACGAGAACACGCGATTGGCGGCATCCTCCAGCGCGGCGGCGGCGGCGGGATTGTCCTGCCGGCGCTTCTGCAGTTCGATCATGCTGGCGACCAGCGCGAAGTTGTTCTTGGTGCGATGCTGCAGCTCGGCCATCAGCCAGCGCCGCCGTTCGAGCGATTCGTGCAGTTCGGCCTCACGTACGCGGACGGCAGCGCGGAAAATCTCCGCCAGCACCACCACGACGATGCTCGACAGCAGGTTGATGAGCACCCGGGCGAGATCGCCGTCCTGCTCGAAGGCGAACGACCAGTTATACGGCAGCACCACATACCAGGCCCAGGCGAAGGAGACGATCAGACACACGACCCCGGCCAGCAGTCGCCCGAACAAGGTGGCGATCAGCACCGCGGGGTAGACCATCGCGAACGGCCCGGAATTGGGCGCAACAAGGTCCAAGATCGCGCGCACGCCAATCATCGCCGCCGCCAGCGCAAGGCCGAACACGAAATGCGAGACCACCGGCGGGAAGGTTTGCGGGAGAAAATTCGCCGCGTCGATCGCTGTCAGCTTGTGATTGGGCAATCGGGTTCTCTTGTTAACCGGCAGCCGCCTTGCGTCGAATGCACATGATGGGCGCGCGTTCTTACCGCACCGCAACGATCACGGCGATTGTCGGATGTTAGTTTTGGCAAAAATACCAGTGGGCATGCGCAGCGGTGTCAGGCGGCGAGGATATCGCGCGGAGCCGGGGCATTTTCGAGAAATTCGATCAGCCCGCGCTCCTCGCGCGCGAGCCACTTGGTCTGCCGGGGCAGTTGCAACCCTTCGCGCCACTCGCCCTGCCGGTCCATCAGGTCGAAGATCGCCGGGTGGATATAGCTCCTGCGGGTGATGGCAGGGGTGTTGCCGAGCCGTTCGGCGACCGTCTCCGTCACCGTGCGGATCGTCAGATCCTCCTTCGCACCCGCCAGCAGTCCGAAGGCCATCGCGCTCGCGTGCCAGGTGCGGAAGTTCTTCGCGCTGAAATCCTCGCCCATCGTCTCGCGCAGATAGGTGTTGACGTGGCTGGAGGTGACATCGCGCACCGCGCTATCGGTGGCGGCGGGATCGATGAAGGAGAACAGGTCCTGCCCGTCGAGATCCTGCATCTGCCGGACGATCTTCGCCAGATGCGTGTCGGTCAGTTCCAGATCGCGGTGCTTGCCCGACTTCGCACGGAAGCGAAACCGCAGCGTCTTGCCCCGCACGCTTACGTGGTGGCTCTTGATCGTGGTCGCGCCGTAGCTGCCATTGTCGCGCGCATAGGTGTCGTTCCCGATGCGGATCGCACCCAGATCGAGCAGCCGCACCACCCCGGCGAGCGCGCGCGCCAGCCCCAGATCGCGCAGGCCCAGATCCTCGGCCACCCGCTTCCTGAGCAGCGGGAGACGCCCGCCGAAGGCGAGGCAGCGGTCGAACTTCTCGCTCTCCCGGCTGGCGCGAAATTCGGGGTGGTAGCGATATTGCTTGCGCCCCTTCGCGTCGTATCCGGTGGCCAGGATGTGCCCGTTGGCCGCGGGGCAGAACCAGCAATCGATGTAAGCGGGCGGCAGCGCGATCGCGTTGAGCCGCTCGCGCTCGGCCGCATCGCGGATCAGCTTGCCATCGGGATCGTAGTAGGCCCACCCGCGCCCGGCACCCTTGCGGGTGATCCCCGGCAGGCTGTCGTCGACGAAAATGAGCTTTTCCATGGGGTTGCGTCCACGATGGCTGGTGAATGGACGACTCCTGCGCTGCTGCCCAGTTCCCGCATTCGCGTTCCGGTTCCACCGCAGCGACGCAAGCGATAGGAATTTTTTGGCCCCGGGCAGATCATCTTGTGGGCCAAAGCGCGGCCCCGCGCTTGCGGTTGTCCGGGCAAGGCCCACCTTGTCGCCAACAAGGACCGCCTCTTCCGCAAAAAGGAATTGCCCCGATGAGCGAATATACACCGCCCAAAGTCTGGACCCACGATGCGGAGAACGGCGGACGGTTCGCCAATATCAACCGCCCCACCGCCGGCGCGCGCGAAGACAAGGTGCTGCCTGCTGGCGAGAACCCGTTCCAGCTGCACTCCCTCGCCACGCCAAACGGCGTGAAGGCTTCGATCATGCTGGAGGAGCTGCTCGAGGCCGGGCACCCGGCCGAATACGACGCCTACACGATCAATATCGGCGAGGGTGAGCAGTTTGCCAGCGGCTTCGTCGCGATCAATCCGAACTCGAAGATCCCCGCGCTGATCGACCGCACCGGCGAGGTGCCAATCCGGGTGTTCGAAAGCGGCGCGATCCTGCTGCATCTGGCGGAGAAGTTCGACGCCTTCTTGTCTGGCGGGCCGGGCCGTGCGGAAATGCTCAGCTGGCTGTTCTGGCAGATCGGCAGCGCGCCCTTCATCGGCGGCGGGTTTGGCCATTTCTACGCCTATGCGCCGGAGAAGTTCGAATACCCGATCAACCGCTACGCGATGGAGACCAAGCGCCTGTTCGACGTTGCCGACCAGCGGCTGGCCGAGAGCCGCTATCTCGCGGGCGAAGACTACACCATCGCCGACATCGCGTCCTTCGCGTGGCTCGCGCCCTTCGTCGAAGGCAATATCTACGAGGACGCGAAGACCTTCCTGTCGATCGACGACTATTCCAACGTCGTGCGCTGGGTAGAGGAAATCGCCGCACGCCCCGCGGTGCAGCGCGGGCGGATCGTCACCAAGGTGTGGGGCGATGAGAATTCGCAGCTGCGCGAGCGGCACTCTGCGGCGGATTTCGAGGGCAAGGTGCTCAAGCCGAGCAAGCCGGTTTAACAGCATTTTGCGTCACCCCCGGGCTTGACCCGGGGTGACATGGAGGGAGAGCGGAGCCCCCTACCCCAGCCTTTCCGCCAGCCGGGCCATGAACGCCGCGCCCTTTTCCAGCTCGGACAGCGCGATCCATTCGTCAGGCTGGTGCGCCTGCTCGATCGAGCCGGGGCCGCAGATCACGGTGGGGAAGCCTGCCGCCTGGAACTGGCCGCCTTCGGCGGCAAAAGCGACCTGGCCAGGCGCACTGTTCTCGCCCGTCAGCGCGCGGACGAACGCCACCGCGTCCTCGCTCCCAGCCGGCGTCATCGGCGGCGTGCTCGCGTGCTGCTCCACATGAACACCGGCATCGGGGAAGCGGCTCTTCAACTCCGCGTCCAGCGCCGTGCAGCGCGCCTTGAACGGGGCCAGGATCGCTGCGGCATCCTCGCTCGGCGGGCAGCGCAGGTCGAACTGGAAACGCGCCTGCCCGGCAAGAATGTTCGACGCGGTGCCGCCTTCCATCACACCGATGGTCAGCGTCGCCTGCGGCGGATCGAAGCCGTTGGCCGGGTCCGCCCGCGCGCGCAGCTCGTCCGCCAGCGCCAGCAATTCGTGCATCAGCTGCACCGCGACCGCGTTGGCGGAAATCCCGTGATCCACCAGCGAGGAATGCGCGGCATGCCCGCGCACCGTGACTTCGTGCACCGCGATTCCCTTGTGCCCGGTGATGATGCCCATCAGGCTCGGTTCGCCCACGATGGCGAGACGGGGCGCGGGGATCGACTCTGCCAGCCGCGCAATCATCGAAGGCGCACCCTTGCAGCCAACCTCCTCGTCGTAACTCAGCGCCAGATGCACCGGCAGCTTGCCCCGGGCGAAGCGCGGCACGAAGGCGAGCGCGAGCGCGATAAAGCCCTTCATGTCCGCCACGCCGCGCCCGAACAGCTTGCCGCCGTCTTCGCGCACGGTCCACGGATCGCTGGACCAGTCCTGCCCGTCGACCGGCACGACATCGGTATGGCCCGACAGGATCACCCCGCCCTCGACCGCAGGCCCGCAGGTCGCGAACAGGTTGGCCTTGCGCCCATCCTCGTTGGGCACCCGCTGCGAAGTTTCGCCTTGGCGTGCGAGGTACTCCTCCACCCACTCGATGAGTGCGAGATTGCTGCCCCGCGAGGTCGTGTCGAACCCGATCAGCGTGTCGAGGATTTGGCGAGCAGTGGCGAGATCGGTCATGGTTCGGCGGTCTAGCGCGATGAAGTCTCCAAGCCACCCCTTCACATCCGCAATCGCGCCGCTATAGGGGCGGTCCTGCCACCGATGGGGTGTAGCCAAGCGGTAAGGCACCGGTTTTTGGTACCGGCATGCGCAGGTTCGAATCCTGCCACCCCAGCCAGGCTTTCGGGCTAAGCGTCTTCGAGCGATTCGAGCTGCTCGCCCAGCGCCAGCCATTCGGCTTCCGCCCTGGCCAGCCTCTCGCTGACCTCGGCGCGCCGGACCAGCAGATCGTCCATCGCGATCCCCGCAAGATGCGCGGACGCGCTGGCAGGATCGCACATCGCCTGATCGATTTGCGACAGGCTCGATTCCAGCTTGTTCATCGCTTTTTCCGCGGTCGCCAGTTCGGACTTGAGGAAGCGCGCCCTCGCCTTCGTCTTGCCGGGGTTTGCAGGGGCGGGCTTCGCAGGGGCGGAGCCGGACTGCTTCTTGGGCTGATTACGGCCCATCACGAAGTCGATGTAATCGTCCATGCTGCCCGAATATTCGCGGGCCGTGCCGCCATCGACCAGCATCAGCCGATCCGCCGTCAGTTCGACCATGTGGCGGTCGTGGCTGATCAGGATGACCGCGCCGGAATAGTCGTTCAGCGCCTGGACCAGCGCTTCGCGCGCATCCACGTCCAGGTGGTTGGTCGGCTCGTCGAGGATCAGCAGGTGCGGCGCATCGCGGGTGATCAGCGCCAGCGCCAGCCGCGCCCGCTCCCCGCCGGAGAGTTTCTCAACCTTTTGCGTCGCGCGCGGGCCGGAGAAGCCGAACCGGCCCAGCTGTGCACGCACTGCGGCAGGCGTCTTGCCCTCCATCGCGCGCGACATCAGTTCGAGCGGCGTTTCGTCGCTGGCGAGCTCTTCCACCTGATACTGCGTGAAATAGCCGACCTTGAGCTTGCCCGGCGCGTTGAGCGAGCCCTCGACCGGGTGGAGCTGAGAAGACAGCAGCCGCGCGAGCGTGGTCTTGCCATTGCCGTTGCGGCCCAGCAGCGCGATCCGGTCGTCCGCGTCGATCCGCATGTTCAGCCGCTTCAGGATCGGCGGTGCCTCGCCATAGGCCACTGCGGCGCCTTCGAGCGTGATCATCGGAGAGCGCAGCTCGCCGGGCGAGGGAAATTCGAAGCTGAGCGAGGGGTCTTCCATCAGCGCGACGATCGGCTGCATCTTGGCGAGCATCTTCGCGCGGGCCTGCGCCTGCTTGGCGGTGGAAGCACGCGCACTGTTGCGCGCGACGTAATCCTGCAGGCGTGCGCGCTGGGCATCCTGCGAGGCCTTGGCCGATTCGAGCTGCGCCGCGCGTTCGGCGCGCTGCTTCTCGAACGCGTCGTAGCCGCCGGTATACAGCGTCAGCTGGCCGCCCTGAAGGTGCAGGATGTGGTCGACCACATTGTTCAGCAGGTCGCGTTCATGGCTGATCACCAGCAGCGTCGCGGGATAGGACTTGAGGAAGTTCTCGAGCCACAAGGTCGCTTCGAGGTCGAGGTGGTTGGACGGCTCGTCGAGCAGCAAAATGTCGGGTTCGGAGAAAAGCAGCGCCCCCAGCGCGACGCGCATCTTCCACCCCCCAGAGAAGCTGGAGAGCGGGCGATTCTGCATCTCTTCGTCGAAGCCCAGCCCGCTCAAGATTTTGGCCGCGCGCGCAGGCGCGGTATAGGCGTCGATTGCCAGCAGCCGCTCGTGCACCTCGCCCAGCCGGTCGATATCCTCGGTGCAGGTTTCCGCCTCTTCGAGCAGCTGCGCGCGCTCGACATCGGCGGCGAGCACCGCTTGCTCTGGCGTGGTAGCGCCGTCGGGCGCTTCCTGCGCAATATAGCCGACGCGCGATCTGGACGGTTTGCCGATCGAGCCGTCGTCGGGCTCGATCTCGCCGATCAGCGCTTTCATCAGGGTCGACTTGCCCGCCCCGTTGCGGCCGATCAGCCCGACCCGCGCGCCCTGCGGGATCGTCGCGCTGGCGCGTTCGAGAATGGGCCGGCCGCCAAGCCGGACGGTGAGGCCGTCGATCGTAAGCATCGCGGGCCCATAGCAGCACTGTCGCCTGGCCCCAATGATCTGAATCGCGAAAGCCCGGAAGGCGCGTCGCGCCTATCGCTCGTGCTGCCGGATAACCTCCAGAAAGGCATCGCCATAGGCGTCCAGCTTCTTCGCGCCGATGCCGGGCAGTTCGCCCAGCAAGGCGCGCGTCTGCGGCCGCAGCCCGGCCATGTCGCGCAGCACCGAATCGTGGAAGATGACGTAGGGCGGCACCTGGTTCTCCTTCGCCAGATCGCGCCGCAATGCGCGCAGCGCGTCGAACAGCGGATCGCCGACCGGGTTGAGCTCCTGACCCGATCCCGCACCGCGACCGGCACGCTTTCCGCCTGCCCGCTTTGGCGGGATGACCAGATCGAGCGGCTCCTCGCCCTTCAGAAACGCGCGCGCTTCCGGGCCCAGCATCATCCCGCCATGCTCGGTCGGCAGCAGCGCGCCGCGCACCAGCAGCGCGCGGTGCACCGGCTTGAGCAGTGCGGCTTCCTCCCCCTCGACGATCCCGAAGACCGACAGCTTGTCGTGCCCCTGAGAGCGGCTGCGCTCGCTCGACTGGCCGGTCAGCACGCTTTCGATATAGCCTGCACCATACATCTGCCGCGTGCGTGCGACGGCGGAGAGGTATTTCTGCGCAACCACCGTCGCGTCGACCGCCTTGGGCGGATTGAGGCAATTGTCGCAATTGCCGCAGGTCTCGGCCGGGTCCTCGCCGAAATGGCGCAGCAGGATCGCGCGGCGGCATCCGGCGGTTTCGACCAGTGCGCCGAGCGCCGCCAGCCGCGTTCGCTCGCCCTGCTGGCGTGCCTCGCCAACCTCGCCGATGCGCATCCGCGCCCTCGCGAAATCGTCCGCCCCCCAGAACAGCTCCGCGCTCGCCGGGTCGCCATCGCGCCCCGCGCGGCCGGTTTCCTGGTAATAGGACTCGATCGACTTGGGCAGCCCGGCATGGGCCACGAAGCGCACGTCGGGCTTGTCGATCCCCATCCCGAAGGCGACCGTGGCACAGATCACCATGTTCTCGCTCGCCACGAACGCTGCCTGATTGGCGGCGCGCGTTTCGGGCGGCAGGCCTGCATGATAGCAGCGCACCTCGCGCCCTGCGCCCGAGAGGGACGCGGCCAGCCGCTCGGTCGCGGCGCGGGTCTGCGCATAGACGATACCGGGGCCGGGATTCTCGGCGAGCAGTCCGCGCAGCTGCTGGGTCAGCGAATTGCGCGGACGGATGGTGTAGCGGATATTCGGGCGGTCGAACCCGGCGACGATCAGGCCCTCGGGCGCGATCCCCAGCTGGGTCAGGATGTCGGACCGGGTGTGCGCATCCGCCGTCGCGGTAAGCGCGAGGCGCGGCACATCGGCGAACTGGTCCATCAGCGGGCGCAGCAGGCGGTAATCGGGGCGGAAATCGTGCCCCCATTCGGATACGCAATGCGCCTCGTCGATCGCGAACAGCGATATCCGGCATTGCGAGAGCAGCTCGCGGAAATGGCTCTGGCTGGCGCGTTCGGGCGCGACATAGAGCAGGTCGAGCTCGCCTGCGCGCAGTCGCTGGACTGTTTCGGCCCGGTTCTCGTCTGCGCTGGTCAGGGTGGCGGCGCGGATGCCATTGGCGCTCGCGCTGCGCAGCTGGTCGTGCATCAGCGCGATCAGCGGGCTGATGACCACGCATGTGCCCTTCAGCATCGTGGCGGGCAGCTGATAGGTGAGCGACTTGCCCGCGCCGGTCGGCATCACCGCCAGCGTCGACTGGCGCGCCATCACCCGGTCCACCACCTGCTGCTGCACGCCGCGGAAGGACCGGAAGCCGAAGACTTCGTGCAGCTTGTCCAGCAATTGCGGGGAGTCGTCAGCAGTGGAGCCGGAGATACGCGTTTGGGCGGTCATGGCACCGGCCATGCCAGATCGGTGTGCGCCAGAGAAGCACTTGCCCCCGCGACAACCCCCGATTGATCTTGCGCAATGATCGCGGGCCGCGCGCTCGCTAGTGCCGCCCGAAACGCCAGCTGCAAGGACAGACAATGCGCGATTTCGATATTATCGTGGTCGGGGCCGGGCCTGCCGGCCTCGCCTTCGCCCGTGCTCTGGAGGGCAGCGGGCTGAACATCGCGCTGGTCGAGCGCCAGCCGGAAGAGGTGCTCGCCGAGCCGCCGGTCGACGGGCGGGAAATCGCGCTCACCCACCGATCGGTCGCCACGCTGGAGCATCTGGGCGGGTGGAGCCATATCGCGCCCGACCAGATCTTCGCACTGCGCGCCGCGCGGGTTTATAATGGCCGTTCGCCGCTGGCACTCGGCTTCGATCCAGACGGCGGGGCGCAAGACCGGCTCGGCTGCCTCGTTTCGAACCACCTGATCCGCCAGAGCCTGTTCGCCGCGCTCCAGGGCCAGGAAAATGTCTCCGTGCTCGCGGGCACGGGGGTCGAGCATGTTCATGCCGACCGGGCGGGTGCGCGGGTCACGCTGGCCGACGGCCGCACCTTGGCTGGCAAGCTGCTGGTCGCCGCCGATTCACGCTTTTCCGCGATCCGCGAGCAGCTCGGCATCACGGCGGAGGTCAACCGGCTGGGCAAGTCGATGCTGGTCGTGCGGCTGTCGCACGAGAAGCCCAATCACGGCATTGCGACCGAATGGTTCGATCATCGCCAGACGATGGCGATGCTGCCGCTGGGCGAGCATATGTCGTCCGCCGTGCTCACCCTGCCCACCAACACGCTGAACCGCGTGGCCGATTTCGATCCCGACGTGCTCGCGGCGGAGATCGAGGACCGCTTCGACCGCCGGCTCGGCACCATGCGCTTCGTCTCCGGCCCGCACGTCTATCCGCTGGCAACCACCTATGCGCGCCACTTCGTCAGCGACAGTTCAGCCTTGATCGGCGATGCGGCGGTTGGAATGCATCCGGTCACTGCCCACGGCTTCAACCTCGGCCTCCAATCGGCGGCGCTACTTGCCGGGCTGGTGCGCGGCGCGGCGCAAAAGCGCCGCTCCATCGCCTCGCCACTGTTGCTCCGACGCTACGAAACGCGCCATCGCCTCGCCACGCGGCCGCTTTATAGTGGCACCAACCTGCTGGTGCGCCTATATACCGCAGAGAGCCCGCGCGCGCATGTCGCACGGCGGGCCGCACTTGAGGCGGCTGCACATTTCTCCCCTCTCAACACCGCGATTACGCGGATGCTGTTGCGACACTGACCATGGCAAGTGCCACCATCGCCCCACGGAAGATCGAAGAAACAATGCTGCTAGCCCCTGCCCCCGGATCGGAAGACAAGGAAATGCTGCGTCAGGCAGCTATGCTGACGCGCGATCTGCATACGCCAAACCCGGTGATGTACTGGGGCGATTGCTTCGGCTCGGCGGCGATCGGCTATGCCGCGCTGCTCGGCGCGATTGCCAGCGGCAATGCGTGGCTGACCGCCGCGCTCGTAGTGCTCTCGATCCTGACGCTGTATCGTGCGGCGCTGTTCATTCACGAGATCACCCATCTCGACCACCGCAAGCTGCCCGGCTTTCGCCTGGCATGGAATATCGGGATCGGCGCGCCGCTAATGCTGCCCTCGTTCCTCTACGAAGGGATTCACGCGGTCCACCATTCGCGCGCGCATTACGGCACCGAACGCGATCCCGAATATATTCCGCTGGCGCATATGCGCCCGTGGTCGCTGCCGCTGTTCACGATCGGCGCGGTCGCCATGCCCGCCTTGATGTTCCTGCGCTTCGGCATTCTCGGGCCGCTGTCGTGGGTGATCCCGCCGCTGCGGCGCGTGCTGGTGGAGCGGTTCTCCGCGCTCGAGGTGAACCCCGCCTATCACCGCCCCGCGCCCGAAGGCGACTTCGCGCGCCGCTGGAAAGTGCAGGAGGCTGCGGCGAGCGTGGTCGCGATCACCATCCTCGCGACCACCGCGTTCGGAATTCTGCCGCTGCGCGCCTTCGCATTGTATTGCGGGGTCGTCGCGGGCGTCGCCCTGCTCAACCAGACGCGCACGCTGGTGGCGCATCTGTGGGAGAATGATGGCGAGCAATTGTCGCTGACCGACCAGTATCGCGACAGCACCAACGTGCCTGCCACCTTCCCCGGCGTGCTGTGGGCGCCGGTGGGCCTGCGCTTCCACGCGCTGCACCACCTGCTGCCCCGGCTGCCCTATCACTCGCTTCCCGAGGCGCACCGCCGCCTGAGCGCCGCGCTGCCCGAGACTTCGGCCTATCCGCAGGCCAATTACGGCTCGCTCGGCACGCTCCTCAAGCGGTTGGGGCAGTCCACGCTGCGCCGCCACTAGGCGCGCATCGCTATCCCTCGATCAGCACGAAAGGCGCCCAGGCAAACGGGCTGTCCGCGCCTTCTATCTTGCTGTCTTTGCGCAAGGTCCGGATCGCTTCGCGCAAGGCGTCGGTCTTGGACATGCCCTTGCGATAATTGAGCACCGCCTGCGAGCTGACGAAGGCGGCAATGTCGTCGCGCACCTTCCAGTGGGACACCAGCAGATCGCGCGCGCCCGCCTGCCGGAAAGCCTGCGCGAGGCCGGAAAATGCCGGAAGCCCGCCGCCCATCCCCGCCGCGCTGTCGCACGATGAGAGGATGATCCACTCGGCCCGCATGTCGAGCTGGGCGATTTCGCTCGCGGTCAGCACGCCGTCGTCTTGCCCGGTGTCGCCCTGATCATCGCCGGGCGAGAGCACCAGCGCGGGCTCCGCAATCCCCTCAATCTCGCCTGCGACGATGCCGTGGGTCGCGATCACCACGATGTCAGCGCTGGCGGTCGCCTCCTGCCGGATCGCCGCCTCGCTCGCATCCGGCCCGATATACAGGCGCTGGCTGCGCCAAGGTGCCGATGCCGCGATCGATCTGATCTCCTGCGCGGTGCCCGGCAGGGCGGGCAGGCCGGCTAGCGCGTTGACGTCGATCGCGGTGCGCGAGAAATAGTCGGCGATCCGCGCGGGCGTGCCGCCGGGCGAAAGCGGGTCTGCCGACTTGCCGGTGAAGGGGGACGGCGCGGCAAAGGCGACCAGGCTCAACGGCCCTGCGTCGAGTGTGCGGTCTGCTGTCTCCCAGGCGGAAAGGCCGGGCAGGTAACTGAGCGAGAAGCGGTCGAGCAGCCAATCGTTTCCATCCGCGCCGTCCCACCCCTGCAGCAGCGAGAAGGGGAGCGAGGCGAGCGGCCCGTTGGCGTAAATCTTGAGCGACTGTGTCTCGCCCAGCTGGGCCATCACCTCTGCCGGGAACAGCGCCTGCCCGAGCTGGCGCGAGGCTGCCTCGTCGAACGATCCCACCCGCACGCTGCTGCCAAGCGCATTGGCCAGATCGACCACATCCTTGCGCGTCGCGGACAGCTGGATCGCCCGCGCGCCAGACGGTGTGATCAGCAAAGCGTAGGTGCCGTAATGGATCGGGGTGACCGCCAGCACCGCTTGACCATCGCCCAGCCGAGCCTGCATGTCTGCGATCGAGGGTTCGGGCAGCACCCGTGCCGCCGCCCATTGCGGGAAGCGCTGTTGCAGGCCCCGTTCGATCTGCTCGCTGGCCGATTGCGCCTGCGCGAGATCCTGCCGCAGCATGTCCGTCGGCTGCCCCTGCGCGATGGCCAGCAGCAACACCCTGTCCGCTCGGTCGAGCATCTGGCGTGCATCGTCCAGCTCGCGCAGCCCGGCGGCGAGATCGGGATTTCCGGAGCGCAACTGCGCCACCCTGCGGCCCGTCGCGCGGGCGAGGTTGGCGTCGCTGACCAGCGCCATGGCGGACAGCATCAGCTCCGGTTTATCCTGCCGCGCGGCGATTTCCATCACCAGATCGATCGCTGCCAGATACCGCACCGGCAGCGCCGCGCCGTCCTCCAGCTTCACGAACCGGCGAGTTGCCTCGATCAGGTTGCGCGCAGCCGCGACCAGCGCCTCGGGATCGCCCGTCTGTTCAGCCTCTTGCGCATAGGTGCGCAGCAGCGTGGCGAGCGCGATTTCGAAGGCGTCGGTCGACTCGCTGGCGCGCACCGCATCGTCGAACTGCCGCGCGGCCGCCAGCGCCGCGTCCCGATCGCCCGCCAGCATCCGTGCGCGCACCAGATCTGGAACGATCCGGCCCAGCGCCTCCACATCGCTGCTATCCTCGCCCAGCCGACTGCGTGCTTCCTCGAGCAGCCGAACCGCTCCCACGGGCTCGCCCAGTGCGAGCGAGGCCTGCCCGTTATAGGCGAGCGCCATGATCGGGAAGGCGCTTGCCGGCCCCTGATAGCGCGCCATCAACGCCTCCGCCTCGGCAAACAGCGGCTGCACCTCTTCGTAACGCTGCCGTTCGAGGAGGATCGCGCCCAGATTATGTATGCCGTAGCCGAAGATCAATGTGTCGGCGCCCTCATGCTCGCGCTTTAGCTCGAGCGCCCGGGTCAGGAACCGGGTCGCCTCGACCGGGCGGCCCGAATTGGCAAGGATGATCCCCAGCATCTCGAACGCGCGGGCATAGGTCGGGTCGGACGGATCGACATGCGCGATCGCCCGGTCGACGGCGGTGCGGGCGAACGCCTCCGCCTCGTCCATCCGGCCCGCGCGGTGCAGCGTCTGCGCGTAGCTGTAATAGCTGGCGATCGTATCGGGGTGATCAGCCCCAAGCGCGGTCTCGCGCGTGTCGAGGCTCGCCTTCTGGTAATCGACCGCTTCTTGCGTGCGCCCGATGCGCAGGGCCGCCTGGGAGAGCGAGAATTCGAGGTTGGATTTCGCCGTAAAAAAGCCCTCGCTCTGCCCGTCCGGGTCAAGGTGCAGGAACCCGGCATAGATTTCCGCCACCATCGCGAAGCCGCGTTCGGGCTCGCCCTTCTGGGTCAGCAGCAGCCCGATCAGCGCCGCGCCTTCGGCCATTTTGGCCGGGTAGGCTGCAAGGTAGGGCTGGCCGCCCGCAATCCCGGCTTCGGCCAAGGCGAGCGACGCGTCGATCTCGCCCTGCCGATAGAGCTGCGATGCAATGCTGATCTTCGCGATATGGGCGAGCGGGTGGACCGATCCGTCGGCCAGCAGCGTGCCCTGTGCAGCCTCGTGCAGCGCCTGCCAGGCGGCGATGATCTGCGCCCTGCCCTCAGCATCCTGCGCGCCGTTTTGCTGACGATCGATCGCCCTGTTTTCGAGCGCTTGCAGCTGCGCGTATTGCGGCAGGTCGGTCGAGTAGGGAGTCCCCGCCTCTTGCGCCAGCAGCGGTGCTACGGGGGCCAGCGTCAGCAGGCCGGCTGTGGCGAGAATCGCGCCTCTGATCGAACGATATCTAGTCGAATACAATGTGATAGCGCGCATCGCGTTTCCCCGAATTGTGCAGTTCTATTCGATAGCGCTGCGTGTACGTGGGGACGAAGCGGCACTCGCGCGCGTGGGCGGGCGATTGTTCGCACACCAAATTGCCGTCCCCGCGCGCGATGCGCAGGCGCAACCCGTTTCGCGGCGCGGTCCCCGCTGCGACGCTGACCGGCTTGCCCCCCAGCATCACCTGTTCGGTGCGCAGCTTGCCTCCCGGGGCCAGCCTGCCGCTGATATAGGCCGGGCCGAGAACCCGCCCGCGCATCGGCCGCTGTTCGGGCGGCAGGGCACCGCGCCACGCCCGCAGCGCCGCTTCGCCGCGCGCATCGGACGGCCGCGCCCCGGCCAGCTCGATCGCGCGGACATGTTCTGCCAGCAGTTCCCTGTCATCCGCCGCAAAAGCGCTGTCCGCCTCGATGAGATCATAGGCGAGCCTCTCCGTGCTCGTCATGCCGCTGCTCGGCGCAGGGATGATGGCGGAGGGCCCGGGATCGGCAGGCACGGCGCAGCCGACCAGCCCCACCGCCATCACCATGGCCCATGCCGGGGCAGGCCACGCCCGCACATATCCGCCAAGCACCGCCATCACGCGTCTCGCAGCTCCGTCGCCGGAGCGAGGATGAAGGTCGCGCCGGGATGCGCGGGCGCGAGGCTGAGCGAGAGCTGGTGCCGCTCGGCAATCGCGCGCGCCAGCGCCAGGCCCATGCCGCTTCCCTGAATGTCAGAGGCCGCGTTCCTGCCGCGATAGAAGCGTTCGAACACCTTCTCGCGCTCGCTTTCGGCGATGCCCGGACCTTCGTCCGCGACGACAAGGCGCGGGCCGGGTTCCAGCGTCACCCGGATGGCGCCGCCGGGGCGATTATACTTGAATGCATTGTCGAGCAGGTTGGTCACGATCCGGCCAAGCTGCGCTTCATCCCCCGGCACAATCACCCCTCCCGCGACGTCCCACGTGAAACGATAGCCCGCTTCGTCGGCACTGTCTTGGTACAATTCGCAGATCTGGCGCACGCTCGCGCTGAAATCGACTGGCTTCATGCCGCGCGTGTCGCCGGTCTGCGCCTTGCTGGAGGCGATATCGAGCAGCGCCTCCAACATCGCGACCAGCCGTTTGATGTCGCTGCGCGCCTCCACAAGGTTGGCGCGCGAAGCGCGGTCCGGAACCTGCGCGATGGCCTTCTGCACGCGGCTGTCGAGATGCATGAGGGGCGTGCGGATTTCGTGGGCGATCTGTTCCGACGTCTCGCGATAGGCCACCATCAGCTGGCGCGCACGCCTGACCGCCTGCGAGGCCTGGCTGGCGATCTGGTCGATCTCGTCGGGCCTCTCGGGCGCGGCCAGCCGGTCGAGCGCGGGCTCGTCGCTCCTGCGAAAGGCCTCGCCCACCCGCGCGACCTTCGCCCGCACCCGCGCGTTTGCGGCTTGCGCGAACAGCGCGATGCAGCCGACGAACACCGCCCCGCCCAGCAGGAACACCAGCCCCACCCGCGCCAGCAGAAAGGCGCGATCGGGCGGCTCATGCGCGACCAGCAGCGCAAGGTCTTCAGAAATCAGCGTCGCACGGCCGTAGGCCTGCGTGCGGCTGCCGATTTCGATCATCCCGCTTTCCGAGATTTGCGGATCGAGATCGGGCCAGCGCGCCAGATCGCCCGCGATCCGGTTGCCCGCCCGGTCCGCGAGCAGATAATGCGCGCGCCCGGTGTCGGTGGGGACCATCGCCAGCCGGTCGGCAATGCGCTGTTCCAGCTCGGCCTGCCCGCCGCTCGCGTAGATATCGACCAGTCCGGTCAGATCGACATCCACCCCCTCTCGCGCCGAGGCGGCGAAGCTGTCGCGAATGGTCTGGTCGGTCATCCACCACAGGCCCGCCAGCAGCACCGCCGACAGCGCTGCCGAGAGCAGCACGATACGGGTGAAGATGGAGCGCGGGGCGACTATTGGCCGCGCCCCTGCAACAGGCGGTAGCCGGTGCCCCACACGGTTTCGAGCGCGGGGTTGCCGAACCCTTCCTCCAGCTTGCGGCGCAGCCGGCCGATATTGACGTCGACGACATTGGTCTGCGGATCGAACGCCATGTTCCACACATCGCGCAGCAGCATCTCGCGGGTCACGACCTCGCCCGCATTTTCCATGAAATAGCGGAACAGCTCGAACTCGCGGGGGCTGAGCGGAATGTGCTGATTGTCGCGAAACGCGGTGCGCGCCTTCACGTGGCATTCGAACGCGCCGAACAGGATCACCGCGCTGTGTTCGCGCCCCGAAGCGCGCCGGTGCAGCGCGCGCACCCGCGCGACCAGCTCGATCGCCTCGAACGGCTTGGCGAGGTAATCGTCGGCGCCCGCCTCCAACCCTTCGGCCCGCTCGCTCGTGCGGCCCAGCGCACTCAGCATCAGGATCGGGGTGCTGATCCCGCAGCCGCGCAGGCGCCTGATCACGTCGAGCCCGTCGGCATCACCCAGCATCCGGTCCATCACGATCACGTCGAAGGATTCCAGGCCCGCCCGCTTGAGGCCATCCGCGCCGCTGGTCTCCACCGCAATCGTGTCGCCTTCGCGGTGGACGATGTCTTCCATCTCGCGGCCGGCGCGCGGGTCGTCTTCGACGTATAGTATCTTCATATCGTCGCTTCCTTTTCCCGCCGCGCACAGAAGCCACCATGTGGCCCGGTTTTCAGCCGGGCTTCAAGACACAATGCCGGGCAGCACAGTCCCGCGACTAGCAAGCCGCACGGCCACATTCCCGTGACAAGCGCTGTTAGGGTCGGTGTGCCCCTCCCTCACCCGTCGCTCGCCGATACCTAACAGCGATCGTCATCGAACTATCAGCAATCGTGCATACTGGCCGGGGCCCCAGCCGCGTACCCTCCCTGCCATTGTTCTGCGGGAGGGGCCTGATGCATTCGAGGATTGGCTGTGTAGCCACGCTGGCCGCCATGTCGGCGACGATCCCGGCCCCCGCCGCAGCGCGGGATCATACACCGCAGGAAATCGCCAGAATCATGGCCGACTGCGCGCATGTGGTGGAGGTTGCCGAGACCAGCGGCGCTGCGTTCGCCCATTCGTCCGGCGACTGGAAGAAGTGGCTTGTCGACTATTCTCGGGCGCACGGCGTCTCCGCCACCCGGCAGATCGATCTGGTCCAGGCCAGATATCGCAAGCACGCCAGGGTGCTGGGTGCCGACGCGGCGCTGAAGGACATGCTGCGCAAAGCGCGTGTGTGCGACACGCGGCTCAAAGACCTGTGATGCTGGCCCGACTCACGACCGTCCGCCTGACGCTGGCCGCTGCTGTCACCATTGCTCTTGCAGCATCGCTGCCGACCCCGACGTTCGCGCAAGCGGCAGGCGACCTCCGGCAGAGCATCGCGGATTGCGATCGCGGCGACCGCGCGGCGTGCCTCGCCGCCGGGCTCGCGCTATCCGGCGTGGATAACCGCGCCTATGATGCCTTCTTGGCCTTGCGCTTCCTCCAGCAGGCCTGCGCCGCCAACCAGACGGCGGCCTGCGGGCGGCTTGCGCTGATCTTCTATGCTGGCGAAGGCGACGTCGAACGCGATCTTCCCAGCGCGGGCAATTTCGCCATGCGTGCCTGCGCCGGAAACGACCGGGACGGGTGCGAGGTTGCCGAAGCCGTGTTTGCCGAGCCCGGATCGCCGCAGTTCGATGCCGAGAAGGCGCTGCGCTATCGCCGCGTCAACTGCACCTTCGGCAACCGCCGCTCGTGCATCGACCTTGCCCGCATCCTCTACGCGATAGACGATGCGCTTCCTGCCGAACAGATCGCGCTGAACGCCTGCCTACCCGGCGATCCAACCAGCGCACAGGTGTGCGCCTTCGGCCAGCGGCTGCAATCGCTGCGCCGCAAGGCGGAGGCCGAGCGCGAGGCCGCGATCCAGGCCGCGCGCAACTCGCAAGCGCGCGAACAGGCGGTGTTCGATCAGTACATGGGGCAGCGCGACTTTGACGGTGCGCTGTACTATTCGCTCTATCACCTGCGCTCCAAGAGCCACGCGGAAAAGGCGATCATGGCGGCAGCGCGCGCGGGCGCACTCTCGACCATTTTCAGGGACCATTTCTACGTCCTCGAATACTGGTTCCCCTCGGGCCCCGTGGCGCAGATCGCCGCCTCGCAGATCGCGCAGACCAGGCAGTCGAACGATTGCGGGATCTTCAACTGCACAAACATGCCCGGCGCCAGCGAAGCGCGGTGGCGGGCGGCAGGCGGTGGCCGAGCGAGCAGCTCCTATTCGGGAAGTGGCTCATCCTACACCCCGGCACCAATGCCCAGCAGCGCCTCGATCGCGAAGCAGACCCGCGACAAATACCGCACCTACAACTGCACCGGCTCCCGGAGGCTCTCCAGCAGCCATCCGGTCTGCCAGTAGACCAGGGAGTTACCAATGAAGGTTCTTGTACTTACCACCACGCTGTTCGCCGGCCTTGCCGCGTTCGCTCTCGCCCCGGCCATGGCGCAGGTCGAAGCGGGCGGCGACACCAGCGCGATGGCCGGGCAGGCCGCCTATAACGCGGGCGACTTCGCCACCGCCCGCGCAAAGTACGAGATTGGCTGCTTTACCGAAAACAACAGCGCCGCCTGCACCAATCTGGGCGCGATGGCGACCAAAGGCGAAGGCGGGGCCAGCGACCTGACGACTGCCCGGCGGGCCTACAAGACCGGCTGCGCGAAGGGCCAGGCCGAGGCTTGCGAGAATTACGGTTCGATGCTGATCAACGGGCGCGGCGGGGCAAAGGACTATGCGGGCGCGATCACGCCGCTGTCCACCGCCTGCAATGCCAGCTTTGCCACCTCGTGCTACGACCTTGGCGCCACCTATTATTTCGGTCGCGTGGGGAGCGGACCGGACCATGCCAAGGCCCGTCAGTACTTCACCAAGGCATGTCCGGGCGTGGCCACAGACGGCTGCTACGCCCTCGCGATCCTGCAGCGCGATGGCGGCGGTGGGCCGGTCGATACTGCGGGCGCGGCCAACTCGTTCAAGCTCTCGTGCGAAGCGGGCCTGTCCGACGGATGCCTCGAATATGGTGTCGCACAATATAACGGGGCGGGCATTCCGCAGGATTATGCCGGTGCGCGCAGCAGCTTCAGCCAGGCATGCAATACCGGCAATGCGGGCGCCTGCATGAATGCAGGAATGATGGCGCGCGACGGCCAGGGCGGCGCAGCCGATCCGGGGGCGGCCAAGCGATTGTTCGGCCTCGGCTGCAAGCTGGGCATTCAGGACGGCTGCACCATGGCCGCGCAGATCGGCGGGTAGTGGGGGTCTCCGGCGTGCGGCTCGCGGCGATACTGCTGGTGGTGAGCGGCGGCGGCTTCTTGACGGCGGCTGCCATCGCTAAGCCATCCACCCCCGCCACCCAGCCCCAAGGCGGCCCCTCGGAGGAGCAGGTGTGCGAGTTTCGCTATACCGAGATCACGCTCAACGCCAAGTCCGGCCCAGCCCCGCGCAAGGCCGGCGAGGAAGAGCTTGCCTGGGCGCAGCAGCAGGAGGAGCGTAACTCGCACGAGGAACCCTGCGTTCTTCCCGTGGATAGCGCCGCCGCCTTCAGGGAAGCGACCGCGCTCAACGCAGCGTTCGAGGCGGGCACGCGGCTGGGCCTCTCCCCGCAGACCAAGGGCGCGCGGCTGGTCTGCGCGGCAGTGTGGAACCGCTGGCACTACGCGGTCGAAAGCGCGCCGAGCGAGGTATTCCACCGGACCCTGCGCCCCGAGCTGTCTTCCGCCAACGCTGCCGACCGCGAGGGGTTCTGGCGCAAACGGGCGGGTAAGGTGTCGCAGCGCGGGGATGACCGGGCTGAGGCGGAGGAGAAGGCCGACGACCTCTACGCCGCTTACGCCAATGGCGAGGAACGCGGTGCGAACCGGCTGATGGAGTGGCTGGCGATATGCCGATAGCACCGCAACAGGACAGGGCGGCAATGACGACACCCAAATTCCGCATCGCGACACTGCTCTCCGGCATGATGATCGCCGCCGTGACCACCGCCGCCCCCGTCAGCGCTCAGGCTGCGGAGCGCGAGATACCCGAAGAGTACCCGGTCTACGAATTCGTCTGCCCCGACGGCGGCTACCAGAGCGGCTGCGATGCGAGCAAGATAGAGAGCGCGGTCGAACTGGAACGGGCGCAGCGGGCGGACTTCGCGCAGCGGTGCCTCTACCGCACGCAGGCCGATTGTAGCGTGATCGCGAGCGGTCGGGTCAACCGCGCGTCGGGCGACCCCGCACTCCACTGGCAAATCCTGGGCCTTCAACCATCGGACGGGCCTTATGCGGAGATGCTCGTTCTCGCGGAAATGGAGCCGCCCCTGCCCCACCTGCTGTTCGCGAAGCAGGTCGAAGGCTATTTCGACCCGCCGGTCGCAGCGCGGGACGGGGATGGCCGGTTCATCCTGCACGTGCCCGCGCGCAATCGCGGGATCGGCAATGGGGACCTCGTGCTGTTCACCAGCGGCGAAGGCTGGAACTGGACCAGCGCCGACGGGATCATGCGCCAGGTGGACCGGCTGCTCCCCGAAGGGTTCTGGATCGCCTCGCCGGTCGGCTTCGATTTCCGCGAAGCCAGCGCGTTCGCGCTCGTCCGCCGCGACAGCGATGCGGGCTGCTGCGCCACCGGAGGCGTGGTGAATATCGATTTCGAACAGAGCGACCACAGCCTCGATGTCAGCCGCGTGAGCTTCACCGAGACGAAGCCAATCGGAGCGGCTTACGAGGCATACCCCGAAGGATCGCGCGGAGGCGGTGAATGAGCGGGCGCTGCGGGGCACCAATGCTGCTCTCGCTCGCAGCGTGCCGGGTTCTGCCGTTGCTCACGATCGGGTTGGCCGCCGCCATCGCCTCGGCGGCACCGCCCGATAATGCCGATCCTGTCGAGGCGGACCTATCCCCCGAAGCCCTCACCGCCGAATGCGACACCCAGCGCAATGCGGATTCGTGCATGGCGATGGCGATCAGGACCTACGAAGGGCGCGGGGTGGCGATGGACCACCAGCTCTCGCGGCGCTTCTCGGCCAAGGCATGTGCGCTGGGACAGGTCATGGGCTGCAACATGCTCGCCGCGCTGCTGGAAGACGGTTCGGGCGGGCCGAACGATCTCGAAGGGGCGGCGCGCAATTACCGCTATGCCTGCGATCAGGGCTATGACGGGGCCTGCTTCAACCTCGGCCAACTGCGCTACAACAATTATGCAGGCGATCCCGCACACCTCGTCGAAGCGCGGGCGATGTTCGCCAGAGGGTGCGAGGCGGGGTTTGCGCAGTCGTGCAACAACAGCGCGGTAATGCTGAAATTCGGCGAAGGCGGTCAGGCAGACCTGCCCGCTGCGCGCGCGCTGTTCGAACAGGCATGCGTCGCGCGCGAGGCCAATGCCTGCGGCAATCTGGGCTCCATGCTGCTGCTCGGCGAAGGCGGCCCGGCGGACCGGGAGCGCGCCATGCCGCTGCTCTCCTCAGCCTGCCAATCCGGCGTCGTCTTCGCGTGCGATCTCGCGGATTCGACTGATCTGGAGACGGAGTGAGCCCGGGAACGCCTCCCGGACCCCGCCCTTACCTCTCGCTACCGCCACCCAGCGCCACGAACAGCGTCGCACGATTCTGCAGCCAGGCCCGCTCGGTCGCCAGCAGCTGCTGGCGCGCGCTGAACAGATTGCGTTCGGCATCGAGTACTTCGAGATAGTCGGCCACGCCCTCGCGATAGCGCAGCCGGGCGAGCCGGGCGATCCGCTCCTGCGCCACGACCGCGCGTTCCAGCGTCGCGACCTGCTCGGCCAGCCAGCGTCGCCCGGCCAGTGCGTCGGACACTTCGCGAAACGCGCCCTGCACCGCCTTTTCGTAATTGGCGACCTGTTCCACTTCCAGCGCCTTGGCGAGGTCGAGATCGGCCTCGCGCGCGCCCCAGTCGAAGATCGGCAGCGAGATGGTCGGCCCGAAACTCCAGCCGAAGCCGCTGCCCGAAAATAGATCGTCGAGACTATTGGACGCAAACCCGGCATTGCCGGTCAGCGAGATGGTCGGGAAGAAGGCCGCCCGCGCCGCGCCGATATTGGCCCGCGCCGCGCGCAGCTGCTCCTCCGCCGCGATGATATCCGGGCGAACCAGCAGCAGGTCGGACGGCAGACCGGCTGCAAGGCTGCGATCGTCGGCCTGGCTTTCCAGCGGGAGCCCATCCGGCAGAGCGGCGGGCACCGTGCCGCCGACCAGCACCGCCAGCTGGTTGCGCAGCCGCGCCAGCGCCAGCCGCTCGCTCGCAAGCTGCTGTTCGGCCTGCGTCAGCAGGGTTTCCGACTGGCGAAAAGGCAGCGCAGAGGTGACCCCGCTATCGAGACGCAGCTTGGCGATACGCAGCCCTTCGCGGCGGCTATCCGCGGTCGCTTCCGCCAGCGCGATCTGTTCCTGCGTCTCGACGATCTCGTAATAGGTCGTCGCGGTATCCGCGATCAGCGAGAGGTAGAAGGCCCGCTGCGCCGCGACCGAGGACAGGTACTCAGCCCGCGCCGCATCGCTCAGGCTCGCCACGCGGCCCCAGAAATCCAGCTCGAAGCTGCTGACGCCCACGCCCACGTCGAACCGGTTGAAGGTGACCGAATCCGGCGTACCCTCGACATCGCCCGTATCGAGAGAGGGATTGACACCCAGCTGCTGGCGGGTGCGCGTGCCGCTGGTATTGGCGACCACTGTGGGCAGCTGGCGGCTGTCCTGAATGCGGTAACGCGCCCGCGCCTGCTCGATCCGCGCGGTCGCGGCCAGCAAATCGCGGTTGTTCTCCAGCGCGGTCCCGATCAGCCGGACAAGCCGCGGGTCGTTGAACCAGTCGCGGTAGCTCAGTTGCGATGCCACCACCGTACCATCGGGCCGGTAGTCCGGATCGAAGGCGGGCGCGGTCGCGGCTCCAGGCCGGATATGCTCGGGCGCCATGCTGGCACACCCGGCCAGCGCGGTCGATAATAGTGCGAGAGCCATGAAGCGTTTCATCAGGCTTTCTCCCCCTCGGTCTGTGGGCCGGGTTGTTTGCCCGCAGGATCATCCATGTGCCCGGCGGCATGCGGCTGCTTGCGGCTGACGTTCCGCCGGACCAGCAGGTAGAGCATCGGGATCATGAAGATGCCCAGCACCGTCGCCGCGATCATCCCGCCCATGACCCCGGTGCCGACCGCGATACGGCTGGCCGCGCCCGCTCCGCTGGCAAGCACCAGCGGGACCATCCCCATGGTGAAGGCGAGGGAGGTCATGATGATCGGCCGCAACCGCAGCTTCGCAGCGGCCTTGACCGCATCGATCCGCCGAAGACCACGTTGTTCCTCCTCGATCGCGAATTCGACGATCAGGATCGCGTTCTTCGCGGCGAGGCCGATGATGGTGATCAGGCCGACGTTGAAATAGACATCTGCCGACAATCCGCGCAGCATCGAGAACAGCACCGCGCCCAGCACGCCCATCGGCACGATCAGGAGCACGGCAAGCGGCACCGCCCAGCTTTCGTACAGCGCGGCGAGCACCAGGAACACGATCACCACCGACAGGCCCAGCAGCAGGCCGATCTGGCCGCCGGCCTGCTTTTCCTCGTAGGAAATGCCCGTCCATTCGTAACCGATACCCTGCGGCAACTGATCGGCCAGCTGCTCCATCTCGGCGAGCGCTGCACCCGAGGATTGGCCCGGCGCGGCCATCCCAGACAGGGTCATCGCCGGATAGCCGTTATAGCGCGACAGGCTTTGCGGCGAAGCGGACCACTCGGCGCTGGCGAAGGCGCTGAACGGCACCAGTTCGCCTTGCGCGTTGGGCACGCGAAGCGCGAGCACGTCCTCTGGCGTCATCCGATAGGGCGCATCGGCCTGCACCAGCACCTGCAGCACCCGGCCCTGCCGGTTGAAGTCGTTCGCATAGGCGGACCCGAAGGTGATCGAGAGCGCCGCGTTCACATCGGTCAGCGACAGGCCGAGAGCGCGCGCCTGCACGCGGTCGATATCGATCTCTACCTCGGGGCTCGGCCCCTGGTCCTCGGGTCGCAGGTTGGCGATGACATCGCTCTGCGATGCAATGCCCAGCAGCTGGTCGCGCGCTGCGGTCAGCGTTTCGCGCCCCACACCGCCACGATCCTGAAGCTTGAGCGTGAAACCGCTCGCCTGGCCGAGCGACTGAATCGCCGGCGGCTGAATCACGAAGGCGATCGCGCCCTCGATCTGGCTGAAAATGCCGGTTGCCTCGCCCAGCATCGCAGACGCGCTGCTGCCCTCGCCGGTGCGTTCGCTCCACGGCTTGAAAGACGCGAACATGATCGCGTTGTTCTGACCCTGACCGAAGAAGCTGAAACCGCGTACAACGACCAGGTTTGCCACCTCGTCACGCTGCAGCCAGTAATCGGTAATCGGCTCGAGCGCTTCGTCGGTCCGCTCCTGCGTGGCCCCGGGGGGCGCCTGCACGGCGGTGATCAGGTAGCCTTGGTCTTCCGTCGGCAGGAAGGCGGTCGGCAGGCGCATGAACAACAATACGGTGACCAGGCCCAGCGCGAGGAATACCGCAAAGGCACGCCAAGGCCGTGACAGGATGCGGTCGTTCGCGCGACCGTACTTTTCCTGCATCCGGGCGAACCAGCGGTTGAAGCGACCGAAGAAACGGGCCGCCTTGCCCCGTGCGCGCGCCAGGCGGCCACGCCAGCCGGGCTGCGCTTCGGCCTCTTCGTCGACCGCGATCTCGGCGGCATCGTCGTGCCCCTGCTCGATCGGTTTGAGGAAGGTCGCGCACAAAGCCGGGGTGAGCGACAAGGCGAGGAATGCGGAGAAGAAGATCGCGATCGCGAGCGTGACGGAGAACTGGCGATAGATTCCGCCCGTCGAGCCGGGGAAGAACGCCATCGGCAGGAACACCGCAACCAGCACCAGCGTGATCCCGATGATCGCGCCGCTGATCTGGCCCATCGCCTTGCGCGTCGCCTGAACGGGGGGCAGGCCTTCCTGGCGCATGATCCGCTCGACATTCTCGATCACCACGATCGCGTCGTCGACCAGGATGCCGATCGCCAGCACCATGCCGAACAGCGACAGCACGTTAATCGAAAAGCCGAACAGCCACAGGCCGAGGCATGCGCCGGCGAGCGCGATCGGCACGACGAGCGTGGGGATCAGCGTCGCACGCCAGTTTTGCAGGAACAGGAACATGACGAGGAAGACAAGGAACATGGCCTCGACCAGCGTCTTGACCACTTCCTCCACCGAGGCTTCGACGAAGGGGGTGGTGTCGTAGGGGATCGACCAGGTGACATCGCCCGGCAGGCCCGGCGCGATCTCTTCCATCCGCTCCTTCACGCCCTCCGCCGCGGCGAGCGCATTGGCACCGGTCGCAAGCTGGACCGCCATGCCCGCCATCGGCTGACCGTTGAGCGAGGTCGAGGTGGCATAGCTCTGCGCGCCGATCTCGACCCGCGCGACCTCGCCCAGCCGCACCACCGCCGCGCCATTGCTGGCGCGAAGGATGATGTTTTCGAACTCCTCGACCGTAGTGAAACGGCCTTCGGTGGAGATGGTGGCGGTGATTTCCTGCCCGTCGGCCACCGGCTGCGCGCCGATCGAACCGCCCGCGGTCTGCGCGTTCTGCTCACGGATCGCGGCGAGCACCGCGGACGGCGAGAGATTGTACGAGGCGAGCGCGTCGGGATCGAGCCAGATGCGCATCGCATATTGCGACCCGAACAGTTGCACGTCGCCCACGCCGCCCACGCGGCGCAGCTCGTCCACCACCTGCGTCGAGGCGATATTGCCCAGATCATTGGTGTCGTAGGCGCCCCCTTCGGAGGTCAGCGCGACGATCATCAGGAAGCCGGCATTGGCCTGCCGCACGGTAATGCCCTGTCGGCGGACCTCCTCGGGCAGCCTTGCCTCTACCGTGCTCAACCGGTTCTGGACCTCGGTTTGCGCGATATCGATGTCTGTCCCGGCCTCGAAGGTCAGGGTGATGCTCGCGGTGCCGTTCGAAGCGCTCGACGAGGACATGTAGAGAAAGCCCTCGACCCCGTTGAGCTGCTGCTCGATCACCTGGGTGACGTTCTCTTCCATGGTCTCCGCATCGGCACCGGGATAGACCACGCTGATGGTCAGCGATGGCGGTGCGACTTCGGGATACTGCTCGATCGGAAGCGCGCGCAGCGCGAGGAAGCCTGCCAGCAGGATGCCGAGCGAGACGACCCATGCGAAGATGGGCCGGTCGATGAAGAAGCGTGACATTGGTTACTCGGCTCCGCTGGTACGGGCAGGCTGCTGCTTGGCTGCGGGCTTCTTGGCCGCGGGCTTGCCGCCCGCCGCGCCGTTCGCGATCTTGACCGGCGCACCGGGGCGGATCTTCTGCAGGTTGCTGACGATCACCTTTTCGCCGGGCTTGACCCCGCTTTCGATGATCCAGTTGCCATCGACCATCGCACCCAGCTGAACCGGGCGCACCGCCGCCATGCCCTTGCCATCGACCACGAAGACGGTCCCGCCATCCTCGGTCAGCGAAACCGCGCGCTGCGGCACGACCAGCCCGTCGGGCACCTGCCCGGCATAGATCTGCGCGCGTACGAACTCGCCGGGCAGCAGCAGCCGATCCGGATTGGGAAATTCGGCGCGCAGCTCGACCGTGCCGGTCTGCTGATCGACCGAGAACGCAAGGAAGTCGATATAACCGGGGATGGGGTATTCGGTCCCGTCGGAGAAGGTCAGCTTCACCTCGACCTGATCATTATCATCCAGATCGACCTGACCACCCGAAATCGCGCGGCGCAGTTTGAGAACCTCGCTCGCTGCCTGGGCGAAGCTGACATAGACGGGAGAGATCTGTTCGATCCGCGTCATCAGCGTGCCCTCGCCCTGGCTGACAAGCGCCCCTTCGGTCACCTGCGCCCGGCCCGCCCGGCCCGAGATCGGCGCGCGCACGGTGGTGTAACCGAGCTGGAGCGAGGACGCTTCGAGCTGGGCGCGAATCTGCGCCACATTCGCCTCGGCCTCGCGCGCGGCGGCCAGCGCGGCATCGTATTCCTGCCCGCTGATCGCGTTTTCCGCCACCAGCGGTCGATAGCGTTCGACCACGGCGCGCGCATTGGCGGCAGTCGCCTGCGCGCGGTTGAGCGAGGCCTTGGTCTGGGCGTAGCTTGCCCGCAGCTCGCGCGGGTCGATGCGGAACAGGGGCTGGCCTGCCCGCACGTCCGTCCCTTCCTCGTACAGTCGCTGCTGCACGATCCCCGTCACCCGTGCGCGCACCTCTGCGGTGCGGACAGGCTCGACCCGACCGGGCAGTTCGATGACGTTGGGGATCGCCTGGCGTGTCACGGTGATCGTCTTGACCGGGACTGCCTGCGGCGCGGGGGCCTCTTCGCCAGAAGAACAGGCGGTCAGCAGGAGGCAGGCCACCAGGCCCGCGAAGATCGGCTTCATAGGAAGGGCTTTCAGTCAGCAATTGTGCATGTGCGAAGGTGTAATAGTGATTACACCCTTGCAACGCAACCCACCTTGCTAGAGTCATGAACGAGGATGCCAGAGGCTTGAAATGAAAATCGAAGTTACCGATTGCTGTCGCCTCGACCGGCGCAAGCGCGCGATTGTCGACGCTGCGCGCACCCTTTTCGTCGAACAGGGTTACGAACGAACGACAGTGGGAGACATCGTCGAGCGGGCGGGTGGTTCCCTATCAACCGTCTACAAGGTCTTCGGCAGCAAGGACGGGCTGCTCGAAGCCGTCGTGTTCGAAAAAGCCGGCTCGGGCGAGACAATCATCAATCACGCCATGGCCCTAGGCGGCTCCCCCGCCGAAATCCTGCATCGTCTGGCAGAAGACCTGCGCGCGCATTTCCTCAATCCCGAAATGGTCGCACTGGTGCGAATCGTAATCGCCCGGAGCATAAATGACCGGGACTTTGCGCAAATGTTCTACGACCGCACCGCCACCCGCACCGACCGTGCGCTGGCCGGGATGTTCGCCCAGTGGCAGAGCGCCGGCGTGGAGATGGTCGGCAACCCGGAGTTGCTGGCCGAGATCTTCCTCGACATGATCGTGAGCGATTTACATGTCGAGGCGATCCTGCATGCCAGCGAGCGGACCCATTCGCCCGAGCGGGTCCGAGCGCGAACCGAGTTTTTCCTCGCCGGAACCAACCTGGCGGATCGCTGACGCGACCCCCGCCCGGACAAGGGCATTGATCCAGATCAAGGCGGCGCGGCGGGTGCCCGGCTAGTCCGATTCCCCAGAGGAAAGGACTACCCGATGAACTTCCCCGACCTGTTCGACGCATTCGACGCCGCCGCCCTGCCACCCGGGCTGACCGATGCGGCGGTGCTGCGGCTGCGGCACAAGGCTTTCGCGAAAGAACTGGCGGCGGGCGAGCAGCTCGATCTCGATACGACGCGGTCGTTCTTCGTGTTTCTGGGCGCAGGCGCGTGCAAGCTGGCAGCCTTCGTCTCCAGCGCGCGCGAGCAGATCGTCAGCTTCCATTTCGCGGGCGACGTCGTCCACGTGCCCGCGCAGGCCCGCTATGGTTTCGCGCTGAGCGCCCTGGCCGACGCACAGCTGCTGGTGATCCCGGCAGAAAGCCTGAGCCGCTCCGGGCCGGACAGCTGCGGAATGCTGCGGCTTGCCTCGCGCGAGACGGAGAATGCCCTCGCGCGCAGCCGGGAAACCTCGATCATTCTCGGCCGCCGCTCCGCGCAGGAGCGCGTCGCATCCTTCATCGTCGCGATCTGGGACCGGCTGAGCACGGGCTCGCATGGCGCCGGGTGGATCGATCTGCCGATGTCGCGCGGCGAGATCGCGGACAGCCTTGGCCTGACCATCGAAACCGTGAGCCGCCAGTTCAGCGAGCTGCGCGATCTGGACCTGATCGAGACCGAAGGGCGATCCGCCCTGCGGGTGATCGATCTGGCCGGCCTGTCACGCTGCGCCGGGCAACTGCCGGTTGCAGCATAATTTCACGAATTTGATCTCGATCAATGCGTTCAAATCCGGGCGGTCCTAACCGGCCCGCAAACGGAAGGGGCAATTAATGCAAATTGAGGCAGCACTCGCGAGGGTCGGACTGTGGTTCGTCCTTCTCCTCCTGTCATTGGCTGCGGCAGTCACCGCGAAGGATACCGGCTTTGCCGCGCATGCGGTGATCATCGGGGTCATCTCGTTCGCGATGATCTGGATAACCGCGGGCCGGTTCGATCCGGTCGGCGGCGGTCGCACGTTCTTCAAGATGCCCGATTCGCCGTCGCAATATGACGACGAGATCGTGCGCTGGGGTGCGATCGCGACGATGTTCTGGGGCGTTGTCGGCCTGCTTGCCGGCGTGTTCATCGCCTCGCAGATGGCCTTCCCCTGGCTCAACGTCGAACCCTACCTCAATTTCGGACGCCTGCGCCCGCTGCACACCTCGGCAGTGATCTTCGCCTTCGGCGGCAACGCGCTGCTGGCGACCAGCTTCTACGTCGTCCAGCGCACCTGCCGCACGCAGCTGGCGCTGCCCAGCCTCGCCCGGTTCGTGTTCTGGGGCTACCAGCTGTTCATCGTGCTCGCCGCGACCGGATATGTCCTGGGGGTCACGCAGAGCCGCGAATATGCCGAGCCGGAATGGTACGTCGACCTGTGGCTGACGATCGTGTGGCTCGCCTATCTCGCGGTGTTCGTCGGCACGCTGCTCAAGCGTAACGAGCCGCACATCTACGTCGCCAACTGGTTCTACCTCGCCTTCATCGTGACGATCGCGATGCTGCACGTGGTCAATAACCTGGCGGTGCCGGTCAGTTTCCTCGGCTCGCGCAGCTACAGCGCCTTTGCAGGGGTGCAGGATGCGCTGACCCAGTGGTGGTACGGCCATAATGCGGTCGGATTTTTCCTCACTGCGGGCTTCCTCGCGATGATGTACTACTTCGTGCCCAAGCAGGCAGAGCGGCCGATCTACTCCTATCGCCTGTCGATCATCCACTTCTGGTCGCTGATCTTCCTCTACATCTGGGCGGGTCCCCACCACCTGCACTATACCGCGCTGCCCGACTGGGCGCAGACGCTGGGCATGGTGTTCTCGATCATGCTGTGGATGCCCAGCTGGGGCGGGATGATCAACGGCCTGATGACCCTGAACGGGGCCTGGGACAAGGTCCGCACCGACCCGATCATCCGCATGATGGTGATGGCGCTCGCCTTCTACGGGATGAGCACCTTCGAAGGGCCGATGCTGTCGATCAAGAGCGTCAACAGCCTGTCACACTACACCGACTGGACCATCGGCCACGTCCACTCCGGCGCGCTCGGGTGGAACGGGATGATCACCTTCGCCTGCCTGTACTACCTGTTCCCGCGGCTCTGGGGTCGTGAGCGGATGTACAGCCTGCGGATGATCAACTGGCACTTCTGGCTCGCGACGCTGGGGATCGTGTTCTACGCCGCCAGCATGTGGGTGGCAGGCATCACCCAGGGCCTGATGTGGCGCGAATACGGGCCCGACGGCTACCTGGTGAACAGCTTCGCCGACACGGTCGCCGCGCTCCATCCGATGTTCATCATGCGGATGACCGGCGGGCTGCTGTACCTCTCCGGCGCGCTGGTGATGAGCTACAACGTCTGGATGACGCTGGCTGGCAGGCTGCGCGACGAAGCGCCGATGACCAGCCCCAGCTACGACCCCGCAAAAGACAAGCCAATCGTCGGTTCGCGGCCCGCCGCCCGTCCCGACAGCGTGCCGGCCGAATAGGAACCTGCGATGAGCCTGACCGAAAAACACAAGAAGCTGGAACGCAACATCACGCTGCTTGCCGTGGCGACCTTCGTGACGGTGGCGATCGGCGGGGTGGTGGAGATCGCACCGCTGTTCTGGATCGACAACACGATCGAGGAAGTGGACGGCGTGCGTCCCTACAGCCCGCTGGAACAGGCGGGGCGCGACATCTACATCCGCGAAGGATGCTATTCGTGCCACAGCCAGATGATCCGCCCCTTCCGCGACGAGGTGGAACGCTACGGCCACTACAGCCTCGCGGCGGAAAGCATGTACGATCACCCCTTCCAGTGGGGGTCCAAGCGGACCGGGCCGGACCTTGCCCGCGTGGGCGGCCGCTATTCGGACGAATGGCACATCCAGCACCTGGAAAACCCGCAGAGCGTGGTGCCCGAAAGCATCATGCCCAAATACGGCTTCCTGAAAGAGCGTGACCTGAAGATCGCCGATGCAAAGGCGATGCTCAAGGCGCTGAAAACGGTCGGCGTGCCCTATAGCGACCGCGATCTGGAGCAGGCCGAAGCCGATCTCTACGCGCAGGCCGATCCGGACATCGACGCAGGCGATCTCGCGACGCGCTATCCCAAAGCACAGATCCGCGACTTCGACGGCAACCCCGACCGTGTGACCGAGATGGATGCGCTGATCGCCTATCTCCAGATGCTCGGCACGCTGGTCGATTTCGAGAAGGCCGCGCCGCTCGAAGAACTGGCGCAGGAGAAAGGCCGATGACCTTCTACGAAGAGCTGCGTCACTTCGCGGACAGCTTCGGCCTGATGGCCATGCTGCTGTTCTACCTCCTTTTGTGCCTGTGGCCGTTCCGGCCCGGCGCCAAGCGCCGCATCAACAAGGCAGCCCATTCGATTTTCGAGGACGAGACCGATGGCGAATAAGCGCATCGACGAACCGACCGGCACCGAAACCGTCGGCCATGAGTGGGACGGTATCGAGGAACTGGATACGCCCATGCCCCGGTGGTGGCTGTGGACCTTCTACCTCACGATCATCTTCGCGATCGTCTACGTGATCCTCTATCCGGCATGGCCGATGGTCGACAAGGCGACCGAAGGCGTGCTCGGCTGGTCCAGCCGCGGTGAACTGGCCAAGGAGATGACCGCTGCGGAAATGGCGCAGCAGGGCTTCCGCGAACAGCTGGCGAACGTGCCGATCGAGCGGTTGCCCGACGACAGCACGCTGATGGCGCGCGCAGTCGCGGGCGGGCGCGCCGCCTTTCAGGTCAATTGCAGCCAGTGCCACGGCTCCGGCGGCGCGGGCGACCAGCAGCTCGGCTATCCCAATCTCAATGACGACGCCTGGCTGTGGGGCGGCGACCTGCGCGCGATCGAATACACGATCACCCACGGCGTGCGCTGGCCCGACGATGAGGAAACGCGCTTCAGCCAGATGCCGCCGTTCGAGGGTGCGCTGGACGGTGCCCAGCTAGGGGCGGTGGTCGACCACGTCCTCGCGCTCAGCGGCAAGGCCCAGCCGAATGCTGCCGGGGCGCAGATCTTCGGCGACAACTGCGCGGCCTGCCATGGTCCGCAAGGCAAGGGCGGACGCGATGTGGGCGCGCCCAACCTGAGCGATGCGATCTGGCTGCGCGGCAGCGAACGCTCGGCCCTGCAGCGCCAGATCCTCAATCCTCGCATGGGCGTGATGCCCGCGTGGGGCGAGAGGCTCGATCCGGTGACGATCAAGATGCTCGCCGCCTATGTCCATTCGCTCGGGGGAGGCGAAGACTTCGTTGAGGTCGCGGAAAATCCCGAGGTGGAGGTCGATGAGCAACCCTGACAACGCGAACAAGGGACGCGACTGGTCGGTCGTGCTGGAAGACGGGGTCGCCAAGACCAACAAGCCCGTCTCCAGCGCAACCGCATCGACCGGCGCGCCCACAAAGCGGCACGAACCCCACGAGCCGCCCCGGACACAGATGCCGGAAAAGCTCTACGAGAAGCGCAAGGCGGTCCATAACAAGCGGATCGACGGGCCTTTCCGCCGCTTCAAATGGTTCGTGATGTTCGTCACCCTGGCGATCTATTACCTCACGCCGTGGATACGCTGGGATCGCGGCCCCTTCGCGCCCGATCAGGCGGTGCTGGTCGATCTCGCCCACCGCCGTTTCTACATGTTCGGGATCGAGATCTGGCCGCACGAATTCTACTTCGTCGCCGGGCTGCTGATCATGGCCGGGATCGGCCTGTTCCTGGTCACCAGCGCGGTTGGCCGGGCATGGTGCGGCTATGCCTGCCCGCAGACCGTGTGGACCGACCTGTTCCAGCATATCGACCGCTTCGTCGATGGCGATCGCAACGCGCGTGCGCGGCTCGACAAGGCGCCGTGGGGGCCCAAGAAGATCGCACGGCGCGCGTTCAAATGGTCGATCTACCTCGTCATCAGCCTGGCGACGGGCGGTGCGTGGATTCTCTACTTCGCCGATGCGCCGACGCTGTTGCACGACTTCTTCACGCTTCAGGCCCCGACGGTCGCCTACGCGACCGTGGGCATCCTGACGCTGACCACCTTCACGCTGGGCGGCTTCATGCGCGAACAGGTGTGCATCTACATGTGCCCCTGGC
>CAXAXQ010000011.1:0-92068 GCA_963972905.1 uncultured Erythrobacteraceae bacterium
GGAAGGCCATGTCGGGCGCGCCGATCATCAGCGGCACGAACCAGTTGCCGAAGCCCCCGATCATCGCGGGCATGACCATGAAGAAGACCATGATCAGGCCGTGCGCGGTGATGAAAACGTTCCACAGGTGGAGCGTCTGGTCCAGCTGCGCGGGGTCTGCACCGAGCCACGGCGCGACCACGTTGAGCACCTGGATGCCCGGCGCGGCAAGCTCGGCCCGCATGATCCCGGAGATCGCGCCGCCGATCACGCCCGCGATGATCGCGAAGATCAGGTAGAGCGTGCCGATATCCTTGTGGTTCGTCGACATGAACCAGCGGGCGAAAAAGCCCGGCTTGTGGTCGGCATCGTGATGATGCTCGTCCGTATGGGCCTGGAAGGTGTCAGCAGTGGTAGCCATGTCGCTCTGGTTCTCTTCGGTTCTACGTGACGTCTAAAAGTCGAAAATTCGTTCGTTCGGACTTGCGCCTGCGGCTCAGTCGGTCGTCTCGGCGGCATCGCTCGCGTCGAGCGGGACCGACGGCGCTTCGCCGCCATCATCGGCCGCAGTCGGCGCACCACCGGCGGCCGGGGCGCCTTCGGTCGCGCTCGCCGGAGCCTGGATGTCGGCCGCCTCGGTGCTTTCGCCACCTTCCTCGAAGCTACCGCCCTTGGACAGCACCCACTGGCGCCACTTGGCCATCGGCACGGCCTCGACCGCGATCGGCATGTAGCCATGGCGCGCGCCGCACAGTTCGGAACACTGGCCGTAATAGATGCCCGGCTCCTTGATGGTCAGCACACGCTCGTTCAGGCGGCCCGGGACCGCGTCCAGCTTGAACCACAGGCTCGGAACCGAGAAGGAGTGGATCACGTCCGCGCCGAAGGTCTGGATACGCAGCGGCACGCCGACCGGCACGACCATGCGGTTATCCACAGCAAGCTGCTCGGGCAGGCCGCGCGACAGCGCCTCTTCCTTGGGCAGCATGTTCGAAATGACCTCGAACCCGCCCTGATCGGGATAGGTGTAACCCCAGTACCACTGATAGCCGGTCGCCTTGATGGTGATCGCATCGGCCGGCGGCGTCTTGTACTGGCGCGCGAGCAGCGTGATCGAGGGGACCGCGATGACCACCAGGATCAGCACCGGAACCAGCGTCCAGACCACTTCGATCAGTGTGTTATGCGTGGTGCGCGAAGGCTCGCGACCCTCGCGGCGGCGATAGCGGACCACCACCACCAGCAGCAGGAAGAACACGAAGGCGCTGATGAACACGATCACCGGCGCGAGGATGTAGTTGTTCATCCCCAGCGCGAACTGGCCGTCGTCCGTGTACTGGTCCTGAAAACTCATCGACTTGAGCGCGTCGTCTTCGAACGAAGTCGGCTGACCCTTGATCCATTCGGGGCCGAGATGTTCGTAGCCAGCTTCGCTATCGGCGGCGGCATCGCCTTCGCCGGCAACCTGATCCGCAGTGGTCGCGGTGTCGGCAGCGGCCTCGGGCTGCGTGGAAGCAGCCGTCGCACCCGTATCGGGAGCGGCGGCGAGCGCAGCCTGAGCGGCAAGGCCAAGGCCCGCAACGGCAAGAACTGCAATCAGGAAACGGCGGATATCGCGATAGGCGGCGGCAATTGACATTGTCGGTCTGACTTCCTTCGAACCTTGCAGAAACACGGGCCCTGTAACCCATTTTAGCATGCTTGGGCGTGATTTCGGGCTCGCCCTATAGGGGCGCTTGCCGCGACTCTCAAGCGCCTCTAGACCGGAATTAGCGGGGCGTCCAATGCGTTTGGCGCAACACCTGCCCCATCAATCGAGCGATAATGAAGGCACGAACGGTCATGACGGATGAAGAGATCATCGGTGAACTGCGGGGTTGCGACGCCCTGCTCGAAGGACATTTCCTGCTGAGTTCGGGCCGCCACTCGGCCCATTATCTGCAATGCGCCCGGGTTCTGATGGACCCGGAACGGGCCGCTCGCCTGGCTTTTGCGCTCAGCCAGAAAATCCCGCGCGATATCCGCAACCAGATCGACGTGGTCATCAGCCCGGCGATGGGCGGGCTGATCATCGGGCATGAAATGGGCCGCGCGCTGGGCAAGACCGCGATGTTCCTGGAACGGCCCGAGGGCACCTTCGAATTGCGCCGCGGCTTCGCATTGCAAGAAGGCGCGCGGGTGCTGATGGTGGAAGATGTCGTCACCACCGGCAAATCGAGCGTGGAGGCGATCCAAGCGGTCAAGCGCGAGGGCGGCGAGGTGATCGCCGAGGCCGCGCTGGTCGATCGCTCTTCGGGCGAAGCGGACATGGGCGTGCCGTTCTTCCCGCTGATCCAGCTTTCTTTCCCGACCTATCCAGAAGACGAGGTGCCCGAGAGCCTGCAGGCGGTGCCCGTGACCAAACCGGGGAGCCGCAAGGTTTGACCAATAAGCTCCGCCTCGGCGTGAATATCGACCACGTCGCGACCATCCGCAACGCGCGTGGCGGCGACCATCCCGATCCCGTGCGCGCAGCCGAAATAGTCGCTGCGGTGGGCGGCGACGGAATTACCGCACACCTGCGCGAAGACCGCCGCCATATCCGCGACGATGATCTCAGGCGCATTCAGGATGCGACCGACCTGCCACTCAACCTCGAAATGGCGGCGACCGAGGAAATGCTGGCGATCGCACTGCGCCACCAGCCGCACGCCGCCTGCATCGTCCCCGAGAAGCGCGAAGAACGCACGACCGAGGGCGGACTGGACGCGGCGGGCCTGCACAACCAGCTCGCGCCGATCGTGTCGCAACTGACCGATGCGGGCATCCGCGTATCGCTGTTTATCGAAGCCCATCCCGCACAGCT
The DNA here is from genome assembly GCA_963972905.1 of uncultured Erythrobacteraceae bacterium. Classification (GTDB taxonomy): domain Bacteria; phylum Pseudomonadota; class Alphaproteobacteria; order Sphingomonadales; family Sphingomonadaceae; genus Alteriqipengyuania. The sequence continues at coordinate 2,825 of CAXAXQ010000011.1, forward strand.
CGAAGCGGCGATGCGTCTCGGCGCGCCCGTGGTAGAGTTCCACACGGGCGAATATGCGCATGCAACTGGCGAGCAGCGCTCGGTCGAACTGAAGCGGATTGCGGACATGGCGGCACTGGCGGTGAAGAACGGGATCGAACCCCACGCGGGCCACGGCCTGACCTTCGACAATGTCCAGCCGATCGCGGCGATCCCGCAGATCGCGGAGCTCAATATCGGGCATTACCTTATCGGCGAGGCGATCTTCACCGGCCTCGAACCCGCGATCCGCCGGATGCGCGAACTGATGGACGAAGCGCGTTGAGTGCGCGCTCAACTCACCCCTCTCCCCGGGCGGGGAAAGGATACGCAGGCTTGGCCACATGTCGCCTAGCCGGGGTTGGAGAGGCGCGTGCTGTACCCAAAGCTTCGCTCCCCCCTCTCCAAGCTGCGCTAGCGCGCGAGCTGCGCTATCCTCTCCCGCGTCGGGGAGAGGGAGGTTAGGCCATGATCATCGGTTTCGGATCGGACCTGTGCAATATCGAGCGGATCCAGAACTCGCTCGACCGCTATGGCGAGCGGTTCGAGAACCGCGTCTTCACCGAGAAGGAACGTGCAAAGGCGCGGCGGCGCCCGTTCACAATCGCGGGCACCTACGCCAAACGGTTTGCGGCCAAAGAGGCATTCTCCAAGGCGGTGGGCACCGGATTTCGCCAGGGCGTGTTCATGAAGGACATCGGCGTGGTTAACGCACCATCGGGCGCGCCCACTCTCGAACTGGCACACGGCGCTGCCGAGGCGCTTGCGAAAATAACCCCGGCGGGCCATGTGGCACGCGTTCACCTGACCCTCACGGACGATCATCCATGGGCACAGGCTCTGGTGATGATCGAGGCACTTCCCGAATGAGCAACCTGACCAGCATGAGCAAAAAAGACACCGCAACCAAATCCGGCGAGGACGAGAAGGTCAACTGGTTCGCCGAATTTCGCGGGCTGGCGCTGATGCTGCTCGCGGTGCTGGCGTTCCACAGCTTCGTCGCGAAACCGTTCTTCATCCCCTCGACCAGCATGATGCCCAACCTGCTGGTGGGCGATCAGCTGATCGTCAGCCGCTACCCCTACGGCTACAACTGGTCTTCGGTCACCTTCCACATGCTGCCGCGCGGCAACTGGCGCATTTTCGGCGGAACGCCCGAATATGGCGATATCGTCATCCCGACCCATCCGCAGCGCAGCGAAGACTATATCAAGCGCGTGGTCGCCCTGCCGGGCGACCGGATCGCGGTGAAGAACGGGCAGATCATCCTCAACGGCAAGCCGGTACCGCAGAAGGTAGAGCCTGCGATGCTGTTGCCGATCGATCTCAATTCACCCTGCCAGGGCCCCGGCTTCACCACCGTCAGCGGCCCCGATGGCACCCGCAAGTGCCGGGTTCCGGTGGAGCGCGAGACGATGCCCAACGGCGCGAGCTACCTGATTATCGACGCGCTGCCCGACCAGCCGCTCGACAATTATCCCGAGATTCAGGTTCCCGACGATGCGGTGTTCGTGATGGGCGACAACCGCGATGCCTCGGCCGACAGCCGCGCCTCGATCGCCAATCAAGGTCTTGGCGGCCCCGTCCCGCTCGCCAATATCGGTGGTCGAGCGGAGTTCATCACCTATTCGCTGGACGGAACGGCAAGCTGGAACCCGTTCACCTGGTTCGGCGCGATGCGCGGCGACCGGGCGTTCACCACGCTGCGCCCGACCAAATCCGATGACGCCGCCAGGGCCGTCGAAGACACCAGCAAGGGCGCCTGACCGGACCCCCGATGGCACAGCCTGACGATCCTTCGCGCGAGTCCGCAACGCCGGACACCATGCGCAGCCCCGATACCGATGGCGAATACGAAGGCTGGGACGATGCCAGCCCGGCCTACATCTCCAATCCTCAACTGCGGCTGGAGATGCACAAGGCGCTGGTGTGGGTCGGAGTGATCGGCCTCGCCGCGCTGGCGGTCTATATCTCGCAGTCGCTGCTGGTGATCTTCGCCGCGCTGGTGTTCGCCTCGATGATCGACGGCGGAGCGCGCCTGATCGGCCGCTATTTGCCGATCCCGCGGACCTTGCGGATCGTCATGGTCCTGCTGCTCGCGATCGCGTTCCTCGTCTGGCTCGGCTATTTCGCAGGCTCGCAGATCGCCGAGCAGGCTGCCACCCTCCCCGCGATCGTCGAGAAGCAGCTGAACGAGATCATCGCGCTGGCCCAGCAAAACGGGATGCAGGTTTCCCTGTCCGACGCGCAGTCGATGGCGAACCAGGTGGTCAGCGGTGTCGGCACCGTAACCCGCGCGATCGGCGGAATTGCAGGCATCATCGGTACGACCGCGATCATCCTGATCATCGGTATCTATGTCGCGCTGGAACCCAACCTCTACGAACGCGGCGTCGAGTGGATGGCCCCGCGTGGCGAGCGCAGCGAACTGCGCAAGACGCTCGCCGAAATGGCACTGACGCTGCGCCGCCTGATGGCGGGCCGGATCGTCGGCATGGTCTTCGAAGGGTTCTTCACCTGGGTCGCGCTGGAGATGTTCGGCGTACCGATGGCGGCGCTGCTGGGCATCCTGACCGGGCTGCTGGCATTCATTCCCAATATCGGCGCGGTCGTTTCCGGCCTGCTGATGGCGACCGTCGGCTTCTCGGTCAGTGTCGAGACCGGGTTGGCGGCAGTGGCGATCTATTTCGTGGTCCAGACCTTCGATGGCTACGTCGTCATCCCGATGATCGCCCGCAAGACGGTCGACCTGCCGCCCGCACTGGTGCTCGGCGCGCAGCTGATCATGGGCCTGCTGTTCGGGATTATCGGGCTGCTGCTGGCAGACCCGCTGCTCGCGATGCTCAAGGTCGCGCTGGTGCGCCGGTCGGAAGCGAACCAGGCGGCGCAGGACAGCGAATACGCCGCAGCCGCTGCGGCCCGCGCGGACGCATAGGGGTAGAACACGATGGTACGCGCATTTCTCTATTTCATCGCGACGATGACCGTGCTCATCATCATCGGCCTGTTTGCGCTCAATTACTGGTCCGACAAGGCGACCGAGATCGCCTTCGTCCCCAACACCAAGTTCGTCGAGCAGGAGGCACTGGCTGAAAACGCCTATTCCGACCCCGACATGTGGTATTCGCGCCCGGGCATCGGCACGAACGATCCCGCGCGCTACCAGCCCGCGATCGCCGAGACGCAGAACCCGCTGCCCCGGAGCGAGGACGAAGGCACGCTGGTCGAGCAGGCGAGCAGGGCCGGCTCGCGCCGCATCACCGCCGATGACGAACAAAGCGCACCGCCCTTCGCGGTCTTCTTCGTCCACCCGACCAGTTACATTCCGACCAATCTCGACCGCGACATCCAGTGGAATGCGAAGCTGGGCAACAAGGAGGCGGAAGACCGCGCCACCCTGTTCCTGCGCGGCCTCGCCAGCCCGTTCAACCGCGCCGCCGAGATCTGGGCACCCAAGTATCGTCAGGCGACCGTCGGCGCCTTCATCACCGACAGGCCCGAGGCCGAGCAGGCGATCGACGCCGCCTATCGCGATGTCGAGCAGTCGTTCGACTATTTCCTCCAGAGCGTGGACCAGGATCGCCCGATCATCATCGCCGGGCACAGCCAGGGATCGCTCCACCTGCTGCGGCTGCTGCGCGAGCGGATCAAGGGCCGCCCGGTGGAGGACCGGATCGCGGCCGTTTATGCGGGCGGCTGGCCGATTTCGATCGACCACGATCTGCCCGTGCTTCCCCTGCCCGCATGCGAGCGTGCCAACGAAGCAGGCTGCATCCTGAGCTGGGTGAGCTTTGCCGATGATGGCGATCCGACGCAGCTGCTCACCCGTTTCCGCGAGAGCCCCGGCTTCGACGGGCAACCGCGGGGCAATTCGCCGATCCTGTGCGTCAACCCGATCACCGGTTTCGCGAACAGCGCCGCTCCGGCGGACGACAACAAGGGCACTCTGGTGCCCAGCGAAGATCTTGCCTCGGGCGAACTGGTCGCCGGTGCGGTCGGCGCGCGGTGCGACGAACAGGGCATCCTGCGGATCGGCGACCCGCCCGAAATGGGCTCGGCCGTGCTGCCCGGCCGGAACTACCATGTCTACGACATCCCGCTGTTCTGGCGGAACCTGCAGGACGACGTGGTGACGCGCGTGCGCGAATGGACAGCCGCGAACTCGTAGGCGAAAGCGCCGCAGGCCTGGCCGAGACGCTGCCCGACGGGGGCGCGCTGATCGGGCTGGATCTGGGCACCAAGACCATCGGCATTGCGGTGTGCGATGCGGGCTGGCGCTTCGCTTCCGCATTCAAGACATTGCCGCGCGGCAAGTTCGGGCGCGATCGCGACGAGCTGCGCAAGCTGATCGAGGCGCGCCGTGTACGCGGGATCGTGATCGGCCTGCCCCGCAACATGGACGGCAGCGAAGGATCGCGCGCGCAGGCGAGCCGCGCCTATGCCCGCAATCTGGCAGAAGCCTTCGGTCTTCCGGTGCTGCTGTGGGACGAGCGCTGGTCGACCAAAAGCGCCGAGGACGCGATGATCGGGCTCGATGTCAGCCGCCGCAAGCGCGCCGAGCGGATCGACGCCGAGGCCGCTACCGTGATCCTGCAGGCCGCAATCGACGCGGCGACGGGCTCGCCGTTACTCTAGCAGCGTCATTGCACTCGCGACCCGCCGCATTGCCGCGCTTGGGTGATCGGTTGCAAAATGCTGCGCGCACTTTTTCGCCTCCACGCTGCCCAATGCCGCGCCCATCCGCAGCAAAACCTCGTTCGCACTCGCGTTGAGCACGCCCGCAATCCGGCCTTCCTCGGTATCGAAGCGATACTGGTCGAACCACCCCTGCGCCGGGTTGGCCGCGCAGATGTTGAGCGAGACGGAGAGGCTCTCGGGCGGATGCTGGCGGTGGACGTCCCGGTGCGCGCGGTAGTGCAGCACGCGCCCTTCGCTCAATTGCGAGCGTTCTATGAACCGCAGATCGACTGCCTCGCCGCCCTCGCCGGACACGCTGGCGTAATCGTATTCCCAGTAGTCACTGACATAGCCGGGCCCGAAATAGCCGACCGTCAGGAAGTCGAAATTGTGATCATGCGGCAGGCCGTAGACGAAGCTTGCCGCGCCGCTGGCCTGAAAGACCGGATCGCCGCGTGCGGGCCAGATATTGGCGCGCAGGAAATAGCCGTTGCGCGGCCCCGCCAGCATGATCGCCTGCGGGCCATAGGCGCTTGCCTGATCGTCCGGATCGCCCAGAAGATCGATCAGCAGATCGCCGAGGAAGCTGCGATTGGCGGCGAGCCCGGCGAGCAGCGATGCAGCATGCTGGAGAGAACCCTCGTCCGCTGGATCGAAGCCGTACCGATCGAGTTGCGCGATGCACTCTTCGAGAGGCAGCACAGCGCGAAAGGGGGGCGTCAGCTCGCGAGACACAGAGCGTCGCGCAGCTTGGCAAGCTGTGGATAACTTGTGCACAGGCTGTGGTGAAGTGCGATAGCCTCGCATCCCAGCGGATCGCCCTCCGCCTGCGCAATCGCGCTCAAAGCCCCGAACCCGCTCTCTGTATCGAGCGCGAGCGCATGCCGCAGCGCCTGCCACCGGGCCCCTTCCCCCGCTTGTCCACAGGCCCCCTCCCCGCGAGCATAGCGCGCCAGAGCGGACGCGGCGTCCGCGCGACCCATCGCCCCTAGCAATGCGGCAGCCAGTTCCGCACGTCCATCGGCGGGGCTCGGCGAAGCGCGGTGGACGATCCGCCCGGTCGTCAGCTCCACCTCTCGCGTCAGGCGAGGATGGGCCGGGTCGCGCGCGATCCGGAGCAGCACCAGCGGCGAGTCCAGAGCGGCAATGGCGCGCGCATGATCGGCATCGGCAGTCAGGACCGTGTCGGGCGCAAGGCGAAGTTGTTCCGCGACAGGCGGCGCTCCATCGCGCCATGCGTAAAGAACCGCAGTCCCCCGCCCGACCAGCACCACTTCCCGACGATCACAATCTGAAAAGGTAATACTGCGCGGCACACCTGCGGCGTGCGGCTCGATCAGCATCAAGGCTAGCGTCACCGGGCCGTCGCGATGAATGTGGATGATGCCGTGCCCGCCGGCATAACTGTGGCGAAAGGGGACTTGAGCCAGCGGCTGGTCGCGCCACGCCGCCAGCATCGCCCCCATAAACTGCGCAACGAAGCCCTGTGCCCCGCCCTCATCGATCAAGCGCTGTAACGCGCGGCAGCGCTCGAAATCGCCAGTCTCGCGAAAGGCCGCGCACTCGGCCAGCACGCGCGCGACCTGCGGCCGCGCCTGCCATTCGGCCAGTGCGCTCAGCAGCCGATCCTGCGCCGCAGCCTGTGCATGGCTTTCGCCTGCAAAGTCGCGCAACGCAGGATCGACATGCATTGTCGATCCCCCTCAGAAAAGGCCGGTGGGCACTTCGGGCGGGAAGGTTTCGTAGAGGTAGACCATCAGAATCACGATCCGGTCGTCGGTCGTTGCGCTGGCCAGATCGGACAGGCTCCCGATCAGGCCGGGCGCGTCGATCAGGCCTGGCAGGCTGTCGAGCGAAAGGGTGGGCAGGTTCATTGATGTCGGCTCCCTTGCATGGCGCACGGCTCCCCTGCCGCGCAGCACTACCATCCCCGAGAAGCCCCCCACCCTGCGAATTAAAACATTGTCATCGCCGCCATCACCGGACAGATGACCGGGCATGGAGAAAGAGGCACCACACCGCGATCCGTCGACTGTTTTCGACCCAGCGAAAGCCGCGCCCTTCCTGTTTGCCGGCGGGCACCCGGGCTGGCTGGGCCTCGCCTATCTCGGGCACGGCGAAGACTGGACCGAACTCAAGCTTCCATGGCGCGAGGAATTGATGGGCGACGATGTGCGCCGGGTCATCGCCTCCGGCCCGATCTTCTCGATGCTCGACATGGGCGGGGGCATCGCGATCTGGACCCGCGCACGGCGCTTCGTGCCCATCGCCACGCTCGACATGCGGGTCGACTACCAGCGCCCGGCTGGTGAGCGGGCCGATGTGATTGCTCGGTGCGAATGCTATCGCACAACGCGCTCCGCCGCGTTCGTGCGCGGTATCGCGCATGATGGAGATCCGGACGATCCGGTGGCGACGATGGCGGCGGTCTACATGACCATCGGCGATTTCAATCCGGCGGGGGCGAAGAATGACTGAGACCGGCGAACCTGAAATCGATCTTCTGTCGCACTATGCCCGCTCACTCGGCATCGAAGTGTCCAGCTTCGAGGATGGGGTGCCGGTGCTATGCGTCTCCGGCATCGACGCGATCGAGGGGCGTCCGGGCCATTTCCACGGCGGCGCGACCAGCGGGCTGATGGAAACCGCCGCCTACGCGCTGCTTCGGCTGGCGCTGCACGAACGCGGCGAGCATGCACAGCTCAAGCCGATCAACATCACCGTACAATTCCTCGCCGCGGCGAAGAAGCAACCGCTGTTCGCCAAGGCGCGGATCACCAAGCTCGGCCGCCGCAGCGCGAATGTTACCGTCGAGGCATGGCAGGAAGAGCGCGACCGCCCGCGGGCAAGCGCGGTGATGAACGTGATGATCGCGCGCACCGAGCCCGAAACCGACTAAGGTACGTCGTAACCGCGATCAGTCCGCCGGCGCGGCCTCCTCCTCCCGCACCGGCGCAAGGTCGGGCGCAACGCGCGGCGCATCGGCGGGTGCGTCGATCGGTGGCGCCTGACGGTCGGGCGATATCTCGCGAATGGTGATCCCGCTTTCATCGGTGGTGATCTCCACGCCGTCTTCCTCGATCGATGCCGGAATATCGACCGCATCGGACACGTCGAGCGGCTGGACCGGCGCATTCGGCCTGTGCCGACGCGCGGGTATGGCATCGCCGCTGCCCTGCGCCCGGCGCATGAACGCCTTCCAGATGCGCGCGGGCAGCCCGCCGCCGCTGATTCCTTTGAGCGGCGTGTTGTCGTCGTTGCCGATCCAGACGCCCACCACCAGATCGCCCGCATAGCCGACGAACAGCGCATCGCGGTTGTTCTGGGTGGTGCCGGTCTTGCCGAAGTTCGGCCCCGGCAGCTGCGCCGCCCGCCCTGTCCCGCTGTTGATCGCGGTGCGCAGCAACTGCTCGATCTCGCGGTGGTTAGAGGCGGACATGCTGCGCGGCGCGTTGAACATCCGGTCCCACAGGCCGACCGGTTCACGTACGAACGCCGTCGGGCGAACGGGATAGGAATTGCCCGCGATCCCCGCATAGGCGGCGGTCAGCTCGATCAGCGACATGCCCGCGGTGCCCAGCGCCACGCTCGGGTCGCCGCGCGCAATCGGGCTGTTGATGCCCAGGTCGCGGGCAAGGCCGATCACCCGGTCGCTGCCGACCTCGTTGAACAGGCGCACCGTGGCGACATTGCTGGACCTGGCGAAGGCCTGCTCCAGCGTGAGGAAGTCAGAATAGCGATCGTCGTAATTTTCCGGGCGATAGCTGCCTTGCGTAAAGGGCTGGTTGCCGATCGGATCTTCCGGCTCGTAGCCTTCCTCAAGCGCGGCGAGATAGACGAAGGTCTTGAAGGTGGAGCCCGGCTGGCGCGTGGCCATGGTCGCGCGGTTGAAGGCACTTTGCGAATAGTCGGCCCCACCGATCATCGCGACAACCTCTCCATTGGGACGCATCGCCACCAGCGCGGCCTGCGCATTGCCCAGCCCCGCCCCCGCGATCACGTCGCGCGCGATGTTCTGGAGCCGCGCGTCGAGCGTGGTGGTCAACGATTGCAGCGCATAGCCCGGCGATGCGCGGTCGCGCGCCTCGGGCAGCGCCCAGTCGGCAAAATAGGTGCCGGTGGGCAGGTCGTTGGTCAGCCGCATGTCGAGCGGCGGCGGGCGCATCGCGTCGGCTTCTTCCTGCGTGAGATAGCCTGCGGAAACGAGGCTGGCCTTGACCGCCCCCATCCGCTCGACCGCGCGCTGGTAATGCTGCGAGGGCGCGTAGGCCGACGGTGCCTTGAGCAGCCCCGCCAGCATCGCCGCCTGGTTGGGCTTCAGCTTTTCCGGCTGGCGATAGAAATAGTGCAGGCTCGCCGCGCGAAGGCCATATGTGTTGTCCCCGAAATAGGCATTCGAGAGATAGCGTTCGAGAATCTCGTCCTTGGTCAGCCAGCTCTCCAGCCAGAACGCGATCAGCATCTCGCGCGCCTTGCGCGAGAGCGATTGTTCGGGCGTCAGGAAGGTGAACTTGGCGAGTTGCTGCGTGATCGTGCTCCCCCCTTGCGTCGGCCCGCCCGTCCAGTTGTTGATCGTCGCGCGCGCAAGGCCGCGCGGATCGACCCCCCAGTGGTCGTAGAAGCGTCGGTCCTCGGTCGCCAGGAACGCCTGCACCACGTGATCTGGCAGCGTGTCGATATCGACCGGCTCGTCGAACACCGCGCCATTGCGCGCGATCGGAGTGCCGTCCGCCGCGAGCAGCGTGATCTGCGGCGGGGCGATCGGTTCGAGAGACTTGGACAACGGGGCCGTGATCGCGAGCCAGACGACGATCAGGATCAGCAGGAACAGGAACGCCGCCGCACACCGAATTGCCCAGAAGCGGGTGCTGTGCGCGGTCAGGATATCGATGCCACGATCCCACAGCGCGGACCACAGGCCAGGTCCGCGCGGGCGCTCGTCGACGAAATCCGGGTCGTCTTCCTCCCACGGATCGTCGATCATGCTTTCGAAGAGGGAGTAATAGCCGGTGTGGCCGACAGGCCCGGCTTCATCCTCCTCGTCGTCGCGCCATGTCCCTCGCGGTGTTGCCATGCGCGCCTGAATACAAGAACCACATGAACCACACCAGACGATGCGTGCGAGGGGTGAATGCGCGCTGCTTGCCCGCCCCGTGCTGCTGGACTAATTCGAGCCCAGTTACAAAACTAGCATTCTACGAAAAAGGAAATCCGAGCATGGCAGCCAAATCGGCCTGCATCATTACCACCAGCAATGAAAACCAGGGCGCCTACGGCGTGCGCTGCGACACCGACGAGAGCATCTATTTCCCGATCAGCGTGGCCGAAGCGCTGGGGCTGGAGGAATTCGACGAGGTCGAGGCGATCATGATCCGCAACGACCGCGATGAGCCGAAGTGGAAGGCGATCAAAGCCCGCTATCTGGACGAGGCCAAAGCAGACTGAGGCGGAAAGCCCCGGCCCGGAAGCGCCGCGCGGCTATTGCGCGACGACGCTTTCGGGTAGGTCGGTGCCGAACACGCGCTGGTAATATTCGGCCACCAGCATCCGCTCAGCCTCGTCGCACTTGTTGAGGAAGCTGACGCGGAACGCGAAGCCGATATCCTTGAAGATGGCAGTGTTCTGCGCCCAGGTGATCACCGTGCGCGGGCTCATAACAGTCGAGATATCGCCGTTCATGAAGCCCTGACGGCTGAGATCCGCGACCTTGACCATGTCGGCGATGGTTTTCTTCTCCATCTCCGGCACCTTCGCGGACACGATCGTCTGCTCGGTCTCGGCGGGCAGATAGTTCAGCCCGACGACCACGTTCCAGCGATCCATCTGGCCCTGGTTGATCTGCTGCGTTCCGTGATACAGCCCGCTGGTATCGCCGAGGCCGACCGTATTTGCGGTCGCGAACAGGCGGAAGCCGGGGTTTGGCCGGATCACGCGGTTCTGGTCGAGCAGGGTCAGCTTGCCTTCGGCTTCCAGCACACGCTGGATCACAAACATCACGTCGGGGCGGCCTGCGTCATATTCGTCGAACACCAGCGCGACCGGGTGCTGCAGCGCCCATGGCAGCAGGCCTTCGCGAAACTCGGTTACCTGCAATCCGTCACGCAGCACGATCGCGTCGCGTCCGACCAGGTCGATGCGGCTGATATGCGCATCGAGGTTGATGCGTACGCACGGCCAGTTCAGCCGCGCGGCGACCTGTTCGATATGGGTCGATTTACCGGTTCCGTGATAGCCCTGCACCATTACCCGGCGGTTGAAAGCGAACCCGGCGAGGATCGCCATCGTCGTGTCCGGATCGAAGACGTAGGTCTCGTCCAGATCGGGCACGCGATCATCGGCCTTGCTGAAGGCAGGCACCTGCCAGTCAATGTCGATCCCGAAGGTCTCGCGCACGTCGACCTTGGTGTCGGTCGCGGCGAGGATGGTACTTTCGGTCGGATTAAAGGTCTTGTCGTCGCTCATCGCAGGCGGACCTAGAGGTCTTGCGCGGGCCTAGCAAGCGGGCTTTGCGCGATGGATTTCCAAACCCCAGCGCCGCTGTATAGTCTTGCCCACGATGGCAGCCCCCCGCCCCGATCCGCTCGACCCGCTTCGCAATGCGATCTTGAGGCAGGTGCGCGCGGCGTTCAACCAGGGCAAGGTGCCCAAAACCCGAGAGCCACCATCGGACGAGGCGCTGTTCGCAAAGGATTCGCCAATCCGGATGGTCCATGCGGACGTGATGGGGATGATGATCGGCGGTATCCGTGGCCTGTTCCTGCAGATGCTGCACCCCGCCGCATTGCAGGGCGTGCTCGACTATTCGAACTTCCGCGAGGATGCGCAGGGGCGCTTCCATCGCACCGCGCAGTTTATTTCGGTGACGACCTTCGGCCACCGCGAACGGGCGCAGGAATCCATCGCACGGGTCAACCAGATCCACCGCAGGATCACCGGCACGCTGCCCGACGGCACGCCCTATTCGGCAGGCGATCCTCGCACGCTGGCATGGGTGCATATCGCGGAAAGCTCCAGCTTCCTCGAAGGCTACCTGCGCCACGCCCGCCCCGGCATGCCGCGCGCCGAGCAGGACGAGTATTATGCGCAGATGGCAGTGATCGGCCGCGCGCTCCACGCCGATCCGGTGCCAGAAAGCGTGGCGGAGGCGGATGCGATCATGCGCGAGTTCCGGCAGGAACTGACCACCTCGAAGGAAGCGCGCGAGATCGCGCAGTTCGTCCTCGCGATCCGCCCGCAAGGCTTTCCGACGGCGTTGCAGCAGGCGATTGCGGCGGAGGCGGTGATGCTGCTGCCGCCCTTCGCACGGTCGATGCTGGGGCTGCATCGCCCAGGCCTCGCCGCCCTGCCCGCCCGCGCAACCACCCGCGCGCTCGGCAGAACCCTGCGCTGGGCGATGCGGCAGTAGCGGGTTCAGCGGGGCAGGTGGAACAGATCGACGAAGCGCTCCGCCACCTTTGCATCTCCCTGGATCGTCGTGCCGACCGCGTCCGCGGGTTGCTTGCCGTAGAACACCGCTGCGAGCTGCGGCGCCTGGTTGGCGATGAACACGCTATCGGCACAGTCGGGTTCGCCGCGCTCTATCGGGATTTCGCCATCGGCGAGCCGTGCGACGAAGCTCTCTTCACTGATCCTGAAGCCGAAGGTCGCGGACCACTGCCCCGCTCTCTTGCGGTCGATCATCGTCCTCAGCGATATCATGAAGGACACGGCGGAAAGCGGCAGCGTGGGATCGTGCAAGGGTGAGGTCGCTGCCCACCGGCCGAGTTCCTGAATGATCGTCTCCGCGGAATAGCCCCACTCAGTCAGCTCGTAGACCTGCGATGCAGCAGGCGGCGGAAGCTTGTAACGCCTCAGCACCCCTGTCTCGGCCAGCGTGGCGAGCCGCTCTGTCAGCACCTTCGCGCTAACCCCCGGCAGGCTCGTCCGCAGATCGGAAAACCGTCGCGGGCCGAGCATCAGTTCCCGCACGACCAGCAGGGACCAGCGCTCCCCCAGCAGTTCCAGCGCAAACGCCGTCCCGCAGGCATCGTCGTACCAGCGACCGTGCAGTTTGGTTTCTTTTTGTAACTTCATTGTTGCCATAGGTAATCGCGAGGCACATAAGATGCAACATCGAGTCGCATCCGGGAGACTGCGTCGTGAGCAAGAAGATCTTCGTGAACCTGCCCGTCACCGACGTGGCGAGATCGAGCGCATTCTACGCCGCGCTCGGGTTCGAGCAGAACATGCAGTTCAGCAACGAACAGGCCGCGTGCATGGTCTGGAGCGATGCAATCCTGGTGATGCTGCTTGACCACGCATTCTACGCCACCTTCACCAGCAAGACGATCATCGACGCAAAAACCACCAGCGGCGCACTGCTGTGCCTGACCTTCGACGAGAAGGCCGATGTCGACGCGATCCATGCGGCAGCGCGCGACGCCGGGGGCGTGGAACCCCGCCCGATTGAGGATCAGGGCTTCATGTATGGCGGTGCCTTCGAAGACCCCGACGGACATACCTGGGAAACGGTCTGGATGGACCCTGCCGCAGCCGCCGACGGTCCGCCCGCCGAGGCCGCTGTCGACGCCTGAGGAGCCGGCCCAATGTCGATGATGAACCCCAACGCCGGGATCGAGATAACGGGCTATCAGTGGGTGCCACCATTCGCGCGCGGTTTCGTGCGCGACCTGCGCCCGCGCTGGGCTTGCGAGGAAGCGGGCATTCCTTATCGCGAGCGGCTTGCCGATGTGACCGACAAGCCGGAATGGCTGCTCGAGGTGCAACCCTGGGGTCAGGTGCCGATCATGCGCGATGGCGACATCGTGCTGTTCGAAAGCGGGGCGACCCTGCTCCATCTCAGCGAAAAGAGCGAGGCCCTGCTCCCGCGCGACCCGCAGCAGCGGGCGGCCGCGATCTCGTGGCTGCTGGGTGCGTTCAATTCAGTCGAACCGTGGCTGTTCGAATGGACCAACGTCACCGCGTTCGCGCGCGACGAGGAATGGGCCAAGCTTCGCCGCCCGAGCCTGGAGGAATTCATCGCCAAACGCCTCGCCCCGCTCGAAAGGCGGCTCGGCGGGCAGGACTGGCTGAGCGACACCTTCACCATCGCCGATATCGCTATGGTCACCGTGCTGCGAGCCATCGGCGGCAGCCAACTGCTTGCCGACCATCCGGCAACGCAAGCCTATGTCGCGCGCGGGGAAGCCCGCCCCGCATTTCAACGGGCAATGTCCGACCAGCTTGCGGCCTTCGACCGCCATGGGCCGTCTGCATCCCAAGGAGAGTGATCATGTACGTTAATGGATTCATCGTCCCCGTGCCAGCCGGCAACAAAGATGCGTATCGCGAGGTGGCGGAGAAGTTCTGGCCGATCGCACGCGACTATGGCTGCACCGGCCATGTCGAGGCATGGGAGGCCGACGTCAAAGACGGTGCCCACACCGATTTCCGCCGCGCGGTCGACCTCAGGGAAGGCGAGAAGGTCGTCTTCAGCTGGATGGCCTGGCCCGACAAGGCAACCGCCGACGCTGCGCACGACAAAATGATGGCGGACGAGCGGATGGAGACCATCTTCGGCGCACCGGACGGGAGCGATATGCCTTTCGACGGAATACGCATGGTGATCGGCGGATTCGAGGTCATCATGCACAAGGAAGCCTGAACACGAAGGTGCAACCGACCCTCGAGGCATCGCACGATGGAGATCGAGAGTGGCTGACTACACGCTCTACACCAACCCGATGAGCCGGGGGCGGATTGCCCGCTGGGCGCTTCATGAAGCGGCTGCGCACTACGGGCAGGTGATCGTCGAATACGGCCCGCGCGAGAGCAAGCCTGCGGCATTCCTGAAAGCCAACCCGATGGCCAAGGTGCCCACGCTGGTTCACCATCATGGTGGCCACGACCACGTGGTCACTGAATGCGCCGCGATCTGCCACTATCTGGCCGAGATGCACCCGGATGCCGGGCTGCTGCCCGAAGCCCACGAGAAAGCGGACTATTTCCGCTACCTGTTCTTCGTCGCCGGCCCGCTGGAGCAGGCGAGCATCTCGCAACGGATGGGCTGGTCGAGCGATGATCCGCAAGCCCGGCGAATGCTCGGCTTCGGCAGCTTCGAGCTCGCGGTCGACACGCTGGAAACCATGCTGGCGGACCGCGACTACGTATGCGGCGAGCGGTTCACAGCAGCGGATGTGTATGTCGGCGCGCAGGTCATCTGGGGCGTCGACTTCGAAACCCTGCCCCGGCGGGATGCCTTCATCGCCTATGCCGACCTTCTGAAGCAGCGCGCCGCATACCGGATGGCGGACAGGATCGACGAAGACCTGATCGCCGAACGAAACGCCTAGGGTGCGGTAATCGCCGCGCTTTTCCTCAGCAGCTGATACGCTTCGACCACCCGCCTCAGCCGCGTTTCGTGGGTACGGTCGCCGCCATTGCGATCGGGATGGTAGCGGCGGACGAGTTCGGAATAGCGCTGGCGCAACCGCTTGCGATCGGCCTCGATACCAAGGCCCAGGACTTCCAGCGCCTTCGCCTCCTCCTTCGAGAAGCGTCCGTCCATCGCCATTTCCGCCTCGCGCCGGGCGCGGCTCTTGATCCCGCCCGCGCGGGCCGAAATGGCATCGAGCGGATCGTCGAAATCGCCCCAGCGCGGCATTCCGTCGACCCTGCCGGTCGCCCGAAAAGCGGGCGTTTCTGTCTGCCAACCGGCCGACGGCGACTGCGCGCGCAGGATTTCGTCCGCGCTCATCCCTTCGAACCAGTCGTACCCGGCATTGAACTCGCGTATGTGCTCCAGGCAGAACCAGCGCCACTGGCCCGGCCCGTCGAAGCTGTTGCCATAGGCGCCGGGGGCGCGAAACTCGCCCGGCTCTTCGCATGTCGGGTGAGCACAAAGCCTGCCTCGCGCCTCGTGGCGGCCATGGAACCGGGTCTGTCGCATAGCGCTTTAGGATGGGCAGCGCAGAGCAAAATTGCAAAGGGATCGAACGAGAAAATGGCACAATCCGTAGCTGAAGAGATGGAGCAGCTGCTGCGCGAGGCGTTCTCGCCCACCCAGCTGGAAATCCACAACGACAGCGCCAAGCACCGCGGCCACACGGGCGACGATGGCACCGGGGAATCGCATTTCACCATTGTGATCGAGGCACCGGCTTTCGTCGACAAATCACGGCTCGAACGCCAGCGAATGGTCAACGCCGCGCTGGGCGATATTCCCGGTGAGCGGGTCCACGCGCTGGCGATCAAGGCCACCGCGCCGAGCCATCCGGGCTGATCCGATGGCATATGATCTGTGGTACTGGCCGGGCATCCAGGGGCGCGGCGAATTCGTAAGGCTTGCGCTCGAAGCAGCGGGCATCGACTATCGCGACCGCGCGCGGAGCGATGGGGTGGAGGCGCTGGTCGACGATCTGGACCGGCGCAGCGGCATTCGCCCCTATGCCCCGCCGTACCTCGCGGATGGCGATTTCTGCATCGCACAGGTGGCGCATATTCTCGCGTGGGCGGGCGAGCGGCACGGCTTCGGCGCTGGCGACCAGGCCGACGACCTCCAGCTAATCATGCTGCAGCTGACCGTTAGCGACATCGTTGCCGAAGCGCACAATGTCCATCACCCGATTGCGGGCGACCTCTATTACGAGGACCAGAAGGATGCAGCAGTGCGTGCGGCGGAGAATTTCCGCGAGCAGCGCATCCCCAAATTCTTCCGCTATTTCGAGGATGCGCTGTCGGCCAAGGACGGCCCCTTCGTCCTCGGCGAGCGGTGGAGCCATGTCGACACCTCGCTGTTCCAGCTGGTCGAGGGGGTGCGCTACGCCTTCCCCATCCGCATGACCGCGATCGAGGGCGATTTCCCGCGCCTGATCGCCTGCCGCGATGCCGTTGCGCAGCTGGATGGTATTAAGGACTATCTTGCATCGGAGCGCCGCCTGGCGTTCAATGAGGATGGCATCTTTCGCCACTATCCGGAGCTCGACGCAGCATGATCGGCGGCCCTATCGAAGCGACCATCACCCCCACCAACCACGACCTCGGCGATTTCGAGGTGCGGCGCGCGCTGCCTTCCAAGCAGCGCCGGATGGTCGGCCCTTTCATCTTCGTCGACGAGTTCGGCCCGGCGCATCTGCCGCCTGGCGGCGGGATGGATGTGCGCCCGCATCCGCATATCAACCTCGCCACGGTTACCTGGCTGTTCGAGGGCGCGATCGACCATCGCGACAGCATCGGCACCTTCTCCACCATCCGCCCCGGCACGGTAAACCTGATGACCGCAGGCAGCGGAATCGTCCATTCGGAGCGTTCGCCGGAAAGCGAGCGCGGTGGCGGCCCGCGCATGTTCGGGATGCAGACCTGGCTCGCGCTGCCCGACGGTCGCGAGGAGATCGACCCTGCGTTCGAGGCGGTCGAGGACCTGCCGGTGATCGAGGATGGCGGTGCACGCGCAATCGTCATCATGGGCGATCTGTGGGGCGAGCGCGCCTCCACCACGACCTATGCCGAGACGATCTACGCCGAAATCGTCCTCGCCCCCGGTGGCCAGCTGCCGATCGAAACCCCGGCGGACGAGCGCGCGTTGATGGTGGTGGACGGCGAGGCGACCATCGATGGCGAAGAGCTGCCGCGCTATTCGCTGGTGGTGCTCAGACCCGGCGATGCGCCACTCCTCAGGTCGGAAAAAGGAGCGCGGGTGATGCTGCTGGGCGGAGAGAGTTTCGCGACCAAGCGGCACGTGTTCTGGAACTTCGTGAGCTCCGATCGCGAGCGGATCAATCAGGCCAAGAAAGACTGGCGCGAAGGCCGCTTTCCCAAGGTGCCGGGCGACGATCAGGAATGGATTCCCCTGCCCGACAAGCCCACGACCGTGACCTATCCTTGAAGGAATACTCATGAGCGATGTTTACGCCGGCAAGGTCGGCTGGATCACCGGCGCATCTTCCGGCATCGGCGCGGCGCTGGCGCGCGAAGTATCGGGCGCAGGGATGCATGTGATCCTGTCGGGCCGGGACGAAGCGCGATTGGCCGAGGTGGCGCAGGATTGCGACACGGAAACGCTGCTGCTGCCTTTCGATGTCCGCGACGAAGAAGCGATGCACGCCGCCACCGGGAAGGCGATCGAATGGCGCGGCGGGGTCGACCTGTTCGTCGCCAATGCGGGCGTTTCGCAGCGCAGTCGCGCGACCCAGACCGCGATGCAGGTCTATCGCGACATCGTCGATATCGATCTGACCGCGCAGATCGCCGCCACGCAGGCGCTGCTGCCGCACTTTACCGACCGTGCAAGCGGACACCTGGTGTTCGTGTCGTCGGTCGCAGGCAAGATCGGCATTCCGCTGCGGACCGCCTATTGCGCCGCCAAACATGGCCTGATCGGCTATGCTGACGCGCTGCGTGCCGAACTCTCGCAGACGGGCGTGTCGGTGCATGTGATCTGCCCCGGATCGGTCGCGACCAATGTCAGCCGCAACGCGCTGAGCGCAGACGGAAGCGCGCGCGGGCGCAGCGACAGCGTGATCGACAACGGCATGCCCGCCGGCGAAGCGGCGCGCCGCATCCTCGACGGTGTGGCCAGCGGCGAGCGCGAGATCATCGTCGCGCGCGGCGGTGAGAGCAGCTGGGGCGAGCAACGCCGGACGCCAGACGCCCTGTTCGATCAGGTCGCGGCAATGGTCGCGAATGGCTACATGGACAAGATCGAGGGTGAGGGATGACGATGGAACAGACACGGGTAAAACTGGCCAACGGCATCGAGCTGGATGTGGTCGACAAAGGACCCAAGGACGCACCCGCGCTTATCTTCCTTCACGGCTTTCCCGAAAGCCACAGGACCTGGCGCCACCAGATTCCCCATTTCTCCGACCGGTTCCGCTGCATCGCGCCCGATCAGCGCGGCTATCGCGGATCGTCCAAACCGCAGGAGGTAGACGCCTACCGGCCCGACAAGCTGATCGGCGATATCTTCCAGTTGGCCGACGCGCTGGGCGTGGAGAAGTTCACGATCGTCGGCCACGACTGGGGCGGCGCGATTGCCTGGGGCGTCGCACTGGGCGGGCAGACGAATGGCCGCGTCACGCGGTGCGTCATCGCCAACGCGCCCCACCCCGCGATCTTCCAGAAGCTGCTGTTCACCGATCCGAACCAGCGCGAAAGCAGCCAGTATATCCGCGGCTTTCGCAACACCGCCAACGATGAGCTTGTGCAAGAGCACGGGCTGGTCGGCATTCTGATGAAAGAGGTGCGGTGGGACCGGCCCGACGCGATGGAAGCCGAGGAGCGCGAAGCTCTGCTAAAGGACTGGCAGGACCGCGACGCGGCCTTCGGCATGCTAAACTGGTATCGCGCGAGCCCCATGATCGTACCCCCGATGGATGCGCCGTTCGAGGTGCCCGCCGACTATCAGCCGCCGCAACTGCCCAACCTGACGATACCCACGCTGGTAATCTGGGCAATGGACGACCTCGCGCTGCCGCCGGGCAACATGGTCGGCATGGACGACATCATCGACGACCTGAGAATCGAGAAAGTGACCGGCTGCGGCCACTTCGTCCCGTGGGAATCACCGGCAAAGGTCAACGCGGCGATGGCTGCTTTTCTGGCGCGGACGGCCTAGGCGGCCTCCCATTCGACCCAGGCGCCGTGAGGATGCGCAACGCCGAGGCGCTGCCGTTCCTCACCGCCCCCTTCATTATTGGGCCAGTAGCGGACCGACAGTTCGTGGCGGTGGGTGTCGCGGTTGGCCTCCAGCGAAATCCACGCGAGCGGTGCGTCTTGCGTGGCCTTTGCGCCGGCGGCCTCGATCGCTTCGGTTACCTTCTCGCGCTGATAGTCGGGCACGTATTGCCACACGATGGAGTGCATGATCACGCGGGTCACGCCCGGCTCCGGAAGCTCGGCCAGCACCTTCTCCAGGAAGACATCCGCGCTCTCCCGCGCGATCTCGGGCGGCATCGTATTGGCCGCCGCGATGGCCGCATCCATCCGCGCGAATCGCTCGGTAAACTCGGGCCAGATATAGGCCTTCAGCCGCAGCGCCTGCGCCGGATCGGTGAGATCGACCGGTGCGATGTCGCACCCGCGCGCACCGACGATGTCATATTCCGTGTCCGGCGGCGGGGGCCCGCGCCATTCGGGCACCAAACGCATTTGCCCGCCGCCTGGCCCGGCGGTCACCCCGCCCAGATCGAAGAAATAGCGCCGCATCATCAGGTTGATGCCTGCGCTCGACCCGATTTCATTGAGCGCAAATTTCGCGGGCAAGCCTTTGTCGACCAGCCACAGCATCGCTGCGGCATAGGCCCAGCTACGACCCGCCTCGTTGGTCTGCGGGGGCCCGTCGAGCCACGGCATCAGGAATGCCTCATGCCGCTCGATCGCATCCGCAACGACTTCCTGCGGATTGCTGACCCGCTGGCGCAGATAGATCGCCGAAAGCGAAGCATCCTGATCGCCCAGATGGAGCGCATGCAGCCCGCCTGCGATCCGCAGCGGCAGCGCATCGGCGAGCGGCGGCCCCGCCCATTTACGCACCCGGCGCATCACTGCCCCGCCCCGCTCGGTATCGAGCAGGCCCAGCAGCGCCTCGCAGACTTCCGCCGTCACCGGCGCGCCATTGTCGCGGCAATAGGCGACCTGATTGGCAAACGCGCGCCGCACCGCCTCAAACCCTTTAGCCTGTGGATCGACCTTTTCGTATTTCGCTTCGCCGCCTGACATATCTTGCGCGCAATTGCCCTTTCGTCTCGCTGGCACTATCTGGCGCCCCATGCCGCAGAGCGACCTCACTTTCGCCGTGCCCAAGGGCCGACTGCTAGACGATGCCCTGCCCGTCATGGAACGCGCGGGCGTGGTGCCCGAGGCGGGCTTTCACGACAAGGCCAACCGTGCGTTGAGTTTTGCAACCACGCGCGATGACTTGCGCCTGATCCGCGTGCGCGCGTTCGATGTCGCGACCTTCGTGGCACACGGCGCGGCGCAGATCGGAATTGTGGGCTCCGACGTGATCGAGGAATTCGACTATTCGGACCTCTACGCGCCGGTCGATCTCGACATCGGCCATTGCCACCTCGCTGTGGCGCAGGCGGTCGACGGCAAGGATGCGGGCAGCGCCAGCCACGTGCGCGTGGCGACCAAGTACCCCAATATCACCCGCCGTTTCTACGAGCGCGCGGGCGTGCAGGCCGAATGCGTCAAGCTGAACGGCGCGATGGAGCTTGCCCCATCGCTGGGCCTTGCGGGGCGGATCGTCGATCTCGTCTCCACCGGGCGCACGCTCAAGCAGAATGGCCTCGTGGAAACGCAGCGCATTCTCGACATCACCGCGCGGCTGATCGTCAATCGCGCCGCGCTGAAGACCGATTCCCGCGTTGCCGAGCTGGTCGAGATCTTCCGCCGCGAGGCGGAAGCGCGCGCCGATGACAAGGCAGCCGCCTGATGGAAATCCTCAATGCCAGCGCGCCCGACTTTGCGGAGCGGTTCGACCGGGTGGTCAATGCCCGTCGCGAGAGCGCAGATGACGTCAGCCGCGATGTCGCGGAGATCATCGCCAAGGTGCGCGCGCATGGCGACCGTGCGCTTTCGGATCTGACCATCCGGCTCGACGGGCACACGCTCTCATCCGAGGAGGATTGGCGCATCCCCGCGTGGAAGTGCGAACAGGCCTACCAGGATCTGGATGCCGGACTTCGCGATGCCCTCAACCTCGCTGCGAATCGCATCCGTGCCTACCACGAGGCGCAAAAGCCCAATCCGCGCGATTACACCGACGATGTCGGCATGCGGCTGGGCCATCGCTGGACGCCGGTCGATGCGGCAGGGATCTACGTCCCCGGCGGGCGGGCGGCCTATCCCTCCTCGCTGCTGATGAACGCGATCCCCGCGCGGGTTGCAGGCGTCGAGCGACTGGTCGCGGTCACGCCCACGCCCAAGGGCGAGGCCAATCCGCTGGTGCTCGCCGCCGCGCATATTGCCGGGCTGGACGAGATCTGGCGCGTCGGCGGTGCGCAGGCGATCGCCGCGCTGGCCTATGGGACGGACCGGATCGCCCCGGTCGACGTGGTCACCGGGCCCGGCAACAGCTGGGTCGCGGAAGCCAAGCGGCAGGTGTTCGGCACGGTAGGGATCGACATGATCGCCGGGCCGAGCGAGATTCTGGTGATTGCGGACGAGCAGAACGATCCCGCATGGATCGCCGCTGACCTGCTCAGCCAGGCCGAGCATGATCCCAGCTCACAGAGCATCCTCATCACCGACAGCGCCGATTTCGCCGCGCAGGTGGAAGACCAGGTCGATGTGCAGGCCGCAATGCTCGCCACCGGCAAGACGGCGCGCGCGGCGTGGGATGCGCACGGCGCGATCATCGTCGTGCCCACGCTCGACGATGCGATGCCGCTCGCCAACCGGATCGCCGCCGAGCATGTCGAGCTGGCGGTCGACGATCCCGAAGTGCTGTTTGCCAAGCTGCGCCACGCGGGCAGCGTCTTCCTCGGCCGAATGGTGCCCGAAGCGGTCGGCGATTACGTCGCGGGGCCAAACCACGTGCTGCCGACCGGCCGCCGCGCGCGCTTCGCCAGCGGCCTGTCGGTGCTCGATTTCATGAAGCGGACCAGCTTTATCGAGGCGAATGCCGATGCGCTTGGCGCAGTCGGCCCCGCCGCCATCGCCCTTGCCGAGGCCGAGGGCCTGCCGGCCCATGCCCAGTCCATCAGATTGCGATTGAAATAATGTCCGGAAACAACACCCGTTCGACCGCCCGCTCCGCCGCGCGCCTCGCTGCCGTCCAAGCGCTCTACCAGCGCGATATGGAGGGCACCTCGCTGCCCAAGCTGCTCGACGAATTTCACCAGCACCGGCTGGGCCGCGAGATAGAGGGCGACACCTACGCCGATGCCGAAGTGCCCTTCTTCGACGATATCGTGCGCGGAGTGGACGCCCGGCGCGAGGAAATCGATCTGCAACTGAGCGAGAAGCTGGCCGAGGGCTGGAGCCTCAAGCGGCTCGACAAGACCATGCTGCAAGTGCTGCGCTGCGGCACCTACGAGCTGATCGCGCGGGCCGACATCCCGACCGGCGCGGTGATCAGCGAATATGTCGACGTGGCCAAGGCCTTCTTCGACGACCGCGAGGCGAAGTTTGCCAATGGCGTGCTCGATGCGGTGGCGAAGGCGGCAAGGCCCTCAACTTGACCGATCGGTGATTCTGCGCGATCCTCTTGAAATTCCATCGCACTGGAGGATCGCTATGGTGAAATTTTCTGTCGCCTCGGCGCTGGCTGCGGCACTGCTCGCCACATCTGCCTCGGCCCAGAGCCAGCAGAGCGTAATCTATTCGGCAAACGCGACTGAAGCTCCGCAGCGCAATCTGGTGCAACCGATCCGGCCTGGCGACTCGACCCAGCCCAGAGGAAGCCAGGATGGCGCCCTGTCGGATGCACTTACGTTGCTGGCAAAGCGGGAGTATTCCGCCGCCTATCAGGGTCTGATCACGCTCGCCCAGCAGGGTGACGGGCGCGCAATGCGCGAGATCGGCTGGATGTACGCCAATGGTCGCGGCGTCACGGCAGATCCTGCGGCTGCACTTGGCTGGTTCCAGGAAGCGGCGATTGCGGGTGACGAACGTGCCATGCTGATTTTCGGCACGGCCCTCGCGCGGGGCCTGAATATAGAGAAGCAGCCCGAAGCGGCACGCTACTGGCTGGGGCGGGCGCGCGCGTCCGACGAAAGGAAAATCGCAGGGCCCGCTGCGGACGAATTGCGCAAGCTCTGATCCATCCTTGGCTTGAAGGCGCGCGTTCGCCTATCGGCGAGCTATGAGCTCGGGCGAATTCGCTTTTATAGAAGGTCTCCGCAAGCTTGCGGTGCATCCGGCTGCGCGCGGGCTGGCGGACGACGCGGCTGTGATCGAGATTGGCGGCGAGACGCTGGTCCTGACCAAGGACTTAATGGTCGAGGGCGTCCACTGGCTGCCGCAGCAGTCGCTGGCCGATGTCGCATGGAAGCTGGTCGCGGTGAACCTGTCCGACCTCGCTGCCAAGGGCGCAGAGCCGGTGGGGGTAATGCTGGGCTACACTCTTGGAGCGAGTGATTCAGTATTTCTAGACGGGCTGAAGGCCGCGCTCGACGCGTTCGACGTGCCGCTGCTGGGCGGCGACACCGTATCGGCCAATGCCGGGCGCACTGTCAGCCTCACCGCCATCGGCCGTGCGACCCACACACCCGTACCCTCCCGCAGCGGAGCCCGACCGGGCGACGGCATATATCTATGCGGCACCGTCGGCGGTGCGATGATGGGCTTCGAAGCGCTGACCGGTGCTGGCAATGCCGACGAGACGGCCTTCACCCGCCCCACCCCGCTCGTCGCAGAAGGCCGCGCGCTCGCGCCGAATGTCACCGCGATGATGGATGTGTCGGACGGCTTGCTGCTCGATACATGGCGGATGGCGGAAGCGAGCAAGGTTACACTGTCGCTCGACAGCGCCGCCGTGCCGGTCGCTGCCCCCGAAAGACGCCGCGACGACGCGCTGCGCTGGGGCGACGATTATGCGCTGCTATTCACCGCGCCCGCCGATGCCGATCTGCCCGTTGAGGCGTACCGGATCGGCATGGTGCAAGAGGCTCAGGAGAGCCCGCTGACCCTCGACACGAGGCCACTGCACGACTCCGAAGACCTCGGCTACCGACACTAAATTGCGCAGGCGGCGCAGGAAATGTGCAGAAACGACGCGAGGGCTTGCGCCGCGCGAAACGCGCCTATAGCCATTGGCACCTTAAATTGCCCGTCGACAAGGGTGAGCAACCGGATGCTATTCGGAATAATCTTGGGGGAGAAATAAGGCGTGGAACTCGTTCTCGTCGCTATCGTGCTCGGCCTGCTGGCCGTCGTGTACGGAAGTTTCACGAGCCGACAGGTTCTCGGAGCCGGAGCCGGCAACGAGAAAATGCAGGAAATCGCAGGCGCCATTCAGGAAGGCGCACGCGCCTATCTGAACCGGCAATACACCACCATCGCCATCGTCGGCGTGGTCGTCGGCGTGCTGGTTTTCGTCCTCCTCAACTGGATCGCGGCAACCGGCTTCGTGATCGGCGCGGTACTGTCGGGCGCAGCAGGCTATATCGGGATGAATATCTCGGTGAAGGCCAACGTGCGGACCGCCGCAGCCGCGCAGAGCGGATTGCAGCAGGGCCTCACGCTGGCGTTCCGCGCAGGCGCCATCACCGGGATGCTGGTCGCCGGCCTCGCGCTGCTCGCCATCGCGGGTTTCTTCTACTTCCTCGCCGGTGCGCTGGGTTTCGAGGCGAATAGCCGCGAAGTGGTCGACGGGCTGGTCGGCCTCGCCTTCGGGGCATCGCTGATCTCGATCTTCGCCCGTCTGGGAGGCGGTATCTTCACCAAGGCGGCGGATGTCGGCGCGGACCTCGTCGGCAAGGTCGAGGCGGGCATTCCCGAGGATGACCCCCGCAATCCCGCCGTGATCGCGGATAATGTGGGCGACAATGTCGGCGACTGCGCCGGGATGGCGGCCGACCTGTTCGAGACCTACGTGGTCACCGTGGGCGCGACCATGGTGCTGACCGCGCTGCTGCTGACCAATCTGGGCGAGCTGCTGCTGCCGATGATGGCGTTGCCCCTGCTGATCGGCGGGGCATGCATCGTCACCTCGATCATCGGCACCTACTTCGTAAAGCTGGGCCGCAAGCAGAACATCATGGGCGCGATGTACAAGGGCTTCATAGTCACCGCCGTGCTCTCGATCCCCGCGATCTTCGGCGTGATGACCTGGGCTCTGGGCGACATGAACGCGCTTATCGGCGCCAGTGTCGTCAGCGAGACCACCACGGTCGCGCTGGGCGACACTCTGGTGGCCGAAGGAACTGCCGAAGTCGTCGGCGGCTTTACCGGCATGGACTTGTTCTGGTGCGCGATGCTGGGCCTGGTCATCACCGGCCTGATCATCTGGATCACCGAATATTACACCGGCACCGAATACCGCCCGGTCCGCTCGATCGCCAAGGCGTCGGAAACGGGCCACGGCACCAACGTGATCCAGGGCCTCGCGATTTCGCTCGAAGCGACCGCGCTGCCCACGCTGGTGATCGTGGCGGGCATCATCATCGCCTATCTGCTCGCAGGGCTGATGGGGATAGCCTACGCGGCGACCGCCATGCTGGCGCTGGCCGGAATGGTCGTAGCGCTCGACGCCTATGGCCCGGTCACCGACAATGCCGGCGGCATCGCCGAAATGGCGGGGCTGGACGACGCGGTTCGCGAAAAGACCGACGCGCTGGACGCGGTGGGCAACACCACCAAGGCCGTGACCAAGGGCTATGCGATCGGATCGGCGGGCCTTGCCGCGCTGGTTCTGTTCGCCGCCTACACCACCGACCTCACCGAGTTCTTCCCCAACGTGGAAGTCGACTTCAGCCTGAAGAACCCGTTCGTGATCGTCGGCCTGCTGCTGGGCGCGCTGCTTCCCTACCTGTTCGGCGCGATGGGCATGACAGCCGTGGGCCGCGCAGCGGGCGACGTGGTGAAGGACGTACGCGAGCAGTTCGCGGAAAAGCCGGGCATCATGGATTACTCCGAGAAGCCCGACTACGCCCGCACGGTTGACCTCGTCACCCGCGCCGCGATCAAGGAAATGATCATTCCCTCGCTGTTGCCGGTGCTGGCGCCGATCGTGGTCTATTTCGTCATCACGCTGATCGCGGGGCAGGCCAATGGCTTTGCCGCGCTCGGCGCTCTGCTGCTCGGGGTCATCATCTCGGGCATCTTCGTCGCGCTTTCCATGACCGCCGGTGGCGGCGCATGGGATAACGCGAAGAAGTACATCGAAGACGGCAACCACGGCGGCAAGGGCTCCGAAGCGCACAAGGCCGCGGTGACCGGCGATACAGTGGGCGACCCGTATAAGGATACGGCAGGCCCGGCGGTGAACCCGATGATCAAGATCACCAACATCGTCGCGCTGCTGCTGCTCGCCGCGCTGGCGCAGGGTGTCGTAAGCTAGCCCACCGCTCCAACAGCAAAATGCGAGCCCCCGCCCGAGCTAATCCGCTGCCATTGCAGGGATGGCCCGGGCGGGGGTTTTTGCTTGCGATCGGAGCGAGAACTCTTAAACCTCGTTTCACGGTCGGGGGGCCGTCTGGATCGCCTTGTGCCATCATGCCATTGATCGCGGTACGTTTTTACCAAGACCGGCTGAACGGACATGCCCTTCCTCCACCGAACAAATCCGAGTTTGGAAGGGACGCAATAAACTCATGATCAAGACCAGTCTTCTGCGCGGAGCCGCCTTCATGGCCGTGGCCGCGTTCTCCGTCGGCGCAATGCCCGCAACGCTCGCCTCTCAGGCCCACGCGCAGACCGCGAATACCCCACCGCAGGTGCCCGCGACCGCGGAAGGCCGCATTCCTGCGGGCGAGTTCGTGAAGCAGGCCAACATGCGCACGGTGCGAATCTCGCCCGATGGCACCCGCCTCGCCTATCTCGCCAACAGCGGCGGCAAGCAGGTGCTGGTTACACTGAACCTGAACGACATTGCCGCCGGTCCAAAGCTGATCCTCGCTGCCGAAGAAGCGCGCGAATCGGGTGAGCGGACGCTGCGCGGGTTTCGCTGGGTTGGCAACCAGCATGTCGTGATGACGGTGATCAGTCGCGAAAACATGGCAGGCAATCTCGCCGACTTCCGCCGACTGGTTGCTTATGACGTCAAGGATGGCGAGCTCATCCAGCTCGCCTGGCGCGATGCCGGGGCCGATGCCGGGATCATACTGCATGTCGACCACGACAAGGGCACCTTCCTTCTCCAGCGCGACAGCACGGCTGGCAGCACGGAACGCTATTTCCTCCCCGAGGTGGTCGAGGTCGATGTCGACACGGGCAAGTACAAGTATGTCCAGCGGACCAACCCGGTTGTCGGCAGCTGGCAGGCCGACGGCAATGGCGTGGTCCGTGCGGGATATAACTACGACCGCGACACCGGACGCCAGCGGATCCTCTATCGCTCGAACGCCGACGAGAACTTCGGCACGGTCTACAATCAGGCCGATGCCACCTTCACCGAATCGCTGCCGGCCCCGCAGGTATTCGTGCCCGGGACCGACGAGGCCTATGTGACGAGCCGCGAGTCCGGCTTCACCCGGGTCTACCGGATGAACATGGAAACAATGGATCTTGGTGAACCGGTTTTCGAAATTCCGGAGCGCGACGTCAGCGGAGTGATCGAAAGCGACGATGGCAATCGCGTGCTCGGCTATTACACCTTTGAAGACGGGCAGGAGCGCGCCGTCTATACCGACCCGACTCTTCAGGCGGTCAAAACCGCGCTCGAGGGCGTTTTCGGCGAAGACGAGGCGCAGATCGTCGACTACTCGACCGACCTCGGCAAGGTCGTCGTCTTCGGTGGCGGCCTCCAGCGGATCGGCGGATATTACATCTTCGATACCAAGACGGGACAGCTGGACCTGCTGGACTGGCAATTTTCGGCCCTCAAGGATGCGCCGATCAACCCGATGCGGGCGGAAACCTACACCGCCAGCGACGGCACCAGGATCGAAGCGATCATCACCACTCCGCGTCATCGCGAGGGGCAGAACAACCTCCCCGTCGTCGTGCTGCCGCATGGTGGTCCGTTCGGGGTCAAGGACACGGTCAATTTCGGCTTCGCCTCGTGGCACCAGGCCTTGGCCGAGCAGGGCTACGTTGTGATCCAGCCGAATTATCGCGGCTCGGGCGGCTACGGCAAAGAGTTCGAGAAGATGGGCCGCGAGCCCGGCGGCTACGGCAAGCGGATGCAGGACGACCTCAATGACGCGGTCGCCTATTTCAGCCAGCAGGGCCTGATCGACGCGGACCGCGCCTGCGTCATGGGCTGGTCCTACGGGGGCTTCGCTGCGGCACGCGGTGCCCAGCGCGATGCAGACGTGTGGCAGTGCGCCATCGCGGGTGCAGGCGTTTACGACATGCCTCTTATGAACGCGTGGGATCGCAAGAACCTCGGCCGCTTCAGCGAAGGCTTCCAGGCGACGTCGGATGATGCCGAGGGGATTTCGCCCGCACGCAACGCCGAAGGCAAGTGGGCACCGATCCTGATCGTCACGGCCAAGCGCGACGCACGCATCCCGATGGAACAGGCCGAAACCCTCGTCTCGTCGCTGCGCCGCGCGGGCAAGGTGGAAGGTCAGGATTTCCGCTACATCGTGCAGGAAAAGGGTACGCACAACCTGCCCTATGATGACGTCCACATGCAGTGGATCGAAGAAGCCTATGCCTGGCTGCAGAAGCACAACCCCGCCTACGTCCCCTCCGACGGAGACACGGCGCCGACCCTGATTTCGCTTAACTAAGCGATAACAGCTCCGTAAATCACGAGGCCGCGGTTCCTTCAGCAGGAGCCGCGGCCTTTGCTTTTGCGCGCCACATTTAAGCAAATCTCAGCCTTTCCGCCCTAGGCTTAACGACAGGGTAAGGCTCAGACTTGGTGCGAAAGGCGACGATACGCGCGATGACGGCGGTGAACGCGGTTGATACCTGTTGCGACCAGGCCGGTGAGGCCGCGCCGCACTTCGCGGTGGCACCCTGGCGGGAGCGCATGCCTGCGGACGACGAGTGGGATGCCCTCGCCCTTGACGCGAGCGAGCCCAATCCCTTCTTCGAACGCTGGTTTCTTACCCCTTCGCTTGCATCTTTCGATCCAGACGGGCGTGTCGTCCTCGCGCAGCTGCGGGTCGACGGGCGGCTGGTCGGTCTCGCTCCCCTGGGGCGCCCTGGCCACTATTACGCTCGCCCTCTGCCCCACCTTTCGCTGTGGCTGCACGCCAATGCGTTCTGCGGCGTGCCGCTAATCGCCCATGGGTTCGAGACGCTGTTCTGGTCGTCACTGCTGGGCTGGGCAGACCGCCAACCCGGCATGGCCGCCTTTTTCCACCTGCCCGGAATGCCCGAAGATTGCGCGCCCGTGCATGCCCTGACCGCGCTCGCCACGCAGGCCCATCGCGGCCATGCTGTGGTAGAGGGGGAGGCGCGCGCCCTGCTCGCATCGGATATGAGCCCGGAAGACTATTTCGCCCAGTCGCTGTCCACCAAGAAGCGCAAGGAACTGCGACGACAGGAACGCCGCCTGGCAGAACACGGCGCGCTGGAGGTCGTCCGCACGACCGACCCGGTCCAGGTATCGCGCTGGGCGGACGATTACCTCACACTCGAAGCGGCGAGCTGGAAAAGCCGCGCGGGCAGCGCGCTGGCCGATTCCCCCGCGCACGCGCAGTTCTTCCGCGAAAGCCTGTCGGGCGCAGCCGCACAGCGTCGGTTCGAAGGGCTGGCGCTGCATCTCGATGGTCGCCCGATCGCAATGCTCGCAACCTTCCTCACCCCGCCCGGGGCGTTCAGCTTCAAGACCGTCTACGACGAAAGCTTCGCCCGCTATTCGCCGGGCGTGCTGCTGCAGAAGGAAAACCTCGACCTGCTGGCGCGCGAGGACGTGGCCTGGTGCGACAGCTGCGCCGCGCCCGACCATCCCATGATCGACCATTTCTGGCGCGGGCAGCGCAGCATGGTCGCGCTCAATCTCGCCATCGGCGGCCAGGCCCGTCGAGCGCTCGGGAAAAGCCTGATCGCGTTCGAGAGCCGCCGTTTTCATCGGAGTAGTGCTGAATGAACGCCGTGACCGACCTTACGACCGATACCCCCGCGCAAGACGCGGTATTTCCGCAAGCCTCGCGCGAGGCGTTTACCAAAGCCTACCCCGAGCAGCCCCTGGTCCTGTCGCACAACCTGCGCGACCACCCGCTACTGGGGCTCGACGCGCTGGCCGACCTGGCGGGCCGCCTGCCCGAATCCTCTATCGAATATAACCGCGGCGACCTGCCGATCGGCATCGACGGGAAGCCGGGACACACCGGCCTCTCGATCACCGAGACGATCCACAAGATCGCCGAGGCGAACAGCTGGGCGGCGGTCAAGAATATCGAGCAGGACGAAGGCTACCGCGCGCTTCTGCACGAGCTGCTCGAAGAGCTGCGCCCCGTTATCGAAGCGAAGACCGGCGCGATGCTGCACCCGCAGGGTTTCGTGTTCATCTCCAGTCCCGATGCGGTCACCCCCTACCACTTCGATCCGGAGCACAACATCCTGCTGCAGATCACCGGCAGCAAGGTGATGACCCAGTTCCCCGCAGGCGACGGCCGCTATGCGCCGGACTGGATGCACGAAAGCTATCACCTTGGCGGCCCGCGCGAGCTGAGCTGGCGTGGCGAGTTGGCGGATGGCGGCACCGATTTCGCGATCGCTCCGGGTGAGGCGCTGTTCGTGCCGGTGATGGCACCGCACTATGTTCGCAACGGGCCGGAGAGTTCGATCTCGCTCAGCATCACGTGGCGATCGGACTGGAGCTATGACGAGGCCGGCGCGCGGTGCTTCAACGCCATCCTGCGCAAGGCGGGCATGAACCCCGCCCCGCCCAGGCGCTGGCCCGGCTCCAACCGTGCCAAATGCGTCGGCTTTCGCGCTTACCGCAAGGCGTTCGGCCCGCCGAAACCGCCCGCAGCGCCGGCATGAATGCGCTGAGCCCAATTGCTCCGTCTCACCTTCGGGACGAGGTAAATGCGCTGGCCGAAGCGGACGATCCGCGTCGCGCGTTTCTGCGCGCGTGCTGGTTCGAAGCGAGTGACGACCCGAGCCTGCACACAATGATCGCGCGCGACCTCCAAGGTCGTCCGCTGCTCGCTCTCCCACTGGTCGGAAAATCGGTCGGCCCGTTCAATATCCGGCAGATTGCCGGAGCCTACTGGCCGTTCCGTGGCGTGCCCATCGACCGGACCGCGGGCGTCGAGGAGCTGGCGAGTGGTCTCGCCGACCATACAGTCGCCGGGCAGCTCGGCCCGGCATGGCGGCTCGGCCCGGTGATCGCCGACGACCCCTCGCTCCTGCTGCTGCGCAAGGCCGCCGCGCAAGCCGGATGGCACTGCCTCGAACGCAAGATAAGCTCGCTGTTCTGCCTCGATCTGATCGCCCTGCGCGCCTCCGGCACCTGGCCATCGACCAAGGGCAAGCAGAAAGACCGCTGGCGGGTGCGCCAGCTGGAAAAGACGGGTCCGGTCCGGATCGGGACTTTTACCGGCCTCGACTGGACCGCCGCGACCCGCGATGCGATCGCCGCCATCGAAGCGGCATCCTGGGTCGGGCAGCTCGATCGGGGCGGCGACACCAAGTTTCGCGATGCGGACTTGCGCCAATATTGGGAGCGTGCCGCACAAGACCCGATCATCGCCGCGATGATCCGCGGCCACATCCTGTGGGTTGGCGACACTCCCGCCGCCTTCACCTTCGGGCTTGACGCGGGCGACACGCGCTATTGCATCGCCAATAATTTCGATCAGCAATTCAACAAGTTCAGCCCCGGCCGAGTACTCCTCTATCATGACTTCGAGGACGCAGCGGATAGAGGATTGCTGCGGATCGACTGGGGGCTAGGCGATGGCGGCTACAAGGGGGCGATGGGCGCGCACGAGGACGCGCCGGTGATCGACCTGCTGTTCGTCCGCAACCCCGTGGTGGCCCGGATCGCGGCATTTCTCTGGAAGCGCGGGGAATAGCGCGGTTCGATGGCTGAGGGCCCGCGCGAAAGGGGTTTCCGCCGAACGCTGTTTGTCTGCTCGACAAATTTTTTGCGGTAAAAGGTCAGAATAGCGCACGCGATTACATCCGGCTTCGTTGATTTTGCCGCGCGACTTGCGCATTGCTTGGCGCATGGATTCTGCTTCTCCCGCATCGCCCAAAGAAGAAACTGCACGAGAGCTGGCCAATGGACTGGTCGAGCTGCTGAGCCTCGAGCGATCCTCCGATGACAGATTTGTCGGACAGGCGCAGCCGGGCGGCGTGGGCCGTGTGTTCGGCGGGCAGGTGATTGCGCAGGCGCTTCAGGCGGCGCAGACGACCATCGAGGACGGCAAGCAAGCCCATTCGCTCCACGCCTATTTCCTGCGCGGAGGCGAGGAAGGCCCGCCGATCGACTACGCGACGGAGCGCGACTTCGATGGCCGCAGCTTCTCCAACCGCCGCGTCGTGGCAAGCCAGGGCGGCACACCGATCCTCAACCTCACCGCCAGTTTCCAGCGCACCGAGGATGGCCTGTCCCATCAGGCTGCGCCGATGCCCGACGTGCCGCCCCCCGAAGACCTCCCCTCCGACGATGAAGTGCGCGCGCAGGCGCTGGAGGCATTCGGCGAGAAGATGTCCGACGGCCAGCGGGCGCTGATGATGCGTCCGCGCCCGATTGAGATGCGCTCCAGCGGACGCCAGCACTGGCTCAATCCCGAGCCGCGCGAACCGCATAGTTTCAGCTGGTTCAGGCTGGTCGCCCCCCTGCCCGACGATCCGGCGATCCACCGCGCGGTGATCGCCTACGCCAGCGACTACACGCTGCTGGGCACCGCCGTCCTGCCCCACGGCCTGTCGTGGATGCGCGGCGAACTGGTGAGTGCCAGCCTCGACCATGCGATCTGGTTCCACGCGCATGCGCGGGCCGACGAATGGCTGCTGTACGAAACCGACAGCCCGTGGTCCGGCAGCGGGCGCGGCTATAATCGCGGGCGGATATTCACCCGCGACGGCGTGCTGGTCGCCAGCGTCGCGCAGGAAGGCATGATCCGCGAGGCCCGTCGCAAGAAGGGCTCCGACTAAGCCTTTGTCAGGTGCGGAACGAAGCGGGCGCACGCTCCGTTCGGCAGCCATGGACTTTGAAAAACAGCAGCATGCTTTCCGCAACGCCAAACCTTCGCTGATCGGGCGCGGGTTCGAAAAGATCACCAGCCCCGTTGGCGGCGCTGTCGCCGGATTCGTGCCCAACGGGCTCGTTCGGGGAGTCCTGAAGGGGATCGACCAAGCAGTCGGCACACCGCAACTGGTGAAATTCAACCACGACCTTGCGGACCTCAAAGCATGCCATGACGCCGCAGAGCGCGTCGCCATCGCGACCCGCGCGATCAGCGGCACGACCGGCGCAGCGTCGGGTATCGGCGGCATCCTGACCATGGGCCTAGACATCCCTGCGACCATCGCGCTGGCGCTGCGGTGCATCCGCGATACGGGCCGCGCCTATGGCTACGACGGCAAGGGTGCACGCGAGCGGTTGTTCCGCCTGCAGATTCTCGAACTGGCGAGCATCAATGACAAGAAGCAGCGGGCCGAGCGGCTCGCGTCGCTCGAAGCCGGGATCGGCGCGGACGGCAGCCTGTCCGAGGTGCCGCCTGAGGAGATCGACCCGGTCATCGAGCAGGCGGTGGAGCGAGTCTCGCGCGCGCTGGCTATCGCGCTGTTCCGTCGCCGCGTGGGCGCGGCGGTCCCGCTGATCGGATCGGTGATCGGCGGCGCGGTGAACGTGTCGTTCCAGGGCGATATCGGCGAGGCGGCACGCTTCGCCTATCAGGAACGTCGGCTGCGTGCGGGCGCCGCCTGATAGTGTGCAGCGCACACGACGTTTGATCCGCACCGAAATCGCTGCATAAGGGCCCCGCAATCGGGAGCCCGAACTCTATGAATTTTGCCAAGACCGGGCCACTGCTGCTTTTGCCCTGCGCCCTGTCCGCCTGCGCGCATCTCGCCACGGGCGAAGCACCGCCGCAGTCGGCCCCGGTTGCCGAAGTGTCGACGCCTGTCGCCCCGGCCCCCAAACCAATCGACTTCGACGACGCGCTAGCGCGGACGACGAAGGCCTATGATTCGACAGGCATGGTCGCCGCCGTTTCGAAGGACGGCAAAACCATCTGGCGGGGCGCGCGCGGGCTGGCCGAGGAAGGCACCGACCGCCCTGTGACACAGGGCATGCTGTTCCCGATCGCCAGCATATCCAAGGCTTTCACCACCACCGCGCTAGCCATTTTGGTAGAGCGCGGATCGGTAAAGTGGGACGAGCCCATTCGCACCTACATCCCCGAATTCGCGATGTCCGATCCGTGGGTCGGCGAGCATTTCACGGTGCGCGACGCCCTCACCCACCGGTCCGGGCTGCCGCTGGGTGCGGGCGATCTGCTGATCTGGCCCGATGGCAATGCCGAACCCGAGGACGTCATCAAGGCGCTGCCGCTGCTGCGCCCCAGCGCCGGTTTCCGCTCCGAATATGCCTACGACAATCTGCTGTACGTCGTCGCGGGCGAGATCGTGGAGCGGGTTTCCGGCAAAAGCTGGGCCGATTTCATCACCGACGAAATCCTCGACCCGGTCGGCATGGAGCGCTGCGTTGCAGAGAAAACGCGCATCCCGGCGGGCGCGCGCTTCGTCACCGGGCATGAGCGTGCGGCGGGCGCGGATGCGGGCGTCCCGATCGACGAACGGCTGGCGTTCTCGGAAACCTGGAATGCCGCGGGCGGTATCTGGTGCGACACCGAAGGCATGATGAAATGGGGCAACTTCTGGCTCGATGGAGGCGTGACCGAAGACGGCAAGCGCCTGCTGAATGAGAAACAGGTTCGCGAAGTGTGGCAGGGCGTCACGCCCACCGGCGTCAACGGCAGGCTGCGCGCGGCGGGCCTCTCCCACCTCTCGGCCTACGCGCTGGGCTGGGGCACGCAGGATTTCGCGGGCAGGCTGCTGGTCAGTCATGGCGGTGGCGCACCCGGGGTGGTCAGCAATTTGATGATCATTCCGGAGGAAAATCTAGTGCTTTTCAGCGCGACCAATGATTATCGCGGCGCGCCTTCGACCTTCAATTACCACATCGCCGCTGCGCTGCTCGACCGCCCGGAATTCGATTTGATCGCCGACTGGGGCGGAGCCTTTGCCGAAGCGGAGGCCGAAGGTACGCAACTGATCGCCGATACCGCAGCGAGCACGCCGGAAGACGCGGCACCGCCCAGCCTGCCGCTATCCGCCTATGTCGGCACCTATCACGATGCTTGGTATGGCGATGTCCGCATCCGCATGGATGGCCCGGATCGCCTGTTCATCGACATGGGCCGCAGCGAGATTCTCGATGGCTATCTAACCCACCACGATGGCGACCGGTTCGCGGCGTTCTGGCCCGACAAGTCGCTCAAGGCCGATGCCTTTATCGATTTCACCGTCGAGAACGGCAAGGTCACGGGCATGACCATGAAGGCGATTTCGGACCTGACCGACTTCTCCTACGACTTCCACGACCTCGATCTGAAGCGCGTGAAAGAGTGAGGCTTCACGCGCTTGCGTGATAGAAGTCGTAGATCTGCTGGGCGACCGCGTCGCTGATCCCGGGTGCACGCTTGAGGTCGTCGAGCGCCGCAGCGCGGACCTTGCCCGCAGTGCCGAAATGCAGCAGCAGCGCACGCTTGCGCGCCGGGCCGATGCCGGGAATCTCGTCCAGCGGTGAGGCGGTGATGGCGCGGCTGCGCTTGGCGCGGTGCGCGCCGATCACGTAGCGGTGGACCTCGTCGCGCAGGTTCTGGAGATGGAACAATAGCGGCGAATTGACCGGCAACGTCTTCTCGCGCCCGTCGGGGAAGTGGAACACTTCGCGCCCCTCGCGCCCGTGGTCGGGCCCCTTGGCGATGGCGATCAGCGGGACGTTA
This sequence comes from uncultured Erythrobacteraceae bacterium, assembly GCA_963972905.1. Lineage (GTDB taxonomy): Bacteria > Pseudomonadota > Alphaproteobacteria > Sphingomonadales > Sphingomonadaceae > Alteriqipengyuania. The sequence goes on from CAXAXQ010000011.1 coordinate 39,034, forward strand.
TCGATACCCATTTCGGCGAGCGTATCGCGCACGGTCGACATCTGTCCCTTGCCGCCATCGAGCAGCACGAGATCGGGCCAAACCGTCTCGTGGCTATTGCGCTTGCCGTCCTCGCCGTCGGGGTTCTCCGCGAGGTTGCGGAAGCGGCGCTGCATGACCTCGCGCATCATTCCGAAGTCGTCGTTGGTCTGCGCGGTCTTGATGTTGAACTTACGGTACTGACCCTTCTCGAACCCCTCCGGCCCGGCGACCACCATCGCGCCCACGGCCTTCGCGCCCTGGATATGCGAGTTGTCGTAAATCTCGATCCGCTGCGGCGGCTCTTCCAGTTCGAGGAATTCGGCGAGGTCGCGGTTGAGCTTCGCTTGCGTACCCCTCTCGGCCAGCCGCCGGTCGAGCGCATCGACCGCATTGCGCTGCGCCTGCTCCATCAGCCGCCGCCGGTCGCCGCGCTGGGGCACCGAAATCTCGACCTTGTGTTCCGCCGCCTCGCACAACGCCTGCGCCAGCAGCTCGCTCTCGGGCAGCTCGCGGTCGACCAGCAGCGTGCGCGGCGGGGGCACTTCCTCGTAGAACTGCATGATGACGCGGGCGAGCACTTCGTCCTTGTCGACATCCTGCGTGTGGGTGGGGAAGAACGCCCGGTGGCCCCAGTTCTGCCCGCCGCGAATGAAGAAGGCCTGCACCGCGATCTGCCCGCCCTTTGCAGCGAGCGCGAACACGTCGGCATCGCCCACCCCGGTCGCGTTGACTGCCTGGCTGCCCTGTATGAAAGTCGCCGCGCGCAGCCGGTCGCGCAGGATCGCAGCGGTTTCGAAGTCGAGCTTCTCCGCCGCCCCGGCCATCTGTTTTTCGAGATCCTGCTGCACCGAAGACGATTTCCCGCCGAGGAAATCCTTCGCCTGCTGCACCAGCTCTTCGTACCCGGCCTCGTCGATCCGGCCCACGCAGGGCGCCGAGCACCGCTTGATCTGGTAGAGCAGGCAGGGCCGGTCGCGATTGTTGAAAAAGCTGTCGGTACAAGATCTTAGCAGGAATAGCTTCTGCAACGCATTAAGCGTCTTGTTGACGCTGCCCGCGCTTGCAAATGGCCCATAATAGTTGCCCTTCGCGCGCCGCGCGCCGCGATGCTTGTGGATGCGCGGGAAGGCGTGGTCCGCGCGCAGCAGGATGAAGGGGAAGCTCTTGTCGTCGCGCAGCAGCACGTTGAACGGCGGGCGGTAGCGCTTGATAAACTGCGCTTCGAGCAGCAGCGCGCCAGCCTCCGAATTGGTGGTTACGATCTCCATGCTGCGCGTCTGACTGACCATCCGCTGGAGCCGGTTGGTGAGCGCGTTGATCTGCGTGTAATTCGCCACCCGCGCCTTCAGGCTGCGTGCCTTACCTACATAAAGCACGTCGCCGCGCGCATCGAGCATCCGGTAAACGCCGGGGCGCGGTGGGAGCGTGCGCACCGTCTCGCGGATCGCATTGACCCCTGCTTCGAGGTCTGGCTGCGCGCTCGCGACAGTATAAGCGGCGCGCTCTTCGTTGAAGCGCTCCTTGCCGCGCGGATCGTGCGGACGATTGGCTTTGGTGTCGGCCAATGTACGGGAGGGCGGGCGAGCCATGCGCGCCTAGATAGGCGGCCCCCGCCCCGCTTGCCAGCATGGCGGAGGGGTTATCCGCTCAGGTTATGGGTCCGACGGGTAGTCCGCCAGCTTCGCCCTCGCCCAAGCTTCGAATTCGATTTCGAGCGCGTCCAGCGTTGTCGGCAAGCCACTCTCGCTACCCGATTTCGCCAGCCAGCTGCTCAGATCGCCGCCGTCGCGATAGGCCTCGGCGATTGTGTACAGGATGCGCGAGTCACGGCTCGTCTCCGTCAGGTAATCGATGAACAGGCGGCTCTGGCGGTAGAACACCACGGGGTTGCCGCCGCTCGCTTCGAGGAACGCGTTCGCCTCGTCACCCGAGAGCATCATGGCCTTCGCCCCTTCGCCCCCGCGCCCCTGCATCGCCTGCGCCGCTCGCAGCGAGGGGTGCTCCATCGTGAGATAGGTCTGCAACGGAAAAGCCAGAACCGTGCCATCGGCTTCGAAAGCGGCCCGCGCGTTGGCGTAGCGGCTACGAGTCAGCACCTCGTTCTCCAGCGCGACAGCGGCTGCCTCGTCGAGCCAGTCGGGCGCGCGCGATCCGTACCGCATGGTCCCATCGGCGGAAGCCCGCTCGGCACCGTCGAAAAAGCTGTTGAACAGCAGGTGCCCCATTTCATGGGCGATCGCGCCAGATTCTATCGCCGGGTCTGCAGTCGCCGGAGAGGACGCATTCGCCTTTGCCAGCGCCTGCTGCAACACCGCCGCACGCTGAGCCTCAGGCAGGGATGCGGTCTGCGCCTCGACCTGCTCGACGATGCTTGCCTTCAGCATCGCCGCCTTGGCCCCGCTATCGATCCACGGCAGCGCCTTGTAACCACTTGCCTCGAGCGCCGACGCAAGTTCGCCGGAGACTTCCGGCTGCACCACCAGCGCGATCTTCTGTTCGGTCGGGGCGAGGACCTGTGCGAACCGCTCGAACGCGACCGGAAATATCTCGGCATAAGCCTCGCTACGGGGCGTCGCCGCAATGATCACGCCGCGATCAACGCTCGTGCAGACGAGATCGTCGATGAGGCCCGCCTCTCGCCACTCGGCGCATGGCCCGTCATCCGCCTGTGCCGGCCCCGCCACCGCCACGATGGCAATCCCGAGTGCTACCAAAGTCGATTGCTGCATGATCCATCCCTCCATCCATCCCGAACCCGGCCAAGCTGCCGACGAGCGCGTGAACGCAGCATTTAGGCGCTCAGAAAAGCTTACGGAACTCGATCTCGAACGTGCGCCCCATCGGGTCGATCAGCGCGGGCTGGTAGCGGATCGGAGTATCGCCATTGCCATCGGTCACATTCTGGCGCGTGTCGAACAGGTTATCGATCCGGAAGGATACCCGCGTGCCCTTGAAGAAGCCGGGATTCTCGCCGGTCAGCCATTTCTGCTGCTCGAGGTCCATGAAGAAACGCAGGTCGAACTTGACCAGATCGCCGAAAGCCAGATCGCTCGCCCCGGTGGGGTCGCTGCCCGCGATCGTGTAGGCGCTGGTATAGCGGCCGCTCAGTCGGGTACCCATGCCCTTGTAGAACACCCCGCCTTCCAGCTCGACCGAATGGCGCGGCTGGCCGAGGTCGAAATAGTCGATCGCCGGGATGCCGGGCGCGATCAGCGCCTCGCTCTGCAGTTCGACCGTGTGATAGGCGGAGAGGAACCATCGACCCTGCCCGTCGCCACCGCCGAAGGGACCGCCGCCCCCGCCGCGGCGTCCACCGCCGCCGCGACGCTGGCCCTGCGAGCCTTCGCCCTGCTGCTGCACGCCTTCTGCCTGGCACACCGCCTGCCGCAGCCGTGCAAGCCGCTCCTGATTGATCGTGCCATCCTCGTTGGTCAGCCGCGCGCGCAGGCCCTCGGGCAACGCCGAGAGGTCGACCGGCTGGTCGCTTTCGCCGCTGCACAGCGCGGTGCGGATCGCGGCGGCCTGTTCAGGATCGATCATGCCGGGGCCGCCCGGCCCACCCGCGCCGGGCTGGCCATCGGCGCTGCAGAACCGCTCGCGCACCTGCGCCAGCCGTTCCTGATTGACCGACCCGTCCTCATTGGTCAGCCTGTCACGGATGAAAGGCGGCAGCTTGGATAGGTCGGGCACAGTGCCCGGCTCGCTGGCGCAGAACTGGTCGCGCATCTGCTGGAATTGTTGCGGGTCCATCCGCATCTGTCCGCCGGCGGAGCCCGCAGCAGGAGGCCCGCCGCGCCCGTCACCGCCGCCGCCGCCGCCGCCACCACCGCCGGGCTCTTCTTCACGTGCCTTACCGACGCGCCCGAAGAGGTTGAAGCCGTAACGGATCCGCTCGCCCTTGCGCTCGGCATAGGTGATCGGCCGCTGGTCCAGCGCGGTCAGCCGCCCTGCCCCGTCACGCGTCACGCGATCGGGGAACGCCGCCTCGATCTGGCCGGTCAGCAGTGGGAAGCTCTCGGTCGTGTTGGTCGAATTATTGCGGTTGTATTCGAACAGAATGTTGGCCCGCTCGAACAGGTCGAGTTCGTAATTCGCGCTCAGCTTCAGGTCGCTCTGGCTCGATGCGGGGAGCAGCGGATTGCCCCCGGTGGTGAGCGTGGCGAGCACGTTCTGACCGGTGGCGAAGTCGAACAGCGGCACGTTGAATGTCTCGACCACCGGTGCGCCCAGCTCGGTCAGGCTGGGAGCCGCGTCGCGATTGATCACAGTCGCGGCAAGGGTCAGCCGCTCGGTGACGTTCCAAGTGAGCCCCACCGTCAGGTCGGTCAGGGTGCCGAAGTCGGACAGGTAGTCGAGCCCCGCGCTGGCGTTGAGCGTGAAATCGCCCAGCGCGTCGAGGAAGCCTTCGCGCCGACTGGTCAGCGGCACCGCGAGATTGACCCCGCCATTGATCCGCCCGCGCGTCAGTTGCGTGACGCCCAGCAGAGTGCGGGTATCCTCGCTCTCGATCCGGTTCCACTTGTATCCACCGTCGACCGTCAGGTTCACATCCCCTGCGGGCAGAGTGAAGGGGACGCCGCGAACAGTGGCCAGCGAATCGAGCGTATAGGTCTTGCTCGACGCGCGATCGAAGCCGTCGGTCGCGACCGGTTGCAGCGCGCCGTCGATCGTCAGCGATCCGGCGTCGACCAGATCCTGCAGCACCGACAGGTCTCGCCGCCGGTCGATATCTGTCTCGCTAAGGCCGTGGGCGGCATCCAGCGTCACGTTCAGTTCGAAATCCCCCAGCGGCTGGCGATAACCCGCTGCAGCCGACAGCGAAGTGGTGCGCGTGTCGCGGATCAGAGGATCGGCATCGACCGAGCGGACCGCGCTGGCGCCGCCCGGCTCGGTCAGGGTGACGATGTCCAACCCGGAGAGGGAGCGTGAATTGTTCTGCTCCGCCGACAGGTTGAGCGAGAGGGCCTTGGCATTCGCGCCCTCGCCGATCGCAGTGTTGAACGATCCTTCCAGCTGGTAGGTTTCGGTATCGGGCCGCAGGCTGCGAAAAGGTGCGGGGTCGGGGTCGCCCGCAACCGTGGGTACGGTACCTGGGGTCTGCGTAATGTCCCGTTCCGCCTCGGTCAGCAGCGACTGGGTTTCGAACTGGCCGGAGATGTTGAACCGGCGCGGCCCCGAAATGGCCACCTGGGAAACTTCGATTTCGCCTCCCGATGCGCCGCCTTCGAACGAATCGCCGTATTCCAGCTCGATCTCGCGGCTCTTGAAATTGTCCTTCAGGATGAAGTTGATGACCCGCTGGTCCGCGCTGTACCCATATTGCAGCGCGACCTCTTCGGGGAACACCTCGACCTTCTGGATCGCTTCGGGCGGATAGTTGCGCAGTTCACGAAAGCTGGCGATCCGCTGGCCGTTGACCAGGATTACCGGCTGCCCGCCCCCGCGTCCGCGCCCCGAACCGGTCTGCGGGGAGAGCTGCGCTACCAGATCGGTCAGCGAATCCGCGCCATAGGCGGCGATATCCGCCTCGGTCAGCTCGACCACCGGGGGCACGTCCGTGTCGACCGACCCGCGAATGCGCTGCGCGGTGACGACGATCTCGTTCTGCGCCGAGGGCACGGGCTCCTCGCTCGCCGGGGGCGGCGCATCCTGCGTACTGTCCTGCGCAGCGGCAGGCGCGCAGATCGCGCTGGCGAGCGCCAGTGCGGAGATATTGCAGGCGCGCAGACGGGACAGCTTCATCGGGGCAAGATTCCTCATAGATTTTCGTCCGCCCCCGCCAGAGCCCTCGCAGCGAGCGCGGTCGAAAGCAAACCTCGGCGCGTAACGAATTGTCGCCCGATCCTTTCGCGTTGCTGACACACACTTCCATTTTCGACCCATCGTCGCTAAATCGCCGCACAATTCGACGAACTGCATAAGGACAAGACCAAATCCATGGCGAAAGAAGAGCTCCTCGAAATGCGCGGTCGGGTTGTCGAGCTGCTGCCCAACGCGATGTTCCGGGTGGAGCTTGAGAACGGCCACGAGATCCTCGGCCACACCGCCGGCAAGATGCGCAAGAACCGCATCCGCGTGCTGACCGGCGATGAAGTGCTGGTCGAGCTGACCCCCTATGACCTGACCAAGGGGCGGATCACCTACCGCTTCATGCCGGGTCGCGGCGGACCCGGTCCGCAGAACAACCCGTCCTGATCCACCACACCCGGAGCGGATCGTGACGCCGCGCCTGATACTCGCCAGTTCGAGCCCCCGCCGACGCGATCTACTGGCGCAGATCGGTGTCGTGCCGGACGACATCCGCTCGCCCGATATCGACGAAAATCCCCGCAAGATCGAACTTCCCCGCCCCTATGCCGAGCGCATGGCGGCGGAGAAGGCGCTTGCCGTGTCCCGGGCCGAGGGCGAGGTCGTCCTTGCCGGCGACACCACCGTCGCAGTCGGCCGCCGAATTCTGCCGCAAGCCGAATCCGAGGCCGACGTTGCGCGCTTCCTGCGGCTGCTCTCGGGCAGGCGGCACCGGGTGCACTCGGCGATTTCGGTGATCGATGCGCAAGGCTGCCAGCGGGTTCGTTGTGCGAGTTCGCAGGTCCGTTTCAAGAGCCTCTCCGACGAAGAGATCGCGGCTTACGCCGCCAGTGGCGAAGGGATCGGCAAGGCTGGCGGCTACGCGATCCAGGGCCGCGCGGCGGGGCTGATCGACTTCCTCTCCGGCACCCATTCGGGCGTGATCGGGCTGCCGCTGTTCGAGACTCGCGCCCTGCTGAAAGCCGCCGGAATCGCCATTGGCTGAGTGGTGGGTCGAGCGCGGGATCGGCGAGACCCGCTGGCTCCTGATCGAGCATGACCGCGCTCTTGCCGCCCGGCTTCACTGGCCCGAAGACATCGCGCTGGGCCCCGCGACCGCCACCCTGACCCGTCGCATCAAGGGTGCCAGCCGCGGGCTGGCGCGCACCGGCGACGGCGTCGACATCAACGTCTCGGGCCTGCCCAAAGACGCGAGCGAGGGGAGCACAATCCCGGTCCTGCTCACCCGTGCCCCGATCGCCGAGCGAGGGCGGTTGAAGCGCGCTCAAGGCGTGTACCAGCGCACACCAACGCAGCAAGGCGACACAAAGGCGCGCTCAACCCAACCCGAAGGCACACAGCAGCGTTTCCCGCCCGGCATGTGGGAAGACGTCTGGGCCGATGCGTGGGAGGGCGAGGTCGCATTCGCGGGCGGATCGCTGATCGTGAGCCCGGCCCCCGCGATGACCGTGATCGACATCGATGGCGACCTGTCCCCGCGCGAGCTCGCGCTGGCGGCCGTTCCCGCGCTGGCCGACACGCTGCGCCTATTCGATCTGGCGGGGTCGATCGGGGTCGATTTCCCCACTCTTGCGGAGAAAGTACAGCGCCGGGCGGTCGATGAGGCGCTGGAGGAGGCGCTGGCAGGCTGGCCGCACGAGCGGACTGCGATGAACGGATTCGGCTTCGTTCAACTGGTCGCCCGGCTGGAGCGGCCTTCGCTACTCCACCGGCTACATCTCCACCGCGCCTCTGCCGCTGCGCGGATGCTGCTGCGCCGGGGCGAGTTGGCGCAGGGCACAGGCCCGCGCCTGCTGCTGCGCGCGCATCCGGCGGTCGCGGACCGGCTGTCGCACGAATGGCTCGCCGAACTGGCCCGCCGCAGCGGCCGCAAGGTCGAGGTCGAGCGTGACCCCGCGCTTGCACTGGAGGCGGGGCACGCCCAAATCCTCGCATCATGAGCGAGACCAAACGACCCTGCCCGATCTGCAAGTCCCCCGTGCAAACGCCGGAGTACAAACCATTCTGTTCCGCACGCTGCCGCGACAAGGACCTCAACCGCTGGTTCAACGATGGCTACGCGCTGCCCGGCAGGCCAGCCGATCCCGAAGAGATTGCCCGCGAACAGGATTGAGCGCGCGATAGGGCTTGCCAAGTGTCCGAGCCTTCGCCATAGGCGCGCACTCATTCGCTCGCCGGGCCGTTCTGGTCCGCCGTCGTGGCGATTGCCCGGGTAGCTCAGTGGTAGAGCAGACGACTGAAAATCGTCGTGTCGGTGGTTCGACTCCGCCCCTGGGCACCACCACCTTCCTGAAGACACGATAGCCCCCGCCAGCACCCCTGCGGCGGTGAACGGCTTTTCCGTCTGCCCTGTGCAGGAAAAGCTCTCGCGCAGGGGAAAAGCTCTCGCGCAGGCCGGAAACGGCGGTGCTCCCGGCGCATTGGTCCCTTACAGACCTCATTTTCCGCGAAAGGGAAGCCCATGACCAAGATCCTCGTCCTCTACTATTCCTCCTACGGCCACACCTCGGCGATGGCCGAAGCGGTCGCCGAAGGCGTGCGCGAGGGTGGCGCCGAAGCCGTCATCCGCCACGTCCCCGAAACCGCGCCCGAAGAGGTTGCGAAGAACGCCGGCTTCACCGGAATGCCGGGGCACGAGGAGATCGAGGGACCCGACGCGCTGGCCGAATACGACGGCATCATCGTCGGCTCGCCCACTCGCTATGGCCGGATGACCAGCCAGATGGCGTCTTTCTGGGACCAGACCGGCGGGCTGTGGATGAAGGGTGCGCTGGTCGGCAAGGTCGGCGCAGCGTTCACCTCCACCGCCAGCCAGCATGGCGGGCAGGAGACGACGCTGATGTCGATCCTGACCAACCTGCTGCACATGGGCTGCACGATCGTCGGCCTCGACTACGGCTTCCAGGGCCAGATGGGCGTCGACGAGGTCAAGGGAGGCGCGCCCTATGGTGCCAGCACGATCGCGGACGGCGACGGCAGCCGCCAGCCGAGCAAGACCGAGCTCGATGGCGCACGCTATCTCGGCAAGCGCGTCGCGCAGACCGCGGCGAAGCTGCACTGCTGACGCCGCTTTCGGAGGCACGGCGCGGGTCGCAGACGCGTTCCCCGCCGCGCGCCTGCGAGGGCAAGAAACCCCACCGCCTGCCTGACCGATGCATGACGCGAAGCGTGGATCATCTATCTCGACCGGATGAAGGCGCTGATGGTCGGGGGTGGGGGAGACTAGCCCACGCCCGCCCCGCCCACCGACAGCTCTTCCCGACTCTCACACCCGCAGCTACGCAAGCGTGATGCACGATACCGCCGCAACCGCGCTTTCGCCGTTCGACATCGCCGCGCTGCTGGTCGTGGCGGCGGCGGTGTTCGGCTATATCAACCATCACTACATCCGCCTGCCGCACGTGATCGGGCTGACGATCATGGGGGCGCTGGCCGCGGTGGTGCTCACCGTGCTCAACGCGCTGGTGCCCAGCATCACGTTGGACGACAGCGTTTCGCGCCTGCTCGAACAGATGAACTTCACCCAGACGCTGCTGCAGGGGATGCTCAGCTTTCTGCTGTTCGCGGGCGCGCTGCATGTCGATCTGGACCGGCTGAAGGCGGACTGGCTGCCGGTGCTGCTGCTTTCCACCATCGGCGTGGTGATTTCCACCCTCGTCGTGGGCGCGGGGGCATGGGGCGTCGGGATGCTGCTGGGCGTGCAGATCGCGCCGATCTGGTACTTCGTTTTCGGCGCGCTGATTTCTCCTACCGATCCGGTCTCGGTCCTCGGCGTGCTGAAGGAAGAGGATGTGCCCGCCTCGCTCCAGAGCGCGGTCGCGGGCGAAAGCCTGTTCAACGATGGCGTGGGGATCGTGGTCTTCACCATCCTGCTGGGCGCGGCGGTGACGGGTGCGGATTTCAGCCTGAGCGAAGGCGCGCGGCTGTTCGTGATCGAAGCCGGCGGCGGGGTGGCGATCGGCCTCGTCATCGGCTGGCTGGGCTTTCGCGCCCTGCGATCGATGGACGAATATACGCTGGAGGTGCTGATCACGCTCGCGGTGGTGATGGGCGGCTATGCGCTGTGCACGCAGCTGCATGTTTCCGGCCCGCTTGCGATGGCGGTCGCCGGGCTGCTGATCGGCAACCAGGGCGCCAATCTGGCGATGAGCGACCAGACGCTCGACTACGTCAACAAGTTCTGGGAGCTGGTCGATGAGGTGCTCAATTCCGTCCTGTTCCTGCTGATCGGGCTGGAGGTGATCGCACTGGTCCCGGGCGTCAGAGAGCTGGTTTTCGGCCTTGCCGCGATCGTCATCACGCTGGTTGCGCGCGCGGTCGCGGTGGGCGGCGCGATCAAGGCGATTCCTGCCGCGCGGCTTTCCACGCCCGGTTCGGGCCGGGTGCTGTGGTGGGGCGGCCTGCGCGGAGGCATCTCCGTCGCGCTCGCCCTGTCGCTGCCCGAGGGGAGCACGCGCGACCTGCTGCTGGCCGCGACATTTGCCGCGGTATTGTTCTCAGTCCTCGTCCAGCGGGCAACGCTGGGCAAGCTGATCAACGGCCTCAAGGCCTCGCACTCGCCCGTAATGGAAGAAAACAGTGAGCAATCCAGCGTCCGCGCGGATTGAAGCGGCTCGCGTTTGACTGTAGGGCCGGTTTTCATCCGCCCCGGCAGGGCTGCACCGCGATGGTGCCGTTCGCGATGCCGGGGCGCAGTCCTTTTTGAAACGCGCAAGGTAAGCCCCATGTCCCGTCGTCGCCAGATCTACGAAGGCAAGGCCAAAATCCTTTACGAGGGGCCCGAGCCGGGCACGCTGATCCAGTATTTCAAGGATGACGCGACCGCCTTCAACGCGGAAAAGAAGGGCACGATCAACGGCAAGGGCGTGATCAACAACCGCATCAGCGAACATGTGTTCACGCGGCTGGCCAATATCGGCATCCCGACCCACTTCATCCGCCGCCTCAACATGCGCGAACAGTTGATCCGGCAGGTCGAGATCATCCCCCTGGAAGTGGTCGTGCGTAACGTCGCCGCAGGTTCGCTGTGCAAGCGGCTGGGCCTCGAAGAAGGCGAACCGCTGCCCCACTCGCTGATCGAATATTACTACAAGGACGATGCGCTGGGCGATCCGCTGGTCGCCGAGGAACACATCGCCTGCTTCAACTGGGCGAGCCAGGAAGAGATGCAGGACATGTCCGCGATGGCGATCCGCATCAACGACTTCATCGCCGGGATGTTCGCCGCGGTCGATATCCGGCTGGTCGATTTCAAGCTGGAATTCGGGCGCCTGTGGGATGGCGACTATGCGCGCGTGATCCTGGCCGACGAGATCAGCCCCGACGGCTGCCGCCTGTGGGACATGAACTCGGGCGAGAAGCTCGACAAGGATCGCTTCCGCCGGGATCTGGGGGGCGAGGAAGAAGCCTATCAGGAAGTCGCACGACGACTGGGCGTGCTGCAGAACGACGGCAACACCCCGGGCGAGGTGTTCGACATGTCCGCCCATCGCGGCCGGATGCGGGGCGGCGCACCTAAGAAGAAGTAACGCCCCTCCCGGCGAGGCGGAACGCCCCCGGCGGCAAGGCCGGCCTTGCGCCTCCGGCCACCGCTGCGCATACTAAGCGCGTGATTTCTGCTCCGAAAATCAGCCTCGCCTGTACGGCGATAATGCTGGGTTGCGCCCAGCCGGCCCTCGCCCAGCCCGCGCCCGCCCAGCCAGACCTTGCCCAGCAACCCGACGAGGCATCCCGCCCGGATGCAGCGGTCTTGCGCGAAGCTGAGCCAAGCAAGGGATGGGATCCGGCCATGTGGGACCTCGAAGACAGCGAGTTCGAGCCCGAACCGGGCTGGGTCTTCGGTCGGCTCGACAACGGACTTCGCTATATCATTCGCCGGAACGACCGGCCCGAAGGCACCGCGCTCGTGCGGATGGAGATCGCCGCCGGATCGCTCGACGAGCGCGAGGACGAGCGTGGCTACGCCCACTACGTCGAGCACATGGCGTTCAACGGCTCCACCAACGTACCCGAGGGCGAGATGGTCAAGCTGCTCGAACGCCTCGGCCTTGCATTCGGGGCGGACACCAATGCCTCGACCAGTTTCGAACGCACGCAGTACAAGCTCGACCTGCCGCGCGCCGACGAGGCGCTGCTCGACACCGCATTGATGCTGATGCGCGAATCGGCGAGCGAACTGACTTTCGACGAAGCGGCCGTGCAGCGCGAAAAGGGCGTGATCTTGTCCGAACGGCGCGTGCGCAACAATTACGCGCTCCAAAACACGATCGATCAGCTCGAATTCTTCTTCCCCGACTCGCGCATTTTGAAGCGGATGCCGATCGGCACGATCGAAACGCTCGAGGCCGCCAATGCCGAAAGCGTGCGTGCATTCTGGGAACGTGAATATACTCCCCAGGATACGGTAGTGATCGTCGTGGGAGACCTCGATCCAGCGGTGGTCGAGCGCAAGATCGTGGAGCGCTTTGCCGGCTGGCAGCCGGGGAACGATGCAGAGCGGCCGGACGCCGGACCGGTCGATCTGGCGCGCGTGGGTGAGACCGACATATACCTCGACCCGGCGCTGACCGAAAGCGTAACGCTGGTCATGAACTATCCCTATGTGGATCGGCCCGACACCGTGGAAGAAAGCCTGAAATCGCTGCTGCGCGGGATTGGCAGCAGGGCGATCGGTCGGCGGTTGCAACGCCTGCGACGGGTGGAAGACCCGCCGTTCCGCAAAGTGAACTTCGGAGCCAGAAATTTTCAGGAAGCCGCAAGCAGCATCACGCTGAGCGTGGCGACGGAGGACGGCGAGTGGCGGCGCGGGCTCGACACCGCGCTCGACGAGTTTCGCCGGGCGCTGCTTTTCGGCTTCGACGAGGCCGAGATTGCAGAGCAAGTGAGCACTGTGCGCACCCGGCTCGAAAATGCTGCCGCGAACGCCGAAACGCGAACCCACCCCGGCTTCGTCAACGATGCGCTGAAGATCGCGCGCGGCGATACGGTGCCGGCGGGTCCGCGTGAAAGCCTGCCGCTGTTCGAATCCATTTCCAGCGAGCTGACCCCCGAAAACGTCCTGGCAGAGATGCGCGCGACGTTCCGCACCTTCGACGATCCGCTGATCCGCTTTACCGGCAAGGCCGCGCCCGAAGGCGGCGCGCAGGCGCTGCGCGCGGCGACCCGGAGTGCGCTGGCGCGCGACCTCACACCACCCGAAGCGACCGCGACCGTCGAGTTCGCCTATAGCGACTTCGGCGAGCCGGGTACGATCGTGGAGGATAAGGTCACGGACGACGCGCTGGCGATCCGCACGATCCGCTTCGCCAACAACATCCGCCTCAACCTGAAGCAGACCGATCTGTCGCAAGACCGGATCAATGTGCACCTTTCGATCGATGGTGGCGCGATGCTTTCCTCGCGCGAGGCGCCGCTGGCAGTGGTTTTGACCGGGTTGCTGGCTGCAGGCGGCCTCGGTGTCCACAGCGCCGACGAACTCCAGTCGATCCTTGCAGGCCGATCCGTCGGCATGGGCCTGAGATCGAATGCGCAGACCTTCAGCTCTGGCGCGACGACCACGCCGCGCGATCTCGACCTGCAGCTGCGGCTCATGGCGGCACTGATTATCGACCCTGGCTACCGTGCGGAAGGCATCGGGCCGTGGCGCGCGGGGCTGGAGGATTTCTTCGCCCGGCTGGGCCGGACGCCGCAGTCGGCGCTGTCCGAAGCGCTCGGCCCGCTGCTGTCCGACGGCGACCCGCGCTTCAGCCGCCAGCCGATCGAGGCCTACCGTGCGCTCGATTACGACCAACTGCGGGCGACGATCACCGATCGGCTCGCCAATGGTGCGATCGAGATCGCGATCGTCGGCGATTTCGACGAGCAGCAGGCGATCGACTCGGTTGCCGCAAGCTTCGGCGCGCTGCCCGAGCGCGAAGCGGAGTTCCGCGACTACACCGAGCGCGCACAGCGCACTTTCACCGCCGAACGGCGATCCTACGAGGTGTTCCACAATGGTGAACCCGATCAGGCGATTCTGCGGCTGATCTGGCCGACCACGGATAACGATGACTGGGCCAGAACCTCACAGTTCAACATGCTGGAACGCGTCACGCGGCTGATGCTGGACGAAAAGCTGCGTGAGGAACTGGGCCAGACCTACTCATCTTATGCCAATTCCAGCCTGTCTTCCGTGTGGGACGATTACGGCACCTTTTCGATCGGTGCGTCGGTCGATGTGGGTCAGGTCGAACCTGCGCGGGCCGCCCTGCTGGACGTGGTCGAGGCGCTGCGGTCCACCCCGGTGCCCGACGATCTGATGAAGCGCGCGCGCCAGCCGCAGATCGAATCGCTCAACAACCTGCTCAAGACCAATGGCGGGTGGATGGCGCTGGTCGACAATGCCCAGAGTGAGCCTGAAGAGCTGGAGCGGTTCGAGACCGCTCGCGCCCGATACGAGGCGGTCACCGCCGAGCAGTTGCAGGCGCTCGCGGTGCAGTATCTTGCGCCGGAAAAGGCGGTCGACATCGCGGTTCTCCCGCGAGAATCGCAGGCCGATGATGCGACGAGCGGTGCACCGACGCCCTAGCTGCCATTGCCTCAACCGTTCGGTCGGCTAAAGGCACCGGCATGCGATGCCAGCCGCCCCAAGGAGCATGACATGAAGAAGCGCGTATTCGTAACCCTCAAGCCCGGCGTGCTCGATCCGCAGGGGCGTGCCGTGCACCACGCGCTGGACGGGCTCGGCTTCGACGGGGTTGAGGATGTCAGGATCGGGCGGCTGGTCGAGCTGGAACTGGCCGACGGCATCTCCGACGAAACGATTGCAAGGATGTGCGAGAAGCTGCTCGCCAACACCGTGATCGAGAATTACCGGATCGAGGACGCGGGGATATGAACCCCGCCGTCGTCACCTTCCCCGGTTCCAACTGCGACCGCGACATGATGGTCGCGATTGGCGAGGTTTTTGGCAAGCAGCCGGTGCAGGTCTGGCACCGCGACACTGCTCTGCCCTCCGCCATCGACTTCATCGCCCTGCCCGGCGGTTTCTCTTACGGCGACTATCTGCGCTCGGGCGCGATGGCCGCGAACAGCCCGATCATGCGCGAGATCAAGGCTGCGGCAGCGCGCGGAGTGCCCGTGCTGGGCGTATGCAACGGATTCCAGGTGCTCGCCGAAGCAGGGCTGCTGCCCGGCGCGCTGATGCGCAATGCAGGCCAGCGCTTCGTGTGCCGCGATGCGCAGTTGAAGGTCGAGAACACCCAGACCCGCTTTACCTCCGGCTATGACGCGGGCGAGACGATCACCATCCCCGTGGCGCACCACGACGGCAATTACTTCGCCGACGAAGCGGCGCTGGATGCGCTGGAAGGTGAAGGCCGCGTGGTTTTCCGCTATGCCCACGCAACCAATGGCTCGCGCCGCGACATTGCGGGCATCGTCAATGAAAGCGGCACGGTGCTGGGCATGATGCCGCACCCCGAACGCGCGATCGAGGCCGCACATGGCGGAACCGACGGTCGACGGCTGTTCGAGTCGCTCGCCCGGAGCCTCGCCGAAGCGGCGTAGTTTTCTGGGGGCAGCCGTCCACCCACCTCCCCGCCCGGCCACCAAGGGTACCACCACGATATGGTGGCCGGGCGGGGAGGTGGGCGGACGGTGCGGTTTGCGCTAGCGAACCCTTTTAATCACGCCCGCAGTTGGCTGAAGTCATTGCTGAACAGGGCGCGGGCATCCGTGCTGCTCATCGGGCGGCCGAAATAGAAGCCCTGGATCCGGTCGCAGCCCATCCGGCGGACCAGACTTGCTTCGTCCTCTGTCTCGACCCCTTCGGCGGTGGTCTTCATCTCCAGGCTTTTCGCCATTGCGACCACGGCGCGCACGATCGCGAGACTCTCGCTGCTTCCCTGCGCGGCACCCTGCACGAAGCTGCGATCGACCTTGATGGTCGAGAACTGGAGCTTACGCAGATAGCCGAGCGAGGAATAGCCGGTCCCGAAATCGTCGAGCGCCACCTGGCAGCCCAGCGCCATCACCTTGGCCAGCGCCTGCCGCGCGATCTCCGCGTCACCCAAGAAGATGCTCTCCGTGACTTCGATCTCGAGCCGCTGCGGGTCGAGTCCGCTGCGCGCGAGGGCATCGACCACCGTATCGGCGAAATCGGGCTCCGTCAGCTGCTCTGGCGAAACGTTGACGTTGATCTTGACCGCTCTTGGCCAGGCGGTCGCCTCAAGGCAGGCCTGTCGCATCACCCATGTACCGATGGGCACGATCAGGCGCGTATCCTCGGCCACAGGGATGAACCTGGACGGGCTGACCAGGCCGTGATCTTCGCTCTGCCAGCGGACCAGCGCTTCGAAGCTGACGACCTGTTCGCTACTGGCATCGACCACTGGCTGGAAATTGAGCAGCAGCTCGTCCTTTTCCAGCGCCTTGCGCAACGAGAATTCGAGCTGGCGGCGCTCCTCCGCATCGGCGTGGAGCGAAGGTTCGTAAGCGAAGTGTACCCCGCGTCCGCCATCCTTCGCGCGGTACAGCGCGAGATCGGCGTTGCGCATCAATTCCTCGACCGTCTTGCCGTCGCGCGGTGCCAGCGCGGAGCCGGCGCTCGCGCCCACGAACAGCGTGTGCCGGTCGACCTCGTAAGGTTCGGAAAGGTGTTCGATAATCTTGCGGGCAAGTACGTCCACCACGCAGGAATCGGGCGCATCGCGCATCACGATGGCGAACTCGTCCCCACCCAGCCGGCCGCAAATCTCGTTTTCGCCCATCAGATCGCTGAGCCTGCGGGAAACCTGTTCCAGCAGGCGGTCGCCGATCTGGTGGCCGAGTGAATCGTTGACCGCCTTGAACCGGTCCAGATCGACCATGATGAACGCACAGCGGCGGAGCCACTTGCGCGCATCGTCCATCGCCTCGCCCAGCGTCTCGTTCAGCATCAGGCGGTTGGGCAGTCCGGTGAGCGTATCGTAGCGTGCGAGGTAGGCGATCTTCTCCGATGACTTGCGCTGCTCGGTCACGTCCGATCCCACGCCCCGGAAGCCCACATCGTGCCCCCTTTCATCCAGCATTGGGGTACCCGATATCTCCCACCAGCGCATCTGCCCGCCAACCCACACCTGGACCATCAGGTTGGAGAAGCTCTCCCGCGCCTTGATCCGGTCAGCGAGCACGCGCAGGCTTGGCGCGAAATTGCACATGTCCCAGCCGTCGCCCGACAGCACCTCGAAGAAGGGCTTGCCTTCGACTTCCTCGGGCCGCGAGCCGAGCGCGAATGCGAAACGGGGGGAAACGGAACGGATCACGCGCGTCTTGTCGATCTGCCACAGCCAGTCTGCCTCGTTCTCCTCGAACTCGCGCAGCAGCAGGGACACGGTTTCCGACTTCTGCCGCATCGCGGTCTCGGCCACGCCTGCTCGCAGGAAGCTCTCTCCCCGGCGGACAACTGTGAGGAAATTGGCGAGAAAATAGATCCCCGAAATGCAGGTCATCACCATATCGCCAAGCAGCGCAAAGCACACCGTGGAAGCGATGCACGAGGGGGCGATGAAAACGATCGCGCGCAGCGGCACCACCGCCAGCGCGGTGCTGACCCCGGCGACGATCACCCCGATCAGCGCATAACCGCGCAGCATCCCCGCCTCGCCGGCATAGAGAAACAGCAATATCGGCAGCAGCATCCAGGCCAGGCCAAGCCATGCAGAGCCGAACAGGTGCTGCTTCACGTCGCCATCGGTGACGTTGCGCCGCGCGGCTGCAACCATCGCGCCTTCCAGCCGGGAGAAGTAGAAGGCGCCGCCAGCCACCACCATGATCCATCCGGCGATCAGGACCATCGGCACGTAGGGCATTAGGCATGCCAGGCCGACCAGCGCGCCGACCGCGTGGCCCAGCACGCGCAACCGGCTGCGTCCGGCGAGATGATCATATTGCAGGCTGCGCAGGAACGTCCGGTCGAGCCCCGCGATGTCGCGCAGGCCGAGCAAGACCGGCAGCGGAAGCTGATCCGGCAGTTCCGGAGTGTTCTGAGCGAGGAGCTTTTTCACGGCTCGTGGCTTAAACCGAAAAGGTTAGTGGGCTGTAAAACGTCCCGCGCACCGGCTGTGCAGCGATAATAGAGTTCTTTCCTTTCGGTCACTCGCTGCGCCCTTGCGAGCCGCGCCGATGACCTTTTCCTTTCCACCTCCCTTATCCCTTTTCCGCCCAAGGGCCAGGAACATAAATCTTTCCAAAATATCTCAATCGCGTTCCAGTATTATGGGACGAAATCCTTCGGGCGCCAACTGGGTCTGCATGAGGCTCACGCGGCCAATCGCTCGAGAGCGTGCGCCATAAGCAACGTGCGGTCCGGATGATGTCCCGCCTTGCCTTCACGGAATCGCAATATCCAGGGACCGGCGACTGATCCTTGTCGAAGTTCCGGAAACACCGGAAGCAGTCCATTTAGAACTCGATCAACATCTTCGTGAAACCGGTCGTAGCGGATATAACCGCGAGGTGTCAGGATGCCGGCCTTCCCTAGCATGGTTTTGAACTGTGCCGCTCGATAATTCTTTGGTGCCACTTTCGGGTATATCCCCTGCTGGAGTTCGCGGGCGTCCAAAGCCAATTGAAAAAGCAAGGCGCGATCAACGGGAGCATTCCGAGGTATCACCGTAGGAGCTCTCGGCGGGCACGTATCCTCGTCGGTCGTTCCGAACGACTTAATGAACCCGCTCGGCAAGCTGCTTTTCTGCAGGTCCAGACCATGATCGGGGCAGATCGTGACGATAGGTAGCTGATGGACCTGCCGCCAGTAAGCCACACCGTATTTCCTTACCGCTTCCATATTGCACTCGGCGCAGAAGCGCAGGAAATCCGTATTGGTAACCGGTCGCGCGCGGGCGCCTGCTGTCCGGACGGCATTGCCGTCAGTTCCGATCATCTCGGTTAAGACACGCTTCTTAAGGGCATTGTCCATATAGGCGGTATAGTAGGGAAAGCCGGTATGACGCACGGCGATGGTTTTGCTGTCCAGTGCCATCCGGTCGGGGATCCGCCGCGCCACCGCTTCGATACGGAACGGCAGATTGATCGCGAAAACGCGTATCTCCTCGCCGAATACGCTCCACGACAATGTAGAGTGTGTCATCCCTGTGTGCTGTCGAAGTCTTGCGATTATGCTGTAGAGAGCTTCTCCCGGATAAGGTTCGGGAAAGTATACGCTGGGTGCGTCCCGCGCCAGTCTCGCCAATCTCTCACCCTGCTCGCGCCATTTTCTTGAACGGGAGATGGTCATAGAGCTTCGCTCATCGAATCTGCGATGACTTGCAGACGTTCAGGCAGCCGCCTCCTGGGTCTCTTCGTCCTCGGCGTCCTGATCGAGATCGGCGAGATCCTTCTCCATTGCGGCAATCGCATGTCCGTTTGCGACCTGTGCGTATTCGAGCATCGAACGGGTCCCCATGACGGACCATTCGGAATTGAGCCCCTGCTTCTCGATCTCGCTCAGCAGCAGACGTTCGTCATCGTTGACGGTTTTCTCGTCCGGCATCGAACCGATCAGATAGCCGTGGACGGTAACCCGTCGGTTGAGTTCGGTCCGGCAGTAGGTCTCGACCTTAGCCATGTAGCCTTTCAACTGGACGAGATGCTCGTGCTTCAGAGGAAGGCTGGTCGACTTGATTTCCACCACGATGATGCGGTGGGGCTGGCCAGTATCGCTCATCAGGAAGACGAGGTCCGGACGCTTGGGATCATCGAGCGCCGCTTGCGTGTCGACACCGAGATGCTCGGCGAGCATGGTCGACACGTTGGTCAAGCGCTCGTCGCTGGTCAGGTAGCGATTGAATTCTGGCCTGATCAGCCACGGCTCTTCCTTCAGGAGTTGGTGTAGTTCCTTCTCGATGCCCTTCTTCTTCCAGAACTCGTGCTCTCCCTTACGAACTAGGGCGAGCAGCGCGTTGATGGCGTCTCGGCGCCCGCGGTAGATCTTGAGCGCGTCGCTCTTCTCGATGTCGGCCAATTCGATGAGGTTGAGCGCTACCTGTCGGATCGTCTCCACGTTGGTTTCGAGATGGCTAAGACGGATCAGCACCTCGCCGGTGTTCATGGTCTGGACGATCAGCGGTGCGAGCTCCTCAAACTCGCGTGAGTCGGCGCCGTGCTCGATGGCGAGACGACGCAATAACCGCCGAGCCGAGGCCTTCGCGGGCCCTTCCAGTGTGCTGGTCATCTGCATGGCGAAACGGGCTTTCGGCGCCTTGGTGATTTCCTCGTCGACCACCTCTTCCTTCCACTTGGCATGTGCAGCGAGCGCGCGACGCATCCTCTCTTCGACGAACTCCAGCAGCGCCGCGACGATCTCGTTGTCTTCCCTTAGTTGGCTGCGATTGGTGTTGATGAGGTCTATGCCATGCCGGTCGAGTTCGTCGGCTTGGACGACGCATTCCATGTAGCTCTGACTGTGGAAGTTGTGCATGCCTGTCGGCAGTCCGAAGAGCGAGGGACCTGCGGCGAGGCGCTTGTTGCAGTAGATCCGCGCGCCCCGTTGACTGGTGGGTAGGTTCTGTTTGCGAAAGCCCACCATGTAGCGGACGGGCATGGTGGCCAGTTCGCCGATCTGGACCTCATCATCCGCCAGGTCTTCTTCCGATGCACCTTGCGGGTAGACGAAGACGTAGTCGGGATTGGGTTGTTCTATCAGCGTATCGTTGATGTGGATCGCCATTTCTTCGGGGCGGATGCCGAAGAACGCACTGCGTATCTGCTTCGCGATGGTCTCGAAGGCGTAGCGCACAGCATCGGACTTGAGGCCGTATAGCGTGACTGTCGTTCCCTTCTGCCGGGTCGGACGTCCTTCGATGTATTCGGCCGGGATACGGACTTCCCCAATATCTTCAGCTTCGCGTATCACCGCGTCGTCGAGCGTGAAGACGGTAGCGAAGTCCTGCCCTTCTCTCTTGGTTTCGATCACGACCTTCGTCGCCGCGCCGAAGCCGGCAAGCTTGCCGAGGCCCTTGCGCCCCATGACATGTCGCTTGCCTGTCTCCGAGGTAAGCACGGTCTCTTCGCCTTGCGCGTCCTCACGACGCTTCCGGTTGACCGGGAGGAACCTCTCCTCGATCTGCTCCGGAGACATGCCGTGCCCATCGTCGCTTATCGTGATCTTCAGCTCTTCGGGCAGTGGCGTGAGCAGTATCGTGAATGGGTCGCGGTCGCCCGCTTCGACTTGAGCCTTGGCGGTCTCGCGCGCCTTCCATCGCGCTTCCTCAATCGCATCGAAGGGAATTGAGATGTCGACGCGGTTCGCTTCTGCGTCATGAGCATTGGCGACGAACTCCACCAGGCATTTGCCAATCGTGGCATACATATTGATCCCGAGCGCCTCGAGCATGCCGCCTTGGATCTTGAGTGGGAACTCGGCGGGTCGGTCCGGCTGGCGAATCGTATCGGGACTGTTCATCCTTCTGTTATGCCCGTTTTGCCCTGACTTAGCATCTCGTCGATTAAAGGCGTTCAAGTTGCGGTTTAATGGAGGGCAGTTGCATAGGTAGCCACCTTAGCAGTGCCTGCGTGCCATCGGGAAATCACGCGGCAGCTTCGACATGGTTTGCCAATAGCTGACGGATGGAACCCGCCACTGCCCTTGCCAGAGGAACGGGAACACCGTTACCGATCTGGCGTGCGACGGGGTAGTTGCGCCCCACGAAGTGCCAAGCGTCTGGCACGCCCTGCAGACGCGCGCCTTCCCGCAGGGAGATCACTCTGTTCGCTGTGGGATGGATGTAGCGCCCCTTGGACGGGTTCTGGAATGCGCATCGCAGGGTATTGGCGGGCTTGTCCGGATCGATACGGCCCCAAACGTCCGTAGCCTGGCAACCCACCTGCCTCCAGGAAGGCGGGCACAGATCGGGCGCGGCTCGCATCAGGTCGCGTTTGTCTCCGCCGGTGGGGATGAGTCTCATACGCCCTTCGGCTAGCGGCGTTGGCGCCGGCCATCGATGCAAGGCATCATCCGGGTCCACCGGGCGCGACAGAACGGTTCGGGCGGGAACCATCCCGCTGGCGGGCTTCGGAATTTCTGGCATGCCTACACGGCTAGCGATGGTGAAAGACCGCCGCCGGTATTGAGGCGTGCCATAGTCCGACGCATCAAGTTCCCAAGGCACCACATCGTAACCCAGGGCGATCAGACCATTGCGGATCTGCGACCAAGCAGCGGATCGTAGGAACGGGGGGACGTTCTCGATGACCACGACGTCTGGCGGATTGGTGGCGGCCAGCCGCACGACCTCGAACGCGAGCGCATTCCGCTCGTCGAGGGGGTCGCGGCGACCGAGCGTTGAGAAGCCCTGACACGGCGGACCTGCGATTAGCACTTCGCATTCGGGCAATCGTTCGAGGTCCGATACCGAGCCGCAGCGACCGACAGGAGCGACGTTCCGCTGATAGCTGGCGATTGCATCGCTGGACAGGTCAACAGCCAGGATCGGACTGAAGCCCTGCTGCACGAAGCCGCCGCTGAAAAGGCCCGCACCCGAGAAGAGATCGACAAATCGCATATTGCATATGCGTTATGCGTTATGCGATTATGCGAATCAAGATGAAAGAGGCTGGAACCGAAGAATTCTTCGCGCGCCTGCGGGTGCGGCTGGATGACCGCGCCCTTCCTCCCCAGGAGGTGATCGCGTCGGCGATCCACGCCGACCAGCCATTCATTTCTCGGGCGAAGAGGGGC
Organism: uncultured Erythrobacteraceae bacterium; assembly: GCA_963972905.1. Taxonomy (GTDB): domain Bacteria; phylum Pseudomonadota; class Alphaproteobacteria; order Sphingomonadales; family Sphingomonadaceae; genus Alteriqipengyuania. The sequence goes on from CAXAXQ010000011.1 coordinate 61,559, forward strand.
GCGTTGAAACGTGTTACCGCAAGGGTGCAGCGGCTGGATGCGTATCTGTCTCGTCGAGCTACCTTGTCGGCAAAGCTTGAGGAGAAAGGCGACACCGTTCGCGGCGCAGTTCACCACCAATCCAAGACGCGCCTACATTCGAAACGCACGCGCGACGATCGAGAGGTAAAGCTCGCTCGCAAGAGCTGCGAGACCTATCTATCGGAAGGTTACAACCCCCGGGTGCTCATCGATCAGATCGATCTATTACGGAAGGCCCAGTCGAAGTCACTCTGAACCCATGGCAAGCGTGCAGCGAACCTTCTCATCCTTCTCAAGCAATAGCGCTTTATTGTTATCGAGTGACGCGCCCGAGGGGACGCGCGAGGCTCCCAACGATACGGCACTCATCGATACGGTTCGCTTGGCAGGAGCGCAGCAGAAGCCGCAGCTCATCCCGGAGTGACGAGAGGTCTACGATCCTCTGTTCCACCTCCTCCAGCTGCTCACGAACAAGTTCATCGACTTCTTGACATGGCTTGTCGGCGCGATCCGATAAATCGAGCAGCTCGCGCACCTGCGCCATGCTGAAGCCGAGCTGGCGCGCGCGGCGAACGAATGTAAGCGCTGCTAGGTGATTGTCCGAATAGTCGCGGTAATTGCTGTCCGTGCGATCCGCAGCAGGCAAGATGCCTTCTCGTTCATAATAGCGGATCGTCTCCGCCTTTGTGCCGGTGGCTTTTGCAAGTTCTCCGATACGCATCGCTTGACCTTGTAGTTGCTACAAGGTGCATATGTTCTTGCGACTCGAACGTTGCAAGGAGAGTGGCATGGCGAAGTCCTGCTGCCAGGCACCGCAGCCTGATGCCGCCGCGCACAACGATCCGCGCTGGCGCCGCGTCCTGTGGATCGCACTCATCGCTAATGCAGCCATGTTCGTGGTGGAGATGGTGGCTGGTGTCGCTGCTGATTCCCGTTCGCTCCAAGCCGATGCGCTTGATTTCTTCGGGGATGCCGCGAACTACGCGATCAGTCTTGGCGTTGCAGGTCTGGCACTCTCATGGCGCGCCAAGGCCGCTCTAGTGAAGGCCGCGACCATGCTCGCCTTCGGCATCTGGGTGATCGGCTATGCGATCTATGGATTGATGGCGGGTGCCGATCCGGAGCCGGCCACTATGGGAATGGTCGGCACGCTGGCTCTGGCGACTAACGTGATCGTCGCGCTCATGCTCTTCCGGTTCCGAGAAGGCGACGCGAACATGCGATCGGTATGGATTTGCTCCCGCAACGACGCGATCGGTAACATTGCGGTTCTCGGCGCAGCCCTCGGTGTGTTCGGGACGGGCCACGCGTGGCCCGACCTGCTCGTCGCCTCGATCATGGCCGGACTAGCCCTGTGGGGCAGCATGGAAGTCTTTCGACAGGCTCGTCAGGAGTTGTTGCATACATGACCCCCGTTCAGGGAGCGAGAGTAGTTTATCATGCCTGACTTGCTCGGCTACGTTTCGAATTCTCCCCGGCGATGGTGACAAACTTCACGCTGCGTGTCGCATCCGATGCGCGCCCTCACAGGTGTGCACCTCGATGGTCACGTGCGCGTATTCCTCATGGACCGCCAGCCGCTGAGCATATTCTTGCGGCGCGAGTGGACGATCAGCGACCAGGGAGACGATAACGGCATAGTGCCCAGGGCCGACCCGCCACACGTGGAGATCGTTCACCACCGCATCTCCGTCCTCGATCGCTCCTCGAACTTCCGCAAGACGATCCGGGCCAGCTTCCGCGTCAATGAGGACAATTGCCGTATCGCGCATCAACGACCAGGACCACCGAGCGATAACGAACGCGCCGACGAGACCCATCGCTGCGTCCATCCAGCCCCATCCCAGATAGCGGCCGGCGAGTAGCGCGACGATCGCCATGACGGAGGTCAATGCATCGGCGAGAACGTGCAGATAAGCCGACCGTAGATTGTTGTCGGTATGCGAGTGCGCATGGCCGTGATCGTGCGAATGATCATGACCATGATGATGGTAATGATGATCTCCGCCTAGCAGCCATGCGCTGGCCAGGTTGACCAGCAAACCGAGGACAGCCACCCAGAGCGCCTCGGAGTAAGCAATATTGGCTGGGGCGAGCAGGCGCTGGAAGGATTCGACCGCAATACCGATTGCGAACACTGCGAGAAGCAAGGCGCTCGCGAACCCGGCGAGGTCGCCGACCTTCCCCGTTCCGAAGGTGAAGCGGGGATTGCCGACATGCCGTTTCGCGAACCAGTATGCGAAGGCTGCCACACCCAGAGCGCCAGCATGTGTCGCCATGTGAATGCCGTCCGCCAGCAAGGCCATAGAGCCCGTCCACAGCCCTGCGGCGATCTCGAGGACCATCATAGCTGCGGTCAGCGCAACAACCCAACGTGTCCGGCGCGCGTGGCTGTCGTGGGAGGATCCCAAGAAATCGTGGCGGTGGACAGACGGATGATTATGATCGTGGTGCATGGCATCCCCCCTACTGACTTGCAGCGTGAGCGGTCAACGACCTCATCCTTCCATTATTGGTCTTGGCTTGCTAGACGCGCGGCATGACCCGGCTCTTCGCCCGCTCCCTTTTGCTTCAGCTGATCACGCTGTGCACTGCATTCGGTGTCCTGTGGGCTCCGGTAGCGGAAGCGGCCGAATGCGCGGGAGAGCCTCCGGTAGCATCCCAGTTCGAGCAGCACGACGAACCCAGCGATGATGACAGGGGGCCTGAGAAGCACGGCGCCTGCGCTCATGGCCATTGCCATCATGCTTCGCAGGCCGTCGGACGGTCGTCTGACGCCTTCACCTTGGGCTCGGTCATGAGCAGCCTACGCGCTGGCGACCAGCCCTCGTTCGCGTCCAATCTGACCGAACTCGCAACGCCTCCTCCTCGCGCCTGACGTTTGCCGCGCGTCGGACTTGTTTTCCGACGCCGAACTGAACGTCAGCAGAGGAATACCCATCCATGTTCGCCATATCGTGGCGAGCAGCCCCCGTCTGGGGGCTGATACTCGCCCTGTCCACGGGACCTGCCAGCGCGCAGGACCCGCGTGTTGTCACGCTCGACGACGCCCTTGAGCTCAGCGGGGTCGCCGCAGAGGCCGAGACCGCCACCACCAACCCCCGCCTCGTGGGGCCCCGCGCGGAAACCGATGCGGCGGTCGCGCTTGTCGATCAAGCTCGCCTGAGCCCGAACCCCGAAGTCTCGTTCGACGTCGAGAACGTCGCCGGCAGCGGCGCATTCTCGGGTCTCCAGTCTACCGAATATACGCTCTCCGTCGGTCAGCGTCTCGAACTCGGCGGCAAGCGCTCCGCGCGGATCGGTGCGGCCGAAGCCCAGGCCGACCTGGCATCTCTCCGGGCCGACCTTACCACGGTCGAACTGGGACAGCTGGTGCGCGAGCGATATCTCGCAGCAGCTGCAGCGGCTGCGCGGGTCGAACTCGCCGAAGATGTCGTGGCGCGTAACGAAGAACTGGCTCGCATTGCTGGTGTCCTTGTAGAGGTCGGCCGTGAGGCGCCTCTGCGCGCATTGAGGGCGGATGCGGCCCTTGCCGAAGCGCGGGCGAGCCTGGTTGAGGTAGAGGCGGAGAGCCTGTCGGCTCGAACAGCGCTCGCAACTCTATGGACCGGCGGTGAAGCGCCGCTCGTTCCGGCGCAATTTCCGGATATCGATCCGCCCGCTTCGCTTATGTCCGAGGCGCAGGAAAGCCTCACTTATAGGGTCGCGCGAGCCGAGAGCACTGCTGCTGCGGCGGAGATCGAGCGGCAGCGAAGTTTGCGTATTCCCGATCCGACGGTCTCCGCAGGCGTGCGGCGCTTCGGGGAAAGCGGCGACAACGCCTTCCTCGTCGGCGTATCGATCCCCCTTCCTTTTCGCGACCGGAACCAGGGCAACATCGCCGCTGCCGAGGCTCGGTTGCGGGCAGCGAATGCCCGCGAAGCGGTGGCTCTCGCGGATTACGAGCAGGCGGTCGCCACGGCCCGGGCAAGGTATCTTGGTGCCGAAGCGCGCGTCGAGACCCTTTCGCAGACATCGCTCCCGCAGGCGGAGGAGGCGTTGCGCCTCGTTCGCATCGGATATCGCAACGGACGTTTTCCCCTGATCGAAGTTCTCGCAGCCGCAGAGGCACGCGACACGATCCGCGAGGCGCTCATCGCCGCCCGCGAGCAGAGGGGCTTGGCCGCAGCCGAACTGATCGGGCTGGCCGCACAATGAAGGATATATCAATGACACGCAGAAAGCTGGCGATCCTCGTCGGTATCGTCATCGCGGTTGGCGCTATGGCGCTGATATTCTGGCCAACCTCCGAGGTCGACGATCATGCAGGTGAGGATGAGCATGCGCAGCAAGAAGCTGCGACCGAGACACCTGAAGGGGTGATCACGCTTAGCGAAGAGCAGATTAGCCAGGCCGGGATACAGCTGGCCTCCGTCCGGTCTGGAGCCGCTGTCGAGCTTGTCTTTCCGGCGACTGTCGCGGCGAGCCCCACAGCCTCAGCTCGTATCGACGCCCGCGCCTCGGGGGTCGTCCGCTCCGTCGGCAAAACGCTGGGTGATTATGTGGCGCGCGGCGAGACCGTCGCCCGCATCGAAAGCGCGGATGCCGCTGCTCTTGCCTCCCAGGTAAGCGCAGCGCGCGCTCGGGTGAGCGAACTGTCGGCTGCCTACGAACGCGAACGGCGTCTGTTCGATGAGAATGTAACGGCACGCCAGGATCTGGAAGCCGCTCGGGCCAATCTCAGCGTGGCACGTTCGGAACTTCAGCGGGCACAGGCTGCGGTAGCGGCAGCTGGCGTCAGCGGCGACGGGCGTTCGCTGGCGGTCACCTCTCCCCTGGCTGGCAGGATCACCTCGGCACCGATCGTGCTGGGGGCCTACGTGGATCCTGGCGAGGAACTCTACCGCGTGGTCGATCCCAACGGACTCCAGATCGAGGTAGCGCTGCCTTCGGCCGAAGCCTCTCGCATACAGCCTGGTGACGAGGCGGTGCTGGTGGTCGGCGACGGTCGGGAAATCGGCGCCCGGGTTCGTTCGGTCACGCCTTCGCTCGATCCGGAGAGCCGCAGTGCGACTGCGGTCCTGTCGTTATCACGCGGCGTTCCGGGGCTTCAGCCGGGTGCCTTCCTTCAGGCACGGATCAGGCCTTCGGGCGAAATCGACCGCGACCGCATCGCGGTGCCGGAAGACGCTATTCAGGTGGTCGAAGGACGCGACGTCGTCTTCGTCCGGACGAAGACCGGCTTCCAGGCTCGCGAGGTCGAGGTCGGAACCCGGTCGGCTGGTCAAGTGACGATCCTTTCCGGTCTCCAGAAGGGATGGCGGATCGCTGTCGCCAATGCCTTCCTGCTCAAGGCCGAACTCGGGAAGGAGGGCGCGACCCATGGTCACTGAGACTCACAACGAGCTCCCCGTGGACACCCATGCCGATACGGCCAGCCATCGTCACGGATTGATCGGGGCCATCCTCGACATTGCCGTGCGGTTCCGCTGGGCTGTGATCGTCCTCACAGTGTTCGCAGCGATCTACGGCGCCATGAACCTTTTGCGCCTTCCGATCGATGCGGTGCCGGACATCACCAACACGCAGGTGCAGATCAACACCAGTGCTCCGGCCCTGTCGCCCTCGCAGGTCGAAACGCAGGTGACCTTCCCCATCGAAACCGGCCTTGCCGGGATCGAGGGGCTGGAGATGACCCGCTCGATCTCGCGCAACGGCTTCAGCCAGGTGACCGCGATCTTCGAGGAAGGCACCGACATATACTTCGCGCGCAGCCAAGTGAACGAACGGCTCGCTCCGATCGGTGCCTCGCTGCCGGAAGGAGCGGAGCCCACGATGGGCCCGATCTCGACGGGCCTGGGCGAGGTGCTCATGTATACGATCGAATACGAGTATCCGGGAGGTCGCGATGCGCCGAAGGGTGGTCGGACAGGCTGGCAGTCGGACGGGAGCTTCATCACCGAACGCGGTGATCGCCTCGACACCGAGGTCGCCAAGGCAGCCTATCTTCGCACGGTGCAGGACTGGGTCGTTGCTCCGCTCATGCGCTCCATTGACGGCGTTGCCGGGGTGGATTCGATCGGTGGCTATGAGAAGCAGTTCCTCGTCCAGCCCGATCCTGCCCGTCTCACCGGCTATGGCCTGTCGTTCGACTCCCTGATCGAGGCCTTGGAAGCGGCGAACCTCGCTGAGGGCGCCAATTTTGTCGATCGTGCCGGAGAGGCTCTGCTCGTCCGTGTCGATGCGCGGCTTGGGGGCACGCAGGATATCGAACAGGCGGTGGTCGCGACCCGCGAGGGCGTTCCAATCCGTATCGGGGATGTCGCCTCGGTTCGCATCGGCGGCGATCTGCGAACTGGTGCTGCCTCGCTCAATGGAGAGGAGGCTGTCGTGGGCACGGTCCTGATGCGCAGCGGCGAGAACAGCCGCACCGTGGCTGCCGCCTCGGCCGAGCGTCTGGAAGAAGTCCGCGCCTCGCTCCCTTCCGGAGTGGTCGCCGAGATCGTCTACAATCGCTCGTCGCTCGTCGATGCGACCATCGCGACGGTGGAGAAGAACCTCGTCGAGGGCGCGCTTCTGGTGATCGCCGTCCTGTTCCTTATGCTCGGCAATATCCGTGCTGCGATCATCGCCGCGCTGGTCATTCCGATATCCATGCTGATGGCCGCCGTGGGAATGAACAGGCTTGGTGTCTCAGGCAACCTGATGAGCCTGGGGGCACTGGACTTCGGGCTTATCGTCGATGGCGCAGTTATCATCGTCGAGAACAGCGTCGCGCGGCTCGCCGCCAGGCAGCACCGCGAAGGCAGATTGCTCAGCCTCGGCGAACGGCTGACGGAGACACGGCTGGCTGCGCAGGAGATGATCAAGCCGACCGTCTACGGTCAGGCGATCATCCTCTTGGTCTATGCGCCGCTGCTCACCTTCACGGGGGTCGAAGGCAAGACGTTCTCGCCCATGGCCATCACGGTCATGCTGGCACTCGCCTCCGCCTTCGTGCTGTCCCTGACCTTCGTGCCGGCGATGATCGCGGTGCTCCTCAATCGCAAGCTGACCGAGAAGGAGGTCAAGCCCGTTCGGATGGCGAAGGAACGCTATGGCCCGGCGGTGCGTCGCGCCATCGCACGTCCCTGGCCGGTGATCGGAGCGGGTGCCGGGGTCTTCGCCGTAGCGGCTTTCGTGTTCAATTTCCTCGGCAGCGAGTTCACACCGCAGCTGGATGAACGCGACATCGCGGTTCAGTCGCTGCGGATACCGTCGACCTCGCTCGAACGATCGCTCGCCATGCAGAGACAGGTGGAGGACAGGCTTGAGACCTTCCCGCAGGTGGAGCTGGTTTTCTCGCGCACCGGCACGGCCGAGGTCGCGAGTGATCCGATGCCGCCGAACGCGTCCGACGCCTACGTGATTTTGAAGCCGCGCGAAGAGTGGCCCGATCCCGACCTGTCGAAGGATGAACTCGTCGCGCAGATGGAGGAGTCGCTCAGCGGTCTGGTGGGCAACCTCTATGAGTTCAGCCAACCCATCGAACTGCGCTTCAACGAGCTGATCGCGGGTGTTCGCGGCGACGTGGCGGTCAAGCTCTACGGAGACGACCTTACCGCGCTGACCCGTTCAGCCGGAGAAGTGGCCGAGGTGCTGCGCGGTGTCGAGGGTGCTGCTGACGTCAAGGTCCAGCAGGTCACTGGGTTTCCTACGCTCGACATCGCCTTCGATCGTCCGACGATCGCCCGCTACGGTCTGACCGTGGAAGAGGTCGCGCAATCCGTGGCCATCGCGCTCGGCGGCCGCCCGGCGGGGCTCGTTTTCGAGGGTGACCGCCGCTTCGATGTCGTCGTGCGGCTCGAAGATGCGACCCGTGACGATTTCGATCAGCTCGGCGCTCTTCCCATAGTCCTCGAAAGCGGGGTCACGGTTCCGCTTCGCACGCTGGCGGATTTCCAGGTGGTCGATGGTCTCGCCGAGGTTCGCCGGGAGCAGGGTCGCCGATTGGTGATCGTGTCGGCGAACGTGCGCGAACGCGATCTCGGGTCGTTTGTCGAAGAGGCCCGCGCAGGCGTCTCCGAAAGCGTCGAATTGCCGGCTGCATCCTTCATCGAATGGGGGGGGCAATATCAGAACCTCCAGGCTGCGCAGGCAAGGCTCGCCCTCGTCGTTCCGGTCTGCTTCGCGCTGGTGTTGCTGCTCCTGTTCATGGCGCTCGGCGGGTGGGTTCCGGCGCTCGCGGTCTTCAGTGCGATCCCGATGGCACTGGCAGGCGGGGTTTTCGCGCTTGCCTTACGGGGGATGCCGTTCTCGGTGTCCGCCGCCGTGGGCTTCATCGCCCTATCGGGTGTCGCGGTATTGAACGGGCTCGTGATGATGACCGCGATACGCCAGCGGCTCGACAAGGGACTGCCTCTCGATGAGGCGATCACCGATGGCGCGTTGGCGAGGTTGCGACCGGTGCTGATGACAGCGTTGGTGGCCTCGCTCGGCTTCGTGCCGATGGCCCTTGCCACCGGCACTGGCGCGGAAGTCCAGCGTCCGCTGGCCACTGTCGTGATCGGCGGATTGATTACCGCGACCGCGCTCACGCTCTTCGTCCTGCCCGCGATCGCGCGGCTCGTGCTCAATCGATCGGACGATGAGCGTAGCTGGCGCGAGAAATGGTGGGATCGCCTGCGTAGAAACGTGACCAGCGACGAGCAGCGCGAACTGACGGACATCGCATGATGGTCCGGGAAAGGAAAATACGATGTTGAAGATAGACGAAGAGAACGGACTGCTGTGGATACGCGCGAGTGGCGAACTCGAAAGCTCGGACTACGATGACTTCGTGCCTCGGTTCGAACAGCTTGTGGGGCGAAAGCCCGGCAAGCTGCCGATGGTAATCGAACTCGCCTCCGATTTTGCAGGCTGGGATCTGCCTGGACTATGGCGCGACCTCAAGTTCGACGCGAATCATCAGGACAGCTTCGGCAGGATCGCCATCGTCGGCGATGCGAAATGGGAAGAGTGGGGCACCAAACTCTCCGATCCGCTCTTCCGCGCCGAAATGAAATTCTTTCAATCCTCCCAGCATCAGGTTGCCGAGAGCTGGGTCCGCTCCGGGGAGGACATGGCATGAGTGGCGACCATGATATCGATCTCGATTCGGCCGGGAAGCGCCGGACGCTGTGGATCGTGCTCTGGCTGAACGTCGCGATCGCGATCGGGTTCTTCGTCGTCGGTTACTTCGCGGACTCGAACGCGCTCTTGGCGAACGGGCTCGACAACTCGTCCGACGCGATAGTCTATGCACTCAGCCTGCTCGCGCTGGCCCGCTCGCGCATTTGGCAGCGTGGTGCGGCGCGGTTCTCCGGGGTCATGCTCTTGGTATTCGCGGCAGGTGTCATTGCCGATGCCGTGCGTCGGTTCGTGGAAGGCTCGGAGCCAGGTGGATTCATGATGCTCGCGATGGCGGCAGTCGCAGCCGTGGTGAATCTGATCTGCCTGCGGATGCTCCAGCGGACAGAGAACAAGGACGTCAGCATGCGCGCAGCGACGACCTTCAGCTTCAATGATTTTATTGCGAATGGCGGGATCATCATCGCGGGCATCGTCGTGATGCTCACCGGCGCTAACTGGCCCGACCTGGTGGTAGGCGTCGCTGTGGCATGCATTGCCCTTTATGGCGGCATCCAGATCCTGCGCGATGCCCACATGGACATCCATGACGAGGAAGGGAGCGAGCATCGCAAGGGGGATCAGTTCCGAACATGAGCAATCAGCACACACATGGTGGGCATAGCGGCCACAGCCACGGCGAGGAGAACCTGAGCGATCGCCAGCTGATCTTCGCGGTCGCGATCAACGTCCTGCTCACGCTCGCTCAAATCGTCGGCGGGATAGTCTCAGGTTCGCTGGCTCTCATTGCCGACGCCCTTCACAACTTCAGTGACGCCGCCTCGCTCGGCCTTGCGTGGTTCGCCCGTAGGATCGGCAGGCGTCCCGCCGACAGACGGATGACGTTCGGTTATGCGCAAGGGGAGGTCGTCGCTGCGCTCATCAACCTGACGACGCTGCTCATCATCGGCTTCTATCTGCTCGTGGAAGCGATCAACCGCTTCGCCGATCCGCAACCGATCGAAGGATGGACGGTGATCGCCGTTGCGGGCGTGGCATTGGTGATCGATCTGGTTACCGCTTTCATCACCCACCGCGGCGCCAGGGACAGCATCAACATGAAGGCGGCGTTCCTGCACAATGTGTCCGATGCAATGGCCTCTGTCGGGGTGATCGTCGCCGGGTTCCTGATCCTCCTATACGATCTCTACGTGGCCGATCTGGTCATCACCGTCATCATTGCCGCCTATGTGATCTGGCAGGGGCTTTCGTTGATGCCGCGCACGGTCCGCCTGCTTATGGGAGCAGTGCCCGATGACGTCGAACTGCAAGAAATCATGGACGAACTCGAGGCGATTGACGGCGTCGAGAGCATACACCATCTGCATGTCTGGAACCTGGGAGAACATCGCCGGGCTCTCGAAGTGCATATCGTTCCTTCCAGTTCGTCGCTCGAGCGGTTTGAAATTCTGAAACTAGCGATCAGGAAGCGTGTGTCGTCGCGGTTCGGGATAGAGCACGCGACGTTGGAGGCCTGCCTTGCAAGGAACTGCGAGATGGATCTCATTGCCGTGATAGGGTAGGACCCCAATTGTGAGGCGAACAACAAAGATGGCGGCTAGAACCAGAACCGCATGCCGATTACGTAGTTCGTAACGCTCGGATCCTCGCCTTCCGCACGCGCGTAGTCGGCGCTCTGGCCGATCCGCCATTCCTGGTCGATCCCGATGTAGGGCGCGAACTCGCGGGCGATGTGGTATCGTAGGCGCACTCCGGCCTCGATACTGTCGAGTCCCGCACCGATGCCCAGTTCGGGCACGTCCTGCGCCGAGAATGAGGCCTCTACCCGTGGCTGGATGATGAGCCTCTGCGTGATACGTTGGTCGAGTTCTGCCTCAACGCGAGCAGTCAAGTCGCCCTTGTCGGACAGGAATGCGGCAGCATCGATCTCGAACAGGTAGGGCGCGAGACCTTGGATACCCACGACGGCGTAGGTGCGGTCCATCGGAGCGAAGTCCTGCCGGATGCCGGCCTGCAAGTCGAAGAAAGGCGCGATGGCGCGGCTGTAGAGCGCCTGCACTTCGACGCCTTCGATCTCCTCGCGGAAGCTGCCTTCGCCTTCCGACTTGAACCAGAACTTGTCGAGATCGCCGCCGTAATAGCCTTGCAGGTCGAATAGGTAGCCATCGGCGTCCTCGCGGGCGCGATACTCGACGCGGTCACCTTGGAACCAGAAATACTGTTGGCCGCCCTGCTCATGGCGCAGCCGTTCACGGGCCTCGTCCATGGCTTCGATGCCCCAGTAGGCATCTCCGGCGTTCGCCGGACCTAAACCCGCCGCGGCGGGCGGCGGCCCTGAGGGTATATCAGCAGGCATACCTCCGTGGCCCATGGCTGAATGATCCATGGTCGAATGGTCTACCTGTTCGCCGGTTGCTTGCTGGTCAGGGCCTGCATCCTGCCTCATGGTCGAATGGTCCATCTGGGAATGGTCCATCGACGAATGGTCCATCTGCGAGTCAACCATCTGCGAGTGATCCATAGCGCCATGGTTATCGTTTTCGTGACCCGTCGGCGCACATTCACCTTCGGGAACCGCGTGGCCCATCGCACGGTGGCGTGCCGCTTCCGCTTCACATGCACTCTGTTCCTGTGTCGCGGGGGACGCTGTTTCGTCGCCTGACATGGCGTGGCCCTGGTGCTGCGCGTAGGCGGGCGTTGCCGCACCAGCGAGAAGGATTGCGATCAGATACTTCATCCGCTCTCTCCGACGCGCTCGCCATCCGGCTGGTCGCCTCGCTGCGCTACGGTCACGATCTGGAACATCCCGGCGTGCATGTGATAGAGAAGATGGCAGTGGAACGCCCAGTCCCCCGGCTCGTCGGCGGTGAGGTCGAACTGGGCGAAGCCACCCGGCTGCACGATGACAGTGTGCTTCTGCGGCTGCCGGTCGGCGGGTGCCCCGTTGACCAGTTCGAAGAAATGCCCGTGCAGGTGGATCGGGTGCGCCATCATAGTGTTGTTGACCAGCTTGACGCGCACGCGCTCGTTATAGGCGAAACGGATCGGCTCATCGCTGACGGCCGAGAACTTCTGACCGTCGAACGACCACATATATCGCTCCATGTTGCCGGTCAGATGGATTTCCATCTGTCTGGAAGGCGTCCGAAGATCGTCATTGGGATCGAACGCAACGAGATCGCGATAGTTCAGCACCTTGTGCGGCACATCGGCGAGACCGATACCGGGATCGCCCATTCGGTCCTGCGGATTCATGGCCACCATGTCGATACCGGGACCGACTTTGACGTCGGCCGGCAAGCGGGAAGTGTCCCGCATATTCATGCTATCCATCGGCATACCTGCCATCGCCCCGTCGCTTGCTTCTCCACCCATGTCCATTCCATCGGCGGAGGGCTCGCCATGACCCATCGCGCTGTGGCCCATGCCGTCCATGCTCTCGGCGGTGTCACCACCATGCGAGCTGTGATCCATTCCGCCCATACCCATGTCGGCCATGGTCAACAGCGGTGGATCCCGCAGCGCGGGCACCGGCGCGCGGGCACCGGGCCGGCTGGCGAGCGTCGCAACAGCCATGCCCGATCGGTCCATGCTCTCGGCGACGATCGTATGCGCCTCGCCGGTCGGTTCAACGACGATGTCGTATGTCTCGGCGGTCCCGATCTGGAACTCTTCGACCTCGACCGGTCGAACGTTGAGGCCGTCGGCGCCGACGACCCAGAACTTCACTCCCGGGATGCGCACGTTGAAGAAGCTCATCGCGCTGCCGTTGATGACGCGGATCCGCACGCGCTGCCCGCGCGAGAACAGGTATTCCAGGCCCTCCTCGGGCCCGTGGCCGTTGGCGAGGTAGGTATAGGTCGAGCCCGTCACGTCGAGGATGTCGGTTGGCATCATCCGCATCTCAGCCCACATCCGGCGTTCTTCACCGGTCAGCGGATAGTCGTCGGTGAGCGTGCGCTGCTGGTAGTTAAAGTAGCCCTCGCCCTTCTTCAGCTTCGACATGATCGAGTGCGGATGCATCGGCGTGAATTCGCTGAGCAACATCACGTAGTCGGCGTCGGCCTGCACCGGATCGGGCGCGGCCGGATCGACGATGATTGGTCCGTAGTGGCCCGCCTGCTCCTGCAGGCCCGAGTGGCTGTGCCACCAGTATGTGCCCGCCTGGCGCAGCGCGGGCATCTTGTAGGTGAAGGTCTGTCCGGGCCGGATGCCGGGGAAGCTCACGCCGGGCACGCCATCGAACTGGAACGGGACAAGAAGGCCATGCCAGTGGATCGAACTGTCCTCGTCGAGCAAATTGGTGACGTTGAGGTCGACCGGCTCGCCTTCCTTGAGCCGCACGAGTGGACCGGGAACGCTTCCGTTCACGGCGACCCCCATTCCGCGGCGACCCTGCACCGAGAAGGCGCCGCGCACGATATTAAGATCGATGCTGCGGCCCGAAACCTCGTCGAAGCCCTGCCGGATTGCCGGACCGGTCATGTCGGCACCGCGCGCCCAGGCCGGCATCGCGGTCGCGGCCCCAATCAAGCCACCTGCCGCCAAGCTCGATCCAAGGAAGCTGCGTCTATTGATGTTGTGCATCATTTGTCCTGCGTAAATAGCTTTTGCCCCTTCTACGCAGCCGGCTGTCCTTCCCCTCACTCGAGCGGAATTTTTTCCTTCAGCGTCTTTCGGGCACGATAGACCAGCGCTTCCACTGCCTTTTCCGATACACCGAGTATCTCTCCCGCTTCGCGCTGACTGCGTCCTTCGATGGCAACGAGTATGAGCGCCTCGCGCAATCGTAACGGCAGGCGCTCGATCTCCAACTGTGTCCGTCTCAGGATTTGACGGTCTACCGTCTCGCTATACGGTGAAGGGGCAGGATCCGGCGAGAGTTCGGGCTCGGGGGCGGTGCCAAAGCCAAGAAAGCGGGCTGCTTTACGGCGCCGTAGCTTGTCGCGGCATTTGTTGAGTGTGATTGTCGTCAGCAACGGTAACACGGGTCGTGACGGATCGAGGCGTGCGCGGGCAAGCCAGGCGGAAGCCAAGGCGTTCTGCACCGCGTCCTCGCCCTCCTCGCGGATGCCAAGCATCCGGGTGGAGGTCGCTAGAAGTTTGGGGATAAGCGGTTCGACCAGTCGTGTGAAGGCACGGCGATCGCCGGCGACCACCTTGGCGACAAGTGCTTGTTCTTGACTGTCGGCTTCGATCGGCACTCCGCAATCATTCCGGTGGCGGACCGGTTAGCGAAAGTGACACTTGCCGGTCGAACCTACGCTGCTGCTCCTCGTTGAGGATGTTGCGCATCGCGAAGACATGTCGGACGGTGGCCTTCTGTAGTTCGCCCATCGCGGTGTGGACCTCATCGATCGCTGCGCTGACTTCGGGACCGTATTCATGCTCGCTATCCATCGCGGCAGCGAGGGTTGCATTGGCGCGGCGCACTTCGAGCTCCCTCTGTGCGTTTTCGATCGCGTAGCGTTCCTCGAGACGGTCGAGCTGCTCCTCCTGATCCGCAGTCAGATCCAGCCGCTCATGCACGAAGTCATGAAGACCGACCGTTTCGTCCGATCCTAGCCAGCGCTCGGCACCGAGCGCCCCGAGACACCCAGCAAACGCGGCGAGGACAACGGCGACGCCGATCTGTAACTTGGTGTTCTTCATCGCGAAACGAGTAGAAGGTCGGCAGGAGAGAGCCGCGTCTCGTCGACAAGGGTATACCGAGCGTCCTTGGCATAAGCGGGCGTTTGGACGGTGAGCGCGCCAGCGCCAAGACCGATGGCCAGAAGCCCGGCGAACAGGATGCTCTGCATTGTCTGGTCGCGTCTCGCACTCATGTCGCCGACCCGTTCCCAGACCCCTTCCATGAAATCGTCGCGCACTCCACCAGGGGCATCATGGCTTAGCGCGTCAAGAATAGGATCCAGTCTTTGTGTCATCGTCTCGTTCCAAGCCTCATGGAGCGGTTATTCTCACTATACGCCTCAAGCGCACCAAACCCTCACGGAAATTTTTTTGCGGGAAAGCGCGTTGGCTTGCGTAGCAGACGGCATGACCACCGTTGACCGTTCGTGAAAGCTGGCAGACCGGCATGAGATTGTTGTTCTTCCTGACGCTATTTTTCGCTGCCGTTCTGGCCGCCGGTCCGGCCTATGGGCACGGCGAGAACGCGCACCAAGGCGCGTCGACCGAGGCTTCCCTTGACAAGACTGGCAACACCTCCGTCGCTCTGCCCGCCACGGAAGAGAACGACGAAGCTTCAGGTTCATATGGCGGCGCCTCCGAAGGTCACAATGATCCCGAAGCGATCGGTTTTGTGCCGTTTCTTAGGAAGCTTCATCCCGCAACGGTTCACTTTCCGATCGCCTTGTTTCTCACCGCGGCTTTCGTCGAACTGGCAGCTGCAAGGGGCATGGTTGACAGGACCGGACTGGCAGTCCGGTTGCTAATTACTGCCGGAGCAATCGGTGCGATTGCAGCGGCGTTGTTCGGCTGGATTCATACCGGCCTGTGGTTCGGTGGCGAGGCGACCATGCAACTTCACCGCTGGATGGGCTCGCTGATCGGCGTCTTCGGGGTTGGCTTGGCAATTCTGGCGCATCGGAAGGAGGGCGGCAGCATGCTGTTGCGGACCGGTCTTTTTAGCCTTGCCGTTCTCGTCGTCATTCAGGGGTATTTCGGCGGCGAACTGGCGCATGGCCCCAATCATCTTGGATTGTCTATTACATGAGCGAGGTTGCCATGAAATATACGAAGCTTGCGAAAATGATCGCACTGGCGTTTGCAACATCTCTGATGACGAGCCTCGCGGCCTGTGACGCACCGTCCGATCGCATCGACGAGGATGAGGCTACCGCGGTGGCCGAACCCGAAACGGTGCCTGGCACCCAGCCCGCCGCATCCATAGAGAACCGGGAACCGGCAACGGGCGACACGGTGATGCCCGCGGAACCAACGACCCGAACCGATCCGGCTGGGATGTCGAAGCAGTCGTCACGGCCTTGGGCGCCACCTACCGTCGCACCATCTCCAAGCGCCGATGCTGAAGGTGCGGACGCATCGCCAACAGACGAGCACGCTGGGCACGACATGGATACAATGCCCGGCCACGATATGGACAACCATTGAGGGGCGAATGATGAGCCAACGAAACTTCACCAGAGTTTGGAACCCGACCCGAAGGGCATTGGCCACTACCGGAATAGTCTTGCTAGCCGCCTGCACGAGCGCGGTGCAGGCCAGTCCCTACGTCATGTTCCGCGATCCGCAGTGCGGATGCTGCGAGGAGTGGGTGCAGCACGTGCATGCGGGTCTCGACCATGAGATTGAGACGCGAGAGGACCGCCCCATGGCTGAGGTCAAGGCCGAACTGGGCGTGCCGGACGCGCTCGCCTCGTGCCATACAATGAAAGTCGATGGCTACATTATCGAAGGCCATGTTCCAGCTCGCGAGATCGCCCGTCTGCTCGAAGATCGGCCAGCTGGAGTGACAGGGCTCGCAGTTGCCGGCATGCCACTTGGATCGCCCGGTATGGAGGTAGGTGGACGGGTGCAGCCCTATCAGGCCATCGCCTTTGGCCCTGCAGGACGCAATGTATGGGCAAGCTATCCGGAGAGCGCTTCATGAGCGGTCGATCCGATCCTTCGAAAAAGGCCACCGTCTACCGGATGGTCATGCCCGACCATCTGTGTCCCTATGGTCTCAAGACCGTGGACCTGCTGAAGCGAGAAGGTTTCGAGGTCGAGGATCATCACCTGACCACGCGCGAGGAGACCGACGCGTTCAAGGAAAAGCACGGCGTCGAAACTACGCCGCAGACCTTCATCGATGGCAGGCGGATCGGCGGATACGACGATCTTCGCGAGCACTTCGGGAAATCGCGCAGCCAGCCGAAAGAGGGCGAGACGAGCTACCAGCCGGTCATCGCGATCTTCGGCGTGGCCTTCCTGCTCGGCTTGGCGATCAGCTGGTATGTCTTCGACACCATCTTCACGGTCCAGGCGATCGAGTGGTTCGTCAGTCTCTCGATGGCCTTGCTGGCGATCCAAAAATTGCAGGATGTGCGCAGTTTCTCGACGATGTTCCTGAACTACGACCTGCTGGCCCGGCGCTGGGTGCCCTACGGCTTCGTCTATCCTTTCGGCGAGGCGCTCGCCGGGGTCCTGATGGTCGCCCATGCCCTGCCGATTGTCTCGGTGCCGGTGTCGTTGTTCATCGGCACGGTGGGCGCGGTCAGCGTGTTCAAGGCGGTCTACATCGACAAGCGTGAACTCAAGTGCGCCTGCGTAGGCGGCAACAGCAACGTGCCGCTGGGCTTCGTCTCGCTCACCGAGAACCTATTCATGATCAGCATGGGTCTATGGATGGGTGTCAAGGCGCTTGGATGGGTCGTCCTATGATTTGGGCAATCCTTCTCGGTTTCGCATTGTTCGCAATCTCGCTCTACTTCCACATGTGGATGCTGCGCGGAGCGAAGGCCGTGTCTCCGCCTGGCAAGGATCCACGTCATCTACGTCTGCTGGCTGGGTCGAGCCTCGTTCTTGTTAGCCACTTGGTGATCGCCGGAATTTTCGCAGGAGGGATGTATCTCGCATCGGCGTGGGGCTTGGGCAGCCTTGAGAAGGACGTCATCGATAGCTGGATGGACTATTACTATTTCGCGTTGATCACGATTTCGACCGTCGGTCTGGGCGATATTCTCCCAGCGGGCCACATGCGCGCGCTTTCTGGGATCGCGGCGCTGACAGGTTTCCTGATTATCAGCTGCACTGCCCAATATGTCTACAAAACGATGAGCAAACAGGAGGAATGACATGGCGAACAGCGAGCAACACGAGCACGAGGGGGGCAGTGGCAACTACTGGCGCTTCATGGCAATGGTCTCGACTTCGACCGTCATCATGTTCTTCCTCATGTATGCCAACACCTTCGATGCCGATCACCTTTTCTGGAGCGAAACCCGCTTCTGGATGATGTTCGTCATGGGCGCGATGATGATGGTCGTCATGCTCCTCTTCATGTGGGGCATGTATAAAGACCGGACGAAGAACCTCATCATCTTGGGTGTTGGGGCAATCGTTTTTGCGCTCGCCCTCTGGCTCGTGCGCAGTCAGACGACGGTCGACGACGAGGAATACATGGCGGCGATGATCCCGCACCACTCGATCGCAATCATGACCAGCGAGCGTGCGAGTATCAAGGATCCGCGGGTGCGCAAGCTCGCCCACGATATCATTCTCGCCCAGCGACGTGAGATCGCACAGATGAAGTATCTCATCGCGGACATTGAAGAGAACGGCGTGCGGACGGAAGAGCGCCTGCCGGAGGGGATCGAGACACCGCGCGCTGCCCCACCATCACCCGCATCGGAATTGCTTGAGACATCCGAGAATGGAGCAGGACAATGAACAAGCGACTGATCTTAATGGGGAGCCTTTCTGCCGTCCTGGCCGGGTGCAACCAGAACACCGCCATCGGCAACGACCGGGAAGCACTTCTCGACCCGCCGGCCGAAGCCGCTCCGATCGAATCTGCTTCGAGCGCTTTGCAGGGAGTGGCAACTGCCCTGGTGAAGCCAGAGACGATGACCGATGCCGACATCGCCGCAATTGGCGGTGACCAAGGACGCTGTGTGTTCCGCTTGACCGAAGTGGGATTCCCAACCTTTGTCTACGAGCAGAACGGGGCCGGTTTCATCAAGCTCAATGGCAAGCTGATACAGGTCGAAGCTGATGAAGCAGATCGTTTCACCAGCGGAGAATTGTTGATCACGACACGGGCGCTCGATGACCGAGGGAATGCTGGTCTGCAAGCGCAGCAGCTGATCGTCGTTCCGCCGGGAGCGAAGGACGAATTGGGTTATAGGGGCTACGTTAACTGCGGCCGCTGATCCCCTTAAGCCGAATTTCCAAAAAGAGCGCTGTATGGGAGAGAAATTCGATAAGCCCGAGGTTTGGCTGGCACTCCATAGTTTTCTCGTGGCGTTCGTCTGGGAGATGTTCCAGATGCCATTCTACGAGATGGGCGCGTCGACGGCTTGGCAAGTTACGACGCGCTGCGCGCTCGCCAGCTTTGGTGATGCGGGTATCATGGTTTTTGCATATTCGGTCGCTACGCTTATCGCCCGAAATCGGCAGTGGCTGCACCATGCGACGTGGAAACCTTTAATGGCATTTCTGCTGACCGGTGAGGTAATCACGATCGCCGTCGAATTTGTCGCGCTGCGCGTCCCATGGGGCTGGAACTACTCTGCCAGAATGCCCGTATTGTGGGGCATCGGATTGATCCCAATCGCCATGTGGCTCGTGGTTCCACTCGCTGCCCTAAGGCTTGCTGCGCGCAGAACTCCAAAATCCGCAGGGGATAGCGCTTCAATGACGGAATAGCGTTCCCACATCAGTTAGCGGCTTCCACAAGAAAACCCGCCAAGCTGCGCAACGCATCGCGTTCCGCCCTGTAGGTCACCGACCGGCCCTCCTTCGTAGACGAAACCAAACCAGCGTTGCGCAGCACGGACAGGTGGACAGAAGTGTTGTTGGGCATCGTATCCGTTTGCTCGGCGATCTCACTCGAGGTGATGCCGTTCGCCGCTCGCGCTATGGCCAGGAATATCTCCAGCCGGGTTGGCTGGGCCAAGGCACTGAGTTTCGCGACGGCATCCATCTTTTCCATTCTCCTGCAGATAGCGTCAGCGATCCCTACCGACAAGTTAATTCAATACTTCATTACCTATTGAAGTATTTTCTGTTCATGCTATGTGCCGTGTCACGAGGCGCTGGTAGGTCCGGTGCGGAACGTGGGGAGCGGTGCGATGAGCGATACCGCAGAATTCGAAATCGACCCTTATTTCGAGCAGGCCCCGGTGGACTGGGCGCTCGATCCTCTTGAGGACTGGAGTGGAGGCATGTTGGCTGTTCACCGTGTCGCGCTCGTCCGGATCGCATGCGTGGCTGCAGAGACCGGGGCGCGAATGCAGCGGGACGGCTTGGCGGAGGATCCGGTCGGCTGGATGGTCTCGCCGCTCGAGCTCTTCGAAGGCCGCGCGCCGATCGAAGCCTGCATGGAGCGCAGCGCCTGCTCGAAGGCGATCCTCCTTCACGGCTTGGGTCTCGGCCTCGACGCCGATCCGGCAGTCATCGATCGATTGCTCTTCGATCATTCGGCATCCTTGGGGACCGGACGTGGCTGAACCGGCGCAGTCCGACATCCGGCAGCTCCGCCGTGTCGATCTTCATGTAGGCGAAACAGGCTTCGGGGATCCGGACGATCCCCAACGTGTCGCGGCCGTTCTGGATGTGGAGACCACCGGGCTCGACCCTGAAAGCGACAGGGTCATCGAACTGGCGGTGCGACGCTTCAGGTATGATCCCGGCGGACATATCACCGAGATCGGCCGGGCGTGGTGCTGGCGCGAGGATCCCGGCGTTCCGCTGCCCGAAGATGTGATCCGGATCACCGGCATCACGGATCAGGACCTGATCGGTCGGCGGATAGACGACCGGGTCGCGACCGATATCATATCGTCCGCCGATGTCGTCATCGCCCACAACGCCGCGTTCGATCGTCCCATGGTGGAGAAGCGCCTTACTGACCTGCCGATCAAGCAGTGGGCTTGCTCCTGCGTGGAGATCGACTGGGCCGCCGCTGGCTTTGAAGGCAGGTCGCTCGGCTGGCTCTGCGCGCAGGCAGGTTGGTTCTATGATGCGCACCGAGCGCAGGGGGATGTCGACGCGCTCATCCAGCTCCTGCGCCATGAGCGGACCGATGGACGGCCGCTGCTCTACGAGCTCGATGGCAGCTCTTCGTGCGAAAGCTTCGTTATCGAAGCGGTCGGCTCGGCCTTCTCGACCAAGGATGCTCTGCGGATGCGCGGCTACCGCTGGGATCCGAAGGCACAGGTCTGGTGGCGTGAGGTCATGGAGTTCCGCCTTCTCGAGGAACAGGCGTGGTTGGCCAGCGAAGTCTACGCGAGCGGAAAGGGAGCACGAGCCCTCGGCCCCCGGCTCACGCGGCGAGACGCATATAGCCGCTATCGACTCGATGGTGCGGATTGATCGATGCCCAGAAAAACCAGCTCAGGAGGACCGAACATGGCAAGGAAGCTGACCCAGCGGAAGACTGCCGGCAAGCACGTCACGAAAGCGACGCTGCCGGACGGCCTGTTGAACGCCGCACCGGTTCCCTACCAGGTGGCGGACACCAGCATCACGGCCCTGCAGGTGTATCACAATCCCGATCGCCGACCGTCGGGCGACGGTCCCTGGAACAACGAGGCGGACAAGGTCTCCTGGATCGACAACGAGACCGGCCTCGGCTGCATCATGCTTCGCCAGAAGAACGGGACGATCTCTGGCTATGTGGGGGTGAGCCCCGAGCATCCGCTCTTCGGCTATGAGGCGGACGCTGTGCCGGTCGGTGTTTCCAACACGGTCCACGGCGGCGTGACCTACGGCAAGGCATGCGAGGTCAACCGGTTCGAACGGCGAGCCCACGGCAAGCCGCGTCTGGAACGCTACACGGTTTGCCACACGACTTGGGTCAGGACGGTGCAGGACTATCGCACGGTGCAGACCACCGAGGACGAGTTCCACGAGGATCTGTGGTGGCTGGGTTTCGATACCGATCATCCGGGCGACCTCGTTCCGGGCGGTCGATATGGCGGAGGTCGCAAGGGTGATGTCTATCGCGACCAGGCCTACGTCTACGCGAACTGCCTCGAACTGGCTCGCAGGCTGAAATCGTTGGCCGGCGCCGAGCCGGGAGAGAAAACGATTATCGATGAGCCGCTGGGTCTTCCGTCTCCCTCCGAGCACGGAGGGGAATGATGGTCGGCTCGTCCTATCCTTTTGGAACCCGGACCGAGCGCTACGGCGACGATCGGCATCCCGATCTGCCGTGGGGATACTGGATGGTTTCGACTTCCGACATCCCCGGACAGCCTCCGCTGGTCGACGATGAAGGCCGGGAATGGGGATCGGTGCGCGAGGCCTTCTGGATCGACCGCCTGGGCCTTCCCTCCATCCACTCCGGCTGGATGCATGGGATCATGGAGTTCATGGCGAGCTATCTCGCCATCGCCGATGGTCGTTTCGTCGCGCCGGGGGAGCGTATCCGGGACATCTTCCTGGGTGACGGCCACCTCGACCAGTTCTTCCGCGTCTATCTGCTCGCGGCCGGTCTGGTGAGCGAGACCGATGGCAGACCCACGGCGGAGGGCCGGGCGGTCCTCCTGATGCTCATCGCTACCCGGACGCACGAAAACGCCGGAGAAGCGGTCGGACTGGAATGGATCGTAGCCAACCGGACCGTGGCCGATCGATCCGAGCGATTGAGTGCCGCACAGGAGGTGGAGCGGCGCGAGCGTGTGGCCGCCCGCATGGCTCACCGCTTCGCGACGGATACCATCGACTGCATGCCTGTCGTGAAGCTGATCGGTCTCCGCATCACTCAGGAGATCCCGATCCGCAGCACGCTGTGGTCGATGTCGTGGCCGGATGGTGACCGATATGCCCGTGACCGTTTCTACCTGTGGCTCCTCGAGCGCATTGATCGCTGGGACGCGTGGAGTGAGATGGTCTCGAAGGACGGGACGCGAGCCCTTACCGAGCACTTCATGAAGCTCGCCTTCTGCGACGAGGCCGACGATGACCGCGAATGACATCGTCCGCCGCGTGTCGCCACCCACTCAAGAGGAGATGGCCTGGACGCTGCACAGCCCTCACAACGGCCGCGCATACGATGTATACATAATAGGCGCAGCATTGCCGGCTTCCATTCGGGTTGGCGCGAGTGATCTCTCGAGCAACGGATGTATCCGAACAGTATACTATGTATTCGCAGTGTTGACTCTCGCTGTCGACTTGACGAACACTGGGTTGATGAACGAACCCGATTCGCCTCAGGATGGAAACAGATCGCTGAACCTGCGCGAAGATGCCGTGCGTGCAGCCGCGGATCGCATCGAAAGCGATCTGGCCGCTGCCCGCGCTCGCGTTGAACGGCTCGAAGCGGCATTGGAAACCCACACGGCATTGCTTCGGCTTTTCGCGTCTGGCTCGGATTATCTGGACGTGGCTCAGCCTCAGCGTGGGACGATCCGGGAAATGCTGGGCTCCGTCCTCAGGGCGGAAGGTGGGCCCATCAGCGTCCGCGAGATGACTGCGCGGATGTCCGACGCTTTCGGGGTCGACATCCCCCGGACGAGTGTATCGCCCGTGCTCAAGCGCATGGAGGAGGACGATGACGTCCTTCATGTGGGCAGGAAATGGAAGTTCAATGAAAAGGGACCGTCCGCAGCCACGAACGGCCCCTGGAATGACGTGGCCACCAACCCAACTAAAAGAAGGAAGACCATAATGCTCGGATAGCGCTCCGGTAGGAACCGAACGAACCATCGAGCCGTCATCTCGACGAATCGCACAACCCCGAATCGCCGTCAAGAGTCCTCTTGGCTATCATCGGATGTCGGCTCTTCAATTCCCCCTGCGACCGCGAATGGCGGGAGCGGGCCCGGCCTCGCGGTCTGGTCCGGACGAAGGAGTCGTCACGTATGGCGAAGAGACGATATGAATTGACGGAGACCCGGATCGCCAAGCTCCAGAAGGAGGGGCGTGGCGAAGGGATCGGTCCCGACTATCAACCATGGATCCGCATCCACGACTTCTCGTCGAACGGGCGTGTTCACCGGCGCTACAGTCAGAAGGTCCGGCGCATCGTCCAGCTGCTGTCGGATATCGAGGAGGACATCTTCCTCAAGTTCGACGCATCCGACTTGGTCGTCGACATCAGGGAGCAGTTCCCGCTGCCGCGCGCCGACACCCTGCGTATCGCGGAGTTGCACGGAACCAGGCACCCCTGCGTGAAGGGTGTCGTGGCGGTCATGTCGACCGATTTTGTCATCGATCTACCCGGTCCGCGTCGGATCGCCATCGCCGTGAAGAGCGGTGATGAACTGGCCAAAAGGCGGGTTTGCGAGAAGCTCGATATCGAGAGGTCCTATTGGCTGGAACGGGGGCATGAGTGGCACCTCGTCGTCGACGATGCGGTGAGCCACGATGAACGCCTCCACCTCCAGCAGACGGCTGAGTGGGCTTCGCTCGACCTGCTGGAAGGCGTCGAGGGCTGGGCCGGGCGCGGTCAGGATCTCATGCTTGAGATTTTCGCCGCCGCCCCCCGCGAGCGTCTTCTCGACGTCCTCAGGCGCGTGGAGGAACGTTGCGGCTGGGAAGCCGGGGACGCGCTAGCCCTCGCCAAGCACCTCCTCGCCATCCGGTCGCTGATCTTCATCGGCGATGGACGACTGGATGTTTTCGGCCCCGTCGAACAGCTCGATAGGAGGGAGGCAAGCGATGTTCTTGCAGCATGACCTCATCGAGATTCTCGGCGGCATGGATCTGGTCGATGAAGATGGACGGCACCCTCCCGAACCTGTCGTGCAGGGACGCCTGAAGATAATCTGGTCGGATCATGGAACCGGCGAGTTCGTCTATGTCGACGCTGCAGATCCGGGATCCTATCCGGTCGTATGTCACCGGGACGAGGCGCTCGAACTCATGGATGCCGGTCGCTGGCGCATCGTCGAGGGCTTCGCGCCCATCTATCCATCGGACACCGACATACCCGAGAACCACCGCGCCAAGCGCGATGCGGACTGGGAGATGATCAAGCCCATCATCGATCGCAAGCCGGACGTCTTCGTGAAGATGCTTCGCGCGAAACTGATCAATTCCGCCGCGGAACTGCATGACACCACGAAGATCACCATCCGGAAGCACCTCTTGCGGGCGTTTCACGGAGGCATGGTCGCCAACGCGCTGCTGCCGGGCTGGGACGCAATCGGCAATGCCGGACAGCCAAGGCCGGGAAAGGCGGATGGACCGAAGGTGGGGCGTCCCGTCAAGCACGGGACCAAGTCCGGCTGCAACATCACGAAGGACATCCAGCGGCTCTTCCTCATCGCCGCTGATGCATACGAGCGCAACGAGGGGCTCGATCTCTTGGGAGCCTATCACCTGTGCATGCGGATGTTCTTCAGCGAGGTCGCCGAGGAAGTGCGTGCCGGTCGAACCACCCGGGTGCCTACTGCCGAATACGAGAAGCGCGGCCTGCCGCGCTACGAGCAGTTCTGCTACCATGTGCGGAAGGAACGCGGCAGACTGGCGAGCGAGCGTCGTCGGATGGGCGAACGCCTTTGGGCCCTCACGTCGCGCCCCCTGCTCTCCGATTCGACCCGTGAAGCGTGGGGCCCCGGAGCGCGCTACCAGATCGATGCCACCGTCCTCGACGTGTATGTCCGCTCCCGCAGGGACCGGCGGCGCCTGATCGGTCGTCCCACGCTCTACGTGGTGATCGATGTCTTCAGCAGGATGATCGTCGGTTTCTCGATCAGTTTCGATCCGCCCTCGTGGCAGGCGGCGATGATGGCACTCGCCAACGCGATGTCGGACAAGGTCGCCTTCTGTGCCCGTCACGGAATCGAGATCGAGCGTAGCGAATGGCCCTGTGCTCATATGTGCGCCATTCTCGAGGGTGACCGCGGTGAGATCGAATCCGCCAAGATCGATGGTCTGGCGCAGTATGTCACGATCGAGAACGCCGCTGCCTACAGGGCCGACTGGAAGGGCATCGTGGAATCTCGATTCCGCATCCTGCAGAAGCCGTTCGGTCCCTACGTCGACGGCTACGTCCAGAGCGACTTCCGGGAACGTGGTGCCAGGGACTACCGGCTTGATGCCGTTCTCGATGTCGACGACATCACCCGGATAATGATCGGCCTAATTCTCTACCACAACAACTATCACGAGATCGTCAGCTACCCCAAGCTGCCTGAGATGACGGCCGATGGCGTTCCCGCCGTGCCGCGCGAGATGTGGAACTGGGGCATCGCCAATGTCGGCGGGAGACCGCGTTCGGTGCCCGAGGACGTGCTGCGGTTCAAGCTGCTCCCTCGCGCCGAGGCGAGGACGAGGCGGGAAGGCATCTATCATCACGGGAACTTCTACACCTGCGAAAAGGGAATTCGCGAAGGCTGGTTCGTGAAAGGTGGCGCCCGCACGCTCACGATCAGCTACGACAAGCGTTCCTGCGACGAGATCTACGTCCATGACCCGTCTGAGCCGAAGGGGTTCATCGTTGCGCGACTTACCCCTGCGAGCAGGCGTGCCGGCATGAACGGCTGGGAAGTCGCACTCCAGATCGCGTGCGACCGCGAGATCTCCGCCGATCGGCGCGACGAGCAGACCATGGCCCGGGCCTCGGCGGAAGGCGACATGGACGCCATCGTCGACGCTGCGCGCACGAAGATGCGCGAAGCGGGTCCCCAGGCCTCACTGGCCTCCCAGGTGAAGGGGCTGCGCGATGCCAAGGGGGAGGAACTCGAAAGCGACCGCGCACAGGACGCGGCAGAATATCGTGCGGCGATCATCGGCGAGCCCGAGAGTGGCGATGAGGAGAGCGGTTCGGCAACGGTCGTCGACATCGGAGCCGTGAAGAAGCCAGACCGATACTCGACGCCGAGCATGCGCGACATCCTGAAGCGCGATACCGAGAAGGGAGCGGAACGATGACCGGGACTAAGAACACGGACGATTCTACCGCGGGTGCGGATGCCGTTCCGCCCGGATGGCTTCCTGAATGCTGGCACAATCCCTTCACGCGGGCCCTCGGCCTGCCGCCCGAACTGGCGGAACGTGTCGGCATACTCGACAAGCGACCCGAGTTCGACCCATCGGAACGCGGTCTTCCGCATGGCCAGAGGCGCTACTGCGTGTTGCGAATCTTCGATCTCATGGTTCCGATCGCGCGGCAGGTGCAGCTTGTCGAGCGGATCAACATGATAATCCGGCAGGGCTACAAGTCGCGTGATCCTTCCAAGGGACTCCACAAGGCGGCATTCCTCGCGAGCGCGAGAGCCATAGAGCGTTTTGGAACTCGTGAGGAATATAGGTCAGGCGAAGAGGCCGAACCGGTAGTCCCGATAGGCGGCGTGCCGGTGAGTTTCGCTTTGGTGGGTGACCCCGGGCAGGGAAAGACCGTGTCGACCTCGAACGCGCTCGCGGCCATTCCGCAGAAGGTTCTGCCGCAGACCGCCTACCATGTCGTCCAGGTCGTGCATCTGCGAGTGGATTGCCCGACCAGCAGTGGACGGCGTCAGTTCTGTCTGAACGCGGTCACGGCGCTGGACGAGATTCTCGGGACCACCTACGTCAAGGATCTCGGCAATCCGCGTCTTCCCGTCGAGTATCTCATGCTCCAGCTGTCGCATCTGATGACCCTCCACGCCGTCGGCCTGCTGGTCGTGGACGAGATCCAGCATCTCCTCACCGTGAAGGAAGGATCGAAGCCCCTGCTGAACTTTCTCGTCACCATCCAGAACACGTTGGGTGTCCCTGTGATGCTCATCGGGACGAACGAGGCCCGTCCCTTGCTCGGGAAGGCCTTTCGCCAGGCTCGGCGCGCTGCCGGTCTCGGCCAGCCGAACTGGCATCGCATGCGCGAGGATGACGAATGGGCGGATTGGCTGGAGGAGGTCTGGCGCTATCAATGGACCGCGATCGAGACTCCTCTCACCCAGGACATCTCAACAACGGTCTACGATGAGTCGCAGGGCATCCTCGACGTCGCGATCAAGCTCTTCGTCCTCGCCCAGCTGAGGGCAATCGAACTCGGTGAGATCAGGGGTGAACCGGAGACGATCACTCCTGAACTGCTGCGCAAGGTTGCGGCCGACGAGTTCGGATGCATCGAACCGATGATACGTGCGCTGCGTGATGGACGCGAGGAGGTCCTGCGCGAGATCCCCGATCTCGTTCCGCTCCAGCAGCATGTGGATCGCGTCCTGTCCGATGCGACGAAGATGGGTCTGGATGAGCTGAAGCACCTGCGTGAACTCAGACGTCTCACCAGCGAGGCCGAGCAGGATGCGCGCAAGGCTCCCTATGCGGCTATACGAGCCAATCTGGTTGCGCGAGGGCATTCCGAACAGGACGTGGACCGCGCAATCGCCAAGGCTCTGCGTTCGCACGAAGCGGACGACTTCTTTGGCATCACCGATTTCGTGCGCGATCAGCTCGCTGCCAAGCAGCCGTCCACGAGACGATCGAGCAGGAAGAAGAACCCTTCCGGCAAACCGCCAGCGGATGGTCTCGTGGCTCTCGCCGAGGGACAGGCCGACCCCGTGGCGGCGTTGAAGAGGGCCGGCATCGTGAAGACGCCCGATGAGATACTGAACGAATGATCGGCTACTTCCCTCAGGTTCTCGATGACGAGCTGCTCTACGCGCTCCTTGCCCGTCACCGTCGTCACTCGGGGGTCACGTCCGCGACCGTCCATATGCGTGCTCTGTATGGACGCCGATCGGCCATCGCGTCCTTCGACATGCCTTGTGCGCTGGACGACCTCTCGCGCTTTATCGGCATCGAGGGCTTTGATGGAAGGATCCTCGCACAGGACCATTCGCTTCTACCCTACTACGGCGCCTTCACGACCAAGGAAGAGTATGAACTCGCTCTGCAGGGTCTGCTCGTCGGGGATGCGGCAAGTGTCCGCCACAGGCTCGGTCTCAGCGCCTGGTCGATCCGTCCAGTGGAACGGCCGCGTGTCTGTCCTGTATGCGCGAAGGAACAGATCGAGACATTGGACGAATTCACGTTGCTTCGCTCGCACCAGCTTCCTGGCTCATTGGTATGCCACCAACATGGCACGGGGCTGCATGAGTATGCCGGTCCCCTGCCGCTGGGCAGTCGGCACGACTTCGTCCTTCCGGCATTGGAGCAGTTCCGCCCGATTCTGGGCGAACGAGCCAATGCCGCCGAGGGCAGGCCGATCCTCTTTCGTATTGCGAGGGAGCAGGCACGACTTCTGCGCGCCGACCCGGTCCGACCAGTGCCCGACTACCGTGCGGGTCTGGAGCAGCTGGGACTGATGCGCTCCGCACGGAAAGTCGATCAGCTGGCGCTAAGCGAGGCTATCGGGAATATGTATAAGCCGATCCTGCGCTTCCTTCCTGCTCGCGTCCGGTCGGTCGGGCAAGGGGGCTGGCCCGAGGCGATGAGCAGGCGGCCGCGCAAGGCCGTGCATCCGCTCTTGCACACGCTTTTCGCCATCTTCATCGAAGAACGGAACGGGAAGCCTCGTGTCGCACGGTCCCGTGACCCTCGTGCGGAGTTCGGCCCGGGGCCATGGCGCTGCCGCAATCCTCTTGCAGACCATGGCGGCGAACCCGTCATTCGCGCCGTAGAAGCCTATCGCAACAAGGGCGCGATCGTCGGCGTCTTCAGTTGCGACTGTGGATACGTCTACACGCGCGGCATCTCCCAGTCCGAGCAACTCGGCCCGCCGCGGTTCCGACGCGGCGGTCCGCTGTTCGATGAGTTCCTGCGGACGAACGTGCGACCTGACGCGAGTCTGCGGGGTCTGGCGAAGCAGATCGGGCTCGACCCAAAGACCCTCGTGCGGTTGGCCGAGGGTCTCGGTCTGGATTTCGACTGGACTACTAAGGCATCTGGCAGACCCGAGGCGGCAGCGCCCGTGACCCGCAAAGGATCGAAGAAGTGTGCTGGAAGCAGCCGACCGGGGAAGCCGAGGGTGGATTGGGTGTCGCTCGATCGCGAGCTGACGGTTCGCATCCGTCACGCCGTGGACATCGTCCTGACCGAACGACCAGCGCGGCGCTTGACCTTCGCAGAGCTGGAGAGGCGAGTCTCGCGTCCCGGTTGGTTGCGCAAGAGGCGCGCGAAGCTACCGCGCTCGATCCGTCTGATCGAGGCCTCAGTCGAGACGACCGACATATTTCGATGGCGTCGCATACTGCTCGCGGCAGCCGCGGACCCGGCGGCGCGTCCGTGGGAGATCATGCGGCGCGCAGGCGTCGGTTCGATCGAAGTCGTGGAGGAGGTTCTGGAGGCCCGGTCCGGAGCGGATTGCTCTCGCCGCTCGGCCTGAATGAGGACCGACCTTGGCATCCATCGCGATTGCGCCTGGAAAAAGGAAAGAATTATATTCCGCCGCCTCTTCCAACCTGGCTGAATTTGGAAAGATCTCTGTTACCGACTTTGTTCGAGATTTTTGGAAAGACATTTTCCATTTGAAATCTGCTGCGTTTTCGTGGGTGCTGCTAGAAAGCTTTCTTTTTCGATCGCGAAACGGTGGAGTGCGGCCGAAAACCGCGGAACAATAATCTTTCCTTCTGAGAGGTATGCGTATGATCGAAAAACGACAGAAGGGGCGCAACGGCGGAAATCCGCCACTACGCCTCGTCTGTTTGGAGAATGGAAAGGCCACTGTTTCTCAGCGAAAAGGAAAGAACTCTAGAAACGAAAGATCTCTGTTAAAACGAAAGATCTTTATTCCAGCTTTTCACCGGCTCCGCACGCGGTTCGTGTAAGTTACTCGACCGTCACGGATTTTGCGAGGTT
>CAXAXQ010000012.1:0-91783 GCA_963972905.1 uncultured Erythrobacteraceae bacterium
AAGATGCCGCTGTTCGTGTGGTCGGTGCTGGTCACCGCCTTCCTGCTGCTGCTCTCGCTGCCGGTTCTGGCTGCGGCGATCACCATGCTGATCACCGACCGTAACTTCGGCACGACTTTCTTCGATCCGTCGGGCGGCGGCGACCCGGTCCTTTACCAGCACCTGTTCTGGTTCTTCGGCCACCCCGAAGTCTACATCATGATCCTGCCGGGCTTCGGCATGATCAGCCAGATCGTGGCAACCTTCAGCCGCAAGCCGGTGTTCGGCTATCTCGGCATGGCCTACGCCATGGTCGCGATCGGCGTGGTCGGCTTCATCGTGTGGGCGCACCACATGTATACCGTCGGCCTCGACGTGAACACGAAGATGTACTTCACCGCCGCAACCATGGTCATCGCGGTGCCGACCGGGGTGAAGATCTTCAGCTGGATTGCGACGATGTGGGGCGGCAGCCTGGAGTTCAAATCGCCGATGGTGTGGGCGATGGGCTTCATCTTCCTGTTCACCGTGGGCGGTGTGACCGGCGTCGTGCTTGCCAATGGCGGCATCGACGACAACCTGCACGACACCTACTACGTGGTCGCGCATTTCCACTACGTGCTGTCGATGGGTGCGGTGTTCTCGATCTTCGCGGGCTTCTATTACTGGTTCCCGAAGATGAGCGGCCGCTGGCACTCCGAACTGCTGGCCCATATCCACTTCTGGGTCTTCTTCGTTGGCGTGAACGTGGTGTTCTTCCCGATGCACTTCCTCGGCGTGAACGGGATGCCGCGCCGCATCCCCGACTATCCGGGCCAGTTCGAATTCTGGAACAACGTCTCGACGATCGGCTACGGTATCGTCGCGATCTCGGTGCTCATCTTCTTCGCGAACCTCGTCTACGCCTTCGTGGCGGGCAAGAAGGCCGAAGCGAACTACTGGGGTCCGGGTGCCACCACGCTGGAATGGACGCTGTCCAGCCCGCCGCCGTTCCACCAGTTCGAAACGCTGCCGGTGATCGAGGACCACCACGATTACCACAACCACCTGCCCGGCGAAGGCAAGCCGGCGCACGCGTAACGACACGACTCCCCTCCCGTTCGCGGGAGGGGGCCACGGGGTGGGCCGCATCCCACCATGCTTGATCAGGCGGAGCAGGCTTTGCCCCGCTGCCCCTCCGCCAGCAGGAGGGGAGGAATGACATGACGACCACGACGACCCTTATCACGCCGACCGCAGCGACGCCGATGTCGAGCCATTGGCGCGACTTCCTCGCGCTGACCAAGCCGGGCGTCGTGCGATTGGTCGTCTTCACCGGCCTGTGCGGCCTGCTGGCCGCGCCGGGCGATATCAACCCGGTGCTTGGCTTCACCGCCATCCTGTGCATCGCGCTCGCCGCCGGCGGCGCTGCCGCGTTCAACCAGTGGTACGAGTCCGATCTCGACGCGCGGATGAAGCGCACCGCCAAGCGTCCGATCCCCGCCGGCCGCGTGAGCAGGAACGATGCACGCGATTTCGCCAGCGTATTGTGCGGCGCATCCGTGCTCGTCATGGGTCTCGCAATCGGCTGGCTCGCCGCCGCGATTCTCGCCATTTCGATCTTCTACTACGTCGTGGTCTACACGATGTGGCTCAAGCCGCGTACGCCGCAGAACATCGTCATCGGTGGCGGTGCGGGTGCGTTCCCGCCGCTGATCGGCTGGATCGCGGTGACCGGCGACATCACGCTGACGCCGGTGCTGCTGTTCGCGATTATCTTCTTCTGGACCCCGCCGCATTTCTGGGCGCTCGCGATGTTTGTGAAGAGCGACTACGCGCAGGCAGGCGTTCCGATGATGCCGGTTGTCCGTGGCGAAGCGGCAACCCGGCACCAGATCCTGGCCTATTCGCTGTTCATGGTCCCGCTCGCCGCGGCGCCCTGGTATCTGGGCACGGCGGGCGTGGTTTACGGGGGTGCCTCGCTCGCCCTGACCGGCTTCTTTGCCGCGCTGGCGGTGCCCGTGGGGCTGCGCCGCTCGGTCGAGGGGGACACGATGAAGCCCGAAAAACGCCTGTTCGCCTATTCGATCCTCTACCTGTTCGCGCTGTTCGGCGTGCTGGTGGTCGATCGGGTGCTTCAGAACGCCGGTATCATCGCAGGAGCCTTCGCATGAGCGACGACAACCGCCCGCCCCGCATGAGCCCCGAACAGGAAGCGCGCTTCAAACAGGCGCGCAAGGGCCGCAATCTCGCGATCGGCGCGGTGCTGCTGTTCTTCGCGGTGCTGTTCTACGCGATCACGATCGTACGGATGGGCGACTGATGTCGAGCGCGTCCGCCTCCAGCCTCGACCGTCGCAATCTGCGCATCGCGGCCCTCGCGTTCCTGGCGGCCGCATGCATGGTCGGCCTCGGCTTCGCATCGGTGCCGCTGTACCGGATGTTCTGCCAGGTGACCGGCTTCGGCGGGACGACCCAAGTGGCGAACGAAAGCGATGCCGCGATCGCCGAGCGGCTCGCGTCGAGCGCGGGCACACCACCGATCTCGATCCGCTTCGATGCCAATACTTCGAGCGGGATGCCGTGGACCTTCAAGCCGGTTCACACCAGCGATTCGGTGCAGATCGGCGTGCGCGACCTGGCCTTCTTCACCGCAAAAAATAATTCCTCCGTGCCGATCACAGGGACCGCGACTTTCAATGTCGAGCCCGAACAGGCGGCACCCTATTTCAACAAGATCCAGTGTTTCTGCTTTACCGAGCAGACCCTGCAGCCGGGCGAGGAGGTGCGGATGCCCGTGCTCTTCTACGTCGACCCGGCCGCGCTCGACGATCCCAACATGGAAGGGGTCGAACAGATTACCCTGAGCTACACCTTCCACCGCAAACGCTCTGAAGACAGCTGACCCTCTGGACCGCGGCAAGCCGCCCGGTTAAGGGCGGAGCCGCTGAATAGGAAAGACGAAAAATGGCTGGCGCCAAGAACCACGATTATCACATTCTCGCTCCCGACATCTGGCCGTTCGTCGGTGCCTTTGCGGCGCTGACCTTCACCACGGGCATGGTTTTCTTCATGCACACGATGGCCGGATGGGAAGTGATCCTTGGCGCAGGCATCGCGCTGCTGATCGCGACCTTCTGGGGCTGGTTCTCGAAGATCGTCAAGGAAGCGCAGGCGGGCGATCATACCCCGGTGGTGCAGCTGCACATGCGCTATGGCATGATCCTGTTCATCCTTTCCGAAGTGATGTTCTTCGTCGGGTGGTTCTGGGCTTTCTTCGATTTCGCGCTGTTCCCCGCGCCGCTTCAGATGGTTGCCGAGGGCACCTGGCAGAACCTGATCGGGCAGGATGGCGCGGCTGCCCTTGTCCAGTTCCCGGCCGATGGCATCCACGTCATCGACCCGTTCGATCTTCCGCTGATCAACACCCTGATCCTGCTGTGCTCGGGCACCACGGTCACCTGGGCGCACCACTCGCTGATCAATGGCGATCGCGAAGGTCTCAAGCTCGGCCTGTGGGCGACGATCGGCCTCGGCCTGCTGTTCACCGCGATTCAGGCTTACGAATACCTGCACGCCCCGTTCGGCTTCGGCGGTGTGAACTATACCAGCGCCTTCTACATGGCGACCGGCTTCCACGGCTTCCACGTGATCGTCGGCACGATCTTCCTGATCGTCTGTCTGCGCCGCACCTATCTGGGCCACTTTACCCCGCGTCAGCACTTTGGCTTCGAAGCGGCGGCATGGTACTGGCACTTCGTCGACGTGGTGTGGCTGTTCCTGTTCATCTCCGTCTATGTCTGGGGTGGCTGGGGCGCCGAAGTCCACTGATGACGGATACTGGCCGCGAGGCCTCCGGTAGCAATGCCGGGACGAAAGGGCAGCCCGCCTTCCGCGCGGCTGCCCTTTTCGGCCTGTGCCAGCCGCGTAACGCGCGGCCCTTGTTCCGCGTAGTGCGGATGGGCAGCGAAGCGCCGATCAAGTCCCGGTATCGGCTGGAAGCGCAGAAGGCTGGACGATGAACTACCTGCAACGCCTGCCGCTCATCCCCACCATCGTCGTGCTCCTCGCTGTTGCGGTGATGATCGCACTCGGCTTCTGGCAGCTGGGGCGGGCGGACGAAAAGGCCGAGCTGCTCGCGCGCTACGCCGTGGCGGGCGACAATCAGGAACTGGTCGCATGGCCGGGCAACGATGAGGAGGCGCTCAAACAGCGGCTCTACCGTCGCAGCAAGGTCGTTTGCGCGCGGGTGACCGAGCTGACTGCGGTTGCCGGCACCAATGCCAAGGGGTCGCACGGCTGGGCGCAGATTGCCGAGTGCGAGCTGAAGGGCGAGGGCACGGCGCGGATTGCGCTGGGCTGGACGCGGGCGCCCGACGGCCCGCTGTGGAATGGCGGCGAGGTGACCGGCATCCTCGCGCCGGGGCCGCGCCTGGTCGCCGATCCCCCGCGCGCGGGCCTGCTGCCGCTTCAGAAACCGGACCCTTCCGAATTGCCCAACAACCACATGGCCTATGCCTGGCAGTGGTTCCTGTTCGCGCTGACCGCGCTGGTCATCTACGGCCTCGCCGTGCGCAAGCGCCTGCTGGGGCAGGATGTGGGCCGCGACGATAGTGCGGGGGATTAGCAATGCGGTACGTTTCGACGCGCGGGCGGGCGCCCGTGCTCGATTTCGAAGGTGTCACGCTCACCGGGCTGGCGAGCGATGGCGGGCTCTATCTGCCGCAGGAGTGGCCGCAGTTCTCACGTGAAGAGATCGCGGCTCTGCGCGGGCTTCCCTATTCCGAACTCGCGGTGCGGATCATGGCGCCGTTCGTGGGCGAAAGCTTGACCGAAGCCGAACTGCGGGACCTGTGCCAGCGCGCCTACGGCAATTTTTCGCACGCAGCTGTCACCCCGCTGGTCCAGCTCGACGAACAGCACTGGCTGCTCGAGCTGTTCCACGGGCCGACGCTGGCGTTCAAGGATGTCGCGCTGCAGCTGCTGGGCCTGCTGTTCGAGACGTTCCTCGAACGGCGCGAGCGTCCGCTGACGATCATCGGTGCGACCAGCGGCGATACCGGCTCGGCGGCGATCCATGCGGTGGCAGGGCGCGACAATGCGCAGATCTTCATGCTCCACCCCGAGGGCCGGGTGAGCGAGATCCAGCGCCGCCAGATGACCACGGTGAACGCGGCCAACGTCCATAATATCGCGATTGGCGGCAGCTTCGACGACGCACAGGCGATGGTGAAGCGCATGTTCGCTGACGAGGCGCTGACTGCCACGCTCGATATCGGCGCGGTCAACTCGATCAATTGGGCGCGGCTGATGGCGCAGGTGGTCTACTATTTCTACGCCGCGCTCCAGCTGGGCGCGCCCGACCGCAAGGTTGCCTTCAGCGTGCCGACCGGCAATTTCGGCGATGTTTTCGCAGGCTACGTCTCCGCGCAGATGGGCCTGCCGGTCGAGCGGCTGATCGTTGCGACCAACAAGAACGACATCCTGGCGCGCGCGATTCGCGACGGCGACTATTCTGTGGGCGAGAGCCACGCGACGATCACACCGTCGATGGATATCCAGGTTAGCTCCAATTTCGAGCGCCTGCTGTTCGAAGCGAACGGGCGCGATGCCCCCGCGTTGGCGGCGCAGATGGACGGATTCGGATCGAGCAAGACGCTCCCGCTGACAGCTGCGCAGCGAGAGGGAATCGCGGCGATGTTCTCCGCTGAGCGCGCCACGCCGGAGCAGACGCTGGCCGCGATGCGCTGGGCATATGAGCGCTGCGGCGAGGTGATCGACCCGCACACCGCCGTGGGCCTGCACGCCGCGCGCGCTATCACGGGCGATAGCGCAGTGCCCGTCGTCACGCTCGCCACCGCGCATCCGGCAAAGTTCCCCGACGCGGTGGAGCAGGCGATCGGCCTCGAAGCCCCTCTGCCCGAGCGGGTCGGCGATCTGTTTGCGCTGGAAGAGCGCTGCGAGACGCTGCCCGCCGATTACGACACCGTGCGCGACTTCATCCGCAAGCGCGCGAGCGCCTGATGGCCACGCTGCGCCTCGAACCGCAGCTGATGATCGGCGAAGCCTGGGCCGATTACGCGCTGCTCGACAGCGGGCACGGCCGCAAGCTGGAGCGATTCGGAGAGTTCCGCTTCATCCGGCCCGAGCCGCAGGCCATGTGGAGCCCGCGCGAAGCCAACTGGCAGGCCGATGGCGAATTCGTCCCCGGCGCGGACGAGGACGGCGGCGGCCGCTGGGATCTCTCTCCGGAGGTTGCCGATTCGTGGGAATTGGCGTGGGATGATGTCCGCTTCCGCGCACAATGCACGCCCTTCCGCCATCTCGGCTTCTTCCCCGACATGGCCCCGGTGTGGAAATGGATGCGCGGAGAGCTTGCGGGCAAGCCGGATGCGCAGACGCTCAACCTCTTCGGCTATACCGGCGTCGGCACGCTCGCGCTGAGCCAGTGCGGCCCGGTCACCCATGTCGATGCGTCCAAGAAGTCGGTCGCCCAGGCGCGAGATAATGCAGCGCTTGCAGGGATGGACGACAAGCCGATCCGCTGGCTGGTCGATGATGCGGCGAAGTTTACCGCCCGCGAGGTCCGCCGCGAGAACCGCTATGACGGGATCATCCTCGACCCGCCCAAGTTCGGGCGCGGGCCGAAGAACGAGACCTGGCGGATCGAGGAGGGCCTCGCCCCGCTGATCGCCGATTGCCGCCAGCTGCTCGATGAAAACAGCCGGTTCCTGTTTCTGACCGTCTATGCCGTGCGGATGAGCAGCCTTGCGCTCGCCGCGCTGCTCGAAGAGGCTTTCGCAGGCTTGCCCGGCATGATCGAGCATGGCGATCTGGGTGTGCGCGAGGAACATGCCCATGACGGAAACATGGGCCGCGTTCTGCCAACTGCCATCTTCGCAAGATGGCGCAACAGCGTCTAGGGAACCCTGATGAAAGACACTCTCACCCTGCGCGTCGCCGATCTCGAGACGGACGTGCTCACCGGCATCTATTCCGAAGAGACGGGCAAGCCACAGCCGCTGCGCATTACGATCGAGGCGCGGATGAAGCCGCTCGACCGCTACGACCCCGATACGCCGCTGGCCGAGAGCAAGAACTATATGGACCTGCACCACGCCGCGACCGAGGCGGTGCCAGAAGGCGTCCATTTCAAGCTGATCGAGAGCTTCGCCGACCACATCTGCGAAACGCTGTTCCTGCAGGACAAGCGGATCGAGGCGCTCACCGTGCAGATCGTCAAGCTGGCGATCGGGATCGGCAGCGAGAAGATCGGGATCACGCTCCATCGCGAGCGGCCCTGACGTGAGCGACAGCGCACCCGCGATCATCCGGGTGGAGCGCTTGCCCGGGCCCGCGCTTGACGCTGCGGCTGCCTTTCATGCGCACTGGGCGCAGCAGGTGGGCGCCGCCGCTATCGACAGCGAATTCGTCATTCTGGTGATGGACCCGGCTCCGTTCGACCATGCCGACTGGCGGCGCGCCGCTGCGCGCGATCTGGCCCGCGCGCACGCCGATAACTGCATCAATATCGTCGCCGGTCTGGAAGGCGCCGCACTCGCCCGAATGGTGGAATTCCTGGGTCGCGCGCCTGCCATCACCGGGCAATACCTGCCGTTGGCGGACAGTGCCCCTTGCGAGAGCGGCAGCGATGGCCGACTTGGGGATGATGACACGGACGGTTGATCGCCTCGAAACGCAAGCTCGGCCTGCGGCTGCCCCGCTGGTCGACACGTATCAGAGGCGAATTACCTATCTTCGCCTATCGGTCACCGATCGCTGCGATCTGCGCTGCACCTATTGCATGCCAGAGCGGATGCAGTTCCTCCCCAAGGCCGAGGTGCTCTCGCTCGAAGAGCTCTACGTGCTGGCGCGCAGCTTCATGGCGCGCGGTGTGCGCACGATCCGCCTGACAGGGGGAGAACCGCTGGTACGGCGCGACGTCATCGATCTGGTGCGTGCGATCGGCCGCCATGCCCGGAGTCTTGGGGGGCACGAGCTGGACGAGGTGACGCTGACCACCAATGGCACGCAGCTGGCGGACCAGGCGGATGCGCTGGCGCGCGCCGGGGTGCGGCGGATCAACGTCTCGCTCGACACGCGCGACCCGGAAACCTTCCGCGCCCTCTCACGCCGCGATGCGCTGCCGCAGGTACTTGAAGGGATTGCTGCCGCGCGCGAGGCGGGCTTGCAGGTCAAGCTAAACACCGTGGCAATGCGCGGCGTGAACGATGCCGAGATTCCCGATCTGGTCGCGTGGGCGCATGCCCAAGGCCACGCGATCAGCCTGATCGAGACCATGCCGCTGGGCGAGGTGGACGAGCGCCGTGAGGATCGCTTCGTCTCGCTGGCCGCCGTCCGCCGCGATCTGGAATCGCGCTGGACTCTGCGGGAGAGCAAGGCACGCACGCCCGGTCCCTCGCGCTATTTCGATGTAGTCGAGACGGGCGGGCGGATCGGTTTCATCACTCCGATGAGCGAGAACTTCTGCGCGGGCTGCAACCGGCTGCGGGTGACTGCGACCGGCCAGCTCTACCCGTGCCTCGGCGGGGGCGAGCGGGTCGACCTGCGCGCGGCGTTGCGATCCGATGCTCCGCATGCGCAGGTCGCCGACGCGCTCGATCGTGCAATGGCGATCAAGCCGGAGAAACACGATTTCCGCATCGGTGCAGGCGTCGCGCCCACCCAGCCTCGCCATATGTCGGTGACGGGCGGATGAGCGGGGTCTTGGAAAGCATCTCCCCCATGAATGGGAGGCCGGGTGGTGCCTGGCCTCGGACGCCGAACCCCCACCCCCGACCCCTCCCCAAGGGGAGGGGAGTGCATGGGCGCGTGCTCCTCCCCCTTGAGGGGGAGGTTGGGTGCGGGTGTACGGCGTGCGTTGCGCGACGGCGCTTTGCCACTGACGCCGCCCCCTCCCCGAGGGCAAGGGCGCAATAGCATGTCCGTAACCATCCTCTTTTTAGGACCCTTGCGCGATCTGGCCGGTGTGCCGCAGGCCGAATATCCCGCTCCGCTCGACTGGGAAGGGCTGCTCGCCGCAGTGCCGCCCGCCGTTGCCGAGCAGCTGGCCGAGCCGCGCGTGCATGTCGCCTGCGCGGGCAAGGTTTTGTCCGACAAGGCCGATCTCGATGCGCAGGATGGCGACGAAGTCGCGCTGCTCCCCCCGGTAAGCGGCGGCTGATGGCTCGGCTCACTCTCGAAGCTCCCGCCGACGTTCGGCTGCTCGATTCGGGAATGTCGGTCGGTGAGGCGCTGGCTGCGTTCAACGCGGCTTATCCCGACGCGGGCGGGATCGCGACTTTCCTCGGCAAGGTGCGGCCCGACGAGGATGTCCGCGTGCTCGAACTCTCGCATTACGAGCCGCTGACCCTGCCCGGGATGCGCGATCTCACGGGCGAGGCGCTCACGCGCTGGCCGCTCGACGGGGTGTTGGTGTGGCACCGAATCGGGGTGATGCATCCGGGCGAGGGTATCGTGCTGGTCGCCGCCGCGGCGCGCCATCGCCGCGACGCATTCCACGCGGTCGATTTCCTGATGGACTATCTCAAGAGCGTGGCGTGGCTGTGGAAACGCGAGAAACGCGCAGATGGTTGGCACTGGGTCGAACCGCGCGCGCAGGACTTTGCCGACCGCAATCGCTGGGAATGATTTTTCCGCGCGCGATTTGATCGAGATCAAGGCGCGGCGCGACGGATCGGGGCACATCCTTTCTCAAGACAACGAGGAGTGATGAAATGTCCGAACGTCTCAACAGCGCCGCCGTCGCCGAAAAGGCGATCGTCCATGCCGAACTGCCCCGCGCGCGCGCCGGTGGGCATGCCTTGTTCGAACGCAGCGAGCCGACGCTGGCCGAAGCGATCGCCAGCTATCGGGCTCCCGAGGCGATCGAGAACGCCAATATCCGCCAGGATGTGGATCGGACCTTCGAAATGCCGAGCGTGCTCTACGGGGCGACCGTGGCGCTTTACCTCGGCTTCATCGCGATGCTTGGCATCGGCCTCTCTACCCCCGAGCTGGCGATCCCGATGGCGATCTTCGCAATCTTCATCGTCGGCCTGTTCGCTGCGCCTGCCATGTGGCTGGGCCTGGGGCGCAAGCCCGAAGCAAAGGCTAAGAGCTTGGGCGAACTGATGCGCGGTGGAATTCAGACGCATACCGGCCTGCTCAAAGGCCGCGATGCGGTGGTGCAGATGATGGTATTGCCGGTGCTGATCGCGGTATGGGGATGCACCGTGCTGGTGATTGCCGGGGTCGTCTCGGCCTGACCGGTTCGCCCCGCAGTTGGGGGGAGACGCGCGGGATCGATAGGTTCGATCCCGCGCGTTTTTGCGTGTGCGGTCAGTTGGCGGGTGCGAGCTCGTTCAGGATCGCGTCTTCCTCGGCGATCAGCTTGGCGACCTCCGCGTGCGCTTTGGCAACCGCCTCGACCGGTTTGCCATCGACCGATCGGATCGCCAGCATGCTGTCGAGATCGGCGAAGGGAATCGCGGCGCGTGCGCGGATCGATTCGAGATTCGCATAGGCGACCTGTGCACGGCCCCAGGCCTTGGACCCGACGGTGCCGCTGCCCCGAACCGCAGCGCGGGTGGCGGGCACGGCTTCCTCGAAATCGGCATGCGCGGCGCGTGCCTGCTCCTCCAGCTGCGCGACCCGCTCCGCGAGGTCGGCGGACAGGACGGGCGGCGGCGGAGGCGGCGGTGCAACCGGCGCCGATGGTTCGAACTGGCCAGTGACGGGTGCGTCCGCATCCGGGGCGCAATCGCCGGTCGGGCGGGGAAACTGGCCGCTCTCGTACTCGGCCTCGCGCACCCCGAGAGAGGGGTAGGCGCTGTCGGGCGTGGTGGCGCAGGCGGCGAGGGCGGCCATGGCGGGAAGTGTGGCGATCGCGATCGCAAGGCGTGCAGCGGACATGCGCGCACCCTTAGCATGCGCGCTGCGCCGTGGTAGAGGCGATGGCACGTTGTGGCGCTTTTCTGGGCTGCCCGGCGTTGACTTTGGCAAAACCATACCGTAAGCGCGCCCTTCTTTGGGGGGCTCACCACGGTGTTGCCCGTCGATACGCTGTTCCGTTAGGGGCAGCGTCACAGCTAAACGATTGAAAGTTGAACCGATGTTCGCAGTGGTGCGCACAGGCGGCAAGCAATACCGGGTT
Organism: uncultured Erythrobacteraceae bacterium; assembly: GCA_963972905.1. Classification (GTDB taxonomy): domain Bacteria; phylum Pseudomonadota; class Alphaproteobacteria; order Sphingomonadales; family Sphingomonadaceae; genus Alteriqipengyuania. The sequence goes on from CAXAXQ010000012.1 coordinate 11,113, forward strand.
GCCGCCGGAGACAAAATCGCGGTTGAAAAGCTCGCAGGCGAAGCCGGCGACACGATAACCCTGGGTGACGTTCTGCTCGCAGGTGAGGGCGACAGCCTTTCCGACGCCGGCAAGGTGTCCGTTTCGGCGGAAATCATCGCCCAGGCGAAGAGCGAAAAGGTGCTGGTGTTCAAGAAACGCCGTCGCCACAATTATCGCCGCAAGAACGGCCATCGCCAGCAGATGACGCTGCTGCGGATCCTCGAAGTGGGTGAAGGCACCAAGAAGGCTGCCGCGAAGCCCGCCGCGAAGAAGGCCGATGCTGCCGACGACAAGGCTGCGGATAAGGCTCCGGCCAAGAAGGCTGCTGCGCCCAAGGCTGACGCGGCTGACAAGCCCGCCGCCAAGAAGGCCGCGCCGAAGAAGGCTGCAGCGACCAAGAAGGCCCCCGCCAAGAAGGCGGACACCAAGGATTCGGGCGACGCGTAAGCGCGCGCCCAGACGGATAAGGACTAAGCGCAATGGCACATAAGAAAGCAGGCGGCTCTTCGCGGAACGGTCGCGATTCGGCAGGCCGCCGTCTTGGCGTGAAGAAGTTCGGCAGCGAAGCCGTGGTCGCGGGCAACATTATCGTGCGCCAGCGCGGGACCAAGTACTATCCCGGCAGCAATGTCGGCATTGGCAAGGACCACACGCTGTTCGCGCTTACCGATGGTAAGGTTCGCTTCCACGACGGCAAGCTCAACCGCAAATACGTATCGGTCGACATGCTGGCGCAAGCGGCAGAATAAGCGGACGGTTCACGAACAGGGCCGTCCAACGAGGCGGCCCCGCCGGAGGTAACATCCGGCCATCAAGGGAGAGGGGGCCAGCCCCGTCTCCCTTTTTTCGTCTCCCTTGTCGGCCCGGTTCTCTGAGGAAGGACTGCGCTGGGGGAGAAGTGCGATGTTTCACAGAAGCGAGCGGCTGCTGTTGCGGCCACCCTGGCCGGAAGACTGGCAGGCGGTGCGTGCGGGAATCGCGGACGAGGGCGTGGTGCGCAACCTCGCCAGCGCGCCATGGCCCTATGCAGATACCGACGCGCAAGAATGGTGCGCGACTCCCTTCGCGCCCGAGGCGGCCCGGTTCCTCATCACGCTGGCCGATAGTGGCGAGGTGATCGGCTGCATCGGCATCGGCCCGCTGCCTGTCGAAGACGGCGGCGGTGATGGCACGATGGAGATGGGCTACTGGATCGCGCGGCGCCACTGGGGCCGCGGCTATGCCGGCGAGGCCGCCCGCGCGATGGTCGGGATTGCGCGCGCCTGCGGCCATCGGCGCATCGTTGCGAGCCATTTTCTGGACAATCCGGCATCGGGCCGCGTGCTGCGCAAGGCCGGATTCCTGCCGACCGGCAAGGGCGGGCGACACTTCAGTCTTGCCCGGGGCTACGAAGCGCAGACCAATGGCTACGCGCTCGATCTGGCAGAGGAGGGGGAGCGCACACTCCCGGCGGCGGCCTAGCTCAGGCCGCCGCTTCGGGGCGGTTTCAGGCGGGCAACAGCGCGTCCGCGTAGTCGCCTTCATACTTTCCGATCAGCGCGCGGTCGTCATGGTCCCACGGGTGAAAGCCGGGCTTGAAATAGCTCAGCCATGCCGGGAAGCAGCGGCGCAGCACGCCCGGCGTCCCGAACAGGTACTTCGCCAATCCCCAATGCGCGCGCCAACCGGTGATCCCGTCCTGCGCGAGCAGCTCGGTCGCATCGACCCAGCGGTTGTTGAGGAATCGCCTGGTGACCTCGAGCATGATGATGCTGCGACGCGCCCAGCGCTGGAACCCGCTCCACCCTTGCGTGGCATGGTTCCAGGTGTCGTAAGCGACGCCCTTGTGCTCGATCTCCTCCACCGCATGCCATTCCCACATCTTGCGCACCTCGGGGTCGGAATCCTTGAAATGCTCGGGATTGGCGAGGAATTCGTGCGCCATCATCGCGGTATAATGCTCCAGCGCCATGGTGACGCCGAGCTTGGCGATCGCCGGGCGGCCGTTCGTCAGCTCGAGCAATTCGGCGGTGCGCCGGTCGATCATGTCCATGTCGTAGCCCGCATCGGCGGCGAGCCGGTTGAAGGCGACATGCTCGCGCGTGTGGTTGATCTCCTGCCTCACGAAGGCACGGATTTCCGCCGCCAGTTTGGGATCGGTCCCGTCGCGGAAGGCCTTCACCGATTCGATGAAGAAGGCTTCGCCGCGCGGGAAGGTGCCCGACAGCGCGTTGTGCCACGCAGTGCCGAAGGGCTCGCCAGCCCACCAGCGAGAGGGCGTGGTGCCCCGGTTGAAGCGTTCGTCGCGAATGGTGATCGCGGGGTTTGCGGCAAGTCTTTTGTCGTGGGCGGTCATGCTGACTACTCCCTATTCCGTAACGTCGGTGGTTCGGCTGCATTATAACTTACACTAATGTCAGTAGCATTAACAATAATGTCAATAGGAGGTTCCTTGCCGCATCCTACCCCGCGCACTACCAAGCGTAGATGGCTACACGCAGACGTCTGAGTCCCGAGGAATCCCGCGCCGGAGCGCTCGAGGCCGCGCGCAACCTGCTGATCGAGGCGGGGCCGCAGGCGGTTACGCTGAAGGCGGTGGGCGCGCGGGTGGGGCGAACCCACGCCAATCTGCTGCACCATTTTGGATCGGCCGCAGGCCTGCAGCATGCGCTGGGTGCCTATCTGGCGCAGAGCGTGTGCGATCGGATTGCGGCGACGATCCGCGCAGGCCGATTGGGCGCAGCGTCCCCGCGCATGATCGTGGATCAGGCGTTCGACGCATTCGATGGTGAGGGTGGCGGCGCGCTGGTCAGCTGGCTGCTCGCCACCGGACACGAAGACGCGCTGGAGCCTTTCGCCAAGGCGATCCACGAGATGATCGAGGATGTGCACGCGGAAGGCGAGGCGGCGGGGCACTCTGCCGATACGCATGCGCTGGAGACGACACTCACCGTGGTGCTGCTGGCGCTGGGCCAGTCGCTGATCGGCTCCCCCTTGGCATCGGCGCTGAAACTGCCGGACAAGACCGCGCGCGACATTGCCGAGCAGTTCGTTGTCGATTCGTTGGAAAAGGCTGGGCGGGCGGCGGTTTGAAACCGTACCGCACCACTCCATCCGTGGAGAAACTCCGCTGTGTGGCTGAGAATGGACTGATAGCCGACTGGCAGCTTCGCAGCTGAGATTTGCTCAAACCGGACTGTCGGCAAATGACCCCATTGCGGTCGTTAATCAAATTCGATTCCCATGATCTGCCGTTCGATTGGACAGAGCATATGGGCCGGTAGTAGACCGTTGGTGACTGGCCGGTACAGGTGAAGCGCAAGGGCGCAGATGAGCAAACTTCAACATAACCAGCAACCGGGTTGGCGCGAATTCGAAATAGCCGTTGCGCAGTTCCTTCAGACACTAGATCCGGCATCTCGCGTCATACACGATCTCAAGCAACCCGACGGCGATACTGGACATTTCCGCCAGCGTGACGTCTGGATAGAGACGCAGTTTGGCGGACACATCCCGATTAAGATTCTTGTAAGCTGCAAGCGAAAGAAGGCAAAACTCAGTCAACAAGATGTCGATGCGTTTAGAGGCGAGTTGCTTTCATCGAACGCTGGAATGGGCGTCCTCTATTCCTTTTCGGGCTTTACCAAACCGGCATTGGAAAAGGCGGACCGGCTCGGAATTTCCTGCTGCCGTCTATATTTCGAACAGGCACCTGACCTTCCTTCGGTTTTGAACTTCCAAGCACTGTACTGTCGCGAGCAACACCGCTTGCGTTGCATCGGCGGGGGAATTCCATCAGCTTGCGGAATGGCCGATCTTATGGCGACTAGGTTAGATTTAAATGAGGCTGAACGCACGGTCGCGGAGCACTTGGTCGAACGATACAATCGAGAGCGGCCCGACCTTTCCAAACTTGGAACTGCAGTGCCTGATGACTGGAGTGTGTCGCTCAACTTGGAGAACTTTCGTGGAAATGGCTCGGTTAAAGTGGGCCTCGATGGCAGTTTCAGAATCTTCAAAGCTAGCTTTGACGCTTGGCTTGTCAGTGGTTCCTACAGTTTCGCTAACGAAGATTTTAAGGGGTCTTTTTCAACGCCATATATTGATCGGTTTTCAGATCATCCTGGGCCAGGATGGCAGGAGATCAGCCGTGATGAGGTTGCGTGCAGCATCAATCAAATGAACATGATTGCTTTCGGAGGTGTCACCGCCAATACGATTCAAACTTACGCGGACAATCTCGACAGCAGGCATAGGAATAGCCCTAGTTGATTCGGCAGATCACCATAATGCTTGATACGGACCTAACGCCGCGGATGACCGGCGTGAGAGTGTAAGCCGGTCGACAAACGATCACCGCGCTAACGTCCGCAATTAGGTCACTCAACAGCAGACCATTCGCTCCCCACCCAAATTCAGAATCCTGAGAAACTCACTCCGCTTCCTGCTGGCCGACAGTCGGATAGACGCGCAGTTCCAAAGACCAATGCATGAAAACTGGCGCGTCTCGTCGATCCATCACCCAGGTAGGGTGAAACAGAGGAATCCACTCATGCCCCTTTGCGCTATTCCGCTGCTTCCAGCCGCATCCATCCAGGCACGAGGTCTGACGGAATATCACTCACCCGCAGGTGATCGACCGCATATCCAAGCTCCGGATGCTCGGCCTTGCGGCGCTTCTCTTCCGAACGGTCGAGCGGCACCACCACCAGCCTCCGGTTGACCTTCTGCCGCCAGTTCATCCGCGCGGTGTTCTCCTGCCCGATATAGCAGCCCTTGTTGAAGCTGACGCCGTGCAGTTCCACCGCGTTGGTCTCCAGCCACAGAATGTCGGCTAATTCCGCCTGACCTTCGGGCACGCCGAGCGATAGGCGGTGCGTCAGCCATGCCGCATCGGCAGGCTCGCTGTCGTCGGCAGCGGCGAGCCAGCGATGGCCGAGCGCGGGGAGGCGGGGATCGGGCGGATGGGCGTCGACGGCCCGTGCGCTCCAGTGCACGGCCAGGCTCTCGTCACGCGCGATCTCGATCTTGCGGCGCAGGCGGTAGAGCGAGAGGCGCTTGACCAGATCGTCCGCCACATCGACCTCGCAATCGAGCAGGATCGTCGCGCCATGCTCGCCCGCGCGGCCCGGCCACACGATCATGTCGAACATGGTCTTGCCCTGCGCGCTCAGCAGGGCGGCGTAGGCGGGCAGCTCTCCGGTCACGTCGTTGGTCAGCAGGCCTTGCAGAAATCCTGCGACATCCTCCCCCGCTGCGGTCGGGCTGAGGCGGATTACGGCGCGGTTTGCGAGGCGGGTTGCTGTCATGCCAGCCGAGATAGGGCTCCACGCGCCATCATGCCACCCGGCGCTGTCCTACAGGCATGGCGCGGGCTATATTGGCTGCGCGATGCGCTGCGTAGACTCCTCCTCCCGCTTGCTTGTCATGCCCGCGAGAGGGGCGGAGTTTTTTGCCCCTGGACACTGTCTCAAGTGTCTCAGGGCTCCCCTCCGGGGCAGGGTTGGGCTAGAGCGCGGGGCATGACCAACAGCCTCACCATCCGCCGCCCCGACGACTGGCATGTGCACCTGCGCGACGGCGCAATGCTGGAAAGCGTGGTCGGTGCGACCGCGCGGCAGTTCGCCCGCGCCATCGTGATGCCCAACCTCACACCGCCGGTGACGACTGCCGCGCTGGCGCGCGCCTATTGCGACCGGATCAGGGCGGCAGTGCCCGAAGGTGCGGACTTCACCCCGCTGATGACCGCCTACCTGACCGACGACACCGACCCGGCGGACCTGATCGGGGGCTATCGCGACGGCGTGTTCACCGCGGCCAAGCTCTACCCTGCCAACGCGACCACAAACTCCGCGCACGGGGTGACCGACATTGGCAAGCTGCGCCCCGTGTTCGAGGCGATGGCCGAGGCGGGCATGGTGCTGTGCGTACATGGCGAGGTGACCGATGCCGAGGTCGACATCTTCGACCGCGAGGCGGTGTTCATCGACCGGATTCTGGCACCGCTGCACCGCGATCTGCCGCAGCTGAAGATCGCCTTCGAGCATATCACCAGCCGTCATGCGGTGGAGTTCGTGGAAAGCGCGGGCGATACGGTCGGCGCGACGATCACCCCGCATCACCTACACATCAATCGCAATGCGATGCTGGTGGGTGGGATGCGGCCGCATGCCTACTGCCTGCCTGTCGCCAAGCGGGAAGAGCACCGGCTTGCGCTGCGCGCGTTCGCGACCGGCGGCTCGGGCAAGGTGTTCCTCGGCACCGACAGCGCCCCGCATGAACAGCACGCGAAGGAAAGCGCGTGTGGCTGTGCGGGGATCTACAACGCGCCGCACGCGCTGGAGGCCTATCTCCAAGTCTTCGAGGAGGAGGCCGCGCTGGACCGGTTCGAAGCCTTCGCTTCGCTCAACGGGCCGCGTTTCTACGGCCTGCCGGTGAACGAGAGCACGGTGACGCTGGTGAAGCGCGAGCAGGCGGTGCCTGACAGCATTCCGGCGGCAGCGACGCAGATCGTGCCGTTCATGGCCGGGCAGACGATCGGGTGGAGCCTTGCCGAGGGTTAGGCGGTCGGGACCGGCTTGCGCGCCGCGCGGCGCTTGGCCAGCAGGTCCCACACGAAGATCGCCGCGGCGAGCCAGATGCAGCCGAAGCAGAACAGCTCTGCCGGGTGCAGCTCTTCGCCGAACACGGTCAGGCCCAGGATGAAGACGATGCTCGGCGCGAGGAACTGCACGAAGCCAAGCACCGAGTAGTCCATCCGCCGCGCCGCGATCGCGAACATCAGCAGCGGCAAGGCGGTCAGCAGCCCGCCGAGCATGATCGCGAGGGAGAGCGCGAGGCTGTTATCGAAGGAAGAGCCCTGCGGGCTTGCCCAGTACCACGCGGCAACCCCCAGTGCGGGGATCAGCAGGATCGCGCTCTCGATGGTGAGGCCGGGCAGGGCGCCGACCGTCACCTGCTTGCGCAGCAGGCCGTAGGTGGCGAAGCTGAAGGCCAGGGTCAGGCTGATCCACAGGGTCGAGAGCGCGCCTGCGGCGAGGATCGCGATCCCGACTGCGGCCAGCGCCACCGCGACCCACTGCGCGCGGCTCAGCGTCTCCTTGAGGATCAGTGTGCCGAGCAGGATGTTGACCAGCGGATTGATGTAATAGCCAAGGCTTGCCGCATAGACCTCGCCCTGCTGGATCGCCCACACGTAGACGAGCCAGTTCACCGCAATGAGGACCGCGCTGGCCGCCAGTACCAGCACCGCCCGGACATCTCTCAGGGCTTCGCGAATGGCCGGAAACTGCCTGCGGAAGGCAACGATGAGGAGACAGATCGGCAGCGTCCAAACGATCCGCCAGCCGACGAATTCGAACGCAGGCACCTGCTTCACCATCAGCAGGTACAAAGGCATGAAGCCCCATACGACATAGGCGCCCAGCGCCTGCGGAAGGCCAGATGGCCGGGGTGCTTCATTCTCGCTCACGGGTGCGCCGTAGTCCTGTACGAAAGCCCGAACAAGCGTTGCTGATTGTTCAGCTTAATGCCCCTATTTATGAACACATACCGATTCGGGAGGCCACACATCGCGCCTGTCGATCGGCCCGGAATTACGAGCTTTGGCGCTTCTACGGGAGGGCCAGGGCGCGGCGTCCCACCAGCGCCGTGGAAGGCGCCCCGGCACAAGAGTGTCGGGGCGTTTTCATGTCGGTGGACATGCTCAGTCGGTCTTGAAGCCGACGCCCATGCTTGAGCGCGGCTGCCCGATCTCGCTGCTGGCTACCGGGTAGGCGCAGTAATCCGCAGCATAATAGGCAGCCGGACGATGGTTGCCCGACAGGCCGAGCCCGCCGAAGGGCTGCTTGGAGGATGCACCATTGGTCGGCTGGTTCCAGTTGACGATGCCCGCGCGGATATTGGCCCAGAAATGGTTGTAATCCTCCGGTGCGCCACCGATCAGCGAGGCCGACAGGCCGAAGCGCGTGTTGTTCGCCTCCGCGATCCCTGCATCAAGATCGGGTACCTTGATCACCTGCAGCAGTGGGCCGAACAGCTCGACATCCGGGCGTTCTTCCATCGCCGTCGTGTCTATCAGCGCGGGCGTGACGAAGGGCTTGTCTTCCTGCGGCCGCTTGAGGTGGCGGATCGCCTTACCGCCGTTGGACAGCAGATAGAGGAAGCTCTCCGCCAGCTGGTCGGCCGCCTGGTTGTCGATCACGCAGCCCATGAAGGGGGCGGGGTCGGCAAAAGGTTCGTCGACGATGAGCTTGGGGATCAGGTTCTTCACGGCCTGGACCGTCTGGTCGTACATGTCCTCGGTCACGATCAGGCGCCGGGCGGCGGTGCAGCGCTGGCCTGCGGTGGTGAACGCGGAGCGGACGATCAGCAGCGCCGCATCCTCGACCTTGGGCGTCTTCGTGACCACGATCGGATTGTTTCCGCCCATCTCCAGCGCCAGGATCTTGCCCGGATTGGTCGCGCATTTGCGGTTGATCGCGATCCCCGCCTGCGCGCTGCCGGTGAACAGCACGCCGTCGACTTCGGGATGCGCAACCAGCGCCTTGCCTTCGTCCGGCCCGCCGATCAGCGCCTGGACTACGTGCTTGTCGATCCCTGCGCGATGGAAGCATTCGACCAGCAATGCGCCCACCGCCGGGGTCTTCTCGCTCGGCTTGAAGACCACCGTGTTGCCCGCGATCAGCGCGGGCACGATGTGGCCGTTGGGCAGGTGCGCGGGGAAATTGTAGGGGCCGAGCACGGCCATGATGCCGTGCGGCTTGTGACGCACGGCCGAGCTGCCGCCCAGCGCGCTGTCGAGCTTTTTCTGCCCGGTCCGTTCGAGATAGGAATTGATCGAAATCTCGACCTTGCCGATCACCGCCTCGACCTCGGTCTTGGCTTCCCACAGCGGTTTGCCGGTTTCGCGGGCGATCAGCTCTGCGAATTCGTCGGTCGCGGCGAGCACTTCGTTCGCGAAGCGGCGGACCAGTTCCATGCGATTGGCGACGGGGCGAGAGGCCCAGCCGGGAAACGCCTCGCGCGCGCGGGCTACCGCCTCATCGACATCGCCGATGGACGAGCGGAAGAGTTCCCGCCCGGTGGCGGGTTCGAACGACACGATCTCGGAAAGTGGCACTCCGGGCAGTTCCTCAGTTCCTCGTTTCGGCAGCCCAGCTGCCGTATTCTGGCCTAGCGGCGCGCATTAGCGTGCCTTTTCACTTTCGTCACCTGCCCGTCGCGCGGCGGGCTCTGGCGCGGTGCCGTGCGCCTGCCCCATCCTGCGGACCGCCACGACCTTGTCCAGCAGTGGCTGCCAGTCGTCGTCGCGGTCGATTGCCGACCAGATCGCTTCCACCTCGTCGTACAGCATGCTCTGCGGCGCGCCGTCATGCCAGTAGTCGTGATCGGGCGCGCTCGCTTCATAATCGGCCAACAGCGCCTTGAGTTCCGGGGATTGCGCCCGTCCGCCCCGATGCGCGAAGAAGAATTCGTCGGGGGATTGCCCGGTTTCGCGCATGTGCCGCTCGCACCCCGCGATCAGGGCTGCGTCCCGCGCCTCGTCCTGCGGAGCGACGCCCAGCCGCCACAGCCACCGGCATCGCAGGTGGCCGGGATAGAGCGTGCCGAAGCGCTCGAGCGCGGCAATGAGGCCTTCGGACGGGGCGACGAGCCGCAAGGCGGTGGCAAGCTGTGCACAATTCCACCCGAGCGCCTCTGGCTGGCGTCCGAAGGCATAAAGTCCCGCGTGATCGAAATAGGCGGCGGTGAATCCCGGCTCCCACCTGGGCAGCCAGCGCCACGGGCCGTAATCGAAACTCTCGCCCGAGATGTTCATGTTGTCGGTGTTGAGCACGCCGTGGACGAAGCCGGCGACCATCCAGCTCGCACCGAGATCGGCCGTCCGGTCGACCACCTGGTGCAGCAGGCGCACCGCCGGATCGTCCCGGTCGGGCGCATCCTCTGGTGGGGGCGGGCCGGGGAACTGGGTCAGGCAATAATCAACGAGCTGGCGCATGTGCTCCGGTTCGTCGTGAGCGAGCAGCCGCTGGAAGGTGCCGATGCGGATGTGGCCGTGGCTGAGCCGGGTGAGCACGGCGGAGCGGGTGGGCGAGGGTTCGTCGCCGCGAACCAGTTCTTCCCCCGTTTCCACGATCGAGAGTGTTTTCGAGGTATCTATGCCAAGTGCCTGGAGCATCTCGGTCGCGAGCAGTTCGCGTACCGCGCCTTTCAGCGTCAGCCGCCCGTCGCCGGCGCGGCTCCAGGGTGTCTGGCCCGAACCCTTGGTGCCCAGATCCATCAGGCGCCCGTCGTGGTCGCGCAGCTGGGCGAACAGGAATCCGCGGCCGTCGCCAAGTTCCGGATTATACACCCGGAACTGGTGCCCGTGATATCGCAACGCGAGCGGCTGGGGCAGATTGCCGGGGAGACATTTGAAGCGACCGAAATGGGCCAGCCATTCTTCGTCCGACAGATCGGCGAGGTCGATATCGGCCGCCGCCCGGTCGTTGCGCCACCGCAGGGTGGTGCGTGGGAAGTCGGCAGCCTTTACTGGATCGGCGATCCACTCGGCCAGATCGAGGATCGGGGGGGAGCCGGTGTCGCGGTGCTGTTGCGGAATTTCGACCATCGCGCCAATAGTGGGGCCGCGCGGGCTCCCGCGCAACCGACCCGTCCAGACCAGATTTGAAAGATGTCCATGGATCAGCGCTTTACCGACGGCTTTTGGCGCAGTTCCGATGGCCTCAAGCTATATTATCGCGACTACCCTGGGGGTGACGATGGCCGTCCGCCGATCCTGTGCATGCACGGGCTGACCCGGAACTCGCGCGATTTCGCCGATCTGGCAGAGCGGCTGTCGCCCGAATGGCGCGTGATCGTGCCCGAGATGCGCGGGCGCGGGCAGAGCGATTACGCCGACAACGCGGCGACCTATACACCGCTGCACTATGTCGAGGATGTCGAGGCGCTGCTCGCCGAACGAGGAATCGACCGTTTCGTAGCGATCGGCACTTCGCTGGGCGGGCTGATGACGATTTTACTCGCCAGCCGCGCGCCCGACCGAGTCGCCGGTGCCGTACTCAACGATATCGGCCCCGAAATCGACGATGCCGGGCTCGAGAAGATTCGCAGCTATGTCGGCCAAGGGCGCAGCTTCCCCACCTGGATGCACGCCGCGCGCGCCTTGCAGGAAACACACGAGGACGCGCATCCGACCTATCAGCTGGACGATTGGCTGCTGGCAGCCAAACGCGTGATGGTGCTGGGCCAGAACGGGCGGATCAGCTTCGACTACGACATGGCGCTGGGCGATGCCTTCCGCGAAACCCCGGATAGCGGCGGTGCCCCGCCTGCCAACCTGTGGCTGGCGTTCGAATCGCTCGGCAACACACCGATGCTGCTTGTGCGCGGTGCGCTGTCCAATCTGTTGTCCGAAGAAACCGTGCGGCAGATGAAGGCCCGCAGCCCGGAGATGGAGGTCGTCCTGGTGCCCGATACCGGCCATGCGCCGATGCTCGACGAGCCCGAGGCGATCGCTGCGATCGACGCGCTGCTGGCGAAGGTCCGCACCCGGGAAACCGCCTGATGACAGGCTCCACGCGCGAAGGGGCGCCGCGTGTGCTTCATCTCCACTCGACCTTTGCTGCCGGGGGGAAGGAACTGCGCAGCGTGCAGCTGATCAACGCTTTCGGTGATGCGCTGTGCCACGCGATCGTCTCTGCCGATCCGGGCCAATACGGTGCGGCGGAGCATATCGCGCAAGGCGCCGAGGTGCGCTACCCGCGCGACTTCCCCCCCTTGCAGGGCAAGCCCTTGCCGCGCCGGCTTCAGCAACTTGCCCGCGCGATGCAACCCTATGATCTGGTTCTGACCTATAACTGGGGTGCGATGGACGCGGTGATGGCGCACACGCTGTTCGCTGATTCGATGGGCCTGCCGCCGCTGATCCACCACGAGGATGGCTTCAACGAAGATGAGCAGGAGAGGCTGAAAACCAGCCGCAACTGGTATCGCCGAATTGCGCTGGGCAAGACCAGCGGGCTGGTGGTGCCCTCCGAGGTACTGGAAGGGATCGCCTTGCAGGCGTGGCAGCAGCCGATCGGCCGGGTGAAGCATATCCCCAATGGAATCGACACTGCAAAATTCGATGTGCGCCCGCCGCAAGATGCGCTGCGCGGTGTGATCAAGCACGAGGGCGAGCAATGGGTCGGTGCGCTGGCAGGCCTGCGCCCGGTCAAGCACCTCACTGCGCTGGTGCGCGCGGTCGCTGGCCTGCCCGAGGAATGGCAGCTGGTGATCGTTGGCGAGGGGCCGCAGCGCGATGCGATTCGCGATGCTGCGGAAGCGGCGGGCATTGCACATCGCGTTCACCTTCCCGGATTCGTCGCCAATCCGGCGAGCTATATCGGGCTGTTCGATATTTTCGCGCTGTCCTCCCGCTCCGAACAGTTTCCGATTTCGGTGGTCGAGGCGATGGCCGCTGCGCTGCCGGTTGCGGCACCTGCGGTGGGGGATATCGCGGCGATGGTGGCGCAAGAGAATGCGCGATTCATCGTGCCCCCGAAAGACGAGGCCGCGCTGGGCAAGGCGCTGCTGGAGCTTGCCGCCGATCCGGATTCGCGGGCCCAGATCGGGCAGGCCAACCGGGCGAAGGCGCGCAAGCACTTCGACCAGGCGGCAATGATCGCGACCTACCGGCGGCTCTACGACAGCGCACTGGGCGGCGGAGTGATCCGCTGACCGGCACACGCGCGCGCTTTCAGCGCCCATTCACCCGCGCTGCTCTTCAACCGGTGGCTATTGAATTGATGGCGTCATGGTTTAAAGAACCGCCCCGTTCCCGGCAGTTTTAAGGAAAGTCCCCCAGGCGTGGCCCTGTTACCCAATCGCGACAGCGCAAAGGCGGCCGACCGCAAGGCCAAGACCCAGGCCGCGCAGGACGAAGCGCTGCTGCGCGAGGTGGATGATGCCGTCCGCACCGATCAGTACCGCAATGTCTGGACCCGTTACGGGATCTACATCATCGGTGTGGTGGTGGTGGGGCTGATCGCGTTCGGCGCGGTCCTGTTCTTCAGCGGGCAGAGCGAAGTCAATCGTGAATCCGAATCCGAAACGCTGGTGACCGCGCTCGACCAGGTCGAGGCTGGCAATCTGGATCAGGCCGACGAGGCGCTGGCACCGCTGGCCGAGGATGGTCGTGGCGGGGGCAAGACGCAGGCCCAGATGCTGCGCGCCGGCATCGCGCTGGAGCAGGGCCAGGCGAAGGAAGCCGCCGAACTGTTCGGCCAGGTTGCCGCGGACGAGGATGTGCCTCAATCGCTGCGCGATCTTGCGGAACTGCGCGCCGTCGTTGCCGGCTATGATTCTATGAAGCCCGCTGAGGTGATCCGCCGCCTGACCCCGCTGGCCCAGCCGGACCAGCCCTATTACGGCAGCGCGGGCGAGATCCTGGCGATGGCCTATCTCGAAGGTGGCGACAAGGAACGCGCCGGCAAGCTGTTCGGTGAAATTGCCATGGACGACGACGTGCCCGATACGATCCGCGGTCGCGCACGCCAGATGGCGAGCGTGCTGGGCGTGGATGCGGTCGGCGATGTCGACGAACTGATCGAAAGTCTGCGCGGGTCCGCCGGCGCGGGCGGTGCGCCGCCGATGGGCGCGCAGCCGCAATAGGCGGCAGACATATAACACTTGGCCCCCGCGACGGGGCAAAATTTCGGAGGATGACCTTGCGATCCATTGGTGCCACCCCGCTTCTTCTCGCGGCGCTGCTCGTCACCGGCTGTTCGGGCGGTCTGTTCGGCGGCGGAGACAAGAAGGTCACCCCGACCGTGGGCAACCGCGAGCCGGTCCTCTCGCGTATCGAAAGCGGTGCCAGGGTCGACCCAAGCCTCGCGGGCGTATCGGTGGTGTTGCCACCGGCCCGCGTGAACGAGAGCTGGTCGATGGCCAGTGGCACGCCGAGCAAGAGTTACGGCCACCTCGCGCTGGGCGCCAGCCCGACCCAAGCCTGGACTACGCAGATACCCGGGTCGAGCAACAAGCGCCGTCTGGGTGCGGCACCGATCGTCGCCGACGGGACGCTCTATGTCACCGATACTGCGGGCACGGTCCACGCGTTCGACGCGGATACCGGTGCACGCAAGTGGGAATACCGGCCGGAGATGGCTTCGGACATGCGTGGCGCGGCCTTCGGGGGCGGCATTGCAGTGGCGGGCAACCGCTTGTTCGCGACCAGCGGCACCGGCCAGGTCGTCGCGCTGAATGCCGCCGACGGTAGCGAGATATGGAGCGCCAGCCCCGCCGGGCCGCTGCGCGACTCGCCGACGCTCGCGTTCAACCTCGTGCTGGTGATGACGCAGGACAACCGGATCATCGCGCTGAACCAGGACGATGGCACTGTCGAATGGGAAAATTCCGGTTCGACCGCGCAGGCGGGCGTGTTCGGCGTGGCATCGCCTGCAGCCGGGCAGGGCACGATCGTGGCGGGCTACAGCTCGGGCGAACTGGTCGCCTATCGTTACGAGAACGGGCGCGAGCTGTGGGCCGATGCGCTGGCGCGCACTTCGATCTCGACCGAGGTCGGCAGCCTGACCGACATCGATGCCGATCCGATCATCGATGGCGGCCGCGTCTATGCACTGGGTCAGGGTGGCCGCATGGCCGCCTACGAACTGGTCACCGGCCAGCGCGTGTGGGAACTCAATCTTGCCGGAATTTCGACCCCCGCGCTGGCGGGCGAGTGGCTGTTCACCCTGACCAGCGATGCGCGCCTGCTCGCGATCGCACGGGGCAGCGGCAAGATCCGCTGGATCACCCAGCTTGCCCGCTATCGCGACGAGGAAGACCGCAAGGGACCGATCTTCTGGACCGGTCCGGTGCTCGCCAACAACATGCTCTACGTAGCAAATTCGAACGGTGAGCTGTGGCAGCTGAGCGTTGGCGAAGGCGCGGCCAACCTGATGACCGAGCTGAAAGCGGGGGTCAGCCTGCCGCCGATCGTCGCGAACAACACGCTCTACGTTCTCGACGATAGCGGCACCGTCACCGCGTTCCGCTAAACCGTGGCGCGGCGGCCTTGAGAGCCGCCGCGTTACCGAGCATTTAACCTTTATCGGCCTATGGCGGCGTCATGCGCGAAGACGCCTCCAGCTCGCAACTGCCCCGCAGCGATGTGTCCGCTGGCGTGGGTCTCGTCGGCCTCGCCGGACTGCTCGGCTGGATCGCGTTCTGTCGCGCCTTTCCTGAAATCTCGGCCGCGCTCGATCTGCCCGGCCCGCATGCGCGGCTGGCCGGCCCTTATGCGGCGCTGTGTGGCCTGCTCGCCAGCGGCGTGCCGATGGTTTTGTGGTCGATTCTCGTCGACAAAGTCCATCGCCGGGCCTCGACCGGTCTTGCGCTGGGCAATCCCGCAGCGTCGAAAAGTATGCGCGCAGTATCCTTCACCAAACTGACGGGCCTGTGGGCAACCTGGGCGATGATCGCGGTGCTTTACGGGATCGGGCGATGGTACTGGGATGGCAATTACCTGTTCGCGATGGAGGTGCTGGCCTACGCGGCAGTGCCCGCGCTCATCCTGTCGGTGCCCTACATCTTCTGGATCGACCGGCGGATGGAGGAGCCGCGCGACGGCACCTGGCATTTCGGGGCGTTCCTGCTCGCCCGCGAGCAGTGGGACCGCGAAAAGGTGATCGGCCACTGGCGCGCGTGGATCATCAAGGGCTTCTTCGGCGCGTTCATGATCTCGATCCTTCCCGGCGGTTTCGCCGAGGTGGTCAACGCCGACCCTGCCGCGCTGGCGACCCGGCCCGGTGCGCTGGCGCTGGCGGTCATCTCGCTGCTGTTCGTCATTGACGTGCAGATCGGCACGGTCGGCTATGTCATGACGCTGCGCCCGCTCGATACGCATATCCGCAGCGGCAACCCGTTTCTTGCCGGCTGGATCGCCGCGCTGCTGTGCTACCCCCCGTTCGTCTACGGGATCACAGGCGCGGGCGGCCTGCTATCCTACGAAAACAACGCTCCCGGCTGGCAGCACTGGCTGGCGGGCGAGCCGTGGCTGATGGCGCTGTGGGGCGGCTGGCTGGTGGTGCTGACCGGCATGTATGCCTGGGCGACGGTGGTCTTCGGCCTGCGGTTCTCCAACCTGACCTATCGCGGCGTGATCACCCACGGGCCTTACCGCTTCACCCGCCACCCGGCCTATCTGTCCAAGAACCTGTTCTGGTGGAGTGCGGCGCTGCCCTTCCTCGTCACCGATGGAGGGCTGCTGGAGGCCGTGCGCAATATCGTCGGCCTCGCGCTTGTCTCGGGGATCTATTACTGGCGCGCGCGCACCGAAGAGGCGCACTTGCTGCGCGAAGATGCCAAATATCGCGAATACCACGCATGGATGAGCCGCAACGGACCGCTCACGGTCGCCATCGGGGCGCTGGGCCATGCAATCTCGCGCGGGCGCAGCCAGCCGCCGCTCCATCCTGCGGAATGAACGCTGCGGGCTAGAAGCTGTACTTGTAGACCCGGGTGATATCGCCGCCCCATTCGCCGTGATAGCGATCGAGCATCCGCTGGGCGGGCGACTTACCGCTTTCGACGATCTCGTCGAGCGTCTGGAGAAAACCGGTCTCGTTGTCGCCGCCCGTGTTCAACCGCGCGCGCGCGGTGAGGCCCGACCGTGCGATTTCGAGCACGTCCTTGCCCAGATCCTGCAGCGTGCGTCCGCCCGGCACACTCGCGGCGAGACCTTCCTTGGGCACTGCGTTGCGCAGGGTCTCGCGCTCTTCCATCGACCAGTCCTTGACCAGATCCCACGCCGCATCGAGCGCGCCCTGGTCGTATAGCAGGCCGACCCACAGTGCGGGCAGGGCGCAGATTCGGCTCCACGGCCCGCCATCCGCGCCGCGCATTTCGAGGAAGCTCTTGAGCCGTACTTCGGGGAACGCGGTCGAGAGGTGGTCCCACCAGTCGCTTGTCGTCGGTTTTTCGCCCGGCAGGATCGACAGCTTGCCATCAAGAAAATCGCGGAAGCTGAGGCCCGCCGCATCGAGATACTTCCCGTCGCGGAAAACGAAGTACATCGGCACGTCGAGCATGTAGTCCACATAGCGTTCGTAGCCGAAGTCCTCGTCGAAGACGAATGGCAGCATCCCGGTGCGATGGGGGTCGGTGTCCGACCAGATGTGGCTGCGATAGCTCAGGTATCCGTTGGGCTTGCCCTCTGTGAAGGGCGAATTCGCAAACAGCGCTGTGGCGAGCGGTTGCAGCGCCAGGCCGACGCGGAATTTCTGCGCCATGTCGACTTCGGAAGAATAGTCCAGATTGACCTGGATCGTGCAGGTGCGCAGCATCATGTCGAGCCCGAGATTGCCGACCGTCGGCATGTGGCGCGCCATGATATCGTAGCGCCCCTTGGGCATCATCGGCAGGTCTTCACGGGTCTTGTCGGGCCACATGCCCAGACCGAGGAAACCGACTCCGCAGCGTTCGCCGATTTCCTTCACCTGGCTGAGGTGCCGACCTGCCTCGTTGCAGGTTTCGTGCAGGTTTTCGAGCGGCGCGCCCGAGAGTTCGAGCTGGCCCGCAGGTTCCAGGCTGACCGTGCCGTCATCGCCGCTCATCGCGATAACCTTGCCGCCCTCTTCCACCGGCTTCCACCCGAAGTCCTGCAAACTTAGCAGGATATCGCGGATGCCGCCGGGCTCGTCATAGCTCGGTGCGTGGAAGTCGCTGCGCTTGTAGACCAGCTTTTCGTGCTCGGTGCCGATCCGCCAGGCGGATTTGGGCTTCTCACCCGCTTGCATCGGAGCGACCAGCTGGTCGCGGTTTTCGATGACGGGATCGTCTTCGTTCGATGCGTTGCGTGTGCTCATCGGGTGGCGTTAGAAAACTGGTTCTCGCGAGGGAAGGAAATTATTCTTCGCCTCCTGACACAGGAGACCAGTCGCCCGCCTGCGCCATCCAGATCGAGATCGCGGCAATGGTCGCGGTTTCGCCGCGCAGGATGCGGGGGCCGAGCGTGATCGGGGTCGCTTGTGGCAGGGCGCGGATCGCCGCGCGTTCCGCATCGTCGAAGCCACCTTCCGGGCCTGTCAGGATTGCGGCGGGGGCACCGTGGCGGGCGAAGGCGCTGGCCGCATCCTCGCCCCCTTCCTCGTCCGCGAAGAACAGCGCGCGCTCTGTGGGCCAGTCGGCCAGCAGCGCGTCCAGCTTCACCGGCCCGGCCACCTGCGGCAGCGCGGTGCGCGCACATTGCTCCGCCGCTTCGGTGACGATGGTCGCCGCACGTTCGGGGTTGAGCTTGTCGGCAACGCAGCGACGCGTGAGCACCGGGTGGATCGCCGCGACGCCCAGCTCGGTCGCCTTTTCCAGCACCAGGTCGAAGCGGTCTTTCTTGAGCAGGGCGGGGCACAGCCAAAGGTCGGGCACCGCCTCACGCTGGCGCAAGCGCTCGACCACGGTCACATCGACCCGGCGCTTGTCTACCAGCCCGACTCGGGCGGCCCATTCGCCGGTCAGGTCGTCGCACAGGATCACGGTGTCGCCTTCGGACACGCGCATGACCTTGCCCAGATAATGCGCACGATTGCCATCGAGAGCGAAGGTGTTGCCTTCGCCAAGCTCATCCTCGACGAACAGGCGCGGGGCGCTTTTCGGGGGCCAGGCGGGGGTTGCGGGCATGGCTGGGCAGGTGCCACGCGGCGCGCTAGGGAGCAAGTCCATGAGCACCAGCGACTCCGTAGAAACGATCGTCCCCGACAGCGAGCACAGGGGGCTGATCGAGCGGCTGCCGCAGCTTCCCCGCGATCTTGCGCAGCTGGCCCGCTTCGACCGGCCTATCGGCTGGTGGCTGCTGTTCTGGCCCTGCGTCTTCGGCGTGTGGCTGGCGGGCGCGGGCTGGCAGTGGGGGCTGCTCGGCTGGATGCTTGTCGGCGCGATCGCGATGCGCGGCGCGGGCTGCGTCTATAACGACATCACCGATGCCGAGCTGGACCGGCAGGTGGCTCGCACCGCCAGTCGCCCGATCGCCAGCGGGCGGGTGAGCAAGCGGACCGCGTGGATCTGGCTCGCGGTGCTCAGCTTCGTCGGCCTGATCGTGCTGCTGCAGCTCCCGCTGCAGGCCCAGATCATCGCTCTGGCGAGCCTGCTGCTGGTCGCCGCCTATCCCTTCATGAAGCGCATCACCTGGTGGCCGCAGGCGTGGCTGGGCTTGACGTTCAACTGGGGCCTGCTGGTCGGCTGGGCGACGCTGGCCGATGGCAACTGGGGCGTGCCCATCGCGGTTTATCTGGGCTGCGTGCTGTGGACCGTGGGCTACGACACGAACTACGCGCTGCAGGACCGTGAAGACGACGCGCTGGTCGGCATCCGCTCATCCGCGCTGCGGATGGGCGGCAAAGTGAAGCAGGGCGTGGCGGCATGCTATGCGCTGGCGGTCGCGCTGTGGGCGCTCGGCTTCTGGCTGTTGCGCGCGGACCCGGTGGCGTGGCTCACATTGCTGCCGGTTGCATGGCACCTCGGCTGGCAGGTCGTGACGCTGGACGAGAAAGACCCGGGCAACCCGCTGCACCGTTTCCGCGCGAATCGCTGGGCAGGGTTCCTGTTTGCGGCGGCGTGCTTCGTAGTCGGCAACGCTGGGGCTTAAGCTCTCCGAATCCTCGCAGCTGTTTACTTTTCGTTCCACGGACCCGAAACTACCCCGCGATGGCCGCGCCGACCCCCGAACCGCCTGCTCTGCCCGCGCTTCACGCCAGCCATGCGGGGCTGTGGCTGGCCGCGCCGGGCGGCCCCACGCAAGAGATCGGCAAGGGGCAGGCGATCAATGCCTGCGCCGATACGCCGGTGCTGCTGCTCAACGCGCCGCTGGTCGCCGCACGGTTGGGCTATCCCGATCTCTCCGGCCTCGACCTGCTGGAGTTGTACGCCTTCCTCCACCCCGCGCGGTTCTGCGTGCCCACGCCGAAGGGGCTGGCTGCCACGCTGGGGATCGATCCGCCTGAGGATGAGAGTGCAACTCCCGCCTTTCTCCAGCGAGCGCTGGCAGCGATGCTGGCGGTGTGCGGGCGAGACGACTGGGCGGAGCGGTACGGGGCATGGAGCACGCTGCAATCGCTCGCCCGGGCGCGCTGGCCGTGGGCGCAAGTGCTCGGGCCTTTCGTTGACAGGCCCGAACGTGCCGAACGCTGGCTGTTCGCGACGCTGCCCGAGTGGGAAGATGCGCCGGAGCGTCCGCAGCCTGCGCAGGTCTCGATCGGGGAAGAAGAAGTGCACGCCCAGCTCGCCCGGCTGACCGGCGAAGGCGCGGAAAAGCGCGAGGGGCAGCGCGCCTACTCAGGCGATGTCGCCCGCATCTTCGCTCCGCGTGAGGGGCGGGGCAAGCCCCACCTGCTGCTTGCGCAGGCGGGCACCGGAATCGGCAAGACGCTTGGCTACCTCTCCCCCGCCAGCGTGTGGGCGGAGCGGTCGCAGGGCACGCTCTGGGTCAGCACTTATACAAAGAACCTCCAGCGTCAGCTGCGCCGCGAAAGCCGCCGCGCTTGGCCAGAAAAGCGCGCCGATGGCAGCGCGCCGGTGGTGGTGCGCAAGGGGCGCGAGAATTATCTGTGCCTGCTCAATCTGGAAGACGCGATGCAGGGCGGGTTTGCCGGGCGCGGCGCGGTGCTGGCGCAGCTGGTCGCGCGCTGGGCGCAGTATTCGCGCGACGGAGACATGATCGGCGGTGACCTGCCCGGCTGGCTCGGCACGCTGTTCCCCCGACGCGGGATTTCGGCGCTGACCGACCAGCGCGGCGAGTGCGTCTATGCCGGGTGCCCGCATTACCGGAAGTGCTTTATCGAACGCGCCGCGCGGACCAGTGCGCAGGCCGATCTGGTGATCGCGAACCACGCGCTGGTGATGATCAACGCCGCGCGCGGCCGCCATCACGGCCAGCCACCCACGCGGCTGATCTTCGACGAAGGCCATCACGTTTTCGATGCCGCCGACAGCACCTTCGCCGCCGCGCTGAGCGGGCAGGAAGCGATCGAGCTGCGCCGGTGGATCATCGGCCCGGAGCGCAACACGCGCGGGCGTAGGCGCGGACTCGCCGCGCGGCTGGCCGACATCGCGTCCTACGACGATGCCGGCGGCGAGGCGGTGGAAGCCGCGATCGCGGCAGCGCAGGCGCTGCCCGCCGACGGCTGGCTGGGGCGGATCGGCGAGGGGGCGCCCTCCGGCCCGCTTGAAGAACTGCTCGCGCAGGTCCGCGCGACCGTGTTCGCCCGAGACGAGAGCGGCGGCTCCGAAGCGGGCTACGGGATCGAGACGGAGATCGCCGACCCGCCCGGGGCGCTGGTCGACGTGGCGCAGGAGGCGCAGGGCGCACTTGCGGATATCCGCAAACCGCTGCTGAAGCTTGGCCAGCGGCTGGAGGCGGTGCTGGAAGATGCACCCGACTGGCTCGACGGGCAGGGGCGGGCACGGATCGAAGGTGCGCGCCATTCGCTCGTCTGGCGGGTCGATCTGATCGCCGCGTGGGAGGCCTTGCTCCGCAGGATCGGAGGGCCGACCGATCCCGATTTCGTCGACTGGCTGGCGGTCGACCGGTTCGAGGCGCGCGAATATGACATCGGGTTGCACCGCCGCTGGCTCGATCCGATGAAGCCCTTCGCCAAAATCGTGCTGGAGCCCGCGCATGGAGTGATGCTGACCAGCGCGACGCTGGCCGATCGCGATCCCGATGGCGAACCCGACTGGGCCCGCGCGATTGCCGCGAGCGGCGCGGAGCATATCGGGCTTACCCCGCAGCTCGCCAGCCAACCGAGCCCGTTCGATTATGCGAGCAAGGCCGAGGTGCTGATCGTCACGGACATCAAGCGCGGCGATATTGCGGGCCTTGCCGGAGCATATGCGCGCCTGATCGAGGCTGCGGGAGGCGGAACGCTTGGGCTGTTCACCGCGATCAAGCGGCTGCGCGCAGTCCATGCGCGGATCGCGGACCGGCTCGCGAGGGGCAATCTGCCGCTCTACGCGCAGCACGTCGACCCGATCGATACGGGCACGCTGACCGACATTTTCGGCGATGACCCGCGTGCCAGCCTGCTCGGGACCGACGCCCTGCGCGACGGGATCGACGTGCCGGGCGACAGCTTGCGCAGCGTGGTGCTGGAAGCGGTCCCCTGGCCGCGCCCGACCATCCTCCACCGTGCGCGCCGTGCCGCCTTTGCGGACGAAGCAGGCGGCGGCGGTGCCTATGACGATCGGATCATCCGGGCGCGGCTGGCGCAGGCCTTCGGGCGGCTGATTCGTTCGCGCGAAGACAGCGGCCACTTCGTCGTGCTCTCGCCTGCGTTCCCAAGCCGTCTGCTAAGCGCGTTTCCCACGGGCACGCCCATTCGCCGCGTCACGCTGGACGAAGCCGTATCGCGCCTTGCAGCGGGGCCACCGGCAAGGCAGGGAGGAACCCTGCCCGCGCGTGAAGACACGACGACGGGCTGAGGATGCAGCGCTCATGAGGCGGATCACGTGAAATATCTCGGCCTGTTCCGGCACGCGAAGTCCGATTGGGACGACAGCAGCACGCGCGATTTCGACCGCGGCGTGAACGAGCGCGGGCGCGAAGGCGCGCGAATCATGGGCCGCCATATCCGGCGGCACGAGCCGACCTGGGATATGGTGCTCGCCAGCCCGGCGGAACGCGTGCGCCTCACGCTGGAGGAAGCCGCGATCGGCGTGGCTCCGACCTTCGATCAGCGGCTCTATCTCGCCGGGCCGGAGACGCATCTGGAAGTGATCAAGCACAAGGCGGGCGATGCCGACGCAGTGCTGATTGCGGCGCATAACCCCGGATTGCAGGATCTGGTGCTGGCGCTGGTCTCGCAAGAGAACGAAACGCCCGATTTCCGCGAGGCTATGGTCAAATTCCCGACCGCATCTTTCGCCGTGCTGGAACTGCCGATCGACGACTGGAGCGAGCTGGGCGCGCAGAACGCCAAGCTTGTGCACTTCAAGCGGCCGCGCGATCTCGACCCGTCGCTGGGTCCGCTTGACTAACGACATCGGCGGGGCATGATCGCTCTGGTGGGCGATTTATCATTTGGTCTCGTGACCTTTCAGCCTCTCGTCCGCAGGGGCCGATGCGATGATCGTCGACCTTTCGAACTATCGCGCCGCACGTGACGCTCGATATCGATCCGGCAGACGACCCGGTGGCCGGGCACTGGAGTGCGGCCGAGCAGATTGTGGCGATGGCGCAGCAGCGGCGCAAGGGACCCTAGTCGAGTACCGTCCTTGGCCCGGGGCCTTCCTTCGCGAGCCTGTCTTGCGGGTTGTAGAGCGCGCAACGCTTCAGGCTGAGGCACCCGCAGCCAATGCAGCCAGCGAGATTGTCGCGCGCACGCTCCAGTTCGGCGATTCGCGCATCCAGCTGGTCGCGGATGGCGCGGCTTATTGCTGCCCAGTCGCGCGCATTGGGCGTGCGCCCTTGCGGCAGACGCGCCAGCTGCGCCTCGATCTCGCCCAGCGACAGACCCAGCCGCTGCGCAATCAGGATGAAGCTGAGGCGTCGTATGTCGCTGCGCAGGAAGCGCCGCTGGTTGCCGCCGGTGCGGTGCGGTTCGATCAGCCCTTTGCCTTCGTAATAGCGGATCGCCGAGACGCTGAGGCCGGTGCGGCGGGCAAGCTCGCCAATGGGCAGAAGATCGTTCGCTTTCATCGATCACAGCGATAGGCACATTGATGCTTGACCTCAAGTGAGGTTGAGGTTGCATATGTCTGCGCATCGCAATTGCGGGGCCGCCCTGGTGCCGCCAGATGAAGGAGTATCGCGATGCCCAAAGGACGCCTCGAACACGCCAACATTTCCGTCACCAACCCCGAGCGCAGTGCGGCACTGCTGATCGACCTGCTCGGCTGGCATGAGCGTTGGCGCGGGCCATCGATGAAATACGGACGCTCGGTCCACGTTGGCAGCGACGAGGATTACCTTGCGCTCTATACCGGCAGCCACGTGACCGGCGAGTACGAGAAGGGCAATCCGCTGAACCACATTGCCTTCGTCGTCGACGATCTGGCCGCTGCCGAGGAGGTGGTGAAACGCCACGGTCTCGAACCATTCGGACACGACGATTACGAACCGGGCCACCGGTTCTACTTCTTCGATTGGGACGGCATCGAGTTCGAAGTGGTCAACTACGACTGATGCGGAAGGCCGGGGCGTTGCCGCTCCGGCCATTCGCGCTTGCAACACGGGGGAGCCTGCGCGACAGGCTGCGCTCATGAGCATGCAAGATCTGATCGAAGCCGCCCGCACCTCCAAGGCCTGGCCTTTCCAGGAGGCGCAGCGTTTGCTCAAACGCTATCCCGATGGCGCAAAGCCCGACGGATCGCCGATCCTGTTCGAGACCGGCTATGGCCCGTCGGGTCTGCCGCATATCGGCACCTTCCAGGAAGTGCTGCGCACCACGCTGGTGCGCCGCGCTTTCGAAGCGCTGATCGGCGCCCGGCCCGAGGATGGCAAGACGCGTCTCGTTGCATTCAGCGACGATATGGACGGCCTGCGCAAGGTGCCCGACAATGTGCCGAATGCGGAATTGCTGCAGGCCAACCTGCACAAGCCGCTCAGCCGCATTCCCAACCCGTTCGGCACCGATCACCCCAGCTTCGCGCATCACAACAACGCCAAGCTGCGCGAATTCCTCGACCGGTTCGGCTTCGACTACGAATTCGTCGCGAGCCACGAGAAGTACGAGAGCGGAGCGTTCGACGATGCGCTGCGCGGGGTGCTGGCCAACAACCAGGCGATCCTCGACATCATGCTGCCGACGCTGCGGGCAGAGCGCGCGGCGACCTATTCGCCGATCATGCCGATCAGCCCGGTGACAGGCCGCGTGCTGCAGGTGCCCGTCGAGGTCGTCGATGCGCAGGAAGGCACGGTTCGCTTCACCGATGAGGACGGCAGCGTGGTCGAGCAGTCCGCGCTCGGCGGGCAGGCCAAGCTGCAATGGAAGGTCGATTTCGCCATGCGCTGGGTCGCGCTGGGTGTCGATTACGAAATGTACGGCAAGGACCTGACCGACACCGGCGTGCAGTCGGGCAAGATCGCGAAGGTGCTGGGCGGTCGCAAGCCCGAAGGCCTGATCTACGAGCTGTTCCTCGACGAGAAGGGCGAGAAGATTTCGAAGTCGAAGGGCAACGGCCTGACGATCGACGAGTGGCTGACCTATGGCAGCGAGGAATCGCTGGGCTTCTACATCTTCCCCAATCCCAAGAGCGCCAAGCATCTGCATGTCGGCGTGATTCCGCGCGCGGTCGACGACTATTGGCAATTCCGCGAGCGCCTGCCCGAGCAGAGCCTCGACAAGCAGCTCGGCAATCCGGCGTGGCATCTGCTGCGCGCCAATGGCGGTTACGAGGCGGAAGAAGCGCCAGGGGCGGGCGAGAGCCTCCCGGTGACCTATGGGCTGCTGCTCAATCTGGTCGGCGTGATGGGCGCGACCGCAACGCGCGAGCAGGTGTGGTCGTACCTGGGCAATTACATCGAGGATCCCGACCCGGCGAAG
The DNA here is from genome assembly GCA_963972905.1 of uncultured Erythrobacteraceae bacterium. Taxonomy (GTDB): domain Bacteria; phylum Pseudomonadota; class Alphaproteobacteria; order Sphingomonadales; family Sphingomonadaceae; genus Alteriqipengyuania. Next base: position 36,630 of record CAXAXQ010000012.1, read on the forward strand.
CACCCGGAACTGGACGGGCTGGTGACCACCGCGCTCGCCTACAACCGCGACTTCGTTGCCCCGACACTCAGTCGGCGTGCTCCCACGCCTAAAGAAGCCTCGGCGCTGGCCGCGCTGGACGGCGAATTGTCGCAGGTGCCCGCGGACATGGGCGCGGAAGACCTGCAGACGATCGTCTACGAGATCGGCAAGCGTGAGGAGTTCGGGTTCGAGTCGCTGCGCGACTGGTTCAAGGCGCTTTACGAGACGCTGCTCGGGTCCGAACAGGGGCCGCGCATGGGCAGCTTCATCGCGCTCTATGGCGTGGTCAACACGCGCGATCTGATTGCGGAGGCACTGGCTGCGGCCAAGACCGCAGGGTAGCCCCGCTTACCCCCACTTGCGGCTGCGATACCACCGCGTGATGACGTATTTCGCGCTCGACGCTACGGGCGTGCCCGCGTGCAGCGTATCCTCGTTCGGCGTGCCGTCGGGATTGGCGTTGTTCCAGACCAGCAGGACGCCCGCCTTGGGCTCGATCTCAATCCCGCAATTGGGAAAGGCGGTCGCGCCGCTGCCCTTCAGCGTGTTGAGGAACATCATCGCGGTCCAGCTGCGCTGGCCACCGTTCTTGCTCTCCTGTTTCCAGTAGTTTTCGCTCGGGTAGAAATAATCATGGTGATCCCTGAACTGCTGGCCCGGCAGATAGCGCTGGCCCTGCATCGTTTCGCCGAACTTGCCGGGCAGGCCCAGGCAATCGTCGATCCGGCGGCTGATCATCTTCACCATCGGGTCGTCGCGGTCGAAATTGCCCGAATACGAGGTTCGGTATCCGTCCTTGTAGGTGCCTTCGTAGAGCGAGCTGGGCCGCGCGACCTGATCGATCATGCCCGCCAGTTTGCGACACTCGTTGCTCGTAAGAAACTCGCCGACCGCATAGATTTCGGCCTTGTCGGTGGGAACTCGGTAGGCCTTGGGATCGGCATCCAGCCGCTTGCGGACGGTCTCGCCCACTTTGGCGATGGCATCCTGATCGGGCACTTTGGCGGGCTTGGTGGTCGAGTCTGTCATGCAAGTTTTCTAGCAAGTGCGCCGCGTGGCCGCTAGACAGCGGGGGCACATGTGAGGGGAAGCAAGCATGAAAACAGCCAACCAGAAGCGCTACAGCATCGGCGCGATGATCTTTCACTGGCTTATCGCCGTTCTCGTCATCGTGAACTGGCGTATCGCGGAAAGCGCGGAGCATCTCCCGGACGCGGAGAAAGGCGCTGTTTTCGCCAATCACAAGGCGCTGGGAATGCTGATCCTCGCGCTTACGCTGGGCCGCATTGCCTGGCGCCTGTCTCACCCGCTGCCAAGCCTGCCGAACAACTACGCACCGTGGGAGCGAATGCTCGCGCGGACGACTCACGTGTTGTTCTATGTCCTGCTGATCGGCCTGCCGCTCGGCGGCTGGCTCGCGACTTCGATGTTCGATCGCCCGATCGACTTCTTCGGCATGTTCACCATTCCGACGCTGCCGGTGGGCGAGAACAAGGATCTGGGCGGCACTATCTTCGACGTTCACAAGACCGCGGGCACGATCATGATCTACCTGATCGGTCTGCACATCCTCGGCGCGCTGAAGCACACCTTCATCGACAAGGATCTGGGCATCTTCCGGATGCTCCCCTTCGGCGGAAAAGCGCGGCAGTAAGCGAAACGCCCCGCCGATCATGCCGATCGACGGGGCGTTCGATTGGGTGAGCGATCGCTTACCAGAAGAAGTCTTGGATCACGTCGACCACTTCGCCCGTGTAGGTGTTCACCAGCAGCACGTCGTCGTAGTAGCGGACCCAGCGATAGGGGCCGTAGGTCTGCGGCAGGCGATAGCTCCACGGATCGTTGATCTGATAGCGGCTGCCGAAGAACAGGCTGCCTAGCGAGAAGCCGATCCCGACCCGGCGATAGCTGTAGTTGCGATAGGGCGCGTAATAACGGCCCAGGTTGTAGTGCCGCCGGTTCTGCGCACGATAACGGTGCCAGTTGTAGCGGTTGTCGTTCCGCCAGCTGCGGTTCCACCGGCGATAGTCGCGGCGCTCGGCCCGGCGCTCTGCCTGACGGTAGTCGCGGCGGGCATCCCGGCGCGCATCACTCCGATAGTCGCGCCGTGCTTCCCGGCGGGCATCCTGCCGATAATCGCGCCTTGCGTCCCTGCGTGCCTCGCGGCGGTCTTCGCGGCGGACGTCCCTGCGCGCATCGCGACGATCTTCCCGCCGGTCCTGCCGTACGTCCTGGCGGGCATCGCGGCGCTGCTGGCGGGCGTAGTTCTCACGCGACTGCATTCGGGCATCCCACGCCCGCTGTTCGGCCGCAGAACGCTGGCGCGTGGGCTGACTGTCCTGGCGCGCTTCGCGGCGCTGTTGCTGACGAGCCTCACGGCGCTGTTCGCGCGCCTGTGAGCGATCGCCCCGGTTGCCGCGTGCCTCCCGCCGTTCGGCGCGACGTTGCTCGCGTGACGGCTGGCCTGCAAACTGCGTGTCGGCCTGGAGATAAGTCGAAACCTGGCTGGCCGGTGCCTGCGTCATGGCGGCGTTGGCCGGCAGGCCGGTCGCGGCGAGCGCGAGGCCCAGCGCGGTCAGCCCGCTATATCGAAAAAGATCTGTTGGATTATACATGGTGCTAGCGGTTCCCTTCATGGCGATGGACCATTCGCGCCGCACCCACCAGGCGGCCCCTTTGTCCGTATGCAATACATGCCTGATACGGCCTGACACATTTCTGAACCGGAGTTAGGGTTTCCTGTTCATATTTCCAGTTGCAATCATGAATAATTCTATGGGCATGGGGCATTGACATGCGTTGCCCCGCAATGTGTTGGAGGGGACGATGTTCGATAGTCTCGACAAGGTCCGCGCCGATGCGCAGGCGCGGCTGGAACAAGCGGCGCGCGATCGCCGCTCGCCGATGCACACGCCGGTGATCGCAACGGGCGATGCCGATGCGCGGGTGATGGTGCTGCGCGCCTTCGATCCGTGGACCCTGCGTTTCCACACAGATGCTCGCGCGCCCAAGGTCGGCGTGGTCGAGGCTGACCCGCGGGTCGGCGTCCTGTTCTACGACAAGGCGGAAAAGGTGCAGATCCGCGTTCAGGGGCGAGCGCGGATCGAGCGTGACAGTGCGGTGGCGCAGGCGGCTTGGGACGCGGGCGACAACTTCGCCCGGCGCTGTTACCTCGGCGATGCGCCGGGCACGGTCGCGCAAATGGCATCCTCCGGTCTCCCGCCGCTGTTCGAAGGCCCCGAACCGACCGACGAAGACCTGATCCCTGCGCGTCAGCATTTCGCGGTGCTGCTGATCGAGTTGACCCGGCTCGACTGGTTCCATCTCGCCCATGACGGGCACTGCCGTGCCCAGTTCGATCTGACAGAAGGTTCCGCGCGGTGGGTCACGCCCTAGACCGTGCGCGCCGCTTGCCATAGGGGGAGCGACATGAAGCGCCCCCACTTGCCTGCCAGAAACCTGTTGCCGGGCATGGGGGAGGAGCTGATCAGCCCGAGCGACTGGAGCCGCCGCGCCGCAACCCTGGTGGGGGCTGTCCTGATCGGCCTGGTCGCGCTGGGTTTCGCGATCGCGGGCGACCATGCTTCCAACCTGTTCGGCCGGGCGACTTCCGCATATCCCTGGGTTCATCTGGTCTCCGCACCCGTGGTGTTCGTCGCGATCGTGGTGCTGACCAACCGGCTTGCGCCCGATGCGCGCGGATCGGGCATTCCGCAGGTGATCGCCGCCAGCCGCATGCCCGGCAGTGCCGCAATGGCCGGACTGGTCGCGATCCGCACCGCGCTGTTCAAGGCGGTCCTGACCGTGGCCGCGCTGCTCGGCGGGGCATCGGTCGGCCGCGAGGGTCCGACGGTGCAGCTGGGCGCGGCGATCATGGTGCAGATCCACCGCCTGTTCCGCGTCAATGCCAGCGCGGGCGTGTACATCGCGGGCGGCGCGGCGGGCGTGGCGGCGGCGTTCAATACGCCATTGGCGGGAATCGCCTTCGCGATCGAGGAACTGTCGGTCGCCTACGAACAGCGGGTCGCGGTGCTGGTGATGGGCGCAGTGATGATTGCCGGTCTGACCGCGCAGGGCATTTCGGGCGACTATGTCTATTTCGGCCAGTTGGGCGGTAGCCTGCCGATCCTGACCGTGCTGATTGCGGCCCCGATCGCAGGGCTTGCGGGCGGCGCGGCGGGCGGCCTGTTCTCGCGCATGGTGCTGGCGCTGCGCGGGCCGGGTGGGCGTTTCGCCAGCCGTCTGAAGGCCCGTCCGCTGACCACCGCGCTGGTGTGCGGCATCGTGGTCGGCGTACTCGGCTTCCTCACCTCGGGGGCAACTTCGGGCACGGGATACGAATCGACGCGCGACCTGCTGAGCGGGGCGGATGCCGAATACTGGTTCGGCCCCGCCAAGTTCCTCGCCGCGCTGGCGACCACTGCCAGCGGCATTCCGGGCGGCATATTCGCCCCTTCGCTGGCGGTCGGCGCGGGTTTCGGCGAACTGCTGACCCCGCTCTTTCCGCCCGAGCAGGCGGGGCTGATCGTGCTGATCGGGATGGGCGGATACTTCACCGGGGTGGTTCGCGCGCCGCTGACCGCAGTCATCATCCTGAGCGAGGCGACCAGCTCCAGCCACGCGATCCTCCCGCTGTTCGCGACCGCGCTGATCGGCGACTGGGCCGGATCGATGGTCTGCAAGGAGCGGCTCTACCACGCCCTCTCGCGTGACTTCCTGCCGGGCAAGGGGGACACCGAAGGCGACGACCCGTCTAATGCAACCGAGGCCAAGCCCGCCAAGGACAGCTGAGGCGCGCCTAGACCTCGTCGCCGGGCGTAATGTGCGAGACGATCGAGCGGATCGTCATGAACACGATCGTCACGCTGGCCGCTGCCAGTGCCACCATCAGGACGGTCAGCGAAAACAGCGCCGTATAGAGGTAGTTGTACCAGCCCTTGGGCAGGTTCTCGAACTCGCCCATTGGCAGTGTGAAGGCGAGCAGCACGAGGAAACTGAGCATAAGCGTGGCGGTAGAGAGGGTCGCGATGCGGGTGACTTGCTTGTAGGTCTGTCGGTCGAAATCAGTGTCGATGCGCCGGATCATGCCGATCAGCGTCAGCATCAGTGCCAGCGTAGTGGCCGATGCAGTGGCGATGGCCGAGCCGAGATAGAGCCCGGCTCGCGATAGCGCCTCCAGCAGGTCGCGTGCCTCTGCGGCACCATAGACCGTGCCGATGGCCTGCCGGGCACCAAGCCCGATAAGGCAGAATATGCTGAATGTGACGACCGGGTAGGCGATGCTGCGTTTACTGCTCATGGCAGACAGACGCGCGAGGGCGGGCGAAGGGGCGCAACCCATCAATTGAGGGTATTAGACAGCGCCATCTCGCGCCGCCCTGACACACCTGACACAGTGTCCTAGGGGCGAAAAATACCACCCTCACAGGGCCGTGCGCGGCGTGTGCGGGTTGCTACCGAAACCGCGCGTGCCAAGTGTGACGAAGAGAAAGAGCCGCCGCCAGCGTTAGCGTTGCGGGGCCGGGTAGGAAAATGTCGCTTGCTCGGCCGGCGAATTACCCTGCCGCGGCCATCCTTGCGATTGCCGCATTCAGCACGATCAAGTCCATGCGCGGTCGCGCGTCCAATTCTCATAGACGTAGAATGTCATTCAGATTTCTCCGTTTCGCGCCCGATCTGCAATCTGGCGGAAAATCGCACGCATCGTGTCTGCGCTCGCACGGTCGGCTGCGCCATCCTCTACCTCCGCTTGCGAAAAGGTCATCGAAGGGGCTGTATCGTCGAGCATTGCCCAGTCGGGAAACATGCGCTGCGTGACCGGGCCGCTGGCTTCGAGCGTAACTTCGGTATGCCGATCGTCGGCGCAGATTCGCTCGTACAGCGTGTCGATCGCGTCATCCGGCCCCTCGATCAGCTGGAGATACATGTCCTGGCGGCAGATGAGCGCGCCTGTGATGCCGTTCTCGCGGTTGTAGCGGCGGGCGTTTATCAGGATCGAGGCTAGAGTTCCGTTATCGAAGCCGAATGGCCGCGAGCGGTAGATGAGCTGTTTCATGATGGTGGCTTCCCGATGCGTAACCCTAAGCGCAACGATAGCACTGCATGGGGATTATCGGCTAGCGCGATGCATATTGGGGGCCACCATTCTGAGCGAGGGCAGGCTAGCGCCGCTCGAAACTCTGGAAGCCTTCACGTTGCGCATCACGCTGCTCTATCCGGTCGACTGCAGCGCGCGGCGGGCCATCGTGCATCGCTTCGATCATCCGCGCGAGGGCGGCCTCATCGCCTTCCAGATGCGCCTCAACCGTGCCATCGGGCAGATTGCGGACCCAGCCCGCAAGGCCGAGCGAGCGCGCGGTCTCAACCGTCCAGTCGCGGTAGAACACGCCCTGCACGCGGCCATTCAGCACCAGATGGCGGGCGGTGGGGATGCTAGCCGCCATTCTCTGTCAGAAGCAGCCGCGCCAGTGCCTCGCCCATCCGGCTGGAGGTGTCGTCTGCCTCATGCGTAGGTGAGAGCATTGCGAGCGCGGAACCGATCCGATCGGGCTGGCCGAGCGACAGATTGAGAATCACGAAAACGATGGCCGGGTCGTCGATCGGAATCATGCCCGCATCGATCCCCTGCTGGATCAGTGGATGGGCTGCCTCGTACAAGGGTTTCAGCAGCCGTTGGGCGACGATCTGGGCGCGCGGCGATGGCTCCGCGCTGGCGCGGGCGATGAAGCCGCGCAAGTCCGGGTTACGGTCGTAATAGGCGGCGGTCATCCCGATCGCGAGCTCCAATCTCCTCCGTAACGGGGTCTTATGATCGCTGGCCATCGCGCTTAGCGCGGCAATCCTGGCCTCCATCGTCTGCGCGAGAAGATCGACGCAGGCCAGCCAGAGGCCCTCCTTGTTACCGAAATGAACCGCGACGAGGTTCGGCGCTGCCTGCGCCCGGCTGGCGATCATGCGCACGCCCGCGGCATCGAACCCGTGATCGGCGAAGCACCGCGTAGCTGCCAGCAGCAGCGCGTCGCGCCCGGCTGGGGCGTTCGCCGGGCGACGTCCGCGCGTGGCGCCTGATTGATCTTGACCGTCGCTCATGGAGCGGAATATATGTACATGTGTACATAAAGCGCCCGGCCGGGCGTTTCGGGCGAAAGGATTACTGTCATGCGTCATGTTATCACCCGCCGCGCCGCGCTTTTCAATCTGTCCGCCGCATCCCTGTTCGCATTGCCAGGCTGCGCGTCGATCAAACCGGACCCCAATTCGCGCGAGGACCAGTTGGACGGCGCGCTCGACGGGAGTGTGATCGATGCGTTCTTCTATGCCTTCGGGCCATATGAATTTGCACGTTCGATGCAGGCACTGTCTGGCCAGATCGATGTCGGCGATACGCTCGTGTCGGAAGATGCGCTGGCCGATGCGGCAAAGCGTGCTGGCGGTGCCGACGTGCTGATCAACCGGCAGATCCACGTCCGCGACCTGGCCGACGAGCGCATCCGTTCGGTCACCGCGCCCAACAACGATACGCTCTACACCTCGGCGGTGCTGGAACTGTCAAAAACGCCGGTGCGCCTGACGATGCCAGACTCGGGTGATCGCTACCTGTCGGTCGCGCTGATGGACATGTTCACCGACCAGCGAATGGTTGGGCACTCCGAAAAGGGCGGGAAGGGCGGGACCTACCTGATCGTGGGGCCGGACAGTCCGGTGATGGACGGCCCCGACATGATCCGAATGCCATCGAACGATGTCTGGCTGCTCGCGCGTACCTTCGTGGCCGGGGTCGACGATCTCGACGCCGCGCGCGCGGTACAGAGCGGCATCGTGGTGGCGCCGGTGGATGCGACCGTCGAGCCACTGCCCTTCGCCACGCTTGCTCCTGCTAAATTGGAACCGCGCAGCTTCCTTAGCCTGACCAACGAAGTGCTGGGCCGTTCGCCGAGCCATCCGCAGGTCTCGCGCGCGATGCCGTTCGCGGACAAGGGTATCGTGCCGGGCAAGCTCGATGTGTGGGACGACCTCTCGCCAGGTGTGCGCGCCGCGTGGGATGCGTGGCTGCCGCGTTCGCTGGACATGCTGCGCAATGGGCTCTCCCGCGCTCAGGACAAGCCGGGCTGGAACGCACCGCCGCTGATCCTCGGCGATTACGGCGACAATGACCTCGTGCGCGCCGCCATCGCGCTGATCGGGTTCGGCGCGCTCAAGACCGAGGATGCGCGATATTTCCGCACCGAAACCGATGCGCAAGGGCGCGAACTGACCGGACACGCGACCTACCGGATGGTGATCCCGCCCGCAGGCGTGCCGGTAAAGGCCTTCTGGTCGCTGAGCGTGTACAAGCCCGATGCCGATGGGCGGTTGTACTTCTTCGAGGTGCCGATCGGCCGGCATTCGATCAACTCGGGTTCGTCCGATCTGGTCGAACGTGAGGATGGATCGATCGTCCTCCACCTCTCGCCAGAGCGGCCTCAGGACAAGAACGTAGTCTGGGTGCCAACCCCGGAGGGACCGTTCCAAGCAATCTTCCGCACCTATCGACCCGAGAAGCCCGTGAACGACGGAAGCTGGACGGTCCCGCCGCTGGAAAAGCAGGGCTAGCGGGCTGTTGCGCGCGCGGACCCAGCACCCCGCAAGACTGAGTACGCGCGTGCTCTCTTCGATACCCGCTTAGTGCACCATCGCGGTTCTCGCCTCGGGTGCGAACGACATGGGCTTCGTCGTGCCGGCCCGGGTGCGAAAATGACCCGCTTCTTCGGCCAGCGTCGTCACTTCGGACGCAAGCTGCCGCGAAGCCGCCGAGGTTTCCTCGACCATTGCCGCATTCTGCTGCGTGGAGGTGTCCATGTCCGAGACCGCGGAGACGATTTCGGAGATTGCCGAGGCTTGGGCCTGATTGTCTGCCGCCATCGTGTCGAGCAACTGGTTCACATTGCCCACGCTCGATGAAATCTGTTCGAGCGCGGCGTCGACGCGCTGGACGCGGCTCACTGCGTTACCGACCTCTTCCTGCGTGGTGGTCAGCTGTTCGCGCGCGGACCCGGCCTCTTCCTCGGCCCGCATGGCGAGCGCGGAGACGAGATCGGCGACCACCGCGAAGCCGCGGCCCGCTTCGCCCGCACGGCCCGCTTCGACGGCGGCGTTCATGGCGAGAACGCGGGTCTGGAAGGCGATCTTGTCGAGCCCTTCGATTACGGTGTCGATCCCCTCGGCGCTTTCCTGCACCCGGCCCATCGCCTGCATCGCTTCCTCAGCCAGCGAGCGGCCGTCATGGACAACGCCGTTGGCTTCATTGGCGCTGTGGGCGGTGTCCTTGGCCGCCGCAGCCCCGCGCGAGATGCGGTCGTTCATCTGGGCGAGTGCGGCGGAGGTTTCTTCCAGGCTGGCGGCGTTGGCTTCGGTCCGGCGGGCGAGCGATTCGGAGCTCTGCGCGATTTCGCCGGAGCTCAGGCGGATCGAGTCGGTCCCCTTGGCGACCCGTTCGATCAGCCCGCGTAGCGATTGGACAGCTTCGTTGTAGTTGGCCTTCAGGCTGGCATAGGCCGGCGGATAGGTTGCGGTAACCTCTGCCGTCAGATCGCCCGCGGCGAGCGCGGAGAGCCCTTCGGCCAGCGTATCGGTGACCATCTTCTGCTCGCGAGCGATGATCGCTGCCGCCGCCCGGTCCTTCTCCAGCACGGCATTCAGAAAGGCATCGACCGCGCGGGCCATGTCGCCGATCTCGTCCTTCTGGTCGAGATGGGGAAGCTGCCCGTCGCCCGATTTGGCGAGGTCGTGCACCACGCTCGACAGGTTGGTGATCGGGTGGACGACCTTGCGGGTGACGATAAAGATCGAGATCGCGATCGCCGCCACCGCCAGAATGGCCAGTACTAGCGCGATGGTCAGCGCGACGTTAGTCTCGCTCAGCGCCTCCTGGGTCACATCGCTGGCGATGTCGATCTGCATCGTGGTCAGTGCTGCGATCGTCTCCGACAACGGATCGATCGTCTGGTAAAGTTCATTTTCGACGAACCGCTCGAGAACTTCGGAGTTGCCGGCTTTCAGCATTGCTTCGAGCCGCGCGACAGCCGCGTTGGCTGCCGCCATCTGCTCCTCTGCCTGTTTGGCAAGCGCTTCCTCTTCGCCGACGATAGTGGTCGCGCGATAGGATGCCCATGCCTTGTCGATCGCGGCTTCCCCCTCGCGCACGTTCTTCTCGGCTTCGTTATAGCTGATATTGCCGTTGAGCGCCTTGTGCGCACTGTCGACGATCAGCACCGCGTAGGTATCGGCGACTGTCTTCAGATCCTCGAGCGGTTCCACCCGATCGACCAGGATGGTCGAAAGCGCCGCCTCGTTATTCTGCGCGGTGTGATAAAACGCACCGGCGAGGGCGAGCAGAGCGGCGCTCAATATGGCGAGGCACGCAAAGAGCTTTAGCTTCAGGGTCATCCGGGACGGTCTTCTCTTCAGTGGAAATGGAAAATACCCGTCCATTCTAGATGAGAAGCGCCAATTTTGGCGGAAGACCGCCATTTTCTTGTGCGGCAGGCTGGGTGGCGAACCCTGCCGCGTGTGTGCAACTGCTTGTTACCAGGGGCTTATTGGGCCCGTGGCGGCATCCTGTGAGCCGCCTATCCGCCGAGAGTCCCGGCGGCCTGAGCAATCACCCACAGCCCGATGAGGAGGAACGCCAGCGCGGCGACGATCCGCACGGCCTTGAGCGAGACCCGCTCGATAATCGCATTGCCGAACCATACTGCGGGCACGTTCGCCAGCATCATGCCCAGCGTGGTGCCGATGGTCACCAGCAGCACGTTCCCGAACTGCGCGCCCAGCGCGATGGTGGCGATCTGCGTCTTGTCACCGATCTCGACCACGAAGAAGGCGATGGTGGTGGTGAGGAAAGCGCCGAAGCGGCCCGTCTTCGGCTCGTCATCATCATCGAACGCATCGGGCACCAGCGTCCACGCGGCCATCGCGACAAACCCGATGCCGACCGCATAGCGGAACCACTGCCCGTCGAGCAGGCCCGCAATCGCATGGCCGAGGAACGCGGCGATGCCATGATTGGCGAGCGTGGCCACAAGAATGCCGAGGATGATCGGCACCGGCTTCCGGAAACGGGCGGCGAGCACGATGGCGAGCAGCATGGTCTTGTCGCCGATCTCGGCCAGCGCGACCACGGCGGTAGAGGTGAGGATGGCGTCCACTTGAGTATCTCCGGGCCGGGCGAACAAGACAGCAACGGCACATGACCTCCCGCCCGGCCAGGCGAAAGTCAGGTGCCATTGGTCTTGCCCGTGCGGATCACTCCGCGCCCCTGCGCCACGACCTCTCGGCCGAGTATGTTGACGCGAGGGAACCGCTGCACGTGGGCGGCGGTGGGCTACTCCCCAGATGACGGGCGCGGGCTAGCAGGGGGGAGGGCGGGGGGCAAGAATAGACCTCAACGTCCGATGATCAGGGTGCTGTTTATTTTCATCACAGTGCGAATGTTGAACGCGTTGTTGGAATGCTCGGGATCATGGCTATGCGGCTTGCTCGCCATTCGTTATTTCAGAAGCCTGCTGGATATCGGAGAAACGCTCGGCATGGTTTCCAATCGAAAAGGGGAGGAAATCCCTACGCTAAATGCGGTAGATAAGTGTCCTCACTGCGGGGTGGCCTCTCCGTATCTGCCACTGCAATGGCAGGGGCATACCAAAGGCTCTAAAGATAGTCATGTACGACTTTGGGGGGTTTTTCTATGCAATAGCTGCGGAGGACTAATTGCGGCTGCGTCAAATAATCCAGATTATCTAGATTTCGTGTTAAACTACCCAAACTTGATCTTTCCAACACCGAAGCGCGCTAATGAGGACATACCTGAAGTTGCTAGGAGATATCTTCAGCAGGCGATGGATACCATTCATGCGCCTGACGCTGCAGCCGTTATGGCTGGTTCCGCTGTTGACGCTATGCTCAAGGACAAAGGTTTCGTTGAGGGTTCTCTGTATTCCAGAATAGATAGCGCCCTGAGCGAAGGTCTACTGACGCAAGATATGGCAAATTGGGCGCACGAGGTCAGGCTCGGGTCGAATCGCCCGCGCCATGCGGACGGAGACAATCCTCACGTGACCTCGACTGAGGCGGAACAGTCAGTGGACTTTGCTGAGGCGCTTGGAAACTTTCTGTTTGTTCTGACAGCTAGAATACAACGCGGCATCGTAGCAGCACAAGCGTCAGCGAGTTAACTACCTCGTCAGCTTCTTATACGCCAACCGCGTAGGCCGATCCGCCGCATCGCCCAGTCGCCGCCGCTTGTCTTCCTCATACGCTTCGAAGTTCCCCTCGAACCATTCCACGTGGGAATTGCCCTCGAACGCCAGAATGTGCGTCGCCAGCCGATCCAGGAAGAAGCGGTCGTGCGAGATGACCACGGCGCAGCCGGCGAAGTTCTCGATCGCGTCTTCCAGCGCGCGCAGGGTTTCCACGTCGAGGTCGTTGGTCGGCTCGTCCAGCAGCAGCACGTTGCCGCCTTCCTTCAGCATCTTGGCCATGTGCACGCGGTTGCGTTCACCGCCCGAGAGCTTGCCGACGTTCTTCTGCTGGTCCTGGCCCTTGAAGTTGAACGCGCCCACGTAAGCTCGGGTGCTCATGTCGTGGCCGTTGACCTTCATGTAATCGAGCCCGTCGGAGATTTCCTCCCACACGTTGTTGCTTGGCGTCAGGTCGTCGCGGCTCTGGTCGACATAGCCCAGGTGGACGGTGTCGCCGATCTTGATCGAGCCTTCGTCGGGCGTTTCCTGCCCGGTGATGATCTTGAACAGCGTCGACTTGCCCGCGCCGTTGGGGCCGATGATGCCGACGATGCCGCCCGGCGGCATGGTGAAGCTGAGGTCTTCGAACAGCAGCTTGTCGCCGAACGATTTGGAAATGCCGTGCGCCTCGATCACCTGGCTGCCGAGCCGCTCGGGCACCTGGATGACGATCTGCGCCTTGCCCGGCTTGCGGTCGCTCTGCGCGTCCTGCAAAGCCTCGAACTTCTTGAGGCGCGCCTTGGACTTGGTCTGGCGGCCCTTGGGCGTCTGCCGGATCCACTCGAGCTCTTCGGACAGCGCGCGCTGGCGGCCCGAATCCTCGCGATCCTCCTGTGCAAGGCGCTTGGCCTTCTTGTCCAGATAGGTCGAGTAGTTGCCTTCGTAAGGGTAGTAGGACCCGCGATCGAGCTCGAGAATCCAGCCGACCACGTTGTCGAGGAAGTAGCGATCGTGGGTGATCATCAGCACGGCGCCGGCATATTCGGCGAGGTGGTTTTCGAGCCAGTTGACGCTTTCGGCGTCGAGGTGGTTGGTCGGCTCGTCCAGCAGCAGGATGCCCGGCTTCTGGATCAGCAGGCGGGTGAGGGCGACGCGGCGTTTCTCACCACCTGAAAGGTTCTCGACACTGGCGTCGGAAGGCGGGCAACGCAGCGCTTCCATCGCGATTTCGAGCTGGTTGTCGAGCGTCCAGCCATCGACAGCGTCGATCTTGTCCTGAAGCGTTGCCATTTCTTCGCTGAGCGCGTCGAAATCGGCGCCGTCTTCGCCCATTTCCATGCCGATCGCGTTGAAGCGCTCGACCATGTCGGCGGTTTCGCGTGCGCCATCCTTGACGTTTTCGAGCACGGTCTTGCTCTCGTCCAGCTGCGGTTCCTGCGGCAGGTAGCCGACGGTGATGTTCTCGCCCGGCCACGCTTCACCCGCGTAATCTGTGTCGATCCCGGCCATGATCTTCATCAGGGTGGACTTGCCCGCGCCGTTGGGCCCGACGATGCCGATCTTCGCGCCCTGGTAGAATTGCAGGTTGATATCGCTCAGCACTGGCTTGGGGGCACCGGGGAAAGTCTTGGTCATGCTCTTCATGACGTAGGCGTATTGCGCGGCCATTGAGGGTCGGTCCTTCGGATCAAACTGTCTGGTTCGGGAATTGGGCGCAGAGATAGGCGCGAAGCGGCAAGGGGGCAAGCGCCCGGCCCGCTCGCGCACCCATACGACAGGATGTTCTATGCACGTTGCAGTTATCGGGGCCGGAATGGCCGGGCTTACATGCGCCTCTCGGCTGGTCGAGGCGGGCCACAATGTCGCGGTGTTCGACAAGGGGCGCGGGCCGGGCGGGCGTATGGCGACGCGCCGGGTGGAGCATGAGGGCGAGACGTATCGCTTCGATCACGGCGCGCAGTATTTCACCGCGCGCGAAATGGCGTTCCAGACGCAGGTACGCGCCTGGGAGGCCGACGGCATCGTCGCGCAGTGGCCTGCTGCGAAGGACGGCGCGTGGGTCGGCACGCCGGGTATGAATGCGCCAATCCGGGCGATGGCCGATGCGCTGGGCGTGCAGTTCGCCACCCGGATCGCTGGGCTGTTGCCAGAGCGTGGTGGCTGGCGGCTCGAGGGGGAGGGCGTGCCGGACGACCGCTTCGACGTGGTGGTGGTTGCGATTCCCGCCGAGCAGGCCGCCCGCCTGCTCGCCGTCCACGCGCCCGATTTCGCCGAGGATGCGCGCGACGTGACAAGCGAACCGTGCTGGACCGCGATGGTCGCGTTCGACGGGCGGGTCGATGCGCCGGACACGCTGGCCGAGGATGGCGCGATTGGCTGGGCGGCGCGCAATTCTGCCAAGTCGGGCCGCGATGCGGATCAGGAATGCTGGGTCATCCAGGCCAATCCCCGCTGGTCGCGCGCTCAGCTGGAGCGGGAGGCGGAGAATATCGGCGAGGAACTGCTCGCCCATTTCGCCCGCGCGGTCGGCGATCTGCCGCCAGTGCTGTTCAGCACCGCACATCGCTGGCGCTATACCAAGTGCGAGAAGAGCGATGCGGGCGCGCTGTGGGACGATCGCCTGCGCATCGGCGCGTGCGGAGACTGGCTGTCGGGACCGCGCGTCGAGAACGCGTTCCTCTCAGGCCTGGCATTGGCGCGGCGTATCGCAGGTTAGTCGGGGAACGGCTTGCGCGCTGCCGCCGTTCGGGTGGCATGAACAGGATATTCAGCCCGCTGTGCCTCGCCCTTTCCCTCACCGCGCTGGCAGGCTGCGGCCTGCAAGGAACCGACAAGGACCAGGACGAACAGGCGCAGGCCCAAGAGACGGCAGTTCCGACCGACGGCTATGACGATTCGCAGACCGCAGCGCAGGCCGAGGCGACTATGCGCGATGGCAAGCTTGAGATGACCCTGCCCGATGGCGTGACGAAGGATATGGTCGGCGAACGGACGCCGGAAATGATTGCGGTTCAGGTGATGCTCGACCGCAGCGCCCACGCGCCCGGCGTGATCGACGGGATGGGCGGCGGCAATACCGACAGCGCGATCCGCAATTACCGCGAGGCGCACGGGCTGGGCGAGGGCAGCGCGGTCGATCCAGAATTGCTGCAATCGCTGATGGACGATCAGAGCGGCGACATCTTCCGCACCTACACAGTGACCGAGAAGGACGCTGCCGGCCCCTTCAAGACGATGCCCGCAGAATTCCCGCAAATGGCGAAGATGGATGCGCTGGGTTACGAAACCGCGCTGGAGATGCTGGCCGAGCGGTTTCATATGGACCAGGATTTTCTGAAGGCGCTCAACCCCGATGCAGATTTCGGCAAGGCAGGCACGAAGCTGGTGATCGTGAGCCATGGCAACGGCAAGGTTGCGGGCGACATTGCGCGGATCGAGGTGCGCAAGAGTGACGCCAGGCTCGCCGCGCTGAACGAGGCGGGGGAGATGATCGCAAGCTATCCCGCAACCATCGGCAGTTCGCGCTTCCCCAGCCCGAGCGGGACGATGGAGGTCGTGGCGGTCGCGCCAGAGCCGAACTACACTTTCAAGGGCGACAGCCAGGAATGGGGGCCGGAAGGCACATATATCCTGCCCCCGGGGCCGAACAACCCGGTCGGCGGCACATGGATCGACCTCGCCAAGGAAGGCTACGGCATCCATGGCTCACCCGATCCCGCCCTGATCGCGAAGAGCGCCAGCCATGGCTGCGTCCGGCTGACCAACTGGAACGCGGCGGCGCTGGCGAAGGCGGTGAAGTCCGGCATCACGGTGGTGTTCGCATGATTGGCGAATCCGCAGCATGAGAAGGCCCGATCCGGTCCCGCCCGGCCCGGGGCAGGAAAGCGTGTGGGACTATCCACGCCCCGCGATTGCCGAGCCGACCGACGTGCATATCGTGATCGAGCATCGCGGTGTGCGGATTGCCGAGACGCGGGCCGCGATCCGCGTGCTCGAAACCAGTCATCCGCCGCAATATTACATTCCCCCGCAGGACATCGCCAACGGTGTGCTGGAGCCCGCTCCGGGCCGCTCACTGTGCGAATGGAAGGGGCAGGCGCGTTACTGGGATGTCGTCGTCGGGGGCGACCGGCTGGCGAAGGTCGGCTGGTCCTACGCCGATCCGACTGCGCCCTTCCGCATCCTGACCGATCATGTCGCGTTCTACCCCGCGCCGTTCGACCGGATCACGGTGGATGGAGAGGTCGTGACCCCACAGCCGGGCGAATTCTATGGCGGGTGGATCACGTCGCGGGTGGTCGGCCCGTTCAAGGGCGTTCCCGGCAGCCGCTTCTGGTGACCGGCCCACGCGCCTAGCGCACGATCACCACCACGGTGCTCATCAACCGGCGTGCGGCGGTCCAGATCGAATTGCGGCCCGCGCGGCCAATCATGTCCTCGACAAGCTCGTCGAACACCCCGCGTTCGTTGCGGGCGGCGGCGGTACACAGGTCGATCAGCAGCATCTCGTCGTAGCTCAGCGCCATCTGGCAAGGCCGGTTGAGCGCGATCGGTTCGGGCCATGCCCTGCCAGCCTCGTCCATGAAGACGTGAAACGGGCGCACCGCGTCCGACGTGCCGATCTGCGCGGCCAGCGTGCGGCAGCTATATTTGCCCTCGCACCGGGCGAGGTGGACGTAGCGCATGGCGCACACCAGTCGGGCGTGGATCGCCGCGATATCGTCGAGGTTCGGGGTCGCGATCAGTGTGTGCAAAGTCATCCTTGAGCCCTGTCTATCATTGCGAGTGCTTCTCAATAGCGTTTATCGAAAGGTCGGGTATGGCGTCAAGCGGGCTCGCGGGAAAACTGGAATCTGCTGTCGACAGGCTTGGCAGAGCGCGGCGAGTGGCTTAGCGCTCCGCCCCATGAAAACATCGCTCGTCGCGCTCGCTGCGCTCTCGCTCGCCACCCCGTTCTGGGCTCCTCCCGCTCTTGCACAGGAGACCCCCGACCGGCTCTCTGCGGTGGCCGATCAGGCGCTGGCAAGCGACACCGCCGCGTGGGACTTCGTCGAAGGGATCACCACCGAGGTCGGCCCCCGTCAGGCTGGCACCGAGGCCGAGCAGCGCGGACGCGACTGGGCGGTCAAGTGGCTGCGCGCCAACGGCTTCCGCAACGTCGCCGACGAGCCCTACCAGATGCAGACCTGGGTGCCCGGCAGCAATGCGACCGCGCGCGTCACCGCGCCTTACGCGCAGGATCTGATGATCGTCCCGCTTGGCAACAGCGCCAGCACGGGCGAGGGGGGACTCGAGGCCGAAGTCGTCTATTTCCCCAGCTATGCCGATCTCGCCGCTGCGCCGGAGGGTTCGCTGAACGGTAAGATCGCCTTCATCAGCCACGACATGCGCCCGACCCAGGATGGCTCTGGCTATGGCTTTGCCGGCCCCGCTCGCTGGACTGGCGCAGGGCTGGCTGCGAGCAAGGGTGCGGTCGCGACCGTGATCCGTTCGATCGGGACCGAGACCGAGCGTACGCCGCACACCGGCGGCACCAGCTTCCCCGACGCCGTCGAGCCGACTCCTGCAGGCGCGCTGTCCAATCCGGATGCGGACAATCTGGAGCGGATGTTCGCCCGCGCGGATGGCAAGCCGATCACCATGAAGCTGGTGCTGACCCCGCGTGTCATCGGCGAAACGACCAGCGGCAACGTGGTCGGCGAGATCGTGGGCCGGGATCCCTCGCTCCCGCCCGTTCTGCTCGCCTGCCATCTCGACAGCTGGTGGAACGGCACTGGCGCGTTCGACGATGGGGCCGGGTGCGGGATCGTGGCAGCCGCCGCGCTCAATGTCGCCAAGGCGGGCCAGCCCTTGCGGACCATTCGCGTGCTGTTCGCCGGGGCAGAGGAAGTCGGCCTGTTCGGCAGCATCGCCTATTCGCAAGCCCATATCGACGAGCCGATCGCGGTGGGCATCGAAAGCGATTTCGGCGCGGACCGAATCTGGCGGATCGACAGCAATTTCACCGCCTCCAACCCCGATCTTTACGGCAAGCTGGCGAGGGCCGTTGCCCGCTTCGGGGTTGCGCCTTCCCGCGAAGTCGCCACCGGCGGCGCGGATATCAACATCGTGCGCGATCAGGGCGGTGCGCTGATCGATCTGCAGCAGGACGGCACCCGCTATTTCGACCTGCACCACACCAACAACGACACGCTGGACAAGATCGACCCGGTGCAGCTGCGCCAGAACGTCGCGGTGTATACGCAGGTGGCCGGCATTCTCGCCAACACGCGCGAGCCGTTCAAGCCGGCGAAGTGATGAGGCGAGGGGGCCTGGCGGGATAGTCGGCCCCCGACCCGCCTGCCGTGCGTTGGGGACCCATGGACAAGGCCACCTTCGGTTTCGACCCCTACCACATTCTGCTGACCGGCTGCGGTCTGGCGATCATCGCCGCCTACTGGCTGCCGCGCTATTTCCGGGGGCGAGAGCCGGCCGCATCGGGCCTGCTGATTCTCGGCGGGCTGGCCGTTTTCGGGCTGCTGCCCGGCGTGCCCGACGCGCTGAACCCGATCGACAGGCCGCGCGTGTGGGAACTGGCATCTGAATTCGCGGTGATCATCGCGCTGTTCGGCACCGGCCTCCGGATCGACAAGATCCGCGGCCACAACCTCTGGAACACCACGATCCGGATGCTAACCATCGCGATGCCGCTGTGCATCCTGTCGGTGGTCGTGCTGGGCTTGGGGATTGGTCTGTCGCTCGCCGGGTCGGTGTTGCTGGCGGCGGTGCTGGCCCCGACCGACCCGGTGCTGGCCGCCGACGTGCAGGTCGGCCCGCCGCTCGAGGGGGGCGAACACCCGGTCCGGTTCGCGCTGACGACCGAGGCGGGCCTGAACGACGGGTTGGCTTTTCCTTTCGTCTATCTGGCGATCTTCATCGTCGCGGCGACGGGCGGGGTGGGCGACTGGATCGGCGAATGGCTGGGCTTTTACGTGGTGTACAAGATCGCGGTCGGCGTGGTTGCGGGGTGCGCTGCGGGATGGGTTCTCGGCCGCGTCCTGTTCACGCTACCGGGCGACAATCCTCTGGCCAACGCGGGCACCGGAGTGATCGCACTGGCCGGTGTGCTGGTCACCTATGGCCTGACCGAACTTGTCGAAGGCTACGGCTTCATCGCTGCGTTCTTCATGGGGCTGGTGCTGCGTCGCAAGGAGGCGGAGCATGAATATCATGGGCGGCTGCACAGCTTCTCGAGCGCGCTGGAACACTCGGTCACCGCGATCCTGCTCGTGCTTCTGGGCGGGGCGATTCCGGCGCTTCTGGGCTATCTCGACTGGCAGCACGCTCTGCTGGGCGTTGCGCTGATCTTCGTGATCCGTCCGGTCAGCGGCATCCTGGCCCTGTGGGGCGATCCGATGTCGCTGCGCCAGCGCGGGGTGGTTGCCTTTTACGGCGTGCGCGGGATCGGTTCGATCTACTATCTCGCCTACGCGGGCGGCCAGATGGATCTGGTGGACGAGGGCGCGCTGTGGGCTACGGTGACCTTCACCATCCTGCTCTCGACCATCGTTCACGGCTTTAGCGCGGGCAGCGTGGTGTGGGCGGCAACCCACGAAGGCGAGACGCGAAAGGGATCATCATGAGCCCTCCGGTAATCGCGCAGGATAACCGACTCGATTGACAGATTACCGTCCCCTCCAGCTTGACTTGTCAAATCTCTGAAAAGTAGGGTCTGCCGAACGAACTCGTCAGGAGCGACCCTTGCCAAGTAGAATTCCCAATACCGAAGAGGGTCGCCAGGCCTATTTCAAGCGACGGCGCGACCGCAAAATGCTGGGCAAGGCCATTGTGATCGGTCTGATGATGATGGCTCTGGTGCTGATGGCCGTCGCGATCACCCAGGGGCTCTGATCGAGCGACCGGGACTTGGCGCCCGGTCGTCCAAAGCACCGCAGTAATAATTGTTGGGCGTTAATGGTCGGGGAGACAGGATTCGAACCTGCGACCCTCTGCTCCCAAAGCAGATGCGCTACCAGGCTGCGCTACTCCCCGACACGGGATATCTTGATGGCGGTCGCTTCCGGTGGGCCCGGCAGGACTCGAACCCGCGACCTAGCCGTTATGAGCGGCCAGCTCTAACCAACTGAGCTACAGGCCCCCGGATCGCGATGCCATCGCCAGCCCCGGCGCTAGCTGCGATTGAGCGAGCCTGCAAGCGGCCATTGAACCTCAATCATGGTTGGCGGCCGCCCAGATATCGGCAACCCTGCTCGGCGCGACCTTGTGCGCCGCCATATGCGCGTAAACCCCGCTCAGCCAGTCGTATAGCTGGTCCACATCCGCGTCGCTATGCGTGTAGGGCGTGTTACCGGGCGCGAGCGAGGGGCTGTGGAAAGACAGGACCAGCACCGGCAGCCCAGCGTCGAGCGCGGCATCGACCGCCTTCTTGGCAGCACCCAGCGGCGTGCCCTCCGGCGTCAACCTCACCCGTTCGAGCAGGCCGGTCCGCGAAGCGATCCCGGCGCCGCGCGGCAGGCGGGTGAGCTTGGGAAACAGCGTCGCGCCCGATCGCCTCAGTGCACCGCGATAGACGCTGGTGACCGGCAGTTCGAGCAGGTCCGGATCGCGCGAGACCCAGTAGGGGTGGTTGGGGAAATCCTCGTAATTGGGCCCGTCCTGGTGCGAATAGTCGAACAGCGCGCGCACCGATGTGTCCACGCGAATGCCGGTGTCGTGCAAGATTGCCTTGGTCGAAGGGCCGAGGCCATAGCGGCCTGCACGATAGGAGATCGGGGCAGTGCCGAAGCCCTCCTCGATCGCGTCGCGCAGGCGGATGAACTTCTCGCGTTCCAATTCCGCTGGAAGATTGCCCGCGAAGCTATTGAAAGTATTCACTTCCTCGTCGAACGGCGGATTGACCCAGGGGTGCAGCTGTACGCCGACTTCCGCTTTTCCGCGAAGCACGGCATCGCCGATGATCTCGCGCGCGCGGGCCGATTGCACGATCGGCCAGTCGACCAGATAGAGCGGCGAGACGCCAAGCTTTTCGCAGAAGCACTGGAAGCGGGGGATGTGCTCCACATGATCGAGATCGTGCTGGTCCCGGGTAAAGGGCTTGTCCCAGTCGAAGCCTTCTTCGGTATCGACGGTCAGCAGCGAAACGGGCGCGAAGTCGGGCGCGAATTGCGCCGCCTGGTCCGCCTTCGGCAATCTCAGCATAGGTCTTGGCCCCCGTCAGGTCGGGCGCCACGCCCGCAGTTCAAACCGCGTGTTCGGGCACTCCGTTGCGCTGATTAGCGGCGGGTTCGCTCGCGGTCAAAGCGGGCAGGGTGAGTATCAACTGCCGGTTCTCGCGCCGCAGGCTGCCGCCGATCGCGCGCGCTTCTGCCCGCGCGAGGCGTAGCGCGAAACCGGGGCCGAACGGGCCGGCGCTGATCGCGACCGAAAGCGGCTTGCCGCGCGCGGCGAAGATATCCTCACTGCCATTGAGCGATGCGGGCAGGTCGGCGATGAACTGCGCGGTGCCCTGCGGGGCTGCATCGGTTTCAAGCGTCAGCGCGAGTTTCTCGCTCGGCGCGGCAGCCGAGCCGAGCGTGGCGAGAATGCGCCAGCTGAGCAGTTCTGCGTCCGCCCGTGCGAGATCGACCCGGCACACTCCGCCCAGCGTGGCGACGAAGCTTGCGCTGCGCGGCTGCAGCATCGGGATGAGTTGCGAGACGTGCTGGCGGAAGATCGCGGCAATATCCGCGTCGCCGCCGGTCGGGCGCAGCTGCCCGCTCTCCAGCCGACTGAGTCGTTCCAGATCGTCGAACCCGGCAAGCATTCGCGCGCTGTCGCCCGCAATCCCTGCGGCCAGTGCACGATAATCGTGCGGAACGGGTCCGACCACCTGCTGCTGAATGACTTCGGCGAAGCCCTGGATCGCGTTCACCGGTGTGCGCAACTCGTGCAGCAGCTGGCGCAGCCGATCGCTTTGGTTGCCCGGCTCCTCCGCCTCCAGCGCGCGGCGCATCCCGCCTGCGAAGCCGAGGAAGCGCCCGTCGGGGCTGGAAAAGCGCGGCTGCGCGTCGAGAATCCAGTCGCCCGCGATTGCCGGGCCACCTTCGAGCTTTACCTGAAGGGCGCGCAGCGGCTGCTGGAGTTCGATCGCATCGGCGAATTCCTCGGGCAGGATCGAGGAGAGCGAGAGATACATCACCCGCGAGGCGGCGAAGCTGTCCGCCCAGTCGATCGTCCCTGCCGTGTCGGTCGCAAAGCCGAAGCCGGTCAGCTCTTCCTGCCGGGTACTCGCATCGGTGAAGGGCAGGGTGGGGGCGGTGCGATCGGGCTCTGCCGGAGTTGCCGCGCGGCGATCATCGTCGTTGCTGGCTTCGCAACCCGCGTTTTTCTCTTCCTTGGCGCGCTGGAAGGCTTCGATCCGATGACGCAGCGCGGCGATTTCGCCCTGCGGCTGCGGCTGCGGCTGTGGCTCGGGCTCGCGAGTCGCTTGGGTGCGTGATTCGGTGCGCGCCGTGGTCTGCGCCCCGGCGATGCCTGCCGCGAGCGCGCCCACCGCTGCGGCCATCTCGCTTTCGCTGGCGGTGGCGGGGGCGGGCGCGTTCACTGCTTCGGCCTCCGAGATCTCGTCGACCTCGGTAAATTCACCATCGACGATGTCCTCGTCCTCCGCTTCGGGCTCCGGCGGTTCGGCTTCCTGAGCCTCGTGCCCAGGTGCGTCCTCCACCAGCGGCTCCTCTGCATCCGGCAGTGGGAGCGCGCGGTCGCGCACGCCGAGCCGTTCGAGCAGATCCTCCACCTTTCCTGGCAGATCGCGGCGCAGTCGCATGAACCCGCGCGCACGCACCGGCAGTTCGGGGATCAACTCGAGCCATTGCGTTTCTGTCAGCCGCGCGGTGGAAAGGGTGGCGCAAGCGACGTCGGGTTCGGCTTCGGCAAAATGCGCGACCAGTTCGGGATCGTTCAGCCGACGGCCCTGTTCGCGGATGATCTCCGCCCGCTCGCGCACCGAGATCGTTTCAGCGAGTGATTCGAGTCGCAGCCGGGCAGCCGCAAGCAGGCTCGGGTCGCGCCCTTCGCGCGGACGACCGAGCAGGTCCAGCAATTGGCGATATTGCGTGCGCGCGCCCGCGCTCGCGCTCGCCTTCTGGCGCAGGACAGTGGCTAGGCGATCGTCGAACTGCATGATCGGGGAGAGGCGCGGGCTCCGGAGAAATACTATATTGTCCGCCGGCCCGGGCGGCGCGACGTGTATGGTGCATAACCCTTTAACACGCCGCAGGAATGACAGTCAGTCCCCACGTTGCAAAGCGGGACATTCGCTGTCATGAACAATAATGTTAGTCGCCCGAATTATTAACAAAGGTGATCCTTTCAGGATTGGTTCGGACGGCGACAGGGATGATGGATTGTTGCGGAAGGGGGGCCTGTGGCCAATCTTGATGAGATCGACCGGCAGCTGCTGCAGGAATTGCAGGCCGAAGGGCGGATAACCAATGTCGAGCTTGCGCGTCGCGTCGGCCTGACCGCGCCGCCGTGCCTGCGCCGCGTGCGCGCGCTGGAAGATATGGGCGTGATCCGCGGCTATCACGCCGATCTGGAACCCTCGAAGCTGGGCTTTGCGATCGTGGTTTTCGCGATGGTCAGCCTGAAGAGCCAGGCGGAGGATTCGCTCAAGGAATTCGAGGCGGCGATGCAGGATCTGCCCGAAGTGCGCGAGGTCCACATGCTCAACGGCGAAATCGATTTCGTCCTCAAAATCGTCAGCCGCGATCTGCAAAGCTTTCAGGAATTCCTGACCAGCAAGCTGACACCTGCGCCCAACGTGGCGAGCGTGAAGACTTCTCTCACTATCCGCACCAGCAAATATACCCCGGGCGTTCCGCTCAGGTAAGCGGGGGCCGGGCATGGGCTCTTCCGATACGCTTTCCGGCCATTGCCTGTGCGGCGAGGTGGCCATCGTTCTGGTGGAACCCTCGCGCGAGGTGGAGATCTGCCAGTGCGATATGTGCCGCCGCTGGGGCGGGGCGTTTTATGCTGCGCAAACCGGCTCCGACGCGACGGTAACCGGTGAGGATTTCGTCACGGAATACCGGTCGAGCGAGTGGGCGAGTCGCGCCTTTTGCGGGCAGTGTGGCAGCGGCCTGTGGTTCCGCTTCCTGCCAACCGGCAATCGCAGCTTTTCAGCCGGTCTGTTCGACGGCGCGGCGCATCACGCGATCGAGAAAGAGATTTTCGTCGACGAACGCGCCGACTGGTGCCGGATCGAAGGCGACCACCCACGCCAGACCGGCGCGGAAGTGATCGCCGAGGCCAAGGCGGCGGGCTTCGACTTGGGCTAGGCGGGCGTAAGCGGGGCGGCCCGTTTCGCCACCATTTCGGAGCACAAAGCAGAATGGGCGAGACAGTGCATCGTTTAGATGATACATTGTATCAATGAGTGAGCATGCATCCAATTCAACCTCTGGCTTCCTCGACCGGAAGGTCGCGCAAAGCTACGACGAGCGGAACCGTCGTCTCAGCCCGATATCGGATGGCCTGCACTTTCTGCTGCGGCTGGTGCTTGCGTCGCTGCCCGAAAACGCCCGCGTGCTATGCGTCGGGGTTGGCACGGGCGCGGATATCTTTGCGCTCGCCAGCGAACGTGTGGACCTGTCGTTCGTCGGCGTCGATCCTTCTGCCGAGATGCTGGAGATCGCCAGGCATCGCCTCGACGAGGCGGGCATCGGCGGACGCTGCGAACTGGTGCACGGCTCTGTCGACGATGTGGAGGAGCGCGATTTCGCTGCGGTGGTCAGCCTGTTCGTCGCCCATTTCGTACAGCGCGGGGATCGCCCTGCCTTCTACCGCGCGATTTACGATCGTCTTGCACCGGGCGGGCGCTTCGCGAGCGCGGAGATCAGCGGCGACCTCGACACGCCGCAGTTTCCCGCGATGCTCGAAGACTGGAAGCAGGTTCAGACGTTGATGGGGGCTAACGAGGAATCGCTCGCCTCGCTGGGTGACACCTTGCGCACCGTGCTCGGCGTGATCGGCCCGGCGGAAACGGAGGCGCTATGGCGCGAGGCAGGCTTTGCTGTGCCGGTGCCGTTCTTCCAGGCGTTCATGATTCGCGGATGGCATGCCGAAAAGCCGTTCGCCTGAATTCAGCCGCCCGTGATCGCGAAGTTCTGCCTCAGCTTGAGCAGGCTGGCGGGCTGCCAGAACAGCTTCTTTTCGCTGGGAAAACTGGCGAAAACCGGGTAAATCGTGCCGCTTACATTCAGCCTGACCAGTACCGGCAGGTCGCCCGACTGGTTCAGGAAATCGCGCAACGTGCTCCAGTTGCCGACGATCTGGACGAAGCACCCGCTCTTCTCCCCTGCGGTGAACTTGCGCGTGGTGGCGCTGTCCAGCGTGAGGCTCCCCGCTCTCGAAGCGAGGGTCAGCGCGAAAGTGTCTTCTGCCAGATTCTCGCAGCTATCGCCGATCCCCCCATCGAGGATGGCGACCTTGAGGTTGGCCTTGCTGTCCAGGCCGAAAAGCAGGTCCTGCCGGAAACCACCGGTGGTCAGATGGCGACCGAACACGTGGTTTGCGCGCATCTGGCTGAAAATCTCGCCGTTCGCACCGTCGGAGCGCGGCTTGCCCCAGTCCCTTGCCAGCTCGTAGCTGCGATCCTTCACATCGCCTTCGGAGACCATCCTGCTTTCCCCGGCGGCCAGCGCGGCACCCGCTTCGCCGGGACGGATATCGCTTTGCGAAGCGAACGCTGCGGTCCCGGCGCACAGGGACATTGCGGCAATGGTGCAGATCAACTTACGCATGGGCTGGTCCTCCTGTGGGCGAGGATCGGCCGCCCCGCACGCCTCTTCCGCGATCGTCTTGTCGGTGAAGACAGCGGATAGGATCGCGCGCGGCGAAGCGTAAGTTACAAGTGCAGTTAGCTTTCGCTCTCGCGCTCCGCGAGCCACTCTTCCAGCCACTTGATAGAATAATCCCCGTTAAGGATGTCGGGCTCCTTCAGCAGCGCCTGGTGCAGCGGGATGTTGGTCTTCACCCCTTCGACGACCATTTCTTCCAGCGCACGCTTCAGGCGCATGATGCAGCCTTCGCGGGTCCGGCCATAGACGATCAGCTTGGCGATCATCGAATCGTAGTAAGGCGGAATCGAGTAGCCCGCGTAGAGCCCGCTATCGACGCGCACATGCATGCCGCCTGCCGAATGGTAATAGCTGACCTTGCCGGGGGAGGGCGCGAAGGTGAACGGGTCTTCGGCGTTGATCCGGCATTCGATGGCGTGGCCTTTGAATGCGATCTCGTCCTGCGTCACCGACAGCGGCCTGCCTTCGGCGACACGGATCTGTTCGCGCACCAGATCGACCCCGGTGATCGCTTCGGTTACCGGATGTTCGACCTGCAGGCGGGTGTTCATCTCGATGAAGAAGAACTCGCCGTTTTCCCACAAGAATTCGATCGTGCCGGCGCCGCGATAGGCCATCGCGGCCATCGCGTCGGCGCATACCTTGCCCATCCGGTCACGCTCGGCAGAGGTGAGCACGGGCGAGGGAGCTTCCTCCAGTACCTTCTGGTGGCGCCGCTGGAGCGAACAGTCGCGTTCGCCCAGGTGGATCGCCTTGCCGTTGCCGTCGCCGAACACCTGGAATTCGATGTGGCGCGGATTGCCGAGATATTTTTCGAGATAGACGGTGTCGTCGCCGAAGGCGGACTTCGCCTCGGACTTGGCCTGGCTCATCAGGCCTTCTAGCAGGTCCTCGCTCGGCACGACCTTCATGCCGCGCCCGCCGCCGCCGCTCGCCGCCTTGACCAGCACCGGATAGCCGATTTCGGCGGCGATCCGCTTCGCTTCTTCGACGCTCGTGACTGCGCCGGGGCTGCCCGGGACCAGCGGCAGGCCGAGATTGCCCGCAGTTGTCTTGGCGGTCACCTTGTCGCCCATCGTGCGGATATGTTCGGGCTTGGGGCCGATCCACTTGATGTCGTGCGCCTCGACGATCTCGGCGAACTTGGCGTTTTCGGACAGGAAACCGTAGCCGGGATGGATCGCATCCGCCTGGCTGATCTCGGCCGCCGAAATGATGTTGGCGATGTTGAGATAGCTGTCGGTCGCGTTCGGCGGGCCGATGCACACCGCATGGTCCGCGAGCCGCACATGCATCGCGTCGGCATCGGCGGTGGAATGCACCGCGACCGTTTCGATCCCCATTTCGTGCGCCGCACGGTGGATGCGCAAGGCGATTTCGCCGCGATTGGCGATCAGGATGCGGGTAATGCCCATTGCTTGCGTCCTCAGTCGATGACGACGAGCGGCTGGTCGAACTCGACCGGCTGGGCGTTGTCGACGAGGATCGCCTTCACCGTGCCGCTGCGCGGGGCGGTGATCGGGTTCATCACCTTCATCGCCTCGACGATCAGGATGGTCTGGCCTTCCTTGACCTGTGCACCGACCGAAATGAAGTCCGCCGCACCAGGCTCGGGCGCGAGGTAGACCGTGCCGACCATGGGGGAGGGGACGGCGTTGGACAGGTCCGGCCCGCTATCGGCTGCGGCGGGCGCGGCCTGCGGCTGCGCGGCCGGTGCCGCGGCGGGAGCGGCCTGCAGAGCCGGGGCGGCGGCGTAAGATGTGACGTGCAGCTCGCGCGCGACGCGCAGCTTGCGCTCGCCATCCTCAACCTCGATCTCGGACAGGCCGGTTTCGGAGAGGAGTTCTGCCAGCTCGCGGACGAGCTCGATGTCGACGTTCATTTTCGATTTGCGACCGGAATTGCGGCTATGCTCTGCCATGGACAACCTTGATCGGTGAATGGGGGAAGAGGGGCGTATGCGCTGCTGCCCGCGTTCATGCAAGGTTTAGAGGGCGGCGACCGCGTCGATTGCGTCGAGATAGGATGCAAGGCCCTTGCCCTTGAAACAGGCAATCGCCGCCTCGCCGATATAGGATGTGTGCCGAAACGCCTCACGCGTCTGCGGGTCCGAGAGGTGCACCTCGATCACCGGCGGGGCGATCGCCTTTGCCGCATCGAGCAGCGCGATGGAGGTGTGGGTATAGGCGGCGGCGTTGATGATAACGGCGCGCGCCTTGGCCCTGTGCGCCTGGTGCATCCAGTCGACCAGCACGCCTTCGTGGTTGCTCTGACGGAAGTCGACCGACAGCCCGTATTCGCGCGCCTTTGCGACGCACGCTGCGTCGATCTCGGCCAGCGTGGTGGTGCCATAGATGTCTGGCTCGCGCGTGCCGAGCAGGTTGAGATTGGGGCCGTTGAGGAGGAAGAGGGTGTTGGTCATCGAGCCGCCTTAGCGAGGGCAACGAGTGGGAGGAAGCTCATGTCCGCTGACGACCCCATTGCTGCCGTTTCAAAGCGATGCGAAAGGCCGGTCGTGACTTATCTGATCTATATCGCAGCTGGTCTAGCCGAGATTGCTGGCTGTTTCGCTTTCTGGGCTTGGCTGCGCCTCGACCGCTCGGCCTTCTGGGTGATCCCCGGCGTAGCTTCTCTGTGCCTGTTCGCTTATCTGCTTACCCTGATTTCTGTCGAATATGCTGGCAGAACATATGCTGCCTATGGCGGCATTTATATCGCATCCGCGCTGGCTTGGCTGTGGGTAGCTGAAGGCATCAAGCCGGATCGGTGGGACATTATCGGAGGCGCAGTTTGTCTCGTAGGAGCGTCCATCATCCTGTGGGGGCCACGCCCCGCCTAAGGCTGCTAACCACCCATCTGCAGTCAGAATAATCCCTACCGCTCCACGCCCTTGATCTTCCCCCACTGACGCGCGGCGGTGTAGCCGAGGTAGCCCGTGCCGAAGAGCGCGTAGAGTTCCTCCGGAAGGCCGCGCAGATACGCGGTGATGCCGTTGCCGATATTGACCGCCATCCGCGGATCGAAGGCGGAGAGCACGCCCATCGGCAGCGCGAACAGGATCATCGCGTACATCACGTAGAGGAAGCTGGGGCGCGCGCGGCTGGTCCATGGGTCCGCCGACTGCGCCTCGGCCACGATTGCGGACATGCGCGCCTCGATCGCTTTCAATTCCTGCGATCCCTCCAGCGCGAGCAGTTCCAGCTTGGCCTTGGCGCGCGCTTCCTTGTCGGGAATGATCTTGTCGATGATCGAGGCGACGGGTCCGATCAGGCTTTCGATAAGCGGCATGGCACAACTCCGGATTGTTGAAGCTGTGTCACGTAACCAGATCGGTTCGAGTAGGAAAATGGTTTGCGGGCCGGAAGCCCGCAGCTACGCCCGCGACAAACGCAGTCAAGCAAAGGAGAGACGCGCATGGCCGGGATCTGGTTCGACGATATGGAAGTGGGGCAGGTGATCGACCATCCGATCCGCCGCACGGTGACCGAGACGGACAATGTCATGTTCACTTGCATGACGCACAATCCGGCGCAGCTTCACCTCGACGAGGAGTACATGAAGGGTACCGAATTCGGCACCCGGATCGTCAACTCGTGCTTCACCCTGTCGGTGATGGTCGGCATTTCGGTCAACGACACGACGCTGGGTACGGCGGTTGCCAATCTCGGCTGGGACGAGGTCCGTTTCCCCAAACCGCTGTTCCACGGCGACACCATCCGGATCGAGACCGAGATCGTCTCCCTGCGTGAGAGCAAGTCGCGCCCGAATGCCGGGATCGTCACCTTCGAACATCGCGCGTTCAACCAGCACGGCGACCTGGTGGCCAGCTGCAAGCGCAGCGGGCTGCAGATGAAACGTCCTGCGGAGGCCTGATAGCTGCGGCGCCGCGCACGTGGGGCGCAGCGCGGCGCCGTTTGTGACAGTCCGGCTTTTTCGCGATTTGGGTGGAAACTGCGAAGAAACGCCGGGCTTCAGCGCGTAGAGCATGACGGAAAAATGACAATGTTTCAAATTTGTTGCAGTTCCGAGGCAAAAGGTTCATAAACACCTCCTGAGAACAGGAGAGCGAAACATGATTATCCAAAGCCTGGTCGTAGGTGCCATGATGCTTCAGGGCGCACCTGCCGCAGAGCCGGTCGCGCCGACGCCGGTCGCGCTGATCGAAACGCAGGAGGATCCTGCGGCGCTTCTCAATCTAGGCGTGAAGCTGGCTGAACAGGGCGAGACCGAAGCAGCGCGCCGAGCGTTCGAAAAGGTGCGCAGCATGCGGATCGACTACACGCTGGAAACCACCGATGGACGCTACGTCTACCCGGCGGACTTGGCGCGTGACGGTCTCAGAATGCTCGACCGGGGCGAGTTTGCCCAGCGGCGCGACAAGGTTGCCACCCGCTGACAACCGACTGATACATTTCCGTGTGCGCGGCCGTCGAAGGGTGGCCCGCGCATTCGCACGCAGTCCCCGCAATTGCTGCTTTCCCGATCCAGATGAGCGCGATTTGCAGCGACAAGCCGTTGCAAAATCGGGACTACAGGCGGGAACCGTTCGGCTATATGTCACTGCGCTGTCATGTATGATGCGCAAGGCGGTCGGACGGAGGGCTCGATGATTCTCGGGACAACGGGTCGGTTGGCGATTTTTGCCTCTCTGGCCCTGCTTTCGGCCCCGGCGCGGGCCGATGTAATGGAAATCGGAGAAAATGGCGCGCGCTGGATCGCGGGCCAGCAGGCAGGCATGCCTATGGACGGCCTGTCGATGACGTCGGCGCAGCTCGCCACGATCGACGGCGCGGCGGTGCTGGAAGACGTACCCGCGCATGTTGCGTCCGACCCCCGTATGACCGCACGCGCGGTTCCCGAAACTTACAAGGCCAAGGTGGCAGAGCTTGCCGCGCGGTTCGACCTGAGCCCCAGCCTGATCGAGGCTCTGGTGTGGCAGGAAAGTCGCTGGCGCGCGGATGCCCGCTCTCCCGTGGGCGCGCGTGGCCTTGCCCAGTTGATGCCCGGCACCGCCCGCGACCTGGGCGTCAATCCGGACGATCCCTTCGCCAATCTGGAGGGCGGGGCGCGCTACCTGCGCGAACAGCTCGACCGGTTCGACGGCGATCTCGAGAAAGCGCTGGCGGCCTACAACGCGGGCCCCGGACGGGTGATCCGGGCCAATGGCGTCCCGCGCATCCGCGAAACGCAAGCTTACGTCGCGGCGATCATGGGTCGCCTCGCCAACCATTCACGGAACGACTAAAGGTATGAAGATGAACCCGCTTTCCCGGTTTGCGATGCTTCTGGCGCTGGTCTCTCCCAGCGCGGCACTGGCGCAGGTCCAGGCGAACGACCCGCAGGGCGCGGGGCCGATCGTCAATGCGCTTGCATGGCTGCAGGGCACGCTGCTCGGCTCGGTCGCCACCGCAGTGGCGGTGATGGCGGTGGCTGCGGTCGGCTTCATGATGCTGACCGGGCGGATGAACTGGCGCTTCGGCGCGACCGTGATCATCGGCGTGTTCATCCTGTTCGGTGCCGCCACGATCGTCGGCGGCATCCAGGCGGCGGCAGGCTAGGCGGAGGGAAGGGGCAGACGCATGGATCAGCTTGTTCGCCATCCGGTCCACCGCGCGCTGACCCGCCCGCAGATGTTTGCGGGCGTGACGCTGAATTATTTCATCATCAATATCGGCGTCACCACCGAAGTGTTTCTGATCACCGGCAGCTGGCTGGCCCTGCCGGTCGCCGTCGCGATGCACGGCATCGGCTATTTCGCCTGCCTTCGCGAACCGCGCATCTTCGACCTGTGGATCACCAAGGTCAGCAAGTGCCCGCGGGTCAAGAATTACAAGCGGTGGGGCTGCAACAGCTACGCCGCTTGAAGCGATTTCGAGCCGGATGGACTCATCCGGCGGCTCGGAAATCGCGGCAACTAAGAACGTTTCAGCCGACCTAGGAGGGTCGACGCATGAGCAAATGGATCGGAGCTGCTGCCTGGAGCGCGAAGGAAGCCCGCGTCGGCGACCGGCTGCCTTATGCGCGTCTGGTGGACGAGCACACGCTGATGCTGCGCGACGGCGCGCTGCTGACCGCTATTCAAGTCCCCGGCCTGCTGTTCGAGACCGAGGACACCGAAGCGCTCAACGCGCACGCCGCCACCCGCGAGGTGATGCTGCGCTCGACGCTCGATAGCCGCTTCGTCATGTACCACCACGTGATCCGCCGCCGGGTCGAGGTGGAACTGGACGCGCAGTTCGAAGACCCGCTCGCCCGCCATATCGATGCGCGGTGGAAGGAACGGCTCGGCTCCGGATCGCTGTTCATCAACGACCAATTCGTAACCCTTATCCGCCGACCCGCACGCGGCAAGGCGGGCTGGGTGGAAAAGGCGGGCAAGGCGCTCAGCAACCGCAAGAGACAGGCGGTCGAGATCGATCCGAAAGACCTGCGGTCTTTGCGCGCGGCCGCGACCGGTCTGGTTGCCTCGTTGCAGCCCTATGGTGCAGCACTGCTGGGCGATTACACCGGCCCCAGCGGGCACGTGAATTCCGAAATCCTCGAGTTGCTCTCCGCGCTCTATAATGGCGAGATGCAGCCTGTCCGCCGCCCGGCGGAAGACCGCGATATCGGCCATATGCTGCCCTATCGCCGGGCGAGCTTCGGGATCGACGCCATGGAGCTGCGCGGCTCGGGAGAGCCCGATTTCGCCGCGATGTTGAGCCTCAAGGACTATCCCGACGCGACCAGCCCGGGCCTGCTCGATGGGCTGCTGCGGCTGCCCTATGAAATGGTCGTCTCGGAGAGCTATGCCCCTTCGGAACGGACCACCGCGCGCGAGCGGATGGACCTCGCGATCCGGCGCCTGCGCTCGGTCGACGAGGAAGCGCAGGCCGAACGCGCCGACATGCTCGCCGCACGCGATGCGCTGGGCAATGGCGCGGTCGGCTTCGGCGATCATCACCTGTCGGTGCTGGTGCGCGAGCGCACGCTGCCCCGTCTCGACGATGCGACCGCATCCTGCGCCGCCGCGCTGGCGGATACCGGCGCCATCGTGGTGCGCGAGGATACTAATCTGGAGCCCGCGTTCTGGGCGCAGTTCCCCGGGAACGAGCAATATATCGTGCGCCGCGCGATGATCTCCTCGGCCAACATGGCGAGCTTCGGCTCTCTGCACGGCTTCGCGCTGGGCCAGGCCGAGGGCAACCACTGGGGCGAGGCGGTGACGCTGCTGGAGACGACCAGCGCGACGCCCTTCTTCTTCAATTTCCACAGTGGCGATCTGGGCAATTTCTCGGTCATCGGGCCATCGGGTTCGGGCAAAACCGTGGTGATGAACTTCCTTGCCGCGCAGGCGCAGAAGTTCAATCCGCGGACCATCCTGTTCGACAAGGATCGCGGTGCGGAGCTGTTCGTGCGCGGAATCGGCGGGCGCTATGATCGCATCTATGCGGGCGAGCCGTCGGGCTTCAATCCGCTATCGCTGCCCGACAATCCTGCCAACCGCGCCTTCCTGCGCGACTGGCTGGGGGTGATGCTGAAGGCCGAGGGGCCCGAGGAACTGCAAACCGTCAGCCACGCGGTCGATGCTGCATATGAAAACGATGCGAGCCTGCGCCGGTTGCGCAATTTCCGCGAGCTGCTGAGCGGCACGCGGCGGCCCGAGCCGGGCGACCTTGCAGATCGGCTCTCCGCTTGGATTCACCGCGGCGAGCACGCCTGGCTGTTCGACAACGAAACCGACGAACTCGATCTCAGTCGCAAGACCCTCGGCTTCGACATGACCGCGCTGCTCGAGAACCCGCGGCTGCGCACGCCGACGATGATGTACCTGTTCCACCGGATCGAGGAGCGGCTCGACGGCGAGCCGACGATGATCCTGATCGACGAGGGCTGGAAGGCGCTGGACGACGAGGTCTTTGCCGCGCGCATTCGCGATTGGCTCAAGACTTTGCGGAAACGCAATGCGCTGGTCGGGTTCGCGACGCAGAGCGCGCGCGATGCGCTGGAAAGCCGCATCTCCACCGCGCTGGTCGAACAGACCGCGACCATGGTGTTCATGCCCAACAGCCGCGCGCGGCCCGAGGATTATTGCGACGGGTTCGGCCTGACGAGCCACGAGCTCGCGCTGATCCGCACGCTGCCCGCGCACAGCCGCTGTTTCCTTGTCCGCCAGCCCGATGCGAGCGTGGTGGTGCGGCTCGACCTGTCGAATGCGCCCGAGGTGCTGACCATCCTCTCCGGCCGCGAGAGCAGCGTGCGTAGGCTCGACCTGCTGCGCGAAGCGGTGGGCGACAATCCCGCCGACTGGTTCCCCGCGCTGACCGGCCATGCCTGGCCGGGCGAGCGCAGCGAGGGCGCGGCGGATGACGACAGCGTCGTCCTGCCGTTCAAGCAGGCTGCCGAATGACCCCGACCGGTGCCTGCGATCTGGCGATGTCCGAAGCGGCGGGCGGCGTTGCGGCTGCGCTGGAGGCGGTCAATTGCGTCGCTGCCGATGTGACGGGTACGACCTTCGGCCGGCTGTTCGCGCCCGGCGGCGTGCTGGTCACCGCGCTGACGATCATGCTGACGCTGTATGTCGCGTTCTTTGCGATCCAGCTGGTGACCGGGCGCAGCGCTCTGGGCGTCAGCACGCTGACCCCGCGAATGCTGCGGATCGGGTTGGTGCTGACCTTCGTGACCAGTTGGATCGCCTATCAGGCGGTGTTCTGGAACATCTTTGTCGAAGGGCCGGACTGGCTGGCTAGCGTGCTTACCGGAGACAACGGTTCCGCCACGCAGACCTTCGCGACCAAGATCGACGTCGTCTTCGCCGCCGTGCAGCAGGCGAGCGAGGGGCAGACCGATATCGAGACCTTCTCGCCCGCAGGAATGCTGTGGATGGGGGCGCTGCTGTTCATGCTCGGCACCGTGGGCCTGCTGGTGACCGCGCGGATCGCGCTCGCGCTGCTGGTCGCGCTCGGGCCGATCTTCCTGGTCATGGCGCTGTTCGATGGCACGCGCGGGCTGTTCGTCGGCTGGCTCAAGGGGCTGACGATGATGGGGCTGACTCCGCTGTTCGCGGTGCTGGGCGGATCGATCATGCTCGAAATGTCGGTGCCCATTCTGGCCTCGCTGGTTGCGATTCCCGGAGACATTCCGGCGCGTGCGGCGATGGCGTTCTTCATGATCGGCGCAGTCCATGTCGCGCTGATGGTAATGGTCCTCAAAGTCATGGGTACGCTGGTTGGCGGATGGACCGTGTTCGGCCTCGCCAATTCCGACAGCGAGCGTGATCGCGGTCGGTCGAGCGCCGCTGCGCCCGCTCCCGCCGCCGCTGCCTCCAGCGTTTACAACAGCGCCAGCGCTCCCGCCCCGGCGCAGTCGAGCGCGGCGCGCCGCACAGCGGTGGTCGCCGCCACGCCGACGACTGCTGCAAACGACCTTGGCAATCGTGGCGGCGCGGATGGATCTGGGGGCGCCCGCGTGACCAAGGTTTACGCCACCTCTTCAGGTGACGGACATGCCGGTGTGGCCAGCAAGGCAGCCTCGCGCACCAGCGGCCTGGGCACGCGGTTCAAGACTGCATCCGGCGCTTCGGGCGCGGGGCGCCAGACGGAGAAAATGAAATGATCGCCGCGCGTTACACAGCGCTCGCCTTCCTCGCAGTGATGGTTACGAGCCCGGCTCTGGCCGATGACCCGCGGCTGGTGGAACGCCTGTACGATCCCGACGAAGTCGTGGTGATCCAGGGCAAGACCAAGGTCCAGGCGACGATCCAGTTCGGCGAGGATGAATCGATCGAGAATGTTGCGATCGGCGATTCCAGCGCCTGGCAGGTCACCCCCAACCAGCGTGCCAACCTGCTGTTCGTCAAGCCGCTGGAGCCGAGCGCGCAGACCAACATGACGGTGGTCACCAACCGTCACACATATCTGTTCGATCTGGTCGCAAGTCCGCGCGCCAAGCCCCTGTATGTACTGCGTTTTACCTATCCCGAGCCGCCGCCGGAAGAGGCCGACGCGCAGCTTGCGGCGGCACCTGCGCAGGAGGCCAATTCGGTCGAGTTGGCGGCGGCGACCGATCCGCTCGCGGTGGTCGATCCGGCATTGCTCAACTTCAAGTGGGAGTCCGAGGGCCAGCGCGAGCTGTACCCGGACGAGGTCTATGACGATGGCCGCTCGACCTACCTCAGGTGGGAGCAGGAGCGGCCCGTGCCCGCGATCCTGATCGAGAATTTCGAGGGCGATGAAGGCCCGGTAAACTCCACCGTGCGCGGAGACACGGTGATCGTCGATGGCGTGCCGAGGCAGATCATCCTGCGCTCGGGCCGCGAAAAGGCGGTACTGGTGAACAATGGTCCCGTCCGGGCAACCGCTGCGAGCGGGCCGGTCGGGGGTGGCCGCTAGGGCCACTTAGGAAGGGAAGCAAGCTATGCGCCTCGCAATGAAGATGCCGCCCAAGAAGCGCCCCGCAGATGGCGATTTTGCAGACGCGGGCCACGACACCGATCCGCGCGAGCGGCAGAGCGCAGATGTGATCGACCTCGCCAGCCGGAGCGTGCTGCCCAGTGTTGCGAACAAGAAGAGCTCGGACACGATGGGCATGGTTGCCGGGATCGCGATCGTCGGTGCGCTCGGCCTCGTCACCCTGTGGGCGATGAACAGTGCGCGGCTCGATGATAGCGCTCCGGTCAGCGATAGCGCCGCCGGCGCCGGAACCGCTTCCGCCCCCGCCGCGATCACCGTGGACGATGCCCCGGTCGCGACCGACGCTGCACCGCCGCAGCAGATCGTGCGGGCGGACCCCGCCCCGTCACCGATCCTGTCGAACAATCCCAACCTTGCGCCGGGCACCGCGTCCAACCCCAACAACAGCCCGACGATCGTGTTCGACGCTTCCGGCAGGGCCGTCGCCAGCGTGCCGACCGGTGCGCTGCCTGAAGCTGCCGCCGCCCCCGGCAGCAATGGCGCGACCGGCACTGCGGCGGGCGATTTCGCCAGCCGTGTGGGCGGCGTGGGCGGCAGCACCGCGCGCGCCCAGGCGATGACCAATCCGGGCACCACGGTGACGCAGGGCACTCTGATCCCCGCGATCCTCGAAACCGCGATCGACACCGACGTGCCCGGTTATGTGCGCGCAGTGGTGAGCCAGGATGTGAAGAGCTTCGATGGCAGGAACGTGCTGATCCCGCGCTCCAGCCGCCTCGTCGGCCAGTACCAGTCGGGCCTGCAGGCGGGGCAGAAGCGTGCCTACGTCATCTGGACCCGCCTGATCCGGCCCGATGGGGCGAGTGTGAACCTGCAGTCGCCGGGGATCGGCTTCGATGGGACCACCGGCCTGGCGGGCGACGTCGACAGCCGCTTCTTCCAGCGCTTCGGTTCCGCGATGCTGCTGTCGGTGGTCGGCGGATTGTCGGCGATCGGCTCGGGCGGCGCCTCGGTCATCGTCGGTGGCGGCGGGCAGGCGGCTGCGGCTGCGGCGGTGTCGCAGGACAGCCAGCTCGGCCCCGTGGTGCGGGTGCGCCAAGGTGAGCCGATCCGCGTGTTCACCGCGCGCGATCTCGATTTCTCGGGCGTCTGAGCGCTGGGCGATCGACCGACCATGGGTGCCGATGTCCAGCCTTTGAACCCTGCGAGCGGCGTCGCCGATCGGGCGGTGCCGGGCGCGACCGGGGGAGGGAGCGTCTATCTGGACGCGTATCTCGCGCCGTTCCGCCAGTGGCTCGACCGGGACACGGTGACCGAGATCATCGTCAATCGCCCAGGCGAGGTGTGGATCGAGGATGCCGCCACGCCGGGCGGGATGCAGCGGATCGAGACCGACGCGATCAGCGACATGCTGGTCCAGCGGCTGGCCGAACAGGTTGCCCGGGTCAGCCATCAGGGGATCAACCGCGAACATCCGCTGCTCGGCGCAACGCTGCCCGATGGCGCGCGCGTGCAGTTCTGCGGACCGCCCGCAGCCCGCAAGCACTGGGTGATGGCGATCCGCCGCCACCGTCGGCTGGACCTGCCGCTCGACGCGTACGATACCGGCCCGCTCAAGCAGCAGGAAAAGGCCGCCATGTCCGATGCGCAGGCGGAGCCGATCGCGTTCCTGCGCGAGGCGATTTTGCAACGCCAGACGATCCTGATCTCGGGCGGGACCAGCACCGGCAAGACGACCTTCCTGAATGCGATGCTCGGCGAGATCCCCAAGGACCAGCGCGTGGTGCTGGTCGAGGATACGCCCGAACTGAAGCTGCCGGGCGAAAACGGTGTCGGGCTGGTTGCGGTGAAGGGCGATCTGGGTGAGGCCAAGGTGACCGCCAACGAACTGCTCCAGGCCGCGCTGCGCCTGCGGCCCGACCGGATCGTGCTGGGCGAGCTGCGCGGCGAGGAAAGCGTCAGCTTCCTGCGCGCGATCAACACCGGCCATCCGGGCAGTTTCTCGACCGTCCATGCCAATTCGCTGCACGGCGCGCTGGAACAGCTTTCCCTGATGGTCATGCAGACCGGCATCGGCCTCTCGCGCAGGGACATCATCGCCTATGCTGCCAGCGTAATCGACGTGATCGTCCAGCTGGGCCGCGGCGCGGACGGCAAGCGCGGTATCGCCCAGATTGCGCGCAGCGCCGATCTTTTGAAATCGGACGACTGGTAGGCGGCCCAGCCGCCGCGCAGGCTGGTCAGTCGCGCCGCCAGCCGGTAGATGCGCGCCCGAATCCCCATGCGCCTCACCCCGCCGCGCGGGCGCGGTGAGATGCTACAATCGAAGCGAGTGCCGAAGCCCGATGGACACCCCGCTAAGCGCCAGCCCCGACCGCGATACCAGTGCGCGTTTCTTCAACCGCGAACTGAGCTGGCTGGCATTCAACGATAGGGTTCTGTCGGAGGCGCGCAATCCCGATTACCCGCTGCTCGAACGGCTGCGGTTTCTGTCCATCTCGGGCAGTAATCTCGACGAATTCATGATGATCCGCGTGGCCGGGCTGGTCGGGCAGGTCCAGCGCGGGATTGATAAGCCGTCGGCCGACGGACTGACCCCGGCGCAGCAGCTATCCGAAATTCGCACTCGGCTTGCCGCGTTGAACGAACGCCAGCAGAGAACACTGCGCGACCTTCGCGAAATGCTCGCCGATGCGGGCATTCACATGGCCGATGACCGGCGGATCGATCGCGAGGCGCATGAATGGCTACGGCGGCATTTCCTCGACGAAATAATGCCGGTGATCACGCCGCAGGCGCTCGACCCGGCGCATCCCTTTCCCTTCATCGCCAACGAAGGGCTGGGCGTGCTGTTCACCGTGCGCCGTGAACAGATCAAGGCGAACGAGGACGAAGAGCTGGTCGAGATGGTGCTGATCCCCTCGGCCCTGCCTCGCTTCCTGCGGGTGCCGGGTGAAGAGGCGATCTATATCGGGGTCGAGAACCTCATCACCCGTTTTGCCGAACATTTGTTCCCCGGCTTCGAGATCCGGGGAAGCGGCGTGTTTCGCGTGCTGCGAGACAGCGATATCGAGATCGAGGAAGAGGCCGAGGATCTGGTTCGCACCTTCCGCAGCGCGATCCAGCGCCGCCGGCGCGGTCAGGTGATCCAGCTGGAGCTGGAAACCGAATTCGACCCGACTGCCGAGGCTCTGTTGCGCGACCGGCTGGCGACGCCTGGTGCATCTTTCGTCAAGATCGATGGAATGCTGGGGATGTCGGGCCTGTCCGACATTGTGAAGGAGGATCGGCCCGACCTCAAGTTCGATGCCTATTCGCCACGCTACCCGGAACGCATTCGCGAGCATGACGGGGATTGCTTCGCCGCGATCCGCGAAAAAGACATTATTATCCATCACCCGTACGAGAGCTTCGATGTAGTGGTCGATTTCGTGCGACAGGCGGCAAACGATCGCAACGTGGTCGCGATCAAGCAGGCACTTTACCGCGCGGGCAACCAGTCGGAGGTGATCGAGGCCTTGGTCGAGGCGGCCGAAAACGGCAAGTCGGTGACCGCAGTGGTCGAACTGAAGGCTCGTTTCGACGAGGAGCAGAACCTCTACTGGGCGAACAAGCTGGAACGCGCGGGCGTGCAGGTGATCTACGGCTTCGTCGACTGGAAGACCCACGCGAAGGTCGCGATGGTGGTCCGGCGCGAAGAGGATGGCTTTCGCACCTACTGCCACTTCGGGACCGGCAATTATCATCCGGTCACCGCCAAGTTCTACACCGATCTCAGCTACTTCACCGCCGACCCGCGGCTGGGGCGAGATGCGGCGAAGCTGTTCAATTTCGTGACCGGCTATGTCGAACCGCACGGGGCCGAACTGCTCGCTATCAGTCCGATCGACCTGCGGGAGAAACTCTACGAGCGGATCGATTCCGAGGCGGAGGCGGCGCGGGAGGGGCGGCCATCGGGCATCTGGCTCAAGATGAACCAGTTGACCGATCAGGGCATGATCGAGCGGCTGTATGCGGCGAGCGAGGCGGGGGTCGAAATCCAGCTGGTGGTGCGCGGCATTTGCAACCTGCGGCCGGGTGTGGCCGGCATGTCCGAGAATATTCGTGTAAAGTCGATTATCGGGCGTTTTCTCGAACACAGCCGGATATATGCGTTCGCGAATGGCGCAGCGATTCCGGGTGCGGAGACCAAAGTGTATATTTCGAGTGCGGATATGATGGAACGCAATCTCGACCGGCGTGTGGAGCAGCTGGTCCCGATCGAGAACAGCACGGTTCACGATCAGGTGTTGCAACAGGTGCTGCTGGCCAATCTGCTGGATAATGAACGCAGCTGGTTCCTCCAGCCAGACGGAACGTACGAGCGTGCCGATCCGGGCGAGAAGCCGTTCAACTGCCACCGCTACTTCATGACCAATCCCTCGCTTTCCGGGCGCGGTGGCGCGCTCGAGGCGGGTGGCGTGCCCACGCTGGCACTACGCCGGGGGGCCGTCTGATGGCACGCAAGGACAAGCGCGGCCGGGCGACCATTTCCGGTTCGGAACCGCTCGGCGCGATCATCGATATCGGGTCCAACACGGTGCGCTTAGTGATCTACGGTGGACCCCCGCGCGCGCCGAGCATCCTGTTCAACGAGAAGGTCACCGCACGCCTAGGCCGCGATCTCGATGCGAACGGGACGCTGGCCGATGAATCGATCGAGCTGGCGCTCGCGGGGCTGGAGCGCTTCGCGCTGCTGCTGGCCGATCTGGAGATCAGGCGCGTCGATACAGTGGCGACTGCGGCGGTACGCGATGCAAAGAACGGCATGGAATTCCTTGCGCAGGTCAAGTCGCTCGGCCTCGAACCGCGACTGCTGAGCGGCCTCGACGAGGCGACCTACAGCGCGCAGGGCGTGCTCGGCGCGTTCCCCAACGCGCGCGGGATCGTTGCCGATATCGGCGGCGGCAGCCTCGAACTGGTGCCGGTGGGAGACGGCACGGTGGGCGAGGGATGCAGCCTGCCCGCCGGCACGCTGCGGCTGCCGAACCTGGGCGGTGGCGACCGGAGCAAGCTGCGTGAAAAGCTGCGCAAGATGATCGGGAAGAACGCACCCGACATGGTTGGCGACGGTGATCTCTATCTGGTCGGTGGCACCTGGCGTGCGCTCGCGGGCTTTGCGCGCGACCAGGCCGATTTCCCGCTGACCGATCCGCATGGCTTCGCGATGAGTCGAGAGGCCGCCTCAGACCTGATCAAGACGCTCGCCAAAACCGACATCGAGAAGATCAAGGCAAGCCCTCGCATTACGTCTTCGCGCGCAGAGAGCCTCCCCGATGCCGGGCAGTTGCTGCACGTGCTGCTGAAGCATTACGAGCCCGAGCGGATAGTGATTTCCGCCTGGGGTCTGCGCGAAGGGCTGATGATGGGGCGGATCGACCCCTATCAGCTGTCGCAGGACCCGCTGC
Source organism: uncultured Erythrobacteraceae bacterium (assembly GCA_963972905.1). Taxonomy (GTDB): domain Bacteria; phylum Pseudomonadota; class Alphaproteobacteria; order Sphingomonadales; family Sphingomonadaceae; genus Alteriqipengyuania. The sequence continues at coordinate 78,542 of CAXAXQ010000012.1, forward strand.
TGGCAGGCGTGGTCGAATTTTCGGAAAGCCGCGGTGCTTCTGCCTTGCAGGCAACCCGTGTTGCCGGGTGGACCGTGGACACCGTCAGTTCGCTGCGAACGGGCGCGGAACGGCTGCGGCTGGCGGCGATCATGCTTGGCATGGCGGCGATGCAGACCGAGCCGAACCTGCGGGTTGCGCAAGGGGTGGACTGGGCGCTGCACAAGCGCTGGCTCTCGATCTCGCCCGAAGGGCGCGCCATGCTTGCCGCCGCGATCTGCGCGAACTCCAACCAGCTCGACCTGCCCGAACCGCTCCCCACGCTCGCTTCGAAGGATGCGCTGGACGAGGCGATCACCTGGGGCCTGGGGCTGCGGCTTGCACGGCGGCTGGGGGCGGGCTCGGCGCGCTCGCTCGATGCAACCCGACTGACGCGCGAGGACGATGCGCTGGTGCTGACGCTCGCGAAGAGCCACGCCGCGCTGTACGGCCCGCCGACCGAGCGCGACCTCGCGCAACTGGCCGCCCATCTCGGGCTGGAGCCGAAGATGCGGGTAAAGGGCGAGAAGAAGTTGCCCGAAAAGGGCGAGGCTGCGGTACTGTTGGACCAGCAGATCAAGCGCTAGCAGTCACCGGTCGCAAAGGGCGAGAAATCGGTGTCGGTATCGAAAATCTCGACCCCCTCTTCGCGCTTCAGCCAATTGACCGCGAGATAGGTGAACGGGGTCAGCGCTGCTTCCCAGACGGTCTTGATCAGCCATTGCGAGATGACGACCTGCCACAGCAGTTCGGGCGGCCATCCCGCGAGGCCATAGAACGCGAGCGGATAGAAGATCAGGCTGTCGAGACCCTGGCCGACGACGGTGGAGCCGATGGTGCGGGTCCACAGCGCCTTGCCCTTGGTCCAGACCTTCATTTTGGCAAGAACATACGAATTGGCGAATTCGCCCGCCCAGAAGGCGATCATGGAGGCGGCGACGATCCGCCAGGTGTTGCCGAAGACCTTTTCGTAAGCCTCCTGCCCGTCCCACCCGTCGGCGGCGGGAAGCGAGACCACCGCCCATGCCATGAAGGCCATGAACAACAGCGCCGCGAATCCCGTCCAGATCACGCGGCGCGCGCGGGCGTAGCCGTAGACCTCGGTCAGCACGTCGCCGATGATGTAGCTGACCGGGAAGAACAGCACTCCGGCACCAAAGCTCCATTCCATGCCGCCGGGCAGGGTGATGTAGCTGGGCTTGGATGCGCCGATCAGGTTGGACAGCAGCAGGATGGTGACGAAGGCCGCCATCACCCGGTCGTAGTGCTTGAAGCGCAGAGGGCTGGCTTGGTCCGCCGTTTTCACTGCTTCGTCCGACATAGTTACATCCCCCGGAGCCCTCGCCCGCATAAGCCGGTTTTGCACCGCCGCAAAGATGGCTATGCGGATCGCACACGCGCCCTTAGCTCAGTTGGATAGAGCACGGGACTTCTAATCCTGAGGCCGCAGGTTCGAATCCTGCAGGGCGCGCCACAGCACACGGCCAAAATACATGGGGGAATGAAGCGATGAGTCACAAATGGACCAAGGGCCTTTCGTGGCTCGCGCTGGTGCTGGCCTTGGGCGGCACCATCGCTGCGTTTACCGGGATGACGCTGGCGCGGGTCGATACCATCGGCAAGCTGGAGGGCTTCAAGTACCTGACCCTCGCTGCGCCGGTCATGGTCGGCGCGCTGGTCATCGCTTTTATCGCGCTACTGCTCAACTGGCGTACCGGGTGGCCCGCGCGGCGCGCGGCGCTGATCGGCTTCCTGTTTGCGGCTGGATTTATCGGTTCTCTGGCGGTGCGCGTGGCGATGGGGGCCGACGCACCGATGATCCACGACGTCACCACCGACCTTGCCGATGTCCCGCAGTTCGAGACGATTACTCTGCCGGAAGACAATATGCGCGGGCTCAGCGAACCGTCCGAGTGGGTAAGCTTGCACGAGATCGGCTATCCCGACCTACGTAGCGTGGTGCTCGATCGGCCGGTCGCGCAGACGATCCGCGACGCAGAAAAGCTCGCCAGGGAACGCGGCTGGACGATTCGCGCGGTCGACACCGAAGCGGGTCGGCTGGAGGCAACCTCCTACGCCTCCTACATCCGGTTCGAGGATGAGGTCGTGGTTCGCGTGCGCCCCGACGGTGCCGGGCGCAGCCTGGTCGACATGCGCTCGGTCAGCCGGGTCGGGATCGGCGATCTGGGCGTGAACGGACAGCGGATTCGTGACTTTCTGGAAGATCTCGCTGCGGTGAGGTGAGGCCTCAGCCCACCGCGCTTTCGCCCGGTTCGCGGCCCAGCGGGACGCGCTCCTTGAAGGTGTGGGTGATGTAGGGGAAGGGAATCTCGATCCCTGCATCGTCCAGCCCGCGCTTGATCGCGCGCACGACCTTGTCCTTCGATTCCCACCCGTCGCGCGGGGTCGAGCCTGCGTGCCAGCGGACGAGGAAATCGACCGAGCTGGAGTTGAAGGTCGTGGCGAAGATGTCGACACCCTTGTCTTTCTCGATCCCCTCGACGGCTTCCACTGCCTTGCGGATGACCTCGGCCGCGTGGTCCAGATCGGTGTCGTAGGAAACCCCGGCGACCACTTCGTGGCGGCGCACCTGCTCGTCGGTCAGGATCTCGACCGGGTTCTTGAAGATCATCGAGTTGGGCACGATCGTCAGCTCGCCCGACAGCTTGCGCACATGGGTTTCGCGCAAGCTTATATGCTCGACCTTGCCCTTGATCCCCTCGCACTCGATCACATCGCCGATGCGCATCTTCTCGCGCAGCATGATGAGCACGCCGGCGAGAAAGTTTTCAAAGATGTCCTGAAAGGCGAAGCCGATCGCGACCGCGCCGATGCCCAGCCCGGCGATCAGGCTGGCGGGCGTCATCCCGGGCATGACCACGATCAGCGCGATCATCAGGCCGATGATCCAGATGCCCAGCTTTACGACGGTGTCGATCAAATTCTGGAGGCTGGGGCGCATCTCGGTCTTGCCGATGGCCCGGCTCACTCCGCGCACCGCGATGCGCGCGACTATCCAGGTGATCAGGATGATGACGAGGGCGATGGCGATATTGGGCAGGGCGCGGACGAAGCCCTCGGCCATGTCGACCAGCTGGTCCTGCAAGGTGCCCAGCGTGTTGACCGTTTTGTCGTAGGTTTCGCCCGAAGGCGTTTTCGTCGGTATATTCATGGAATTCCCCGTTTCGCGCACCAACGGCGGCGAAACGGGGAGGGTTCCGAAAATCAGGGCAGGTCGGGCTCTTCCGCAGCCTGCGCCTTGGCGTGTTCCTCGCGCGCGATCTCATGCAGCCATGCCGCGTGCTGCGGAGCTTTCTTGGTCTCGCTCCACTCGTCCAGCATCGGCATCGCGACGCGCTTCAGCTCGGCATATTGCTCGTCAGTGCCGATGTCGGCCGCCAGCTCGACGCGGTGGCCGTTGGGATCGAAGAAGTAGATCGACTTGAAGATGCCGTGGTGCGTCGGTCCGAGAACGTCGATGCCGAGGTCTTCGACATGCGCCTTGGCAGCGACCAGCGCGTCTTCATCCGCGACCTTGAAGGCAAGGTGCTGGACCCAGATCGGCGTGTTCTCGTCGCGACCCATGTCTTTCTGGTTGGGCAGTTCGAAGAAGGCGAGAATGTTGCCGTTCCCTGCATCCAGGAAAACATGCATGTACGGGTCGTACTCGCCCGTGGAGGGAACGTGATCCTCCGAAAAGGCGCTGGTATATTCCATACCGAGCACTTTTTCGTACCACTCGACGGTCTCTTTCGCGTCCTTGCAGCGATAGGCAGCGTGGTGGACGCCGCCCAGTTTTACGGGGTGGCTCGCTTCGTTCATTCTGCCGGCTCGGACACGGTCTTCGCGTCTTCGACGTTGAGAACACCGCGGCGCACCTGGTCGCGTTCCATGCTTTCGAAGAGCGCCTTGAAGTTGCCTTCGCCGAATCCCTCGTCACCCTTGCGCTGGATGAATTCGAAGAACACCGGGCCGACCTGCGCTTCCGCGAAGATCTGCAGCAGCAGGCGGGGGTGGCCGCCTTCGATCGTTCCGTCGAGCAGGATGCCGCGCGCCTTCAGTTCGTCGACCGGCTGGCCGTGATCGGGCAGGCGTTCGGGCAGCATTTCGTAGTAGGTTTCGGGCGGCGCGGTCATGAACGGCACGCCGAATTCCTTGAGCTTGTCCCACGCGGCGATCAGGTCGTCGCAGATCAGGGCGATGTGCTGAATGCCTTCGCCGTTGAATTCGCGCAGGAATTCCTCGATCTGGCCACCGCCACCCTTGGCTTCCTCGTTCAGCGGAATGCGGATCTTGCCGTCGGGCGCGGTCAGCGCCTTCGAAGTGAGACCAGTATATTCGCCCTTGATGTCGAAGAAGCGGATTTCCTGGAAGTTGAACAGCTCCTCGTACCAGTCGGCCCAGTAGGCCATGCGGCCGCCGTAGACGTTGTGCGTCAGGTGGTCGATCCGCTGGAAGCCGGCACCTTCGGGATACTTCTCAACCCCGTCGAGATATTCGAAGTCGATGTCGTAGATCGAAAGAGCCTCATCTCCATCGTCGGCATAGCGATCGATGATATAGATGAGCGCGCCGCCGATACCCTTGATGGCGGGGATGGAGAGTTCCATCGGCCCGGTCTGGGTGTCGACCGGCTCTGCACCGGTGTCCATCAGCCTGGCCCATGCTTCGGCGGCGTCCTTCACCCGAAAGCCCATGCCGCAGGCGCTCGGCCCGTGTTCGCGGGCGAAGTACCATGCCGCGCTCATCGGTTCGTAGTTGGTGATCAGGTTGATATTACCCTGCCGCCACAGCTGCACGTCCTTGGAGCGGTGGTTGGCAACATGGGTGAAGCCCATCGCTTCGAAGACCGGCTCGAGCGTGCCTTTTTCCGGCGCGCAGAACTCGACGAACTCGAAGCCGTTGAGGCCCACGGGATTCTCGAAAAGGTCGGCCATATCGGCATCCTCCGTAGCAGTGAACTGTGTCTTGGCGGGCGGCAGCGGTGTATCCGGGGGAGCGCACTAGCCGTTTCCCGGTGGAGCTAGGTCTGCACGGCCTGCCTGTCAATCGGTGGAACGGGTGCGGGGCACGCTCGGTTCCTGCGCTGCGGACGGGGCGAGATGTGAAGGATTTCCCTTGCGTCAAAGGGGCTTGCCTCTGCCTGGCGCATGTGATTCAAGGGCGGAGATGAATCTCGCCAAGAAAACCCTCGCCAAGCAGAACCGTGCCGCCCGGCGTGAGCGCCTGACGCAGGGGCTCGCCCTGGCGGCGCTGCTGCTGATGGGCGGCATGGCGATCGCCGGGCCGAGTGGGATTTTCGCGTGGAGCGATGCCTCCAAGGCGCTGGCCGAGCGTGAGGGGCGGATCGCCAAGCTGCAGGATCAGCGTGCCGATCTGCGGCAGCGGGTCGATGCGCTGGACCCCGACAATGCCGATCCGGATATGGTCGTGGAAATGATGCGCCGCAATCTCAACGTCGTTCATCCCGACGAGGTGATCCTGCCCAAGCCGGAGGCTCCGGCACGCTGATCGGCGACACACGGTCCGGGCGCGCTCTGCGAAGCCCAAGATTTTTCGCAACCATTGCATGCCGGGCGACGTTACGTCATGGGGCGACGCCACGCCCCCGACGAACACGTGCTGGGCTGCCGTGCGGCCTGCGTGAAGGAGTTACCATTGGCCAAGAAACCCGCTGCGAAGAAGTCCCCCGCCAAGGCCGAGAATCTGGCCGCCGTGGACGATCCGGATTTCGTACTCCATTCGCTGCAAGACGAGTTCGACAAGAACAAGCTCTACGACGCGAACGAAGAGCAGATGCTGCATTTCTACGAGCAGATGCTGCTGATCCGCCGCTTCGAAGAGCGCGCGGGCCAGCTTTACGGGCTCGGCCTGATCGGCGGGTTCTGTCACCTGTATATCGGGCAGGAAGCGGTCGCGATCGGGCTGCAATCGGCACTCGATAACGACAAGGATTCGGTCATCACCGGCTATCGCGACCATGGCCACATGCTCGCCTACGGGATCGATCCCAAGCTCATCATGTCCGAGCTGACCGGGCGCCAGGCCGGGATTTCGAAGGGCAAGGGTGGCTCGATGCACATGTTCAGTACCGAGCATAAGTTTTACGGCGGGCACGGCATCGTCGGCGCGCAGGTGCCGCTCGGCGCAGGCCTCGCCTTCGCGCACAAGTACAACGAGGATGGCGGCATCTGCCTCGCCTATTTCGGTGACGGCGCGGCCAACCAAGGCCAGGTCTACGAAGCGTTCAACATGGCCGCGCTGTGGAACCTGCCGATCTGTTTCGTGGTCGAGGACAACCAGTACGCAATGGGCACCGCGACCAAGCGCTCCAGCGCGGAAACGCGGTTCTATCGTCGCGGTACGAGCTTCCGCATCCCCGGCATGGAAGTCGACGGGATGAACGTGCTCGAGGTGCGGCAGGCGGCCGAGGTCGCGTTCAAGCATATTCGCGAGGGCAACGGCCCGGTGCTGATGGAGTGCAACACCTATCGCTATCGCGGGCACTCGATGTCCGACCCGGCCAAATACCGCACCCGTGAAGAGGTGCAGGACCAGAAAGAGCACCACGACCCGATCGAGCGGATCAAGAAAGCGCTCATCGAGCAGGGCAAGAGCGAGGACGAGTTGAAGGAGATCGACAAGGGAATCCGCTCGCAGGTTTCCGAAGCCGCAGATTTTGCCGAGAATTCCCCCGAACCGGAGGCTGCCGAACTCTACACCGATGTTCTGGTGGGGGAGTACTGAGCGATGGCGACCGAACTGAAGATGCCCGCGCTCTCGCCGACGATGGAGGAGGGCACACTGGCCAAGTGGCTCAAGTCCGAAGGCGACAAGATCGAGATCGGCGACATCATCGCCGAGATCGAGACCGACAAGGCGACAATGGAATTCGAAGCGGTCGACGAAGGCACGCTGGCGAAGATCATGGTCGACGAAGGCACCGAAGGCGTGTCGGTCGGCACCGTCATCGCAATGATGGCCGATGAAGGCGAGGATGTCGGCGATGTCGAAGCGCCCGCCGCGAAGTCCGACGAGAAGGAAGACGTCGAAGGCGAGGGCAAGGATGTCGGGCGCGAACCGTCCGAGGCCGAAGTGACCCAGACGGCGGAAAAACCGACCCGCTCGCCCGCCAGCGATCCCGCGATCCCCGAAGGCACGAACATGCTTTCGACCAGCGTGCGCGAAGCGCTTCGCGACGCGATGGCCGAGGAAATGCGCAGCGACGAGCGCGTGTTCGTGATGGGTGAGGAAGTCGCCGAGTATCAGGGTGCGTACAAGGTTACGCAGGGCCTGCTTGAAGAGTTCGGGCCCAAGCGCGTGGTCGACACGCCGATCACCGAATACGGCTTTGCCGGGCTCGGCACGGGCGCAGCGATGGGCGGCCTGCGCCCGATCGTCGAATTCATGACCTTCAACTTCGCGATGCAGGCGATCGACCACATCGTAAACTCTGCGGCGAAGACCAACTACATGTCGGGCGGCCAGATGCGCTGCCCGGTGGTGTTCCGCGGGCCCAATGGCGCGGCCAGCCGCGTGGGCGCGCAGCACAGCCAGAACTACGGGCCGTGGTACGCCAGCGTTCCCGGCCTGATCGTGATCGCGCCCTATGATGCGGCCGATGCCAAGGGCCTGATGAAGGCGGCGATCCGCAGCGAGGACCCGGTCGTGTTCCTCGAGAACGAGCTGGTCTACGGGCGCAGCTTCGATGTGCCCGAACTGGACGATTACGTGCTGCCGATCGGCAAGGCGCGGATCGTGCGCGAGGGCAGCGATGTGACTATCGTCAGCTATTCGATCGCGGTTGGGCTGGCGCTCGAAGCGGCGGAGAAGCTGGCGGAAGACGGGATCGATGCCGAAGTGATCGACCTGCGCACGCTGCGTCCGCTGGACAAGGAAACCGTGCTCGAAAGCCTCAAGAAGACCAACCGTATGGTCGTCGCCGAAGAGGGCTGGCCGACCTGCTCCATCGCCAGCGAGATCGTGGCGATCTGCATGGAGGAAGGCTTCGACTATCTCGATGCGCCGGTGACGCGGGTCAACAATGAGGACGTGCCGCTGCCCTACGCCGCCAATCTGGAGGCGATGGCGCTGATCGATACGGACCGGATCGTGAAGGCGGTGAAGAAGGTCTGCTACGTCGGGGAGTAGGGGGGCCGGTAGCGGGCCCCACGACCCCGTCCATCAGCGCACTGTCACTGCCACTTCGCGTCAGTGACAGTGGTAACCGTCGTGGTGTGTTGTGTGACACACTCCGGGGGCAGCGTGATCGCGGTAGGGGCCCGGAGTGGGCGTCGGCGTCGGCACAGGCGCGCAGACCGGATCGGTTGCGCCATCATCCGCGACCCCGGGCGTTAGGTTTCGGTCGTCGCGGATAGGGAACGCCGCCTCGTGCCTGATCTGCCGGTTGCCCAGGAACATGTCGCCGAACAGGCCCTGATATTCGTAGAACACCTCGACATACATCACCGCATCGCCGACCGGCGCACGGATCTTGCGGCCCGTCGGCCCCATCCCGACAAAACTGGGATCGGTGGCCTCGCTGGTAAGCTCCGTCCCGTACCGCGATGCATAGGCGCCCGCACCGGTGCAGCGCTGCCAGCGGATCAGTTGCTTGTCTAGAATGCCAACCGTCTCCAGGCTGGAGAGCACGACCCGGCCATGCTCGGTCAGGTCGATGCTTTCGCCCTGCTTCGCTGCGCCTGCGAAGATCGAATTGACGTCCGACCTGTAGATGGTCTTGGTCGTGCTGCTCGACGAGGTCTGACCCATCCGGGCGGCGTTATCCGCAATGGTCAGCGAAATCTGGCTGACGTTCATGCTGGTCACGGCGTAATTGGCAAGCTCGATCCCGAACATGCCCAGGCCGAGGAAAATCGGCAGGCTGATCGCAAACTCGATCAGCGCGAGGCCGCGATTGTCGCGGCGCAGGCGTTCGAGGCGGCGACCGAATTGGCGCAGCCGCGCGGGAACAGGGGTGAGGGAGGTCAGCATGGCTTGGTCTCGGGCACCGCCTTGCCATTCTGCTGCGCGTAGGGCTGGTTCTTGAGCACCGTGCTCATCTCGATGCTGGCTTCCTGTGGCAGGCCGAGCAGACCGTAGAGCGGGAACAGCTTATCGTAGGTCGCAGTCACGGTGTACATCGTGATATCGCGCGCGCCGCCGAAACCCGCACTGCCGACATCGGAATCCCAAATATCGTTACCGTTTTCGTCTTCGAAGGTTTCGCCCGCATCGCACTCGCCGTTGGCGTTCTCGTCATTGATCGCCTCGGGCCGCTCGACGTCGGTGAAATCGTAGTAGCTTTTGCGATCGAAAGAGAGGTCCGCGCTGCGTAACACATGCTGCACGCGGGTTTCGACCATCCCGTCGATGGCCGCTTCCGCCGTGGGGCCGCTTTCCAGCGTGGAATCGCGCGCGGCCTCCTGCATTGCGCCATTCATCACCGCGCGCAGGTAGACAGTCTGGCCGAGATCGAACACGCCCATCAGCAGGATCATGAAGGACGGCGCGATGATCGCGAACTCGACGATGGTCGAGCCACGCGTGTCGCGATGCAGACGGTTGAGGGTGCGCGCAAACATCAGTCGACCAGCCTCAGGTCGGCGATTTCCTCGGCGATTTTCCCGAACGCGTCGTTGAGCGCGCCTGAATTGTTCGCCGTGAAGCTGCTGTTGGGGCTGGCGCATTCGGTCATGTCGGTGGTCAGCGTGGTGTTGAACGCGACCACCCACAGACGGATGCCCTTGGCCTTGATCGCCTTGCACAGCTCCTTGTAGCGGCGGGTAAGCCGGGTGCGCTGCTCCGAAACGATGGCGCTACTGCTATTCGACGTCTGCATCCCGGTGATCCGGCCATCGTGCCGTTCGACGCCGTACGCCTGGTAGTAGTTATCACCCGGGTCCAGCTGACCGTCGGTCATGAACACGATATGCCGACCCACAAAACTGTTATTGGACGGCGCGGTGTTCACATTGGAAGAGAAAATCCCCTGCGGCGAGCTGACCCGGGCACCCCACAGCAATCCGATATCGTGATAGGTACCGCCATCGGGGGCAAGATTGTTGGTATAGGTCCGAAACGCGGAGAGAGAGCCGTATTCGGCGTACAGCTTTGCCTGGTAGGGGCAGCTGCTCTGCGACGACCGGCCTGAACTGGAAGTGGTCGTGTTATTGTTGCGGTAGAAGACCACTTCCGGCCAATAGGGCCGCCACTTGGTCGCGTTGTTGGTCGGCGCGCTGTCGATATCCAGATCGTAAAGCCCGTTCGGGCTGAAGGTCTTGGTGCCCGCGTTGAAAGTGATCGATCCTGAGGGGACGGTGTCACGTTCCTCGATGCACCCTTCCCAGGTATATCTGTTGCTGGTCACACCTGTCGGATCGGGGGTCGCAGTGAAGGTCTTGTAGCTCGACGTCGGGTGCGTCACTTGCCGGTAGACCGTCTCGTAGGTGCTGGTGCCCTCGTGATAATCGCGCCAGATGCATCCCGAAAACGTGGTCGCGTTTTCGCCCCGGATGCTGGTGCCATGGTAGCTGTAGTAGCGCGAGGTGCAGTTTTGCCCCGAGTTGGGATTGAACCAGCAATCCCACCAGCCGGAACATACAGCTTCCGTGCGGTGCACGACCCACTCTGACGGCGTCGTCCCGGTGACGTCGTTCTTGCGCGACTGGTACGCGGAACTATCGACGATATAATTCTGCGGCAGCAGCCTGCCGACGTTGACGGTGCCGGTATAGGGCACGAACGAGTATCGGATGCGCCCCCCACTGCCGGCCGACGCGGCGCCCAGAGTATTGTAGAAGCTGTCCATCGCGCCCTTGAGCGCGCTCATCCGCGAAGTGGTGGACAGGCCGGAATAGCTGCGGCCCTCCTGTGTCCCGTAGTTCGAGAAATAGCCGCTGCACTGGCTGTCGTTGGAGTCACTCGGGCATGCCATCGAGCCGGTCGTGTCCAGCACGAAGGTGACGTCCGCATTTCCGACGTCGTAGCGTGCTGCGCAGTCCACCGCGATGTTGAGCTCGCTGAACGTGAAGAACTGCATGATGACTGTGGGCAGGCGGACCGACGCGGTCCCCTCGACCGTTGTGGTGCCGGACGGATTGGTCGGCACGAAGCTGACATCCTGCGAGCCGAGATAGTCGCTCGCGTAGTTGACCTCGAAATACTCGGCCGCGACGTTCGCCGCGGCGGTCGACCAGGTGCTGTTGCCCATTTCCTTGCGAGCGGCGAGCACGCCCGCGTCGCACGCCTGCTGCAGGCGCGATTCAACCATGTAGGCACGGCTCATGTCGACACCGCTGCCGATCAGCGCGACCAGCGGCACCAGTGCGGCCGCGACGATGGCGACGGTATTGCCCGCGATGTTACGGCGCAGGCGCGTCAGAAAATTCATGCCTGCCCTTTCCCCGTCATTCTCGCGTTCCCGGCCTTGCTGCTTGCGTGTCGGACGATGGTTAACCGCCATCATCCTCCCGCTTAACCCACCAGTGGTTGTCGGGCTTTGACCGATCAGGGTTGAAGCGAGGTTAAGAGCCGCGCATTGGCGTGCCATGGCGAGCGCAAGAACCGAGGAAGAATCAGGTCCCGCAGCGGATCCTGCGCTGACGCTGGCGCTGGCCTACGCCCCGCGCGATGCGCGCCCGGTGTTCGACGATCTGTTCGCGCTCGACAGGCGGCTGGCGGACGCGGTGCGGCAGGCGAGCGAGCCGATCATCGCACAATTGAAGCTCGCCTGGTGGCGCGACCGCTTCGCGCAGGACCGCAGCGACTGGCCGAAGGGGGAGCCGCTGCTGGCCCGCCTTGCGGCGTGGGATGCGGATGTCTCGCAACTGGCATCGCTGGTCGACGGGTGGGAGGCGCTGCTTGCCGAAGGTCCGCTGACCGACGAGGCGATCATGGCGTTCGGCGAAGGGCGTGCGCATGCCTGGGTGCTCGCCGCAGCCGCGCTGGGGCATCCCGGGCCGCCGTCGCCCGAGCATGCCGCGCTGCTATGGTCCTACGCCGATCTGGCGCAGCATTGCTCCACGCCCGAGGATGCGGAGCGGGTGCGGGCTCTGACGCGGGGGCAGGCCCTGCTCGACCAGACGCCCCCCAGACTGCCCCGTGCCTTGCGGCCCTTCGCCGTGCTTGGCGCGCAGGCCGCTCGTAGCCTGCGTTCGGGAAGGCCGATGATGTCGGCAGGCGGAGATTTCCTCGCGGCGGTGCGGACGGGTGTGCTAGGCCGGTGAAGGGCTTCAAGAGGGGGATGGCTGATGGATCGCGTGGTGCTGGGGGCAGTGCTGGGGCTGATCCTGGCGGGCGTCGGGATTTTCTGGTGGCAGGGCCGCGCGCAGGTGGAAGAGGCTGCACCGCCGCCGCCGGAAATGGCTGCAATACCTGCCGAGGATGGGCTACCCCAGTCCGATGCCGCGGACCTGACCGGCCCCGCTCCCCCCGAAGCGACCGAGCTGACCCGCGAACAGCGGCGTTTCTTCCGCTATGATCGCAATCGCGACCTCAAGATCACCCGCAACGAGATGCTCTCGACCCGCAGCGATGCGTTTCGCAAGCTGGACAAGGACGGCAACAACCTGCTCGATTTCGAGGAATGGGCGGTGGCGACGGTCGACAAGTTCGAAGGTGCCGACGCGGATGGGAACCGCGCGCTTACGCAGGCCGAGTTCGCGACCACCGCGCCCAAGCCGAAGAAAAAGCCGCGCTGTAGCTGCTAGGCGGGCACGCGCTCGCGCATCTCAAGCCATTCGCCCAGATCCGCCTTGGCGCGGCTGGTATAGGCTTCCTTGCGCTGCTTCTTCTTCACCTCGTGCAGGGGCGGGAAAAGGCCGAAGTTGACGTTCATCGGCTGGAAGGTCTCGGCCTCGGCATCTCCGGTCACGTGGCTCAGCAATGCGCCCAGCGCCGTCGTGCGCGGGGGAGGGGACCAGTCCTCCCCGCGATATTCGGCGGCCGTCATCAGCCCCGCGAGCAGACCTATCGCCGAGCTTTCGACATAACCCTCGCACCCGGTGATCTGTCCGGCGAAGCGGATGTGGCCCGCGTTCTTCAGCCGCAATTGCCGGTCGAGCACCAGCGGCGAGTTGATAAAGGTGTTGCGGTGCAGCCCGCCCAGCCGCGCGAACTCGGCATTCTCCAGCCCCGGAATCGTACGAAACAGCTCGACCTGTGCGCCGTATTTGAGCTTGGTCTGGAAGCCGACCATGTTCCACAGCGTGCCCAGCTTGTTGT
>CAXAXQ010000013.1:0-88690 GCA_963972905.1 uncultured Erythrobacteraceae bacterium
CCCGACCAACGTGATCTCGATCACCGACGGCCAGATCTTCCTCGAAACCGACCTGTTCTTCCAGGGCATCCGCCCGGCGATCAACGTCGGCCTGTCGGTCAGCCGCGTGGGCGGTGCCGCACAGACCAAGGCGATGAAGAAGGTCGCGGGCTCGATCAAGCTGGAGCTGGCGCAGTACCGCGAAATGGCGGCCTTCGCGCAGTTCGGTTCGGACCTCGACGCCTCGACGCAGAAGCTGCTCAACCGCGGTGCGCGACTGACCGAGCTGCTCAAGCAGCCGCAGTTCTCGCCGATGCCGATGGAAGAGCAGGTCCTGTCGATCTTCGCGGGCACCAATGGCTATCTCGATAGCGTGGCGACCGACCGCGTGACCGAATACGAAACGCAGATGCTCAGCTTCATGCGCCACGAACACGCGGACATCCTGAAGGACATTCGCGACAGCAAGAAGTTCGAAGGTGAGATCAAGGACCGCACGGTGAGCGCGCTCGACGCATTCGCCAAGCAGTTCGCCTGAAGCCCAGCGAGATAGGGAGCCACGATGGCTAACCTCAAAGAACTCAAGGGCCGGATCAAGTCGGTCAGGTCGACCCAGAAGATCACCAAGGCCAAGCAGATGGTCGCGGCGGCAAAGTTGCGCCGTGCGCAGGAAGCTGCCGAGGCGGCTCGCCCCTACGCGGAGCGGCTGAACGCGGTGATGGCCAGCCTGGCGGCCAAGGTCGGCGATACGGCATCGGCCCCCAAGCTGCTGACCGGCACCGGAAGCGACCAGCGCCACCTGCTGGTGGTGGTCAACACCGACAAGGGTCTGTGTGGCGGCCTCAACGCCAACATCGTGAAGGAAGCGCTGCGCAAGGCTGCCGCGCTTCGCGAAGCTGGCAAGACGGTCGAATTCTATCTGGTCGGCAAGAAGGGCCGCGCGCCGATCAAGCGCGCAAATGCCAGTGCGATCGCCAAGCACTTCGACACCTCCGACGTACGCACCCCCGGCTTCGACGAGGCGGAAGCGATCGCGAACGAGCTGCTCGAAATGTTCGAGGCGGGCGCGTTCGACGTCGCGCACCTGATCTACCCGATCTTCAAGTCCGCGCTCGCGCAGAATCCGACCGTGCAGCAGCTGATCCCGGTCCCCGCACCCGAGGCTGGCGACGTGCCCAAGGCGGACGCGGTGGTCGAATACGAGCCGGGCGAAGAGGAAATCCTCGAAGCCCTGCTGCCGCGCTATGTGCGCACCCAGCTGTTCGCCGCCCTGCTGGAGCGTGAGGCGTCGGAGCAGGGTGCCTCGATGACCGCGATGGACAATGCGACGCGCAATGCGGGCGACCTGATCAAGAACCTCAACATCGAGTACAACCGCCAGCGTCAGGCTGCGATCACCACCGAGCTGATCGAGATCATCGCAGGCGCGGAGGCACTGTGATGGCACTTCGTTCGATCGTCCTCGTATCGCTATTCGCGCTCGCCGCGTGTGCCGAGCCGGTGGATGATAATGCATCGGCCGATACATCCGACATCGAAGCTCCGCCGGTGGTCGAAGAGACTCCGGCTGCGCCCGAGGCGATCGGCGCCACCGCCGAGCTGGAAGCGGACGAAAACGTGCCTTCGCTTGCCGAGGTGCAGGTCGCGTTGCAGCAGTGCGTCAAGGACCGCAAGGTTCTGGACGCGCAGTGCGAAGCGACCGGCGAAGGCACCGAATTCACCTGTACCTATTCGCTCGACGGCGACACACCCGAAACCGAACGCGAGGCCATGATCGCTGCCGATGGCGCGAGCTATGTCCTCATCGATATTCCCGAAGACTGCCAGCAGCTGTAAACCGCTAGGATAAACACAATGGCCACCGCCGCAAAAACCACCACCAAGCCCAACCTTACCGGCAACGGCACCATCGCGCAGGTGATCGGTGCCGTCGTCGACGTCCACTTCGAAGGCGAACTGCCCGCGATCCTGACCGCGCTGGAAACGAAGAACGGCGATTCGACGCTGGTCCTCGAAGTCGCGCAGCACCTGGGCGAAAGCACCGTGCGCACGATCGCGATGGACGGCACCGACGGTCTGACGCGCGGTAGCGAGGTGATCAACACCGGCGCGCAGATCAGCGTGCCCGTGGGCCCCAAGACGCTCGGCCGGATCATGAACGTGATCGGCGAAGCGATCGACGAACGCGGGCCCATCGGTGCCGAAAAATCGAACCCCATCCACGCAGAAGCTCCCGAATTCGTCGACCAGTCGACCGAATCGAGCATTCTGGTCACCGGCATCAAGGTCATCGACCTGCTCGCGCCTTACGCGAAGGGCGGCAAGATCGGCCTGTTCGGTGGCGCGGGCGTCGGAAAGACCGTGCTGATCCAGGAACTGATCAACAACATCGCGAAGGGCCACGGCGGCGTGTCCGTGTTCGCGGGCGTGGGCGAGCGGACCCGCGAAGGTAACGACCTCTACCACGAATTCCTCGACGCGGGCGTCATCGCTAAGGATGCCGACGGCAACGCGACCAGCGAAGGTTCGAAGGTTGCGCTGGTGTTCGGCCAGATGAACGAGCCTCCCGGCGCGCGTGCCCGTGTGGCGCTGTCCGGCCTGACCATGGCGGAATACTTCCGCGATGAAGAAGGCCAGGACGTGCTGTTCTTCGTCGACAACATCTTCCGCTTCACGCAGGCCGGTTCGGAAGTGTCCGCGCTGCTCGGCCGTATCCCGTCGGCGGTGGGCTACCAGCCCACTCTCGCGACCGACATGGGCAACCTGCAGGAACGCATCACCTCGACCAACAAGGGCTCGATCACGTCCGTGCAGGCGATCTACGTGCCGGCCGATGACCTTACCGACCCTGCCCCTGCCACCTCGTTCGCCCACCTGGACGCGACGACCACGCTGAACCGCGCGATTTCGGAGCTGGGCATCTACCCGGCCGTCGACCCGCTCGACTCCACCAGCCGCGTGCTCGAGCCGCGCGTCGTGGGTCAGGAGCACTACGAGACCGCGCGCAAGGTTCAGGAAACGCTGCAGAAGTACAAGTCGCTGCAGGACATCATCGCCATTCTGGGCATGGACGAGCTTTCGGAAGAAGATAAGCTGACAGTCGCCCGCGCGCGTAAGATCCAGAAGTTCCTTAGCCAGCCGTTCCACGTGGCCGAGGTGTTCACCAACATCCCCGGCCAGTTCGTCCAGTTGGAAGACACCGTCGCCAGCTTCAAGGCGGTGGTCGAAGGCGAATACGACCACCTGCCCGAAGCCGCCTTCTACATGGTCGGCGGGATCGATCAGGCGGTCGAAAAGGCCAAGAAGATGGCCGAGGACGCATAAGCAACCATGGCTGATGGGCAGCAGGTGAGCGCGCCAACGGGCGTCGACCTGCTGCTCCGCCGGCTGTTGCAGTTCGGCATAGCGGACTTTCTGCTGATTTCCGCCTTCGACATCCACCGCTGGCGGCGCGCAAACTGGCAGGATTTCGACGAAATGTTGCGGATCGCTGCGCGCATGGTGTTCGACCAGCCCGCGCAGCCGATCTGGCTCTATGCCTTTGCCTTTCCGTTCGTCGCGATCAATTTCGGCTGCATGGTCCAGTGGCTGCGTGGCAAGCGCACGCCGATCATGCTGCCGCTGTTCGTAATCAGCGCGATCGCGATTGCCGCAATGCCGCTGGCCGCGTGGCAGATGGTTATCTACCGGATGATCTGGCCGGACATTCTGAGCATGACCGGCTATATGATCGGCGGCGCTATCGCGATACTTATCGGGCTGCGGCTCGACAGCACATCACAGGCCGCGGCGACCCTGCGGCCCGACACGGAGACCTGAAGACTATGCCCCTCCACTTCGAACTGGTGACCCCCGCCCGCCACGTGCGTAGCGACGACGTGCACATGGTCGTCGTGCCCGGGACCGAGGGCGAATTCGGCGTGCTGGAAGGCCACGCGCCTTTCATGTCGACGATTCGCGACGGCGCGCTGCAGATCTTCAAGACCGCCGGTGCTTCGCCCGAGACGATCGAGGTACGAGGCGGCTTCGCCGAAGTGGGCGAGAACGGGCTGACCATCCTCGCCGAGCACGTCGAAGGCTGATTTCCTGGCTGGGGCTCTCTTGCCCCTCCCACGGTTCGCACCATGATCGTCTCCCCCCGCCTTTCCCGCTTCGCGCGGATCGCGCTGGTCGTGGCCGCGCTCGGCGCTTTCGCGCTGGCTATCCTGCCGACCGCGCCGGGGCCGGAGAACATGAACGACAAGGTCAACCACGCCTTCGCGTTCTTCGTCCTCTCCGGGCTCGCCTATGCCGGGTGGCCCAAAGCCGGTGCGGTGCGCATCTTCGTGCTGCTGACCGCGTTCGGCGGGCTGATCGAGATCGTTCAGGGGCTCGATCTGATCGGCCGCGATGCGGACATCTTCGATCTGTTTGCGGACATGGCCGGGATCGTGATCGGCCTCGTCACCGCGCGTCTGGTGCTGCGCTTTGCGCCCGAACTGACCGAAGAACTGCGCGAAAAGCTGAGCGACTAACGCGCCATCGCTAGCGGGTCGGCGCGTGGAAATCGGGCGGCTTGTCCGCGATCCAGCCGACGAATTTCGCTACCACCGGATTTTCCTTGAGCCGCGCCGGATCATCGCCGATCCGGGCCAGCTGCGCATTGGTGAAATTGGCGTGAATCGTGCGGTGGCAAATCGGGTGGACCGGCACGGTTACCCGCCCCTTCTTCGCCCTGGGCACCGGATGATGCCATTGCAGCCGGGTCGCGATGGGCCGCCCGCACAGCCTGCAGGCAAGCGGGCCATCGTCGCCCCCGTGCGGATATGTGTTTCTGCTAGTCGTAGTGGAACAGCTCGCCCGCGGCGCCGCCGTACGCATCGCCCGCCATCACATCGACCGATTCGACTTTGCCGGTGCAGTTGCGCTCGGCGATGACATCGTCACCGCGCACAACCAGCACGCCATCGGTGAATTCGGGCTTGTTGCCCTCTTCATCGAAGCCGGTGCGCACCGTGCGACTATAGACGATATAACGGACACCGCCGTTGGCGAATTCGATCTGCGCCTCGCCACCACCCGAATAGCCGACGCTGGCGAAGCGTCCGCCATCGAGCACGATCTCCGGCTTGCCCGAGCCGCCGAAGCGGTACTGCGCGGTCCGCTGGCCCTGCGCATTGGTGACGCCGCACACCGCGATCTGTTTGCTGCCCGCGGCACAAGAAAACAGCTCCTGTTCGTCCGCTGCGCAGGCCACCTTCGCCACAGCCGGAGCTTGCTCATCGACCGAAGCATCGGCTTGCGCAGCGCTCTCGTACGCCTGCGAACCCTCGTTCGTAGCCTTCGCGGCAACTTCGGTCGCGTCATCCGCGCTCGCCCCGCTGTTTTCCGCCGTGGCATCGCCACAGCCTGCCAGCGCGAGCGCGCCACAGCCCATCAGAATCATTGTTTTCATTTGGTTTCCCCCCGCTTCTTCTTCTTCATTGTATCGTGAAAGCGGTCCGCCCAGCCGGGTTTGATCGACTGCTCCGCGCGCTCCATCCGCAGCTCGCCCGCTGCCACATCGCGCGTCACGGTGCTGCCCGCCGCGACGATCGCGTCCGCGCCGATGGTGACCGGGGCGACCAGTGCGGAGTTGGAGCCGATAAAGGCACGCTCCCCGATGGTCGTCTTGTACTTGAAGTAGCCGTCGTAATTGCAGGTAATCGTGCCCGCACCGATATTGGCGCCCGCGCCTATCTCCGCATCGCCCAGATAGGTCAGGTGGCTGGCCTTGGCGCCTTCGCCCAGCGTCGACTTTTTCATCTCGACGAAATTGCCGACGAAAGCGTCCTTCTCCAGCACCGCGCCGGGCCGCAGGCGAGCATAGGGGCCGACCTGCGCGCCCTCGCCTACGGTTGCCCCCTCCAGATGGCTAAACGCCTTGATATGCGCGCCATCGGCGATCCGCACGCCGGGGCCGAACACCACATTGGGGTCGATCGTCACATCGCGGCCGATCCGAGTGTCGTAGCTAAAGAACACGGTTTCGGGCGCGCGCAGCGTGGCCCCGTTCGCCATTGCCTCCTCGCGCTTCAGTTCCTGCCACTGCGCTTCTGCGCGGGCGAGTTCGGCGCGGCTGTTGATCCCCGCGACCTCGCCCGGATCGCTCGCGGTCACGGCCGCACAGATGTCTCCGTCGGCAATCGCGATATTGACGATGTCGGGCAGGTAATATTCGCCCTGCGCATTGTCGTTGCCCACACGCCGCAGCAGCTCGAACATGTCGGCGGCGCGCGCGGCCATCAGCCCCGAATTACACAAGGTGCAGCCACGCTCCGCCTCGTTCGCGTCCTTGAACTCGACCATCTTGGAGATGCGCCCCTGATCATTGGCGATGACACGGCCATAAGCGAGCGCATCGTCAGGCTCGAAGCCGAGCACCACCACCTTGGGCGCGTCCTCCGCATGCAGCCGGTCGAGCATGGCCTGCATGGTCTCGCCGCGCACGAAGGGCACATCGCCATAGAGCACCAGCACATCGCCGGTGAAATCGCCGAGCGGTTCTTCCGCTTGCTGCACCGCGTGGCCCGTGCCCAGCTGCGGTTCCTGCACACGCGTTTCGGCGTCATCGCCCAGCGCAGCCTCCAGCTGATCGCGGCCTGCGCCGACCACCACGACCTTGCGTTTGGGGCCCAGCGTATCGATCGAGGCCATCAGGTGATGCAGCATCGCCCGCCCCGCGATCGGATGGAGCACCTTGTGCAGATCGGACTTCATGCGGGTGCCCTTGCCCGCGGCGAGAATGATGGCTGCGAAATCTCTCATGCACGCGGCTGTGCCACCATCGGCTTGCAGATTGAAGAAGGTTTCGCCACGCAGACGCGCATGAGCGATTTTCCATTCGATGCGATAGGCCTCGATCTCGACGGCACGCTGCTAGACACCAAGGCAGACCTTGCCGCGGCGGTGAACCACGCGCTGGCCGAGGGCGGCTATCGGCAGGTGCCCGCGCATCAGGTGGAGGGGCTGATCGGCGGCGGCGCGAAAGTGATGCTCGCCCGCGCGATCGAGGCCCAGGGCGGCAGCATGGCGGAGGAAGACTTCCGCCCGCTCTACAAGACGCTGCTGCGCTATTATTCGCAGCACAACGCGGTCCACACGGAGCCCTTCCCCGGCGTGATCGAGGCGCTCGACGAACTGGCGGCGATGGACGTCAAGCTCGCGGTGGTGACCAACAAGTTCGAAGGCTTCGCTGCCGAGATCCTCGAACAGCTGGGCCTGACCGACCGCTTCGTGACGCTGATCGGCGGGGACAGTCTGGGCAAGGATGCGGACGGCAATTTCCGCGCCAAGCCCGCCGCCGATCCCGTCCTGACCGCGATGGAGCGATGCGGATCGCGACGCTTCGCCTTCGTCGGCGACAGCACCTACGATGTGATGGCGGCGCGCGCAGCGGGCGTGCCGGTGGTCGCAGCAGGCTACGGCTATTGCGACAAGCCTGTGCAGGATCTGGGCGCGGACGCGGTGATCGACAGCTTCGACGCGCTGATCCCCGCACTGCGCGGGCTGGGCTGATGCCCGCGCGCAATCGACCAAGCGCCGCCAGCGCTCGTCGGGCGACATTGGCAAGTCCCGCTCCGCGCGAGACAACTATCCGGTTTTTCGTCCACTTTCGTCAGTTCCAGGGGGAGCCAACCAATGACGTCCACCTCCATCCGCGCGATTCTCGCTTCGCTCGCCGTGTCGGTCGCTTGCGCACCGCTTCTCACCAGCCCGCTTGCCGCGCAGGATACCAACGCCGTGGTTGAACCCGAATTCGAAGCAGAGAACGATCCCTTCATCTGGCTGGAGGAAACCCGCAGCGACCAAGCGCTGAAATGGGTCGAGAACGAGAACGAAAAGACCGTCGCCGCGCTGCAGACCGACCCCCGGTTCGAGGAGTTGAAGGCCGAGGCGCTGGCGATCTACGATGCCGAAGACCGCATCCCCAGCGTCTCTTTCAGGCACTATGGGCTGGTCAATTTCTGGCAGGATGCGAAGGATCCGAAGGGCATCCTGCGCCGCACGACGCTGGAAAGCTGGCGGACCGACAACCCGGAATGGGAGACCATCCTCGATGTCGATGCGCTCGCCACAGCCGAGGGCAAGGAGTGGGTCTATGGCGGAATGACCTGCCTGCCGCCCGACGGCACGCGCTGCATGGTCTACCTGTCCGACGGCGGTAAGGACGCGAGCATTGCGCGCGAATTCGACCTCGACACGCTCGACTTCGTGGATGACGGCTTCGAACTGCCCGAAAGCCAGGGCAGCGCCAGCTGGGTCGATCGTGACACGCTGCTGGTCAGCCGCGATTTCGGCGACGGCACCATTACCGACAGCTTCTACCCCTTCACCACCCGCGTGTGGACGCGCGGCACCGCGCTGGAGGATGCGCCGGAAATCTTCCGGGGCGAGAAAGGCGATGTCTCTGCCGGGGCTTACCTGCTGCGCGATGGCGAAGGCACGATCCACGGGCGGATGGCCTATCGCGGCGTGTCGTTCCACGAACGCGAATATTTCTACGAGATGGACGGCGAGTGGGTGAAGCTGGACCTGCCCGCCAAGGCCGGCCCCTATGGCATCATCGACGGCCAGATCCTGTTTTCGACCGATGTCGATTGGGAGACGCAGGGACAGACCTTCCCCGCGGATTCGCTCGTCTCCGCCGATCTGGAAGAGTGGAAAGCCGATCCCAACGGCGCGAAGAAGGTGCTGGTGTGGAAGCCCGCCGAACGCCAGACCAAGCGCGGTGCCAGCTCCACCAGCAGCAGCCTCTATGTCAGCATCCTCGACAATGTCCGGGGGGAGGTGCTGAAATTCGATTATGTCGATGGCGCATGGACCAGCCAGCGGATCGACCTGCCCGAAAACGCCACCGTCGGTGTGGCCACGGCATCGGACGAAACCGACCAGATCATGTTCACCTCGACCGACTTCCTGTCGCCGGGCACATATTACTACGCCGAGAACGGCGTGGATCTGGAGGTGATCAAGGAAAGCCCCGAGCGGTTCGATGCCTCTGCCATGGAGATCGAGCAGTTCGAGGCGACGAGCCCGGACGGCACCAAGATTCCCTACTTCCTCGTCAAGCCGAAAGGCATGGAAATGGATGGCAGCACGCCAGTGCTGATGGGCGGCTATGGCGGCTTCCAGGTTCCCCGCCTGCCCTCCTATCTCGGCTCGACCGGCAAGATGTGGCTCGAGCGGGGCAATGCCTATGTCCTCGCCAATATCCGTGGCGGCGGCGAGTTCGGCCCCAACTGGCACCAGAGCGCGATTCGCGAGAACAAGCAGCGCACGTGGGACGATTTCATCGCGGTGGGCCGCGATCTGGTCGCGCGCGGGATCACCAGCCCCGAACATCTCGGTATCGAGGGCGGCTCGCAAGGCGGGCTGCTGGTCGGCACCGCCTTCACCCAGGCGCCCGACCTGTTCAACGCGGCGATCGTCCAGATCCCGCTGTTCGACATGCTGCGCTACCAGTATATCGGGCGCGGTGCCTCGTGGATCGGTGAATATGGCGACCCGCGCATTCCCGAACAGCGGGTGTGGATCGAAGGCTATTCCCCCTATCAGAAGCTGCTGGAGCAGAAGGACTACCCGCGCGTGTTCTTCGTCACCTCCACCGCCGATGATCGCACGCATCCCAGCCACGGGCGCAAGGCCGCCGCGCGGATGGCAGCACAGGGCGATGATTACCTCTATTACGAGGATACCAAGGGGGGCCACTCGGGCGGCGTCGACAACGAACAGCGCGCCACGCTGCGCGCGATGCAGATCGTCTATCTGTTGCAGCAACTGGCGGACTGAGGCGCATGACCGCTCCTCCCCCTTGAGGGGGAGGTTGGGTGGGGGTGTACGGCGCTGGCAGTAAAGGTCGTACACCCCCACCCAACCCCTCCCTCAAGGGAGGGGAGTTTATGATCGAACTCGAACCGCCCACGGCCTGCCCCTACGGCATGGCGGTCCATCCCGCGCAGTGTTGCCAGAATGGCTGCAACCTGCCACTCCGCAGCCAATTTTCACGTTCTGGAACCCTAGCGGAGAGACACTCATGAGCATCTCGTTCAAAGACAAGGTCGCAATCGTCACCGGTGCAGGCGGGGGCCTCGGCCGCGCCTATGCGCTCGAACTCGGGCGGCGCGGCGCGAAGGTCGTGGTTAACGATCTGGGCGGTTCGCGCGACGGCACCGGTTCGTCCGACGCGGCGGCTGCGGTGGTCGAAGAGATCGAAAAGGCCGGCGGCGAGGCGATGGCCAACGGCGCATCGGTGACCGAATACGAGCAGATGGAAAAGATGGTCGCCGACGCCAAGCAGAAGTTCGGCGGCGTCCACTGCCTGATCAACAATGCGGGCGTGCTGCGCGACAAGAGCTTCGCCAAGATGGAGCCGGCCGACTTCGAATTCGTGGTCGACGTGCACCTCAACGGATCGGCCAACGCGACCAAGGCCGTGTGGGATACGATGCGCGATCAGGCCTATGGCCGCATCCTGATGACCGCCAGCTCCACCGGGCTGTTCGGCAATTTCGGTCAGGCCAACTACGGCGCGGCCAAGCTGGGCCTCGCAGGTCTTACCAAGACGCTCCAGATCGAAGGTGCGAAATACAACATCAAGGTCAACACGCTGGCGCCCGTCGCGGGCACCCGGATGACCGAAGACCTGTTCCCCAAGGAAGCGTTCGAGCTGTTCGCCCCGGAAAACGTGGTGCCCGCCGCGCTCTACCTCGTCAGCGAGGACGCCCCGACCAACGCCATCGTCGGCGCGGGCGCGGGTGGCTTCCACTCGGCATGGGTCGTGATGAACGACGCCGTCTGGCTGCCCGAGGGTGAGCGTACGGTCGAAGGCTTCGCCGAAAACTGGGCCAAGATCAGCGAACAGTCCAACCTCAAAGCCCCGCAATCGGGCGCAGAGCAGTCGGGCGCGATCCTGGCCGCGATGCAGAAGGTCACCGGCACCGGGCCCGGAAGCGCGCGCGGCTAACCCCCGCCGCAGATTCAGCGAACCGACAGACGCCATATTAGCTCCGTCGGGCTGTATTGACACGCTAACACACTGGCCATAGCCTCCCTTTCCGAACAGGCAGGGGAGGCTTGGCCGGTGTATTCCGAAGAAGACATCAATTCCGCCGTCGCGGCGGGCGCGCTTTCGGAGGATGCTGCGACATCCTTCCGCGCGCATATGAGCGAGGTGCGCGGCATCTCGCGCGGCGACGAGGAGAATTTCCGCCTCCTCAATTCCTTCAACGATATCTTCGTCGCGATCGGCATCGCGATCATGCTGTTCGCTGCAGGCGCGATCGGACAACAGATCGGCAAGATCATCGTGCCGGTGCAGGCCTGGGACTGGACGGTCGAGGCCTCCGAAGCAGGATGGACCGCATACCAGCAGCAAAGCAGTCTGAGCACTGCCGTATCGATAGCGATCGCGGCGGGACTGATCGCGCTCGTATCATGGCCGCTGGCCGAATTCTTCACCCGCACGAGGCGCATGGCGCTGCCCAGCATCATCCTCCTGCTGGCCTTCGTGGGCGGAGTATTCGTGGGCACGACCGCGCTCGGCGTGGTGCTGGTGGGCACCGAACAGGGCGAGCCGCTGGCGGGCTATTTCATCGCCGGAGCGGGCGTGATCGCCGCGCTCGCCGCGTGGCTGCACTGGTTGCGCTTCAAGGTGCCGATCACGGTTGCCGCAGGCGCGGCGGCGCTCTCTGCCACGGTGACCGGGCTCGCGCTGTCCGCTCTTGCCCCGCTCGACATCGACAAGGGGAACGTCGCGCTGGGGCTGGTCTTCGTCGCAGGCCTTGGGGTGTTCGCCTTCGCGATGCGGTGGGACCTTCAGGACCCCGCCCGCACCACACGGCGCAGCGATGTCGCCTTCTGGCTGCATCTGCTCGCCGCGCCGATGATCGCGCATCCGGTCTTCGCCACTTTGGGCGTGGTCGGCGGATCGGATATCGGGATCGGCAAGGCGATCGCGGTGCTGGCGATCTATATCGTGTTCGGGATCGTCGCGCTGATCGTGGACCGTCGCGCGCTGCTGGTCTCGGCACTGATCTACGTGCTGTTCGCGCTCGCCTTCCTGTTCGATCGCTTCGGCGCGGTGGAACTGACCGTGGCGCTGACCGCGCTGGTGATCGGCTCTGCCCTGCTCTCGCTCTCCGCCTTCTGGGCGCCGATCCGGCGCGGCGTGCTGGGCATCGTGCCCTACGACTGGCGGGACTCCCTCCCGAGCAGCGAGCGGGCGCTGGCTACCGCCTGATCCGCCATCGCGAGCGCAAGCGATCCAGAGCATAGGCAAAAGACGCTCTGGATCGCTTCGTCGCTATTGCTCGTCGCAACGACCAAGCGCAGGCTTGGTGCTTGATCGCTTGACCAGCCGCCTCGCGAGCGCGCTATAGGTCGCCCTTGGCATTCCGCTCGATCTGGACCTGACAAAGCGCGGTCTGGGCCTCAAGCTTAAGGGTGAAGGCCTTTGCCTCGCCCCGCTTGTAGCCAAGGAATCCCGCGCCCCCGCCACCAACGACAACCATAAACAGACTTGCCGATTCTAGCATCGTGGTCGCCACGCCGATCAGAACCGCCGCGCCGAGGCCCCAAAGAATTGCTGACGAAACCGCAATTCGATCCGCTTCCTTGTACATTGCCTCAGCGAAGGCTTCGATTACCTTGGGATCGTACTGCATTGAGATGCCCCCATTCAGTCCACGACCCGACACATTAATATTGCGGACGAGAGGGCATAGCAAGCGGACGAGTACCTAGTCGTCGATCGCCTTGACCAGCCGCCGCTCCAGCGGGGCGAGCACGCCTGCAAGGTCGTGCCCGCGCTTCAGGATCTGGCCGTGTTCGCCGAACAAAGTCCACATGCCCTGCTTGTTGCGCAAGGCAGGGCGCTTCTCGACCCGCGCCTGCGGGCGTTCGGCGGCGCGGCGGAAGGCGGCGAAGCTGGCCGCGTCGCGGCCGAAATCCATCGCGTAGTCGCGCCATTCGCCTGCTGCGACCATCCGTCCGTAAAGGTCGAGGATGCGCGTCAGCTCGTCGCGCGCAAAGCCCACCTGGCTCGGTTTCGCGCCGGGGAAAGAAAGCACTGTGCCGCCGGTGTTGGCTGCCATCAGCTACCCGATCCGCTGCGCCGCATGGGGTCTGGCCCCGGAGCCTCGGGAGCCAGGCGTTCCGCCTTCAGCGCCTCCAGCTCAGCACGCAGGGCGGCGAGTTCCGCCTCCATCGCGTCCGCGCGCCGTTTGCCGACCGTCGACTGATCCTCGCAAGGTTCATCGCACGGCGTGCCATAGGGGATGAATTCGCGCAGCCATTCCTCGGCAGGCACCAGGGTAGAACGGGCCTTCATTCCGATCATCGTCGCGCCTTCGGGCACGTCGTCGGTGACCACGGCATTGGCGCCGATCCGCGCGCGCTGGCCGACGGTGATCGGGCCGATCACCTGCGCGCCCGAACCGATGATTGCATAATCGCTGATCGTCGGGTGGCGCTTGCCCGCCTGCCCGTTGGTCGGGTTGGTCCCGCCCAGCGTGACGCATTGATAGATCGTCACCCAGTCGCCGATCGCGGCGGTCTCGCCGATCACGGTAAAGCCATGGTCGATAAAGAAGTACTTCCCGATATTCGCACCCGGATGGATGTCGATCGCGGTCAGGAAGCGGGAGAAATGGTTTACCAGCCGGGCGAGGAAATAGAGCTTGGCTTCGAACAGCCAGTGCGCGACCCGGTGCAGCCCCAGCGCGAGCACGCCCGGATAGAGCAGCACTTCCCACCGCGACCGTGGCGCGGGGTCCCGCTTCTTAACGGAGTCGAGATAGTCGATCAGACCCACGAGCATCGTGCTTTCAACATTTCACCCTTCCGCGGCTAAAGCAAGCGGCCCTGATCTGGACCGTACAGTGTTTCGAGCGCATCGCGGCACAGGTTACGCGTCGGGCGGGCCTGGCGTTCCAAAGCGAGACGGTCCAGCACGGTCACAAACCTTTCGGCGGCGGCAAAACTGCGGGTCATGCGCGGAACCACGTAGGCCAGCGCGTCTTCACCCAGCATCAGCCCCCGGCGTGCGGCGTGGCTGACGATCAGGTCCCGCATCATGTCGTCGTCGGGCTGGCCGATTTCAAGCGGCAGAGCCGCGCCCAGCCGCGATCTGAGGTCGGGCAGCGCAATCTCCCACGGTGCGTTGTCTGGGATCAGGAGTAGCGCAGTGCCATCCTCCTGCGCGCGATTCCAGCGATGGAACAGCGCGGTTTCCTCCATCGTGTCCGCAGAATCGATCGTCTTGCCCAGCCCGCCATGGGTGAACCAGCGCCCCAGCAGCGACTTGCCCGAACGTGGCTCGCCGCGCAAAATCGCGGTCCGGAAGGGCCAGCGCTCCGGCTCGCGCAGCGCCTCGACCACCGCCAGATTGGCGGAGCCGATCACGATGCTGGCCGGGTCGCCCTCCTGCGCCGGAGGCAATGGGAGCGCGAACTGGGAAGAGGGGCGCGACACGTAAAGGCCCCGACTAGCGACTGATATTGAGCGAATTGCCCGCGCGCTGCACGTTGTAGCCACGCTGCGCCAGCGCACCGACCAGCTGTTCGATGGTGCCCTCGTAGGTCACGCTCAGCACCGAAGTACCGCCGATCGCGGCGCTGCCGATAGAGGCCCCGCGCACGCCCGGCGTCCCACGCACGGTGTTCAGCCCCGCTTCGAAGCTCGCCGCATCGGGGGTCGGGAAGTTGATGAACAGGTTGATGATGCTCGGCGCATCGCCGCCCGCCGCTGCATCGGCCTGCGCGGCGTTGGCATCGGCGACGCTCTCTTCCTCGGTCGTAACGCGATTGCGCGCAGCTTCGGCCTGGGCGAGGATCGTGCGGCTCTGTTCGATCAGGCGCGCAATGTCGCGGTCCATCGTTCCGCTGCTGCGACCCAGCGTCTTGTCGGGGCGAATCGTCCCATCGGCCAGCGCCTCGACGAACATCTCGTCGAACCGCTCCACCGCGCGGTTCAGCATCGCGGGCAGTTCGCGCGGAGAGCCTGCGCGCATGGAGAAGCTTCCGAGGTACTCGTCGTCCGGACCGTGGCGCGCCACGAAGCGGCCTTCGATCGGGCCGCCGGGATAAAGATAGCGCAGCTGCGCAATCGGCACGATCACATCGGCAGCGCCGAACTGGTCGAGGATCGTCGCCCACCAGTTGCGACTGCGTCGGCCGGTCTGGCCATAGGTCAGCAGAAGCGATTCGCCTGCCTGGCCCGAGGGGCGAACATAGTCGACCCGGCTGGCGCCCGGCTGGTATTCGGCCCAGGCGCGCTGCCACGGATTGACCTGTTCGTACATCAGCTGCGTTCCCGCGCTGATAGTCACTGGCACAAGCAGGATCGGCGCGGAGCGGCGGGTTTCGCCCGAGCGCCCGAGATAGCCCGCTGCGCGCTGACGATCGAAGGTTACGCCCAGCGTGGCGACGTAGCGTCTCGGCCCGGTTTCCTCGTGCTGGATCACGATCGCGGAGACGAGGCCCTGCAGCTGGCTATCGGAAATGTCGGGCCCGCCGAGCTTTTCCCACGCCTTGCGCTGCGCTTCCTGCCACGCCTTCTGGCGCGCTTCCTCGGGATCGTCGGCGGTCACGTTGACCTCTATCCCGCCGACATTGATGTCGGTGCTTACCATCAGCGGCGCGATCCCGCGATCGCCCTCCACCTGCGCGTTGGCCCACCCGCCATACAGCGCGGCCCCCACGCCAATAAGGGCGAGACAGACAAGGGCGATACGCGCGAAAGGGGAAGCCGGAAGGGTCATCGGGGAAACTCGCGGGCCTTTTGCCCAAGTGGCGATGGATTTCCAAGCGCGAATGCGTAAGACGGGCCGCAATGACCGACCCAGAAAAAAGCTACACCTACGAAGGCGCAGGTGTCTCGATCGCGGCAGGCAATGCGCTGGTCAAGGCGATCGGCCCGCTGGTGCGCGCGACCGCCCGGCCCGGGGCGGACGCCGAGCTCGGCGGATTCGGCGCTTTCTTCGATCCCAAGGCGGCCGGGTTCAAGGACCCCTTGCTGGTCGCCGCGAACGATGGCGTCGGCACCAAGCTGAAGCTGGCGATCGATCACGACCGGCACGATTCCGTCGGCATCGATCTGGTCGCGATGTGCGTCAACGACCTGATCGTGCAGGGCGCGGAGCCGCTGTTCTTCCTCGACTATTTCGCCACCGGAGCGCTCGAAAGCGGCATTGCGGAGCGGGTGATCGCGGGGATCGCGGATGGCTGCAAGCAGGCAGGCTGCGCGCTGATCGGCGGCGAAACAGCGGAAATGCCCGGCATGTATGCGCCCGGCGACTATGATCTGGCGGGGTTCTGCGTCGGCGCGGTCGAGCGTGGGGCACAGCTGACCGGAGAGAGAATCGCGCCCGGCCATGTGCTGATCGGGCTGGCCAGCTCGGGCGTGCATTCCAATGGCTTCTCGCTGGTCCGGCGGCTGGCCGAGGACAAGGGCTGGAAGATGGCCCGCCCCGCCCTGTTCGATCAGGACCGGCTGCTGGTCGATCACCTGATGGAGCCGACCCGCATCTATGTCGCCAGCTTGCTGCCGCTGATCCGCGATGGCCTGATCGACGGGCTGGCGCACATCACCGGCGGCGGCTTGCTGGAGAATATCCCGCGCGCCCTGCCCGATGGCACGCGCGCAAAGGTCCACGCGCATCGCTGGCCGCTGCCCCGGCTGATGTCCTTCCTGCAGGGACAGGGGAATATCGAGCCCCAGGAACTGGCGCGCACCTTCAACTGCGGCATCGGCATGGTCCTGATGGTGGCAGAGGAGCACGCCGAGGCAGTGACCGCGCGGCTGCAGGAGGCGGGCGAAACCGTCTTCCCTATCGGCGAAGTCGTCGAGGGCACACGCGGCTGCGATGTCGATGGCACAGCGGGCCTGTGGTCCGCGCAGAGCGACTGGCTTGCCGAGCATGACCACTGAGACCAGCTTTCCCCCTCCCGCCTGCGGGAGGGGCAGCGAGGCTTGCCGCGAAGTGGCTGGCCGCAGCGGAATGGGCCGCTTGGCCCATTCCCATTCCCACCCCCAACCCCTCCCGCAGGCGGGAGGGGAGCATTGAGCGCTCGCGCGACGATCGCGGTGCTGATCTCGGGCGAAGGCACCAATATGGCCGCGCTGCTTTATGCCAGCAGGCAGGGCGCCCCGTTCGAGATCGTTTTGGTGGCGAGCAACGATCCCCAGGCGGGCGGCCTCTCGCTGGCCGAGGCTGAGGGCATTCCGACGTTCGCACTGTCCCACAAGGGCATGAAGCGCGCCGAGCACGATGCGGCGATGCATGCTGCGATCGGCGATAGCGGTGCGGAGTATGTCGCGCTGGCGGGCTATATGCGCGTGCTGTCGGACGAGATGGTGCAGCGGTGGGAAGGCCGGATGCTCAACATCCATCCCTCGCTGCTGCCCAAATACAAGGGCCTCGATCCCCATGCCCGCGCGCTCGACGCGGGCGACGAGGTGGTCGGCGCGTCGGTCCACCTCGTCACCACCGAGCTGGATGGGGGCGAGGTGCTGGGGCAGGCGCAGGTCGCGGTGATCGGCGGCGACACGTCCGAGACCTTGGCCCACCGCGTGCGGATCGCGGAGCACCAGCTCTACCCGCGCGTGCTGGGCGACTACGTCTCGCGCCCCTATGACCCGGACTGGCTGCTGGGACGCCTGCGCAACCTCGCGATGGAGCTGCCCGAAGCGGAGGCCGCGACCAGCCACGGCTCACCCGGGTTCAAGATCGCAGGCAAAAGCGGCAAGTTCTTCGCCCATTTCGCGGACCGCCACCACGGCGCGCATCAGATCGCGCTGCTCGCCAAGACCAGCGGTCAGGACGAACTCGCCGATCTGGTCGAGCGCGATCCCGAAGTGTTCTTCCGCCCCGCCTATTACCACGCGAGCGGCTGGATCGGCATCACGCTCAACAGCCCGGATTGCGACTGGGACCAGGTGCAGCACTGGCTGGAACGCAGCTGGCGCGCGGTTGCGCCCAAGCGGCTGACCAAGCTGATCGACGCGGCGGACGAGTTCTAGGGCTCCTTAAGGCGCTTCGCTTGAAGCAGCGGCGCCTTTCTAGAAGCCGCGCGTCCGTTTCAGCAGCGGTCAGACGCCCGCGCCCGCCGACGCCTTTTTTTGGCGGCGTAGAGCGCCGCGTCTGCTCTGATGAACAATTCTTCGGCATCGTAGAAATGGGGATCCGATGGAAACGCGATGCCGCTTGAGGCGCTGACGGTGAACATGTGCCCTTGCCACAGGATGGGGGCACGCAAGCGCCTAAGGAAGCGGGCGATGCGCGCCTCGATTGCGTCTGCTGGCTCGTCGTTGCGCAGGATAACCGCGAATTCGTCGCCGCCAATCCTCGCAGCCAGCAGTGCTTCCGGAAAGATCGCAGACAACCGCTCCGCGAATATCTTGAGACAGGCATCGCCCGCCAGATGGCCCCACCGGTCGTTGATTGCCTTGAAATCGTTCAGATCGAAAAGGACAAGCGCGCCGAGTGATGCGACGGCCGAGCCAGCGCGCCGCCCGTTGAGGAATTGGCTTTCGTAGATCGCGCGGTTGGCCAGGCCGGTAAGCGCATCGTTCTCCGCCAGGCGCCGCAGCGCCTCCGAACGCAGCTTTTCCTCGGTCACATCCTGCTTCAGCCCATGCAGGATGGGAGCGGCGCCGACGGGACGGACCATCTCTGCGTGAATACGCATCCACCGCATTTCGCCATCCGGACGCTTCACCTGAGCATCGAGAGTGAAGCTGCCGCCCCGGACGATGGCTTCGTCACGGAGCCTCTCCAACGCATCGCGGGACTCCTCGGTGTACAAATCAAGTGTCTGTCGCCGATCAAAAGCGGTCCCGTGTGGCAACCCGAAGATATCGTAGACACCCGAGGTCCAGCTCAGCACGTTGTTGGAAAGGTTGCAGGACCAGGCACCGACCTTCGCCGATGCCATGGCCCGGTCGATTAGCGGATCGATCCTGCCAGGCTGGTATCCCGGAAAAGTCGGCGGAGATTCGGCTTGCGCGCGAAAGGACAGCTCGGCCTGCTGAATTTGCATCGACATGATGGGTCGATAGACCGGGGTATCTTAAAAGACGGTGTCCGAAGCGGCAGCATTTGGGCTCTGGATGGTGGAGTGGGGGCGTATACCGAATGTCGGCTGAGCAAACCCGGACCTTCCTAAGCGGACAGGTGTTGCGCCCGCGCCCCGATACATGCACGCCGCCAACCCCCAATACAAAAAGGACCCCGGATCACTCCGGAGCCCTCTCTGATTAATTGCTGAGCTAAAGCTTAGCCGACGATCTCATCGTCGTTGAAGAAGAACGCGATTTCGGTCGCGGCGTTCTCGTCGCTGTCCGAGCCGTGCACGGAGTTGGCTTCGATCGATTCGGCGAACGCCTTGCGGATCGTGCCTTCTTCGGCGTCGGCCGGGTTGGTCGCGCCCATCACGTCGCGGTTGCGCTTCACGGCGTCTTCGCCTTCGAGCACCTGCACCACGACCGGGCCGGAGATCATGAAATCGACCAGTTCGCCGTAGAACGGACGCTCTGCATGAACTTCGTAGAACTTCTTCGCCTGCTCTTCGCTCATGTGGATGCGCTTGGAGGCGACGACGCGCAGGCCGGCGTCTTCCAGCATCTTGGTGACCGCGCCGGTCAGGTTGCGGCGGGTGGCGTCGGGCTTGATGATCGAAAAGGTGCGGGTAGCCGCCATGGTGTAGTTCCTTGCGAATTGTCTGGGGGAGAAATTGGTGGCGCGCCACTAGCAGTTTCCACGACAACGGCAAGTCTGGGTGCGCGTCAGGCGACCTTCACCCAGCGCCCGTCCTTCTGTTCGAAGAAGCTGCGTTCGAGGCCGTCGACCGCGCTCACTTCGCGCCAGGCGGTGCGCGCGGCATCGCGCTGCTCGTCGCCGAACAGCAGGAACACGCGCTCGAACCTCTCGCCCGCAAGCGCTTCTGCACGCCAGTGCCCATCGGCGAGGATGCAGGCGGTCGCCGCATTGGTGGCGACGCACGCATCACCGATCAGGATCGGCTGGTCCGCATCATGCGCCCCGCCCGCCTGCCCGTTGGCGAGGAAGGCCTCGGGCCGCGCCTCCCACAAGGTAGTGGAGACCGATTCGCGCTGCGTCGCATCGCCGCTGACCACCAGCGCACGCCCGCCATCGGCCAGCACACGTTCGGCGATCATAGCGACCACGCGTTCCGCCGGATCGCGGGAAAGGAGCCAGAAATCGACCTTCACGAGCCCGAGCTAGCCGATTTGGCCGCCCGGCGGCACCGCTCCGAACAATATTTCACGGCGTCCCAGTCCCGCTCCCACTTCTTGCGCCAGGTGAAGGGCAGACCGCAGGCCGCGCAGATCTTGCTCGGCAGGTCGCCCTTCTTGCGCATCCGTGGCACGGTCAGCCCCTACGCCGATCAGCCTTCGAGCACATCGCGGACATACTGGTCGAGCAGACGCACGCCGTATCCGGTCGCACCCTTGCCATAAGTTGCGCCCGGCTTGTTCGACCATGCCATCCCGGCGATGTCGAGGTGCGCCCAGGGCATCCCGTCCTTGATGAACCGCTTGAGGAACTGCGCCGCGGTGATTGACCCGGCCTCGCGCGGGCCGACGTTCTTCATGTCCGCGATCGGCGAATCGATCAGCTTGTCGTAGGCGGGGCCGATCGGCATCCGCCACACCTTGTCGCCGCTGGTCGCGCCTGCGGTGGAGAGGTTGCCCGCCAGCGTATCGTCGTTGGAGAACAGGCCAGCCTGCTCGTTGCCCAGCGCGATCAGCATCGCGCCGGTCAGCGTGGCGAGGTCGATCACCGCAGCGGGATCGAACTCGTTCTGCGCCCAGTGGAGCGCATCGCACAGCACCAGCCGCCCTTCGGCGTCGGTATTGATCACTTCGACCGTCTGCCCGCTCATGGTGGTGACCACATCGCCGGGGCGCTGGGCCTTACCGTCGGGCATGTTCTCGACGAGGCCGCACACGCCCACGACGTTGGCTTTCGCCTGACGCTTGGCGAGCGCGACCATCGCGCCCGCGACCGCGCCTGCGCCGCCCATGTCCCATTTCATGTCTTCCATGCCCGCGCCCGGCTTGATCGAGATGCCGCCCGAATCGAAGGTCACACCCTTGCCGACCAGCAGCGTCGGCTTGTCGCCCGCATTGCCGCCGTTCCAGCGCATCGCGAGGATGCGCGAGGGGCGATCGGAGCCCTGCCCGACGCCGAGCAGCGCGCCCATGCCGAGCTTTTCCATCTGCGCATCGTCGAGCACCATGATCTCGATCCCCGTCCCGTCGAGCGCCTTGCGGCAGCGTTCGACGAAGCTTTCGGGGTAGAGGACGTTCGCGGGCAGCGTGATCAGCTCCTTGGTGAACTCGACGCCTTCGGCCAGCGCGCTCTCACGGGCCCATGCGGCGTCGATCCCGTCGGGCGCACTGATCACGACCGCGCTCTTGAGCGAAACCTTCTCCGCATCCTTCTGCGTGGTGCGATATTCGTCCCACCGCCACGCGCGCAGGCGCAGGCCCAGCAGCACGGCGGCTGCGTCATCCGCCGACAGGCCTGCACCGGTCAGGTCGAGCGCGACCGTGCTCTCGCCCGAGGTCAGGAACTTCGCCGCCAGCGCGCCGCCCGCCTTCTCCAGATTGGCGCGGCGGTCTTTCGCCTTGGGATCGCCGGCGCCCGCCAGCGCGACCCGCAGCACCTTGCCATCGCGTTCGACGAACCCGTCGACCACCTGGCCCGCCGATCCCTTGAACCGCGCGCGCTTGGCACCTTCGGCCAGCGCGGGTTCGGTTGTGTCGGGCAGGCTGTCCTTGTTCGCGATCGAGGCGAGCAGGACGGCATCGGAGGGGAGACTGTCGGCGAAGGTGATTTGCATATGGTGGGGGTCCCTTGGATGATCTCGGTCGGCGGCGCGGGGAACTCTTCCCCCGTGTCGCGCGGGCCACTTAAAAAGCCGCGCCTGCGCGCGCTGCCGCAAGTGCGATTGCGATTAGGCAGGCTCGGTGCAATAGGCAAGGCATGCGCCTGACCGATCGTTCCGCGTCGCCTGCCCTGCGCGGCCGCGCCTGCCTGCTGAGTGGTGCCGCATTGGCGGCGATGGCGATAATCGCGTGGCCCAGCCTCGCGCACGCCCAGGAGGCGCCGCAAAGCGAGCCGCAGAGCGGCCAGCAGGCGGACGAGCAAGACTCGGTCGAAGAGGCCGTGTCCGACTATATCGAAGGCGACCAGCCGCCCGGCACCGCGCGTGAGATCGGGTTCGAGGCGGATAGCCTGGAATATGATTCGCAGGCCGACACCGTGATCGCGCGCGGCAACGTGTTGCTGCGCGAAGGCGAACGCTCCGTTCGCGCCGACCAGGTCCGGTGGGATCGCCAAGCGGGGCGGATCGATGCCAGCGGCGGCGTGCGCTACGTCGATGGCGACGGCAACCAGCTCTATGCCGAACAGCTCGAGCTGACCGACACCTTCGAAGCGGGCGCGCTGGAAGACCTGCTGCTGGTGCTGCGCGAAGGTGGCCGTCTTGCCGCAGAGCGCGGCGAGCGCGCGGGCGACGGGCGCATCGCGCTGACCAGGGCCGCCTATTCCGGTTGCCCGGCGGTGGACGAGAACGGGTGCCCCAAGCGCCCCAGCTGGAAGATCACCGCCGAACGGGTCGTATACAATCCCGACGCCAACACCGTGCGGTTCGAACAGGGCTACTTCTCGCTGTTCGGCGCGCGTATCCTGCCGCTGCCCACGCTCGAACTGCGTACCGACGGCGGGCCCCAATCGGGTTTCCTCGTCCCCAGCCTGCGCATCTCACGCTCCAACGGGGTCGAGATCAGCGACAGCTATTACTGGCGTCTCGCCGAAAACCGCGATCTGGAACTCGGCGCGCACGTGTTCACCGATGCGGCCCCAATGGCGCGCGCGACCTTTCGCCAGCTGTCGGACAAAGGCGCATTCCAGGCGACCGGCTATGCCACGGTCAGCCGGCGGATCGACCTCAACACCGGCCTGCCCCAAACGGCCGAGGATTTTCGCGGCTACTTTGCCGCCAACGGACGCTACCAGTTCGACGAGAACTGGAGCTTCACCGGCTCGGTTCGCCGCGCCAGCGACCGCACCTTCCTGCGCCGCTACGATATCAGTCGCGACGACCGGCTGCGTACCGTGGGCGAGCTGGAGCGGATCGATGCCAACAGCTATTTCGTGGTCGCGGGCTTTGCCACACAGACGCTCCGCCTCGGCCAGCCGCAGGGCGAAGTGCCGGTGGCGCTGCCCCTGATCGACTACCGCCGCCGG
The DNA here is from genome assembly GCA_963972905.1 of uncultured Erythrobacteraceae bacterium. Taxonomy (GTDB): domain Bacteria; phylum Pseudomonadota; class Alphaproteobacteria; order Sphingomonadales; family Sphingomonadaceae; genus Alteriqipengyuania. The sequence goes on from CAXAXQ010000013.1 coordinate 23,276, forward strand.
ATGTCAGAGCCGCTGCTGGGCGGCACGGTAACGCTGCGCGGCAATACGCTGGGCATTTTGCGCGAGGATGGGCAGGATACCCAGCGCGGCTTCGCCTCCGCGCAATGGAACCTGCGCCGGGTGACCGGGCTGGGTCAGGTGGTGGAACTGACCGCGCTGGCGCGCGGCGACGTCTACAATACCAACAATTCGGCAGCGACCACGGTTGCCAGCTATCGCGGACGCGAAGGGTGGCAGGGGCGCGCGATCGGGCTCGCCGCGATCGACGTGTCGTGGCCGCTGGTCGGACCGATTTTCGGGGGCACCCAGGTGCTGACACCGCGAGTCCAGGTCGTCGGCACCCCGCCGATCCGCAATGCTGCGATCCCCAACGAGGATTCGCGCTCGATCGATCTGGAAGACGTGAACCTGTTCTCGCTCAACCGCTTCCCCGGCGACGACCGGTTCGAAGACGGCGCGCGGGTGACTTACGGGGTGGACTGGCAGTTCACCAAGCCGGACTGGCAGGTTACGGCCAATTTCGGCCAATCCTACCGGCTCGACGACAAGCCGATCATCTTCCCCGACGGGACCGGCCTGTCGGACAGGTTTTCCGACTTCGTCGGGCGCGCGCGCGTGCGCTACAAGGATTTCGTCTCGTTCACCTACCGCTTCCGGCTGGACAAGGACGACTTCACCCCGCGCCGCACGGAGGTGGATGCGACCATCGGATCGCGGCGGACCTATGCCGAGATCGGCTATCTCAGGCTTGACCGGAACATCCCCAATATCAACGAGGATCTGGGCGACCGCGAAGAGCTGCGCGCGGCGGGCCGGGTGGCCTTCGCGCGCTACTGGTCGCTGTTCGGTTCCGCGGTGGTCAACATGACCAACCGTGACGAGGACCCGACGCTGCAGGCCGACGGCTTCGACCCGATCCGCACCCGGATCGGGATCGCGTACCAGGACGACTGCATCGATCTGGGCCTCACCTGGCGGCGCGACTACGCCACGCAGGGCGATGCGCTGCGCGGCAATACGTTCGAACTGACCTTCCGCCTGCTCAACCTCGGCTTCGGAGGATGAGCGCCACGATTGGCACAGCCGCGCGAACGCGCTAGAGGCTGCCTCCGCAAAATACTCAGCAATGGTTCAGCCAGATCGCGCGAATGCGCTCTTCCGGCGGGAACCGATCGCCCGCACCAGCGACCAACAGGCTATCTTCGTGACCGACAGCATCAGCATTATCAGCAAGATCTCCACCTCGTTCGCCGCTTTCGCGATGGCGACGATGCCGATCGCGGCGCAGGCCCAGCAGGCGGACGACGCGGCGCAGCAAAGCGCGCCGCAGCCCTCAGCCGCGCAGGAGGCGGCGACGGATGGCCCCTTCGGCATCCCGGCCGAGGTGGTGAGGGCGGATCATCTGGACCCGAACATGCGCACCGCCACCGCCAAGGTGAACGGCACGGTCATCACCGGCACGGACATTGATCACCGGGTCGCGCTGGTGCTCGCCGCTTCGGAGCGCAAGGAAATCCCCGCCGATCAGCTGCAGGCGCTGCGGATGCAGGTGCTGCGCAACCTGATCGACGAAACGCTGCAGATCCAGGCCGCCGCCGCGCAGGACATGGAGGTCACCTCCGAAGAGGTGAACCAGCGTTACGCCGTGCTGGCGCAGCAGAATTTTGCCAGCAATCCGCAGCAGATGGACAAGTTCCTGATCGCCGCCGGATCGTCTCCCGCCACGCTCAAGCGACAGATCCAGGGTGAGATTGCATGGCAGATGCTGCTGCGGCGCAATGTGGCTCCGTTCATCAACGTCTCCGCCGAAGAGGTCAATGACACGATCGAGCGGCTCAAGACCTCGCGCGGGCAGGAAGAATATCGCGTCGCCGAAATCTACCTCTCGGCGACACCCGAAACCGCCGCGACGGTCGAGGCCAATGCCGAACAGATCATGGACCAGGTCCGCGCCGGCGGCAGCTTCCAGGCCTATGCACGGCAGTTCTCCGAATCGACCACCGCCTCGGTCGGCGGCGATCTCGGCTTCGTCCGGCTGGGCACCCTGCCCACCCAGATGGCCGAGGTGGCGACCAAGATGAGCCCGGGCCAGCTGGTCGGCCCCGTGCCGATCCCGGGCGGCTACGTCATCATGCTGCTGCTCGACAAGCGGCAGGTGCTGACTGCCGACCCGCGCGATTCGGTGCTCAGCCTCAAGCAGATCGCGATCACCTTCCCACAGGGCATGTCGCAGGATCGCGCCAACGCGCGGGTGGAAGAGTTCGCCAACGCGATCGGCACGATCCGTGGCTGCGGCGATGCGAACCGGGTGGCCGAATCGGTCGGCGCGAGCGTGGTCGACAATGATTCGATCACCGTGCGCGACCTGCCGCCCCAGCTGCAGGCATCGCTGATGGACCTGCAGGTCGGCCAGACCACGCCGCCGTTCGGCTCGATGCAGGATGGTGTGCGGGTGCTGCTGCTGTGCGGCCGCGACGATCCGGAAGTGAATGGCGAACCCGATTTCGACCAGATCATGGACCGGATCGAGGAAGAGCGGATCAGCAAGCGCGCCCAGCGCTTCCTGCGTGATCTGCGCGACGACGCGATCATCGAATATAACTGATCCCGGTGTCTCATCCGCTCCCGCTGGCCGTTACCATTGGCGACCCGGCGGGCGTCGGGCCTGAGATCGTCGCGCACATCTTGGCTCGCGAAGCCGAGCTTGGCCTGCCCCCGCTGCGGGTGGTTGGCCGGGCGGCGGCTTCAGCAAGCCCCGGCCACCCGGATCGTTCGTCCGCCCAATGCGCTCTCCACGCGCTTGAGCAGGCGGTCGCCATGGTCCGCGCGCGCGAATGCAGCGCTCTGGTGACCGGCCCGGTGGCCAAGTCTGCCATTGCAGAGATCGAACCTTCCTTCGTCGGGCAGACCGAATTCCTCGCCGATGCCTGCGGGTTGCCGCGCGAGGATGCGGTGATGATGCTCGCCGGGCCATCGCTCAAGACGGTGCCGATGACCGTGCATTGCGCGCTGGCGGATGTCCCCGGCCTGCTTTCGCACGACCTGATCGTGCAGCGCAGCCGTATCGTGGCGGAGGCGCTGCGCACCGATTACGGCATTGCCCAGCCGCGCATCGCCATCGCCGGGCTCAACCCGCACGCGGGCGAGGATGGCCGCATGGGACGCGAGGAAATCGAGATCATCGCTCCCGCCATCGCCACCTTGCGTGCGCAAGGCATCGACGCCACCGGCCCGCACCCCGCCGACACGCTGTTCGCCCCGCACAAGCGCGGAACTTACGACGTCGCGATCGCGATGTATCACGATCAGGCGCTGGTCCCGATCAAGGCGCTCGACTTCGACGAGGGCGTCAACGTCACGCTCGGCCTCCCGATCGTACGCACCTCGCCCGATCACGGCACCGCGTTCGACATTGCAGGCAAGGGCATCGCCCGGCCCGACGCGATGATCGCCGCGATCCGGATGGCGGGCGAGATTGCCGCGCGGCGGGCAATCGCTTGACACATCAACCCACCCCGCTGCGACTAGCCGCGCCTGCGGCTTGCCAAGTCTCGCTCCCCTCCCGCTTGCGGGAGGGGTTGGGAGTGGGCGCATGACAGACCTCCCACCCTTGCGCGAAGTGATCGCGGCGCACGGCCTCAGCGCGTCCAAGGCGCTCGGCCAGAACTTCCTCTTCGACGAGCAATTGCTGGCCCGCATCGCCGCCCTGCCGGGCGATCTGTCGGGGCGCCGAGTTCTCGAAGTCGGCCCCGGCCCCGGCGGGCTGACCCGCGCGCTTCTGCGTGCCGGAGCGCAGGTCACCGCGATCGAGATGGACCGCCGCTGTCTGCCCGCGCTCGCCGAACTGGGCGAAGCCTTTCCCGGGCAGCTGACCGTAATCCAGGGCGATGCGCTGAAGATCGATCACGATGCGCTGATGGATGGCGAGCCCTACGCGATCCTTTCCAACCTGCCGTACAATGTCGGCACCGCGCTGTTCACGCGCTGGATGGGGGGCGAACGCTGGCCGCCCAACTGGACCTCGCTGACGCTGATGTTCCAGCAGGAAGTCGCGCAGCGGATCGTCGCGCAGACTAGCGGCAGCACTTTCGGCCGCCTTGCCGTGCTCGCCCAATGGCGCGGGACGGCGAAACTGGCGATGAAGGTCCACCGCAGCGCTTTTACCCCGCCGCCAAAAGTGATGAGCGCGATCGTCCATGTCACACCTGCCACAATGCCCGAAGGTGTCTCGGCGGCGAAGCTGGAAGCGGTGACTGCCGCCGCCTTCGGCCAGCGGCGCAAGATGCTCCGCCAGAGCCTGAAGGGCGTGGCGGGAGCGCTCGACGCGCTGGAGACGCTCGGCATCGATTCGCAGCGCCGCGCCGAAACGCTGAGCGTCGTCGAATTCGTCGGGATTGCCCGCGCGCTGACGCGCTAGTCGAACCGTCCGCAGGGGCTGCTGCCCGAGGAATAGCTGCGCCCCCAGCTGCGATAGCCCTCCCCGTCGATATGGAACCGGCCGCCCGAGTAATCGCCTTCGGCCAGGTCGTAATACGCGCCCAGCCCCATCCGGCTCGATGATCCGGCGGCCTCGTGCATCGCGCACAGATCACGGTAGAGGGTTTCGCCCCCGCGCCGCGGTGCGGTCGCCATGTCGAGCGCGCTGAACTGCAGGTGATTGGAACGGCCCGCGCCGCCCGCACATATATTCAGCTCGGGCGTGCGGTAGGACGAGAGCACCTGAACCGGCCCCACTGCCGGGATCACCTCGTTCCGCACCAGCCGCAGCGCGGGCAGGACGTTGGGCCACACCTCCTCGGGCGGGATCGCGAACGGCTCCGCCTCGCAGCGTCGCGCGATATATGCATCCACCCGCATCAGCTGCCATGGCTCGACCACCTCGGCGACGCCTTCCTCCGCCAGAAAATCGCGGAAGCTGGCGAAGCGCTCTGCCCGCGCGGGCTCTTCCCCCAGCCAGCGATCGAACGCCGCGCGCGAATCGAACGGGGCCGCGAGGGGAATGCTCAGTCGGTCGACGAGTGCCTCGCGATGCTCCCACGCGAACAGCGCGATCAGTGCCAGTATCGCCAGCAGGGCCAGGCGGACGATGAGGCGTACGATCTTCATTGCGGCCCTGATCAGCGAGGCAACCCGCGATTGCAACCTGCGCCCGACTGCTGCCGATGCGCGGGCACTCTCCAACCGACCGGGCTTGGCCCGCCGCGCCGCGCAGGCTAGGTCCCCGACATGAACAGACTTTCCGGCCCCCTCCAGCAGGCCATCGACACTATCGACGGCGCGGCAATGCTGTCGAACGTCGAACGCTGGGCGCGCATCAATTCCGGCACCGCCAACCTCGATGGGCTCGCCCGGATGGCGGACGAGCTGAGCGAGGCGTACTCTGCCCTGCCCGGCGCAATCACGCTGGAGGAGCCCGCGCCGGTCACCGCGGTCGACGCGCACGGCAAGGAAACCGCCGTGCAGAACGGCAAGCATTTCGTGCTGCGCGTGCGGCCCGAGGCGCAGCGGCGCTTCATCCTGACTGGGCACATGGACACCGTGTTCCCCGTCGATCACCCGTTTCAGGAGCTGACCTGGCTCGACGACGAAGTCCTCAACGGACCCGGCACGGCCGACATGAAGGGCGGGCTCGCGATCATCCTCGCGACACTCACCGCGCTCGAAGGCCTCGAAGCATGGCAGGCCGTCGGCTACGACGTGCTCATCAATTCCGACGAGGAAACCGGCTCGCTGTCCTCATCGCCGCTGATCGAGCAGCTGGCGCAGGGCAAATACGCCGCGCTGACCTTCGAGCCTGCGGCGACGCCCGAAGGCACGCTCGCCCACGCGCGCGGCGGCAGCGGCAATTACAGCCTGACCGTCACCGGCAAGTCCGCCCATGCGGGGCGCAATCCACAGGACGGGCGCAACGCCATCGTCGCCGCCTCCACGCTCGCAGTGCGGCTCAAGGAATTGCAACGCGACGATATCAGCGTGAACCCGGCCAAGATCGATGGCGGCGCGGCGAACAACGTCGTGCCCGACCACGCCGTGCTGCGGTTCAATATCCGCCCGAAAGAGCCCGCCGCGGCCGAACGCTTCGAGGCGGAAATGAATGCGCTGATCGGCGAGGTGAAGCAGGCACAGGAGGTCGATATCGCGGTCCACGGCGGCATCTCGCGCCCGCCCAAGCCGGTCGACCGCAAGGCGCAGGCGCTGTTCGACCTAGTGCGCGAATGCGGCGCCGAACTGGGGCAGGAAATCGACTGGAAATCGACCGGCGGCGTGTGCGACGGCAATAATATCGCAGCAACCGGCGTGCCGGTGGTCGACACGATGGGCGTGCGCGGGGGCAAGATCCACTCGCCGGACGAATTCATGATCGCGCCTTCGCTGAAGGAACGTGCCGCGCTGGCGGCGATGGTCCTGCACGGATTGGCAACGGAGGATGTGCTGTGAGTTTCGTAATTCGCCCCTCGCGCGAGGACGACCTCGAGCATTTGTACGAGATGGCCAAGCTGACCGGCGGCGGGTTCACCAACCTGCCCGCCGACCGCGATGCCCTGCGCGGCAAGCTCGAGAGATCGGCAAAGGCCTTCGCCAATACGGGCGACGAGCTGGTCGACGAGACCTTCCTGCTGGTGCTCGAGAATACCGAAACCGGCGCGGTGCGCGGCACCTGCCAGCTGATGACGCAGGTCGGCCAGCAATGGCCGTTCTATTCCTACCGCCTCAACACACTGACCCAGTACAGCCAGGAGCTGGACCGCACGGTGCGCGCGGAAATGCTCAACCTCGTCACCGATCTGGGCGGGTGCAGCGAGGTCGGCGGACTGTTCCTCCACCCGAACGAGCGTGCCGGCGGGCTCGGCCTGCTGCTCGCGCGCAGCCGCTACCTGTTCATCGCGATGCACCGCCAGCGCTTTGCCGAGCGGGTGCTGGCGGAGCTGCGCGGGATCATCGACGATCGCGGCGGCTCGCCCTTCTGGGACGGGGTTGCCGGGCGCTTCTTCGGGATGACCTTCCAGGAAGCGGACTATTTCAACGCGATCAACGGCAACCAGTTCATCGCCGACCTGATGCCCAAGTACCCGGTCTACGTCGCGATGCTCGACGACGACGCGCGCGAGGTGATCGGCCTGCCGCACCCCACGGGCCGCGCGGCGATGCGGATGCTGGAGAAGGAAGGCCTGCGCTTCGAAGGCTATGTCGACATTTTCGACGGCGGGCCGACGATGCTCGCACGGACCGACGAGGTGGTCTCGGTCGCCGACGCCGCCCCCCGCACGCTCGCCAAGACGACGCTGGATAGCGGGGAGCGCGCACTGCTCGCGACCGGCACGCTGACCGATTTCCGCTGCAGCTATGGGGCGCGCAGAGTGGACGGCGACACGATCGCGATCGACGCTGCGGGGGCCGAAACCCTGCGGGTTGGGGAAGGCGATACCGTGTGGAGCGTGGCGAAGTAGCGCCCCCCTCTCATCATCGCGAGGAGTGAAGCGGAGTCGGAGACGGCCCGACGGGCCACCCGGCGATCCATGGCCCGCTCGCTTGCGGATATATTTTTCCATGGATTGCCGCGCGACCTGTCGGTCGCTCGCAATGACGAGCAAGGGAAAAGCATGCTCAAAGAAATCAATTTCGACGGTATCATCGGCCCCTCGCATAATTACGCTGGGCTGAGCCTCGGCAATATCGCCAGCGCGAGCCATCGCGGCCAGACCAGCCACCCGCGCGAGGCGGCCTTGCAGGGCCTTGCCAAGATGCGCGGGAACATGGCGCGTGGGCTGCCGCAGGGCTTTCTGCTGCCGCTCCCGCGACCCAATGGCGTGCTTGGCGATGCGCTCGCCTTCGATGGGTCGGAAGACCCCGCGCTGCGCGCCGCGCCGTGGTCGGCTTCCGCGATGTGGACCGCCAATGCGGCGACCATGTCCCCTGCGCCCGACACCGCCGACGGGCGCTGCCACCTCACCCCCGCCAACCTCATCACCATGCTTCACCGCGCGCAGGAGTGGCAGGATACCAAGGCTCAGCTCGACATCGCCTTTGGTGACACGCAGAATTTCGCGGTCCACGACGCGGTGCCGCCCACTTTCGGGGACGAGGGCGCCGCCAACCACATGCGGCTGTGCGAGCGGCACGGTGCGCCGGGCGTGGAAGTGTTCGTCTATGGCCGTCCCGGCGGCAAGTTCCCCGCGCGCCAGCACGAGCAGGCGAGCCGGGTGGTCGCGCGGATGCACGGGCTCGACCCCGCGCGCACGGTCTTCATCGAACAGAACCCCGAAGCGATCGAGGCAGGCGCGTTCCATAACGACGTGGTAGCGGTGGCCAACGAGCGGGTGCTGTTCACCCACGCGCGCGCTTTTGCCGATCCTGCCGGAGCCTACGCTGCGATGCGCGAGGCTTTCCCCGCGCTCGAACTGGTCGAGGTGCCAGAGGATGCGGTCAGCCTGGAAGAGGCGATCCGCACCTATCTGTTCAATGCGCAGCTGGTCACCCTGCCCGGCGGAACTATGGCGCTGGTCGTGCCGAGCGAATGCCGCGAGTCGGCGAGCGTGTGGGCGTTTTGCGAGCAAATGACCGCAGGCAACGGACCCATCCGCCAAGTCATCCCGGTCGACGTGCGCCAGTCGATGGCCAATGGCGGCGGGCCTGCCTGCCTGCGACTGCGGGTGGTGGCCGACCCGGCGACGGTCGACCCGCGCTTCCTGCTGGATGAGGCAAAGGCCCAACGGATCGAATCGGTGATTGCCGAGCATTGGCCTTCGGACATCGAACCGGCCCAGCTTGGGACAGAGGCACTGGCCCGGCAGGTCACAACCGCACGAAACGCGCTGCTGGACGCAGTCGATCTCACCGAACTGAGTTAACGCACTGGCACCTGCGTCGGGTACGCTTACACTCGCGCTTTCGTTAACCAACGCAGGGCCCGGCATTTCTCATATGGCACAGGCTTTGCGTCGGGAAATGGCCTGCCCGCGTTAAGGATGACGAATGCTCCGCAAGATTTCACGCCTGTTCGTCATCAAGACGCGGTTCGAGGCGTTCCTGATCATCTACGCGCTGGCCTTGGGCGCAACCGCGCGCGGGGCCAGCTATCTGGAGCAATACCCCGGCTGGGGCGGGAAAATGCTGTTCCTCGCCTGCTCGTGCGCGGTGTTCATGGCGGGCGCGAAGATTCTCGACTGCCTGAGGCACGAGCGGGCGGAGAAGGTGGCGCAAGGCGAACCCGCACAAGGACGCTGAGAAGCCGCCAAAACAGACATCGGATTTTCATCATCTCCGGTCGAGATCGAGCCGAGAATGGTGATCGGCGAGAACCGGCACGCAGCGACCATCAAGGTCGTGAGCACCGGGAGCGCAGCCGGTTGCCGTTCGCAGGCCGATATCGATCGAAGAGGGGGAAATCGAAGGTGGGGGATTCTGTTGCTAGGCTCCCCCGGGCCTCCGGTATCCGTTCTGTTGCCCGGTCGGTCCAACCGCGCTTTAGCTTTGTAAATTCAGGCCGTTAGGCCATCAAATTACGCAGCGAGAGCGAGTGCTTCGTTATCGTTGGCACTTGTGAAATAAGCTTTTTACGGAGTGCTCATTCCGGGCAAAAACGATGCTTTTCAACGCATGTCGATCCTGGTTCGGCCCCATCAGGAAGCCCGCCCCTCTCGCGTGGGATCGGGCCTTTTGGTGGAGCCGCCGGGTACTGCCCCCGGGTCCATTGCGTCTATTATACACCGCCATTTATCACCATAGCCGGTCGAAACCGGCAGGGACTTATATAGGCGCTTTCGGCTTAATGTGAAGTGAGCGAGTTTTTCGCCCATCCCGCTCGCGGGAGGGGCAGCGAGACTTGGGCTTGCCCTGCAAGTCCTAGTCGCAGCGGGGTGGGCTCTTGCGAGCCCATGCCCACCCCCGGCCCCTCCCGCACGCGGGAGGGGAGAATGTCAGCTCGTCGGATCTTTCCCCGCCGCAACGGCCGCCCCGCCCCGCTCCGCTTTCAACTCGGCGAGGATCTTCTTGAGCACGTCGAGCTGCGGATCGGTCGGCACGTCGTCGCTTTGCGAGCTGTCTTCCACCTCGGCCTGCTTGCGCTGCATCTCTTCGGTCACGCGGTTGACGCCGCGCACCAGCACGAACAGCGCGAAGGCGACGATCAGGAAGTTAATGATCGCGGTGATGAGCGCGCCGTAGCCGATCATCGCCACGCCCGCTTCCTTCAGCTGCTCGTAATTATCGAGCGCGCCCTCGTACCCTTCGGGCACCTCGCCCAGCTGGAAGAACCAGTTGGAAAAGTCGATGTCGCCGAAAATCCAGCCGATCAGCGGCATCAGCACCGCGTCGGTCAACTGCTTCACGATCCCGCTGAAGGCCGCGCCGATGACCACGCCGACCGCCAGATCGATCACGTTGCCGCGCGCGATGAATTTCTTGAATTCCTTGAACATGCGAGAGGTGCCCCCTTCGTGTAGCGCTGTGATGTCGCCCTTTTGCACGGGGGGCCAGTGCGCGACAATCTTGCCCCCGGTTGCGCCCACAAATCCTTGCACCGGCGGGCGTGTGTCGTATATTGGCAATACACCAACTTTTTCTCGAAAAGGGATACTTCGATGGCGTTCCGCAATCTCGTTAGATCGATCCTTCTCGCGCTCGGCCTCGTGTCCTTGAGCGCATGCGGCATCAACTCGGTCCCCACGGCGGAGGAAGAGGCCAACGCCCGCTGGGCCGACGTGCAGAGCGCGTATCAGCGCCGCGCGGATCTGGTCCCCAACCTGGTCAACACCGTGCGTGCCGCAGCCTCCAGCGAGGAAGACATCCTGACCCAGGTGATCCAGGCCCGCGCCAGCGCCACCCAGACGCAGCTGACCACCGACGACCTGAACGATCCGGCGGCGATCCAGCGCTTCGACCAGGCGCAAAGCCAGCTCGGCGGTGCGCTCAGCCGGCTGCTGGTGACGGTTGAGAAATACCCCGAACTGCAGAGTCAGGCGCGTTTCGCGGACCTGATGACGCAGCTGGAGGGCACGGAAAACCGCATCGAAGTGGCGCGCAACCGCTACAACGAAGCGGTCCAGAACTATAACACCACCATCCGCACCTTCCCCGCGACGATCGCCGCCAACGTGATCTACGGCGCGGAGCCGATGGAAGGCTTCCAGGCGCAGGCGGGTAGCGAGATCGCGCCCGAAGTGAACTTCGACAATATTGGTGCCGGCAACAGCGCCGCAGCCCCGTCGAACGACAACACCGCAACTGGTGAGGCCGCGACCGGCACCGACAATTGAGCGAACGGCTGATGCCTGGACGTTTTGCTACATTCCTGACGCTGCTGCTGGCCGCGATAGCCCTTTGTTTTGGGGCGCTTCCGGCGGGTGCGCAGGAGCTGCCGCCGCGTCCCGACGGGCCGGTGTACGACGGCGCGAACATGATCGACGCCGCGACGGAGGCGAAGCTGGATGAGGAACTGCGCGCCTATAACAAGGCGACCGGGCGCGCTGTGATCATTGCGACCGTGCCCAGCCTCGATGGCGAAACGGTCGAAACCTATGCCGTCGATCTTTACGAGACCTGGGGCATCGGCGGCGAGGAGACCGACGAGGGCGCGCTGCTGCTGGTCGCCAAGGACGAACGCAAGATCCGGATCGAGGTCGGCTACGGCTCCACCCCCACCCTGACCGATGCAATGTCGGGCCGGATCATCCGCAACACGATCACCCCCGCCTTCAAGCAGGGCGATTTCAGCGGCGGGATCGCGGCGGGCGTTGCACAGATGATCGAGGCGCTCGACATGGACCCGGCCACTGCCAAGGCGATCGAGGAAGCAGAGGCGGCCGCGCGCGCACAGGACGGTGACGAGGTGACCGGCGCGACCATCGGCGGTGCTTTCGTATGGCTGATCCTGATCTTCGCCTTCATCGGCATCTTCGGTCGCGGCAAGAAGGGCCGCAAGCGTCGTCGCTATGGCGCGGGCAGCGCGGTGGGTGACGTGATCCTGTGGTCCGCCATCGGCTCCATGCTCAATGACGGCGACGGCGGCGGCTGGGGCGGCGGTGGTGGCGGCTTCGGCGGTGGCGGAGGCGGCGGTGGTTTCGGCGGCTTCGGCGGCGGCATGTCCGGCGGCGGCGGCGCGAGCGGAGGCTGGTGATGCAGATTACCCAAGCAGATAGCGAAGCGGTGACCCGCGCGGTCGCCGAAGCGGAGCTGACGACCTCGGGCGAGATCGTCACGGTCGTAGCGCAGGAAAGCGATGGCTATACCGATCTTGCGCTCGCACTTTCGGCATTCGTCGCCTTCACCGGACTGGTGCTGCTCGCCTTCTTTCCCGATCCCGTCACGGGCCTGGTGGATTCGCTGTCGGGCGGGTGGAACAGCGAATGGACCCCGTCGGGCCTGCTGGGCCTCGCCAGCGCGATCACCATCGTGCTGTTTCTCGCCACCTTTGCGCTCACGCTCAGCCCGGCAGTGCGCTTCGCGCTGATCCCGGGCCGGGTGAAGACGCTGCGGGTGGAAGACGCCGCGATCCGGCATTTCAAGGTCGGCGCGGAACGCCGCACGCATGGCCGTACCGGAGTGCTGATCTTCGTTTCGTTGCGCGAACACCGCGCGCAGATCGTCGCCGATTCCGCGATTGCCGAGCAGGTGCCGCCCGAAGTGTGGGGCGATGCGATGGTCGACATGCTGCGCGAGATCAAGGCGGGCCAGCTGGGCGCCGGGATCGCGGCGGGCGTGCGCGACGTGGGCGAGATCCTCGCCCCCCATTTCCCCCGCGCGGACGACGATCAGAACGAGCTGCCCGATCGCCTGATCCAGCTTTGAGGGCTGCGCAACCCGAACCTCCCCTCCCCGTGGGGAGGGGCCGGGGGTGGGGGTTCCACCTCACGGCACTGCGTACACCCGTCCCCACCCCCTTCCCTCAAACGAAGGTGCTTAGTAGGGCCCGTCTGACATGACCTATCCCCCCGACCACGACGCGCCCGAGGAAATCCGCTGGCAGGGCGACTATATCGTCGCCAAGCAGCGGGGTCGGTGGGAATATGCCAGCCGCGCGCGCGAGATGCGCGCCGCCGCAATCATCGCCATCGATCAAGGGCATGTGCTGCTGGTGGAACAGTACCGCGTGCCGCTGGGCCGTCGCTGTCTCGAGATTCCCGCCGGGCTGGTCGGGGACCATGACGGCGCGTCGGACGAAAGCGCCATCACCGCGGCACACCGCGAGCTGGAGGAAGAAACCGGCTACCGCGCGGCCAGGATCACCGATCTGGGCGAGTTCTTCTCCAGCCCCGGGATGGTATCGGAAGGGTTCTCGCTGCTCCGCGCCGAGGGGCTGACCAAGGTGGGTGAAGGCGGCGGCACCGACGGCGAGGATATCACCGTCCACCGCGTCGCATTGAAACACCTCGCGCAATTCGTAGAAACGAAGCGCGTGGCGGGCGTTGGCATCGACGTGCGCATCGCCATGCTGCTGATGACACAGAAAATCGGAGAAAACGGATGGCTGGACGGGTAGCGGGCAAGCTTGCCCTGATTACGGGCGCGGCGCAGGGGCTTGGCGCTCAGGCAGCAACCACGCTGGCGCGCGAGGGTGCGCGGGTGCTGTGCACCGACATCAACGGCGAAGGCGCGCAGGCGACCGCCGATGCGATCAATGAAGAGCTTGGCGCGGACACCGCCTTCGCGATGACGCACGACGTGACCCAGCCCGATCAGTGGGATGCGGCGATCGCGATGGCGGACGACAAGCTCGGCGGGCTCAGCATCCTGCTCAACAATGCCGGCATCGGCGTGCGCGGCAATATCGAGACCTGCACGCTGGAAGATTGGCGGCGCGGCTTCGCGATCAATGTCGATGGTCCGTTCCTCGGCTGCCAGAAGGCGCTGAAGCTGATGAAGGACCACCAGCCCGGCTCGATCATCAATATCAGCTCGATCGCGGGGCTGATCGCGAGCGATACCATGCCCGGCTATAATGCCAGCAAGGCGGCGGTGTGGATGCTGACCAAGTCGGTCGCGCTGTACTGCGCGAAGATGGGCTGGAATATCCGCTGCAACTCGATCCATCCGACCTTCGTCGACACGCCGATTCTGGATGGGATCGGGAAGAATGCCGGGCTCGACAAGGAAGTGGTGATGAGCAAGCTGGCGCGTCAGATCCCTCTCGGGCGGGTCGGAAAGCCGCAGGAAATCGCCAATGGCGTGCTCTATCTCGCCAGTGACGAAAGCAGTTTCATGACTGCGGCGGAGCTGCGGCTGGATGGCGGCATTTCCGCGATGTGAGGAAGGCTTGGTGCGGGGGCGATCCATTCGCCCCCGACCGGGGGTTGTGGCCGGAGTGGGCCTCCGGCCGGGTCAGTCGGCGATCGCCCACAGGATGAGGTAGGCGATCAGCGGGGCGCCGGTCAGGAAAATGGTCGTCAGCACGAAGGCGAGGCGGACCATGGTGACGTCCCAACCGAAATAGTTGGCGATCCCTGCGCAGACCCCGGCGATCGAGCCGCGCTGCTTGTCGAGGCGGAACTGGCGGGCGGGCTGCGGTGCGTGGCGATCAGTGTCGAGCTGGCTCATGCGACCATCCCGGCAGTATCGACCATGACGGGCACGATGGCGAAGGCGAAGGCGAGGCCGGTGAAGGCGAGCGCCCCGGCAGCGGCGAGCAGGTTGCGAGTAAGCGATTGCATGGTGTCGGTCTCCAGTGAAAAGTCTGTGGTTGGCGGGGTGGCTCAGGCGATGACCAGACCGGTCGGGCTGGCAGGGATGATCGCGGTGGCGAAGAACATGGCCGAGATGCCAACGGCGAAAACGGCGGCGAAGGCGTTGCGGGCGAGAGATTGCATGGTGTGTATCCTTTGAAAAACGTGTGGTGATGCCGGTCGGGCGATGATGGTTCAGACGATGACCAGGCCGGTCGGGCTGGCGGGGACGATCGCAGTGGCGAAGAAAACGGCCGAGATACCCAGCGCCATAACGGCGGCGAACATGCGGCTGCGGAGGTCGGTGGTGGTCATGTCTGTGGTTCCTTTTGCTTGTTCCGGGGGACCATCCCGCCGGATACAAACTACTTTGCAGGAGCCGTGCCAAGTTGAAGAAGTGGCGGAATTGCGTGGTTTTGGAATGAGCGGAACGACAACCGCCCGTTCACCTATCCGAAAGGTTGGGAGTTTTTCCCAACTGTTGGATGCGCCAAATAGATGCATTCCGCTGGCGTGCGTCCGCGCGCCACGCTAGGCCGGATTTCAAAGGCCCCCATGGCGCTCGACCGCATCTCGATCCTCGATTTTCGCAACCATCGGCAGACCGCGCTGGAGGACACCGCGCGGTTCAATCTGCTCGTGGGCGCAAATGGTGCGGGCAAGACCAACGTACTCGAAGCGCTCTCCCTGCTCGCGCCCGGGCGCGGGTTGCGACGGGCCAAGCTGCCCGAGATGGCGCGGATCGACGGGCCCGGCGGGTTCACCGTTGCGGCGCGGCTCCAGCCTGCAGACGGCGCGGAGCCGGTCCAGCTGGGCACCGTGGTCGAGCCGGCACAGCCGGGCCGCCGCCGGGTGCGCGTCAACGGGGCGGAGCGCAGCGCGCTGGGCCTGTCCGAATGGCTCTCGGTCCGCTGGCTGACCCCCGCGATGGACGGGCTGTTTACCGACAGCGCGGGCGCGCGGCGGCGCTATCTCGATCGGCTGGCGCTGGCGACCGCACCGGGCCACGCTGCGCTCTCCAATCGCTACGAAACCGCGCTGCGCAACCGCAACCGCCTGCTGTCGGACGATGCACCGCCCGACCCGCACTGGCTCGATGCGCTGGAAGCGCAGCTCGCCGAGCATGGCGCTGCGCTCGCCGCCAATCGCCGCGCGCTGGTCGAGGAGCTGAACCGCGAGCTGGAGGCGCAGGCCGATGCGCTGTTCCCCCGCCCGCTGCTGGCGATCGAGCCGACCGGGCCGGAAGAACGCACCGCGCTGGCCGATGCACTACGCGCCAATCGCACGACCGAACGTCGTGCTGGCCGCACTTTGGTCGGCCCGCATCGCGCAGAACTGGCGGTGACGCTGGCCGACAAGGGCGTGCCCGCCGCGCGCGCCTCCACCGGCGAGCAGAAGGCGATGCTGATCGCGATCACGCTTGCGCATGGCACGCTGGCGACGCGGGGCCGCGCAGGCCTGCTGCTGCTGGACGAGGTCGCCGCGCATCTCGACCCGCAGCGGCGCGAGGCCCTGTTCGAGCGCCTCGCTGCCAATCGCGAGCAGGTGTGGATGACCGGGACCGAGCGGATGCCGTTCGACCCGATCCTGGCCGACGCCGCCGTGTGGGACGTCTCGGGCGGAACGCTGCGCCGGATCTGAGGCCCCCCCGCCCTATTCGAAGGTCGCGGCGGTCACCTGTTCCTTGGGGCTGGGCCCGTACTTGTTCGGCCCTGGCGTGCCGGGCAGCGCCATGATCACGATGAAGGCAATCGCGACAACGAACCCGATCAAAGGGATGCCGCTGAGGATAATGAAGCCGAGATACCACCAGCCGGTCATGTCGCGATCGTGCAAGCGGCGCACCGACACCGCGATGCTGGGGATGAGGACGATTACGCCCCACAAGAGGAAGAGCATGCCGACACCACCAAAGATGACCGAGTATGCCGTAGACGGATCGTTTGAAGTGCCAGCTTCGAGGTCTTGCAATGCGGAACCAGTGCCGAGGAAGGCAATCCCGATCACGGTGTAAACGATCAGGTTGAGCAGCGCGAACATCCAGAATTCGAGCCTGCGCGAGCGGCCCGAGAAATCGAAATAGCGCTTAAGCGGCAGAAACATCCATTGCATACCTAGTCCTCAAAATGATCGGGCGCCCGTTTGCCCGGACCCTGTGTGCAAGGGGGCTGCGGCAACCGCAAGCGCCTATGGGGCCAGCTGCCCCCGTCCGACGCCAAAACAAAAAGGGGGCCCGTGAAGGCCCCCTTTCCGCTTTTCGTGAATGATCGCAGCGATCAGAACTTGAACCGCACGGTGCCGCCATAGGTGCGCGGTGCGCTGGGGTAGCCCGACACGGTGCCCGACTGCGCCACACCCGGGAAGACCGTCAGGATATAGCGGTCGTTGGTCAGGTTGCGGACGTACCCGGAAACTTCGATCCCGTTGGCCAGCGCCAGCGTGAGCGAGGCGTTCACGAGGTTCACTTCGCGACGGAAGTTGTTGTCCCGCACCGCCGAAAGCCCGTTGTTGATGAACACGTTGCTTTCATGGCTGTAGTCCACGCGGGCGATCAGCTGGTTGCCGCTGTAGCCGAAGTCGTGCGTGTAGGTGGCCGAGGTCGAAATCGCGTACTCGGGCACCCCGCCCGGGCGGGCACCGGTCAGGTCGCCGACCGGCGAGTTGGCGAAGCTGTCGTACGTCGCGTCGAGGTAGGTCATCGCGAAGGTGATCGCCAGCGGATCGGCCGGAGTGATCACGGTGTCGAACTCGAACCCGCGGGTCGACTGCTGTTCGGCGTTGGACAGCGCGAAGCCGGTGCCGGTGAACAGGTTCGACTGGAAGCCCTTCAGCGTCTGGTCGAACAGCGCGATGTTGAACGAGAGGCCCGGGTAGTTACCCTTCAGGCCGATTTCGTACACTTCGGCATTTTCCGGCCCGGCGAAGCGGGTGCCCGTGGTCAGGTTGGTAATCGGCAGACCGGCATCGCGGATCGGCGAAGACGGCGACAGGAAGCGGCTGCCCCCGACGACGCCCGGCACACCCGCGGGGAGCGTGGCGGGAATGTAGTCGCCAAACTGCGGACGGCTGTCGCGCGACAGGTTGATCGAGCTTGCCTTGAACCCGGTCGCGTAGGTCACATAGGTGTTCAGTTCCGGCGTGATCTCGAACGAGGCACGCAGGGTGTAGGTGAACTTGTCGTCGTGCGTTTTGCCCGGTTCGACAGCGTTGGGAACACCCAGGAACGGCGGCAGGAACTGCAGCGCGGCAAGGCCGAGCAGCGGGTTACACACTGCCGGGTTGGAAACGCCTGTCGGGCACGGCGTCACCGCCAGCTGCGAGACCTGGCCGAACACGGCCTGCCCCAGAGGAGTGCCGACGAAGGCATTGAACTGGGCCGGGTTGGTTGCGTCGATCCCGGCCGCATTGGCCAGAGCGCCGACGATGTAGGCATCCGCCAGGTTGACGTTCGCCAGCGGATCGAGCGAGCGCTGCGAAAGCTGGAAGTCCTTCCGGTCGTCAGTGTAGTTGAAACCTGCCGTCAGCGTCAGGCGATCGTCCAGCATGGTGAAGTCGAGCGTGCCGAAAACCGACCAGCTCTCGTTCTGCATGGCGTAGCTTTCCTGCGTGCTCGGGCCCGCGGCGAAGCTCGAACCCACCGGCAGACCGAGCTGCGTTTCAACCCCCGCGAGCGTGCCCGGGGTGCCGCCACCCGCCAGCAGATCGAAGAACAGGCGGCCATCGGAGCCGTTGGTGATCCCGCTCTGCTGCGTGACGTCGTCGTTGTAATAGAAGCCGCCCAGCAGGAAGTTGAACGGACCATCGAAGTCCGAGGCCACCCGCACTTCCTGCGTGAAGGTCTTGGCCTTCTGGTCGCGGAATTCGCGGATGAAGTCGAGCCCGGTGAAATCGACATCCTGGTTGAAGAAGTTGTCGAGCACGCGATACGCGGTGATCGCGGTCACCCCGATCGTGTCGAGATCGAGATCGGCCTGCCACGAGAGACCGTAGCTTTCGACTTCGTTGGTCGGAAGAATGTTGAGCGCGGCGGTATCGCCGTAGAAATCGCCGGTGACGATGTTGCCGCCTGCGGCGAACACCAGCGGAGTGGTCGGCCCGGCGACAAGATTGTTCACCTGGCAGCAGATCTCGTCGATCTTCGAATAGTCGGCAATCGCACGCATGCGCAGCGGGCCGCCATTGTCGAACAGCAGGTCCGCACGCGCATTCCAGCGGTTGCGATCGTTGAGCTTCTCGTCGAAGCCGATCACTTCGGCATAGCCGTCACGCTTGTTGAGGCCGCCGGCAACCGAGAAGGCGAGGTCGTCGGTCAGCGGGCCGGTGACGTCGCCCTTCACCACGATCTGGTTGAAATTGCCGTAGGTCGCGCTGAGCGAACCGCCGAAGTCGAACTGCGGCTCACGCGTGATGACCGAGACCACCCCGGCGCTGGCGTTCTTGCCGAACAGGGTCGATTGCGGACCGCGCAGCACTTCGATGCGGCTCACATTGGCAAGGTCGCTGATCGCGCCGGCGGAGCGCGAACGGAACACGCCGTCGATGAACACGCCGACCGACGGCTCGACGCCGAAGTTGTTGTCGCCGTTGCCGAAGCCGCGGATGATGAAGGTGGTGGTCGAGGAGTTCTGCAGCTGGCTGACCCGCAGCGACGGGGTCACCGTCTGGAGATCGAGCAGGTCGCGGATTTCCGCGCGCTCCAGCGTTTCGCCGGTGGTCACGCTGACCGAAACCGGGGTTTCCTGCAGGGTCTGTTCGCGCTTGGTCGCGGTGACGACGATGGTGTTGCCACCCAGCGCCTGCTCCAGCTCCTCTGCGGTCTCGACATCCTCGCCGTTGTCGGACTGGCCCGCAGGCGCGTTATCCTGTGCCTGGGCGGCGACCGGCAAAGTGATCGCGGCGACACCGGCGAACAATGCGTAGCGTGAGAATCCGGCGATACCGGAGGACGAATGAGCCATCGAGTGCTTCCTCTCTCATGTTGTTTCGTTGCGCATGGTTTGCGCTTGGTGAAATCCAGTAAACTGCGAAATACCCTCACTCAACTGCGAAAAGCGCGGAATCCGAAGGGCTCGCGCACAAGTGTGGCCCAAACGGCACAGAAGAGCGCCCGCGGTCGCGCTTGCCGTAGCGGAATGGAACAGGTCGCCCGGCCTTTTCGACCAGGCGCGATTCGCCGCCGTTCCGGTAACTTGCACGATTCGCGTGGATATGCGCTGGCGTGTGCCTCTCGCATGACGCTTTGACTGCGGAAGAGGCGCGCATCCCTTGCTGCATTGCACCAGGGCCGCTAAGGGCCCGCGCAACAGCGCTTCGCGCGCGTCTCCCTCCCCGAAAGCGAATCTCTCCCATGTCCCTGCGCAACATCGCGATCATCGCCCACGTCGACCACGGCAAGACCACCCTCGTCGACCAGCTCTTCCGCCAGTCCGGCACCTTCCGCGAGAACCAGCGCGTCGAAGAACGCGCGATGGACTCGGGCGACCTGGAAAAGGAACGCGGGATCACCATCCTCGCCAAGTGCACCAGCGTGGAATGGGAGCATGACGGCGACACCACCCGAATCAACATCGTCGACACCCCGGGCCACGCCGACTTCGGCGGCGAGGTGGAGCGTATCCTGAGCATGGTCGACGGCGTCATCCTGCTGGTCGATTCGGCCGAGGGCCCGATGCCGCAGACCAAGTTCGTGCTCGGCAAGGCGCTCGCGCTGGGCCTGCGCCCGATCGTGGTGGTCAACAAGATCGACCGTCCCGATGCGCGCCCGCAGGAAGTGCTCGACGAAGTGTTCGACCTGTTCGCCAATCTCGACGCGAACGACGAACAGCTCGAATTCCCCAGCCTGTGGGCCTCGGGCCGCGACGGGTATGCCAGCGATGACGAGACCGCGCGTTCGGGCGATCTCCAGCCGCTGTTCAAGCTGATCGTCGATCACGTGCCGGCCCCCGGACTCGACACCGAGGGCCCGTTCGCCTTCCTCGCCACGCTGCTGGATCGCGACAACTTCATGGGCCGCGTGCTCACGGGGCGCGTTCAGTCGGGCAAGGTCAAGGTCAACGACCCGATCCACGCGCTCGACCGCGATGGCAACGTGGTCGAGGTTGGCCGCGCGACCAAGCTGATGAGCTTCGACGGGCTCGAACGCGTACCCGTTGAAAGCGCGCAGGCGGGTGACATCATCGCGATGGCCGGGCTTGAAAAAGCCACCGTCGCCAACACCATCGCCGATCCGGTGGTGAAGGATCCGATCGCCGCACAGCCGATCGATCCGCCCACGCTCGCGATGCGCTTTGCCGTCAACGATTCGCCGCTTGCGGGCCGCGAGGGCGACAAGGTCACCAGCCGCATGATCCGCGACCGGTTGCTGCGCGAGGCGGAAACCAACGTCGCCATCCGCGTCACCGAGTCCGAGGACAAGGACAGCTTCGAGGTTGCCGGTCGCGGCGAATTGCAGCTGGGGGTGCTGATCGAAACGATGCGCCGCGAAGGCTTCGAGCTGGGCATCTCGCGTCCGCGCGTGCTGTTCAAGGAAGAGGACGGCAAGCGGCAGGAGCCGTACGAAACCGTCGTGATCGACGTGGACGATGAATTCTCCGGCACGGTCGTCGAGAAGATGCAGCGCCGCAAGGCCGAGCTGACCGAGATGCGCCCGTCGGGCCAGGGCAAGACCCGCATCACCTTCTCCGCCCCCAGCCGCGGGCTGATCGGCTACCACGGCGAATTCCTGTCCGACACGCGCGGCACCGGGATCATGAACCGGTTGTTCGAGAAGTACGACGTCTACAAGGGCGCGATCGAAGGCCGCCAGAACGGCGTGCTGATCTCGATGGTGCCGGGCGAGGCCCAGCCCTACTCGCTCAACGCGCTGGAAGACCGCGGCGAGCTGTTCATCAGCGGCGGCGCGAAGATCTACGAAGGCATGATCATCGGCGAGAATGCCAAGCCCGACGATCTCGAAGTCAATCCGATGAAGTCCAAGCAGCTGACCAACTTCCGGTCGACCGGCAAGGACGACGCGATCCGCCTCACGCCCCCGCGCGTGATGACGCTGGAACAGGCGATCGCCTATATCGACGACGACGAGATGGTCGAAGTGACCCCGCAGAACATCCGCCTGCGCAAGGCCTACCTCGACCCCCACGAACGCAAGCGCCACAAGCGCAAGATGGACAGCTAAGGGTTACGATCGCGCGATGATTTCACCGCCGGGATAGTCATCTTTGGCTTCCCGGTAGATTATCACTCGACCCGACAAACGTGTGGCCTGCCATCCGGAAGGCAACGAGGAACAGATCTCACTTACCGCTCGCCGAACGGAGGTTGGGCCTTGTGGAGGTTGCGGCTTAGCATTCTTCAGTTCCACTAGCGCATCCGCCGTTTTTTCGTGGCGAATGGTATAGGGAACAGCCGCGCTCAGAGTTGAAAGAGCACCTAGTGCTGACGCAGCCGTCTCCCAGGCCGCTTCGACATCCAAGTCGATATTTATCGGATAGAGCGCATCGAAGCCCTCGGGCTTGAGAGCCGTTGTATCGCGACGGCGGCCCGGATCGTTATTGCCAAAGCCCGAACCATTCCAAACCGGTGGGCCATCCGCCTCCCGGTAGAATGAAATCAAGGCGGTCTCTAGATCCATAGCACTGAAGACCAAGACTTGGATCGCCTTGAAAGTGATTTCTTTTACATCAAGGTTGTGGCGACTCTTGATGTTCCAAGCATGACGGGAAAGCCGCTGCTTTAAGCCTGCTTGTGCGTCCGTTTTACCAATATAAACGAGCCGACCACGCAGGAAGAGCTGGTAAACGCCTTGGGCATTTGGAACAGATCCCGTATTGTTAGGAATCAGAGCAGCCGCATCCAGGTCCGCAAACATGGAAACTATCTGTTCTAAGAGAGCCGTCGGAAGGTCGAACTCGAGAGTCCGGAAACCCCCAACGGTCGTCGGAGTGGTAGGTTCAGGCGTCATGCCACCTGTCGTATATGCCTCGCCACGTCTTTCGCAACAACATGCGCAAGGTCGACGGGAACTGCGTTCCCCAATTGCCGCATAGCCTCCGACCAAGAACCGTGAAGTTCGTAATCGTCTGGGAAAGTCTGGAGCCTAGCGCTCTCTCTGACCGTGAAGTACCTCACCGCACCATCACGCCTGAGCAACATGTTCTCACCGCCCGGCACTCCATGAACGCCCGCTTTGAGTGTTTTAGCCGGGAGGTCGAGGGGACTTCCAGTATGCCCTGGATATGACCGCGCACCAGGTTGCTGACGATGATTGAGAATATTGCCGCCCTCAGACGAAGAAGGGTCAGGAAGATCATGGATAGCGTCTCTTACTGTCCGCCACGCCTTCTCCGCCGGTCTCTCATGCAACCCCATGGCCCGCTTTCGTAGACGGTCATCAATCTGCCGATCGCGAGAAGCCACCTCGTGGCGATCCCAATAATTCTCCGAGCGGACCAAGTCCCAAAGGAGCGCATCAAACGAAAATTGACCTTTTGGGAATCTCCACGGTATTCCCAAATCAGACCGAAAACCGACAAAGACGACCCTCTCCCGTTTCTGAGGAACGCCGTAATCGGCAGCATTCAAAACATCGATTAGCACCCGATATTCTGGCTCTATCTCCGCTTTAGAGGAATGGTGTTGTTGAAGGCGACCAAAATGGTCCTTCCAGTCCTCATCCAGTCGTCGTTCCAACGCGGGGTGATGCAGCTGAAGCTGGATATAACTCAAATACGCAGCAAATGCGGCGCGAGTCAGGCCTTTCACATTCTCGAATATAAACGCTTTGGGCCTCGTTTCCCGAACCACTCGGACTGCTTGGGGCCACATGTCACGTGAGTCGTCGAAGGATTTATGTTTGCCACCCAGCGAAAAAGGTTGGCAAGGTGGCCCACCACTAACCAAATCAACCTTTCCCTCGAGGCTCTTGAAGCACCTCGGGCGAATATCTCCATGATGTGGCTCTGGCCAATTCGCGACCGCCTTCACATTTCTTGAGCGGTTCTGATTTATGGTATCGCAGCACCAGCGATCCCACTCGACAATTTCGACGGGTGAGAAGCCAGCCTTGCTTACCCCTATGCCAAGGCCGCCAGCTCCCGCGAAGAGTTCAACAGCTTTCATCGTCCTCCACCTTCGGGAAATCAGAGCAGCTTGTTCTGCACATGTTCCTTGTGCAGCAACTCACACTCGCACGCAATAACGCTTGGCCGATGCACTGCATCCAAATCGGATTGATGCCGCACATGACTGCGATGCCAAAGCTGTGAGGGACTAACCAGCCTTACGTCGATTTCCAGAAAGCGAAATGGTGGGGATATGTCGGTTTGCGCTAATCGAGCCGCTGAGTACACCCGATTTTCCTACTCCCCCGCGCCGCGCTACACCCGCAAGCCCGCTCTTTCGCACCGTCCGCACCCGCACCGCGCCTCGATCATTGCACTGATCGACAGGGTCGATCGAACGCGCCTCTATGATCGATCCGATTTCAACCCCTGGACAGTGTCTCAAGTGTCTCACGCGGCTCCTCGAAACCGCTCGAGCCACTCGCTCGCCCCGCCTCTTGCGAGACACTTCCCGGCTTGCGGTGGTCAAACCGTTCACGAGGCGTTAGGCAACGCGCCCATGCAGACAGGCGTACTCATCTCACTCGCAGCCTATTTCGCCCTCATGCTGGGCATTGGGCTATTTGCTTGGAAGAAATCGACCGATACCTCGGAAGGGTATCTGCTCGCCGGGCGCGGATTGTCGCCCGGGGTGGCGGCGCTCTCAGCCGGCGCGTCGGACATGTCGGGCTGGCTGCTGCTGGGCCTGCCGGGCGCGCTCTTCGCCGCCGGACTGGTCGAGGCGTGGATCGGGATCGGCCTGTTCCTGGGCGCGGTGGTCAACTGGACGGTGGTCGCCCCGCGGCTGCGCGAACAGACGGAGCGGCTGGGCAATGCGCTGACCATTCCGGAGTTCATGGCCAATCGCTTCCCCAGCCGCGCGGTGGCGCTGCGGGTGGTCTCCGCGATCGTGATCGTGGTGTTCTTCATGGTGTACTCCGCCGCAGGGCTGGTCGGCGGCGGCAAGCTGTTCGAAACCGCCTTCCCCGCGCTGCTGCCCGATACCGGGCTCAGCGACTACATGATGGGCGTGTGGATCACCGCGGGCGTGGTGCTGGCCTACACCATGGTCGGCGGGTTCCTCGCGGTCAGCCTGACGGACTTCGTGCAGGGCGTGATCATGCTGCTGGCGCTGGTGGTGATGCCGCTGGTGGTGATGTTCGGCCCCGGCGGCAGCGCGGGCGAGAGCCTGACCGAGATCCAGCCGGGCTTCCTCAGCCTGACGCAGGGGCTGACCTTCGTCGGCTTCCTGAGCGCGGTGACATGGGGCCTGGGCTATTTCGGGCAACCGCACATCATCGTGCGGTTCATGGCGATCCGCTCCATCCCCGAGGTCGCGACGGCGCGCAATATCGGGCTGGGGTGGATGTTCATCTGCCTGCTCGGCTCGCTCGGCATCGGGCTTGCGGGCCGCGCCTATGCGGACCGTAACGGGATCGTGGTCGACGATCCGGAAACGATCTTCATCGTGCTGGCGGACCTGCTGTTCCACCCGCTGGTGACCGGCTTCCTGCTCGCCGCGCTGCTGGCCGCGATCATGAGCACGATTTCGTCGCAGCTGCTGGTGTCGTCCAGCTCGCTGACCGAGGATTTCTACCGCCTGTTCCTGCGCCGCGACGCAAGCGAGCGCGAGGCGGTGAACGTGGGCCGCGTCAGCGTGCTGATCGTGGCGCTGGCCGCAATCTGGGTCGCGAGCGATCCGGAGAGCGAGGTGCTGGGTCTGGTCGCCAATGCCTGGGCCGGGTTCGGTGCGGCGTTCGGCCCGCTGATCCTGCTCGCGCTGGTCTGGCCGCGGATGACCGGGACCGGCGCGCTCGCCGGGCTGGTTGTTGGCGCGGGCACGGTCGGCTTCTGGATTGTGCAGGGCTGGAACAGCGAGTTCTTGGGCGGCCCCGGCGTGTACGAGATCATCCCCGGGTTCATCGCCTCGACCATCGCGGTGGTGCTCGTCAGCCTCGCCACCGAGGCGGAGGATCTGGGCCATTACGCGGTCGAGGGCGAGGCAGCCTAGCGAACGTCGCTGCCGGTCACGAACTCGGCGATCGCGTCCACCACCCCGGGCGCAAGCGGCAGGTCCGGGTCGGCATAGGCTGCGAGATTGGCCGCCCGGCTGTCGTCCGGCACTTGCTTGAGCACGTGGTTCACACGCTCGAGGATCACCAGCCGCGCGTCGGGCCGCGCGCTCGCCAGCGCCTGCGCATCGGCGGCGGGCGTCTGCATATCCGCGCTGCCGTTGACGATCAGCACCGGCAGATCATGCGCCACGATCAGCTCGGCGGGCTCCTGCCGGAACATGCTGCCGAGGAAGCCCTGCACCTGCGGGGCGAACAGCGGCAGCAGGCCGGGATGCATCTCGCTTGCGGGAACGCTCTCGCCCGACTTCAGCTTGGCGATGATCGCGTCGATCTGGGGCAGCAGCGGCGCGTTGGCGGGGTTGGCGGCGAGCTGCGCCCTGATGACATCGCCGGTGTTGCGCCCCGGGCTCGCCACCAGCAGCAGCCCGCAATAGCGCGCGGGGTCCTTCGCCGCTGCCGCCATCGAGAGCAGGCCCCCCTCGCTATGGCCGAGCAGCCAGACGCACTCCCCGCCACTCTCGCGCGAGATCGTGTCCGCCCAGCTCTCGATGTCGGCGACATAGTCGTCCACGGTCACATCGTTGGGATCGGGCACCGCGCTCGCGCTGGCGAACATCCCGCGCTTGTCGATCCGGACCGAGGCGATGCCGCGCTCCGCCAGCGCCTCGGCGAGAAGCTTGTAGGTCTGCGCCGAGATCCCCAGCGGGCTATTGCCGTCCCGGTCGGTGGGGCCGGAGCCGGGCACGATCAGCACGGCGGGCATGCCTTGCGCAAGCGTACCCTCCAGCATCCCGGCGAGGTCGCCCTGCAAGCCGGGATGGGTGGTGGTGATCGCCTCTTGCGCGGCCAGTGGGCCCGCGGTCGTCGAGAGCATCAGGGCAGCCGCGAGTGTGGTAGCCTTGCGCATGTTACGCCCCCTTTCCGGGGTGACGGTGGCTGCGCCAGAACCACCAGCTGTAAACCACAGGGACCAGCGCTGCGAGAATCGTCCCGCCGATCATCACAGCAAACCGCACCTCGCCGGAGACATCCAGCACCCCGACCAGCACGAGTGCGACACCTGCCAGCATGAACAGCTTGCCGCCGAGGCGATGGGTCGCGACCCAGTTGTCTTCATCGGTAATGGTCCACGGCGTCCTGATCCCGACGAAGAACCCGGGGCGCGACTTGGGCAGCGTGTTGCCGATCACCACGAACAGCAGGCCGACCAGAACCATGATCGCCCCTGCACCCGGCGAATAGCCGAAAACCGGGCCTGCAACGATACCCTGCAAAGCGACGAACAGTGCCATCATGACGATCCATACCGCGCGCAGCAGCGGCGCGGATTTGTCGAGCTTGTCCTGCAGCGGCTCCAGCATCGGAGTGACCGCGAAGACCAGCGCGACGAACAGCAAGACGCCCGCGGGCATCAGCAGCGCGCGCAAGGCGGGCATGGTCTGATCGACCTCTCCGGCGGCGTTCCAGTGGGTCGGCAATTCCATTCCAGCAGGCGCGATGCTTGCGACCCAGAAGGCAAACCCTGCCATCAGCGCAACGAGCAGGAGATTGACGAGCAGCAGCGATCGGACCTTCATGTGCTTTCCTTTCCTGACGACAGGGCATTATCTGGCGCAATATCCTGTGCGCTCTGGGGTGCAGCGCCGATCCCGACCCGCCCCATGAACCCGTGCAGCGCCTCTTCGAGCGTGGACATGTTGATTGTGTAGACCACCGATCCCCTGCGGTTCTCGCCCTGGATCAGCCCGGCTTCCTTCAGCTTGGCGAAGTGGCCGGACATGGTCGGCTTGGACACCGGGAAGCGATCGGCGAGATCGCCCGCGGTCATCCCGCCTGACTTGAGCAGTTCGAGCACTTCCCGCCGGATGGGGTGCGAAAGGGCATCGAAGACCTTGTTCATAGGTATTTAGCTAACTGCCTAAATGATTCGCGTCAAGATGCGCGTTAGGCGCACGGCCAGACCTGCGGTAGGATAGCGAAAGGTCGCGCAGGGAGAGGATGACGAGATGGCGAAAGTGACCGGCTTGGGCGGCGTGTTCTACGTCGTGAAAGATCCCGCTGCGACACGGCAGTGGTACGAGGAGATTATCGGCCTCACCGGCGATTACGGCCCACAGATCGCTTGGTCGCAAGAGCCGCATGCAGCGCCCTACTCGCTGATCAGCCACTTCGCGGACGAGAAGTATATCGAGCCCGGCACCGGCGGCTTCATGATCAACCTGCGGGTCGACGATTGCGACGCGATGGTCGAGCAATTGAAGGCCAAGGGCGTCGACATCATCGGTCAGGTCGACGAAGGCTATGGCAAATTTGCCTGGCTGCTCGATCCGGACGGGGTCAAGATCGAACTTTGGGAACAGGGAGACGCGCCCGCGTCCTGATCGCTCGCCACGCATGGCGGCTCCGTGCTATACGGCACGGGGTCGCGCGCTGGGGGGAGTTTTGCGGAAATGATTAGACGCCTGTTGCCGCGCGCCGCGCTTGCGGCTGCGGCGGGCTTTCTGCTCGCCAGCCCGATCACCGCGAATGATTCGGAGGCCGAAATTTCGCTCGGCGGGATCGTCCTCAAGTCATCGAGCGAGCTCAGGCTGGTCAGCGAAGACCTGTTCCTCTCCGCCGATCAGGTGACGGTCGACTACCTGTTCGAGAATCCCACCGATCACGCGATCACCACCACCATTGCTTTCCCCATGCCATCGCAGCCGCGTGGCCTGCTCGCCCGCGACGGATATTACGAGGCGAGCGAGGACTGGTCAGGCTTCGGCTTCGCCACCCGGGTCGACGGACGGCCCGTGCGCCTTCTGCAATGGGACCAGGCGATGATCGGCGGTCGGGACGTAACCGAGGACGTCGTCGCGAACGGCTGGCCGATCTACTGGACCAACACGACCGACGGCAATCCTTTCGCCAACCTGCCCGACCGGCAGCTTACCGTGACGCTGGCCGAAGGGATGGCGATCCGGGATCCGCTATTCGACGATAAGGTCGTGCCCGCATGGGAGGGCATTACCTTCTTCGTGCGAGAGCAGACCTTCCCGCCCAATTCGACAACGCGCGTGAAGCACGAATATGCGCCGCTCACCGGAGGCAGCGTGGGCGGCGCGCTCTACCCGCAATACCGCGAAGACGACGAGTACGGCGCGTTATCCGACTATCAGGAGCGATACTGCGTCGACGAGCACTTCCTTGCCGGGGTGGATCGCCGTCTGGCGAATGCGGCCAGCGACGAGGCCGCGCAGGCATATATGAGCGAGACGTGGCTCGGCTATGTCCTGTCGTCGGGTGCCAATTGGAACGGCCCCATCGAACGGTTCCGTCTGGTCGTCGACAAGGGATCGACCGACAATCTCGTAAGCTTCTGCATGGACGGGGTGACAAAGATCGGCCCCACGCGGTTCGAGGTCGTGAAGACGAACTTCGAGCCCGTCCGCGACCTTGATATCCTGATCGTGGAATTCTTCAGCACCGCCGATTGAGGCCTACTGAAAAGCCTGAAAATTGGGCTGGCCGTTGGACGCGCTTACTCCGCCGTCCACCGGCAGGTTCACGCCGGTCACGAACCGCGCGTCCTCGCTGGCGAGGAAAGCGACCACGGCCGCGACATCCTCCGGCTCGCCTGCGCGGCCCAGCGGGATGCGGCGCAGGAAGGCGTTCAGCAGATCCTCGTTCTCCCGGATCCCCTCGCTCATTTCGGTCTTGGTCATCGAGGGACACACCGCGTTTACGCGAATGCCCCGTTCGCCCAGTTGGAGGGCGAGGCCGCGCGTGAGGTTGGTCACCGCGCCCTTGCTCGCGTTGTAGATCGGCATGGTCCAGTCGCCGCCGGTGCCCGAGACGCTGGAGGTGTTGACGATGCTGCCCCCGCCGGGCGCGTCGCTTTTGGCGAGGTGCGGGATCGCGGCGCGGCACAGGTACATGACCCCCTTCACGTTGATGTCGATCACCTTGTCGATGTCATCGTCGCTCGCGTCGGCTAGCGGGCCTGCCGTGGCGGTGCCCGCATTGTTGACCAGGCAATCGAGCCCGCCGAACCGCTCGACAGTCCGCGCGACCAGCTCTTTCGCGAAGTCTGCATCCGATACGTCACCCTCCACCAGCAGGGTGCGCGCATCATCGAGATCGCTCGCCACGCTTTCCAGATCGTCGCGGCTGCGACTGTTGAGCACCACGTTCGCGCCTTCCTGCGCGAAGCGGTGGGCGATGGCCGCGCCGATCCCCTTGGAGGATCCGGTGACGATCACGGTGCGGTCGGTAAAGCGTTGCATGGGTTCTTCTTTCTGGCTGCCTTACCGTGCCAATGGGCGGGCCGCGCGAATGTTTCCCGGCACCCGGCCTTAGGCTGGTGTTAACCAAGCCAAGGCCATGATCGCGCCGACATGGACCTATCGAGACCCCTGCTTGTGGCGTGTATCGCGATCGGCCTTTCCGGCTGCCAGCTTCTGCCGAGCGGTGGCGGGCGGGCCGATCGGCCGGGGCCGCGCACCCCCACCACCGCACCGCAGACCGGGGCCGTCGCGCCGAGCCTCATCGGACAGCAATGTCTCGCCAAACTGGGCGCCACGGGCGCAAGCTTCTCGCCCCTGCCGAACGCCTACGACGCGCCCGGCTGCACCCGCATCGACACCGTGTCGCTGGCCGACCTGCGCGGTGATACAAGCCGCTTCGGGATCGCCAATATCGGCCCGGTCACCTGCCAGACCGCGAGCACTTTTGCCGGCTGGGTCCGCTATGGTGTGGACCGTGCGGCGCGCGTCTATCTCGGCAGCCCGCTCGCCCGGGTCGAGACGATGGGGAGCTATTCGTGTCGCAATGTCGCGGGCAGCAGCAGGCGCTCCGCTCACGCGCGGGCAGAGGCGATCGACATCGCGGCCTTCGTGCTGGAAGATGGGCGGCGCATTTCGGTGATCGGAGACTGGCGGGGCGGCGGCTCTGCCGAGCGGCAGTTCCTGCAGGTGGTGCGCGAAAGCGCGTGCAAGCGCTTCGGCACCGTGCTCAGCCCCGATTACAACGCTGCCCACGCCGATCACCTGCATCTGGAAGTCGGCGACAGCAGCTTCTGCCGCTGACTAGCGATCGATCTCCCGGGCGACCGCACGGATCGCCTCGGGCGAATAGGAAAAGCCCATGTGGCTGCATCTGAGCGCCACGGACCGGTCGCGCTCTCCCGGATAGCCGGCGGCCGAGCGCGGACTGATCGCCCCGTCGCGCGGGCTCCACAATGCGATGGTTTCGACCGGGGGCTTGCGCGAAAGCTGCGCGGCGAGCTTCACATCGGCAATCCGGTGGCCGGCGACCGCCTGATAGATCCGCCACACATTATTGGCGCGCAGATTGCCCGAAAAGGGCGAACCCATCGAAATCACCTTGGCCACGGCATCGGGCTGACGTTTGGCCAGTTCGCGCGCGTAAAGTCCGCCGAGGCTCCAGCCGACCAGAACCACCGGCGCGCCTGCGCGCTGGTGCAGGTCGAGCAGGCGCTCCTCGAGCTGTCCGAACAGATCTTCCGAAAAGCCCCAGTTATAGCCGCAGCCCCAGCGCTTCACCGTATGGCCCGCATCCTCGAGCCGACGCGCGAAATAGCGCATCTTTATGGGGTTGGTCCCGAAACCGGGCAGCACCATGACCATGCGCGGGTTCTGGGCCTTGGCAATGCGAAACGGCTTGAACAGGCTGCGGTAAAGGCGTCGCACGGGTTCGAGCATGTAGCCGAGTTCGCGCAGCAGCAACCACAGGCGCGGGCCGGTTGCGCCGTCGGGATCAGGTTCGCGAGCAAGCTCTATGCGACGCGCCCACTCGCTGTCGGCGAGCGCAGTAAAGCCATAGATTCCGGTCGTCGTCGCCTGCTGGGTGGCAGCCTGCGGTATCCTAGAGAAGCCTCGCATGCCTTCATAATGCGGCAAAAGGCTTAGGGTTTCACAAACCGATCGATCTTGGGTGGGACCACCCCGCACAAGGCGTGCCGAATCGCGCCTAGTTCGCCTTGTCAGGACAATCCCCGATCCGCTCGCTCGTCACGCGCATGTCGATGCCGCCCCTGCCGCCTTCGAACCCCGCGACGGTCATCCTGAGGTCGGTAGCGGTCGCGCTCAACGTGCCCTCGATCCGCGCCTCGGTCTCGGGCTGGAACTGGTCGCCCTTGCAGGTCATCACGGCATCCAGCGTGCCGTCTTCTTGCAGGTCGTAACTGTCGAAGCGGCAGGAATCGCGGCCCTGCATGTCGAGCAGCATCTCACGATAGCCGCCCGCAACATCCGCCTCCGTCAGACAAGTCGTGTCGTCCGCGAACTGGCTGCCAGACGCACCGCCACCCGCCCCGCCGATGCTGACCTGCATGCGGTAAAGCCCGGGCTCGAGCGAGACATCCCCCTCCACCGTGTCAGCCGGAGCCTCGTCCTTGTCATAAAGCGATTCCCCGCACGCCCCCAAGCCCAGGGCGAGGGACGCGGCGAGAGACGCCGCTAGAACAGGGGCGATCCGGCCCTCGGGTACAACCCGCTTGGTCATTGGTTACCTTTGCTGTTCGATTGCCGGGCGGGAACAAGCTCCGGCACCGGTGCCCGTGAAAGGGCCAACTAAGAGGGGCAATCGCCGATCCGCTTGCCGGTGACCTTGCCCTTCATGGTGACGTCGCCCGCCTGGGTTCCGCTGATCCGGTTGTCCATGGTCAGCGTGAAGCTCTCGTCCGCAAAAGTACCGTCCATCGCGATCTTTGCGGTGCCGCCGTCGCCGGTCTGGCAGGTCATTCGCAGCGCGAGGTTGCCACCCGAATGGTCGAACCTGTCGTAGGTGCAGTTGTCGTTCTTTTCCCCGCCAAAGAAGCCAGCGTCGGGACGCTGCGCCTCTTCCTGCGTCAGGCAGGATTTGGTCGTCATCGCGCTGCCCATCTGCTTGGCCATCATGCCCTTGATGTTGGCCGGGACGCCGGGAATGTCGAACTCGGTGAACTCGATCGTGTTTTCCCACTGGCCGGGGCGCATGGTGATCTCATCGGCCGCGGAAGCGGCCTCGGCGGCCATTTCCTCGCTGCTGATTTCGCCGTCACGATCGGCATCGGCGCTGCCGGGCGTATCCGCCCCATCGGAACAGGCGCCCAGCAGGGCGAGGCAGGCGGTAGCGGCAAGGATGGTGCGCATTATGTTTCTCCCCGGGGAAGCGTGTGGCGGGCCGCGGCCCGTCATGCTGGGCCCGCAATGCTGCCACCCTAAGCGGCGGCCCGTGCGGCGACAACTGCCATTGCGGCGGGCGTGCGATGCGCCAATATGGACGCCATGGCCGAATTGATCATCAGACGCGGGCTCGACGAGCCCGACACCACCGGCGAATTCACGCCGCACAAGCCCGCCCGGCCGGAAAAGTCGATGCCGGGCAAGCGGTTCGAACTCGTCAGCGAGTATGAACCCGCAGGCGACCAGCCAACCGCGATCGAGGAGCTGGTGCGCGAGGCCGAAGGCGGCGAGCAGACGCAAGTGCTGCTGGGCGTTACCGGCAGCGGCAAGACCTTCACCATGGCCAAGGTGATCGAGGAATTGCAGCGGCCCGCGCTGATCCTGGCACCCAACAAGATCCTCGCCGCGCAGCTCTATGGCGAGTTCAAGAGCTTCTTCCCCAACAACGCGGTCGAGTATTTCGTCAGCTATTACGACTACTACCAGCCCGAAGCCTACGTCCCGCGCTCCGATACCTATATCGAGAAAGAGTCGAGCGTGAACGAGGCGATCGACCGGATGCGCCATTCGGCCACCCGCGCGCTGCTCGAACGTGACGACGTGATCATCGTCGCCTCGGTCTCGTGCCTCTACGGGATCGGATCGGTCGAGACCTATTCGGCGATGATCTTCGACATCAAGACGGGCGAAAGTGTCGACCAGCGCGAGCTGATCCGCAAGCTTGTCGCGCTGCAATACAAGCGCAACGACATGGCCTTTGCGCGCGGCAATTTCCGTGTGCGGGGCGACAACCTCGAGATATTCCCGTCGCATTATGACGACACCGCGTGGCGGATTTCGTTCTTCGGCGACGATATCGAGGAGATCGTCGAATTCGATCCGTTGACCGGCAAGCCGGGCACCAAGCTGGAGAAGGTGCGGGTCTACGCCAATTCGCACTACGTCACGCCGGGCCCGACGATGAAACAGGCGAGCGAGGCCATCAAGTTCGAGTTGACCGAACGGCTGAAAGAGCTTGAGGCCGAGGGCAAGCTGCTCGAGCACCAGCGGCTCGAACAGCGGACCCATTTCGACCTCGAGATGATCGCCGCGACCGGCAGTTGCAACGGGATCGAGAACTATTCGCGCTTCCTCACCGGGCGCCTGCCGGGCGAGCCGCCGCCGACCTTGTTCGAATACCTGCCCGAAAACGCGCTCCTGTTCGTCGATGAAAGCCACCAGACCGTGCCGCAGATCGGCGCGATGGCCAAAGGCGACCACCGCCGCAAGATCACGCTGGCCGAATATGGCTTCCGCCTGCCGAGCTGCATCGACAACCGCCCGCTTAGGTTCAACGAGTGGGACGCGATGCGCCCGCAGACCTTCGCCGTCTCCGCCACGCCCGGCGGCTGGGAGCTGGAGCAGACCGGCGGCGTCTTCGCAGAACAGGTCATCCGCCCCACCGGCCTGATCGACCCGCCCGTGGAAATCCGCCCGGTCGAGGATCAGGTCCAGGACTGCATCGAGGAGTGCAAGAAAACCGCCGCCAACGGCTATCGCACGCTCGTCACCACGCTGACCAAGCGGATGGCCGAAGACCTGACCGAGTTCATGCACGAGGCGGGCGTGCGGGTGCGCTACATGCACTCCGACGTCGAGACGCTGGAGCGGATCGAACTGATCCGCGACCTGCGGATGGGCGTGTACGACGTGCTGGTGGGGATCAACCTGCTGAGAGAGGGCCTCGACATTCCCGAATGCGGGCTGGTCGCGATTTTGGACGCGGACAAGGAAGGCTTCCTGCGTTCCGAAACCTCGCTCATCCAGACCATCGGCCGCGCCGCGCGCAACGTCGACGGCCGCGTGATCCTCTATGCAGACCGGATCACCGGAAGCATGGAACGCGCGATGGCCGAAACCGACCGCCGGCGCGAGAAACAGCGCGAATATAACGAAGAACACGGGATCACCCCGCAGACCATAGTGCGCGCCATCGCTGACATCACCGCCCACGCAAACAAAGGCGAAGACGGCGCACCCGAAGATGCGCCGCCAATGGTCGGCCACAACCTGCGCGCCTACATCGAAGACCTCGAAAAGAAGATGCGCAACGCCGCCGCGAACCTGGAGTTCGAAGAAGCCGGGCGCTTGCGCGACGAAATCCGCACGTTGGAAGCCGACGAGCTTGGTTTGCCCGAGGGCGAGCAGAAAGCGCCGCGCGTGGGGCGGAGT
Organism: uncultured Erythrobacteraceae bacterium; assembly: GCA_963972905.1. Classification (GTDB taxonomy): domain Bacteria; phylum Pseudomonadota; class Alphaproteobacteria; order Sphingomonadales; family Sphingomonadaceae; genus Alteriqipengyuania. The sequence continues at coordinate 58,483 of CAXAXQ010000013.1, forward strand.
AACGAGGGCAAGCCTGGGACGCGCAAGATGCGGTATGGGCGGACGCAGAAGAAGTAGGGGCCTTGTGTCTCAGTGCCGAGGCTCGTGCTTATCCACGAACCGACGGCTGGGCCACTTGACAGAAGGGCCGCTTGGCCGCAGTTTTGGCCTTCAGGGAGGGACACTCTGTTTTTTAGGGCGAAATGCGCCCAAAACTGGAGTGTCCGATGACCCGCCCCGACAAGCTCTACGCTAAACTGATTGCCAACCCTCGGGCCGGGATCAATTTCCGCGATTTCGAGAAGTTGCTGAGCGCCTTCGGATTTGAGCACGCCCGCACAGTCGGCAGCCACAGGCAATATGTACATCCAAAGCTGACCCGTCCCTTCCCCGTCCAGCCGAGCGGGAAAGACGCCAAGCGCTATCAGGTCCGCGAATTTCTTGAACTGGTGGAGGAACACGGCCTATATATCGAGCCGTGAACGAGCCCCATTACCATATCAATCTGTTCTGGTCCGCCGAAGACGAGTGTTGGATCGCGGATGTTCCCGATCTCAAGCCCTGCTCGGCGCATGGCGAAACGCGCGGCGAAGCGATCGCCAATATTAACGATGCTATACAAGGCTGGTTGGAGGTCGCGCATGATCGCGATCTACCGATCCCCGAACCTCGGTATCGTCCGGCAATTTACGCGGGCGCCTAGCACCCGCCCCCCGAAGCCCGCACTGACGTCGGCAAGCGCTGCGCATAACCCGCCAGCATGTTATACGCCCTCGCCATGACCCTTTCCGCTATCGAACCCGGCACTTGCCGCACGCTGGTCGACTTCAGCGACCCGGACGAATTCACGCGGTGGGAGGTCGTCGATGATGGCGTGATGGGGGGCCTCTCCAAGGGGCATATCGAGCAGTCGGACGACGCGCTTTCCTTTACCGGCAACGTCAACACCAATGGCGGCGGGTTCACCTCGCTGCGGCGCGCGGTGCCCGAGGGCGCGATGGCCGGCGCACGCGCGCTCAGGATCATCTATTCCGGCGATGTGCGGACCTATGAGGTGACGCTGCGCTCCGACGCGAGGGAGCGCGGACGCCGAATTGCCTATCGCGCTACTTTGACGCCCGAACAGAGCGATGGAGACTGGTCCGTCGCAGTGATCGATATTGCGCAGCTGGAAACCTCGCTGTTCGGCCAGCAGGTCGATGCACCCGATTTCGCAACGCAAGACGCGCACAGCATCGGCCTGATCATCGCCGACGGGATCGATGGCGATTTCGCGATGCGGCTCAGGCGGATCGAAGCCTGCGCATAGCAGCCATACGCTCGCCGCAGGTGGATTTACGCGTGCGTGAAGGGCTGGCATAGCGCCGCCATGATCCTTCGCACGTTCAGCAACCTTGCCGCCGCGGCCGCGCTGGCAGCCGCCCTTCCCACCATCGCCATCGCGCAAGACAAGGCGGACGCCGCCAAGGCCGAAGCACCGGACATCGACCCGCAGGTCCGCACCCGTGACTTGAGCGGCACGTTCGGCGGGGAGCGGATCGGCTACACCGCGACCATCGCCGAGCACGTGCTGGCCAATGACGATGGCAAGGCGGAGGCGGTGATCGTCACCACCAGCTACGTGAAGAACCCGCGCGACACATCGCGCCCGGTGTTCTTCATCTACAATGGCGGGCCGGGCTCTGGCTCGGTGTGGTTGCAGATGGGGGCGTTCGGGCCGAAGCGGGTCGCGATCCCCAGCGACGCGCGCGACGATGGTGCACCGCCCTACCCCATCCTCGACAATCCGGACTCGCTGCTCGACGTCGCGGACCTCGTCTTCATCGACCCGCCGGGCACGGGCTTCAGCTATCTGACGCAAGGCACCGATCCCGAGAAATACTACGGGCTGGAGCAGGATGCCCGCGCCGTGGCCAAGGTGATCCGCCGCTGGATCAACGACAATAACCGCTGGAACAGCCCCAAATATCTGGGCGGCGAAAGCTACGGCACGACCCGCACCGCGATGGTGGTGCGCGAGCTGGAGGGCGGCACCTATAACGACGTCGGCCTGAACGGCCTGATCCTGATCTCCACCATCCTGGATTTCGCGGCGCGCGAGCCGACGCCGGGCAACGAGATGGCCCATGTGATGGCTCTGCCCAACATGGCGACGGCTGCGTATTATCACGGCAAAGCCAACGCGCCCTCGGTCGCGGCGATTGCAGAGGAAGCGCGCCGCTTCGCCATCGGGCCCTACGCCACCGCGCTGATGAAGGGGCAGGACCTTCCCGCCGCCGAACGCGCCGCCGTGCGCACGGAGCTTGCACGGCTCACCGGGCTTTCGGAAACCTATCTCGATCAGGCGGAGCTGCGCGTCACGCCCCAGCGGTTCTACAAGGAGCTGCTGCGCGACCGGGGCCTGACCATCGGGCGGCTCGACAGCCGCTACACCGGCCGCGATTTCGACAATGCGGGCGAATATCCGGATAACGACCCCAGCTTCTACGGCATCGACGCAGGCTATACCGCCGCCATCAATTCCTGGGCGCGCGATACGCTGGGGTTCGAGACCGACCGCGAATACCAGGCGATCGGCAGCGATCCGGGCCGCTACTGGGACTGGAGCCTGTCGGGCCGGGGACGGGGTGCCTATCTCAACGTCGCGCCGTTCATCGGCGATGCGATGCGCCAGAATTCGCAGCTGCGCACCTTCGTAGGTCAGGGCTGGTACGATTTCGCCACGCCTTTCTTCGGCGCGGAATATTCACTCAACCGGGTGGGCATCCCGCAGGACCGGGTCGAGTTCCATTACTATGATGCAGGCCACATGATGTATATTCGCGACGAGGACCGGGCGAAGCTGTCGCGCGACATCCGCGCCTTCATTCGCAATCGGTGAGCCGATGACGCATCGCACGCTCGCCCTCGTCGCCGCGCTGCCGCTCGCGCTGGCGGCGTGCCAGCCACCCGCGGCGGAGCGCTACGAAGAGCGCAGCGATCCGCCCGCGCCGGAAAGCTTCGCCAGCCAGCCACAGGCCTCGCCCGACACGCAAGGCGCGGTGTGGGCACCCACCCAGACGCCGCTGCGCCTGCTCTACGGCATTCCCGGCCAGCAACCCTTCGCCGCGATCGCGTGCGAGATGGAGGGCGACACGCCATCGCTGCGAGTGACCCGCTTCGTGCGAGCGGACGAAGGCGCGCAGGCGTTGATGGCGATGGTCGGCAATGGCCACAAGGAACGCTTTGCCGTCGATGCGGTCGATAATGGCCGCGCCTTCCTGTGGGAGGGGACGATCCCGCTCGCGTCGGAAAAGCTCGATGTGCTGACCGGCCTGCGCAGGGTTGAGCTGACCATTCCGGGCGCGGGCACGCTGGCGCTCAACGCCAGCGATGCACCGCGCGATCTTATCGAGAGCTGTCGTCTGGCGACGCGGAAGCAGCCGCCAGATCCGGAAGAACCTGCGGAGTAAGCACCTGCGGCAGGCGCTGCGGTTCGCTCGCGCCCGGCGCATACCACAGGTAAAGCGGCACGCCCGCCACGCCCTGCTGCGTCAGGAACGCGGTGATCGCGGGATCGCGCCGGGTCCAGTCGCCGCGCAGCACCACCGCATCGGCAGCGCCCAGCGCCTGCGCGCTCGCCTGCGTCTCGATCGCGAGGCTCTCGTTGACCTTGCAGGTGAGGCACCAGTCGGCGGTGAAATAGAGGAAAACCGGGCGGTTTGCTGCACGCGCCTGCGCCAGCGCGGCCTCGCTGAAGGGCTGGCTGTCGAGCATGTCCGCCTGCGCGGCGGGCGGGGTTGGCTCGGGGATCACGAGCAGCGCGAACGCGGCGGTCGCGGCGAGCGACAGGCCGTAGAGCAGCGCGGGGCGCGAGGCGCGTTGCGCGCGCCCCGCCTGGACGAGCATCGCGACCACCAGAGCGCCCAGAGTAACGACAATCGCCAGCCAGTTCCAGCCACCGATCCGCCACAGCAGCCAGCCGAGCGCCAACGCGGTCAGCCCCATCGGCAGCGCCATCCAGCGGCGGAAGGTTTCCATCCACTTGCCCGGCCTGGGCAGGCGTCGCCGGATTGCAGGGACGAAGCCGACCAGCAGGAACGGCAGCGCGATACCGAGGCCCAGCGCAGCGAACAGCCCCAGCGCCAGCGGCCACGGCAATACCAGCGCCGCGCCCAGCGCAGCCGCCATGAATGGGCCGGTGCACGGCGTGGCGACGAAGGCCGCGAGCAGGCCGGTCGCGAACGAGCCTCTTCCGCTCGCGCCGCCCCCGGTAATCGCCATGCCCGGAATCTCGAACGCGCCGAGGAAGTTGGCAGTCAGCGCCACGGCGAGCAGGAACAGCGCGACCACTACACCGGGCTCCTGCAACTGGAACGCCCAGCCGATCGCCTCTCCGCTTGCGCGCAACACCAGCAGCAACCCGCCCAGCGCAAGGCAGGCAATCACCACGCCTGCGGTATAGGCCAGCGCATCCTTTCGCGCCGACGCCTGCGCGTCGCCCGCCTTGGCCAGCGACAGCGCCTTGAGGCTGAGGATCGGGAATACGCAGGGCATGATATTGAGCACCAGCCCGCCGAGCAGCGCCGCACCCAGCAGCGCCCACCATGGCGGCAGGTCGGTCCCCGTGCGGATTGGCTCGCCCCCGGTCGGCACCGCGCCCGGCGCGCCTGCGAACTGTAGCCCGGTGCCATCGCCCAGCCGCACGATGCCCGAGAGGTTGTCCGGCGTGGCCGCCCCTTCGGCAAGTGGGATTTCCGCGACCAGCAGGTCATCCGCGCGCGCAAAGCGCTGCGGCGCGGCGTAGCGGACCAGCTCGCGGTTGCCGACGAAGACATGCGGAGTGCCGACATCGAGGCTGGCAGGCAAGGGTATCGCGATCCGCAGTCTATCGCCCTCCACCGCGAAACGTGCGGGTTGATCGAGCGGGGCGGCAAGCGCGCTCTGGAACGCGGCGAAGCGCGGGTCCTCGCGCGCCCCGTTCGGCGCCTGGCCCACCCCGACCACCGCGCGCAAACGCGCCTCCTGCGGGACACATATCTTATCGGTGCAGGCGAGGTAGAAGGCCTTGCCGGTCAGCTCGAACGGGCCGTCCACTGCGGCGTCCGGCGCGACGCGCAATGGCGCGACGACCGCATAATCGCCTTCGAACACGTGGTTCATCAGCCCGCCGATCAGCAGCGTCTTGGGCGGGGGATAGTGGAAGTCGCCGATGGTAACGCCTGCGGGCAGGTCCCACTCGATCTGCATGCCCAGTCCCACATCGCCGGGATTGGACCAGTAGCCGTGCCATTCGTCGGATTTGGGGGTGAACCGGATCGCGATCCGCGTCTCGCCACCCTTCGTCACCGGCCCTTCGACCAGCAAGCGCGCGGCGATATTGGCGTCCTGCGCATGCGCCGTAACTGGCAGCATCAGCATCGCGGCGAGCAGCGGGACAAGGACTGCCAGCACACGGCGAACCACGGGGAGGCTTGCGGAGATCATCGCCAGCGGCCTAGGGCTGTCGTAATTCCAAGACAAGCGAGCGAGCGCCCTTCCATGCCCAAACCTTCAGACACGCGCGATCTCCTTATCCTCGGTGGGGGGCTCGTCGGCATGACGCTGGCGCTGGCAGCGGCGAAGAAGGGCATTGCCAGCCATGTGGTCGACCGCGCCGATCCCGCAAGCGTGACCGCGGAGGGCTTCGACGGCCGCGCCTCGGCCATCTCGACCGCCAGCTGGAACCTGTTCACCAATATCGGCCTTGCCGAATCGCTGGAACCTTATGGCTGCCCGATCGCCAAGATCGCGGTCACCGATCAGCTGAAACCCGGTCGGATCGACTTCGCGCCGGAGGAGAATGAAGGCTCGCTCGGTCGCATGTTCGCGAACCGGCAGCTGCGCCTCGCGCTGTTCGAGGCTGCCAAGGCCGAGCCGCTGATCGCGTGGCATGCGGGCGTAGACGTGGTCTCGCGCGAGCGTGGCGATCATGGCGTCAGCGCAGCGCTGGCCGACGGAACCATGCTGAAAGGCCGGTTGATGGTCGCCGCCGAAGGCCGCCGCTCGCCCACCCGCGAGGAGGCCGGGCTCAAGATCGCCAACTGGCAATATAATCACCGTGCGATCATCGCCGGGCTGATCCATTCCAAGCCGCACGAAAATGTCGCGTGGGAAATCTTCTATCCCGAAGGCCCTTTCGCGCTGCTGCCGATGCTCGACGATGAACAGGGCCGCCACCGCAGCGCGCTGGTATGGACCGTGGACGAGCAGGACGGCGACGGCGTGCTGGCGATGGGCGACCGCGCCTTCATCGCCGAGGTCGAAAAGCGGATGGGCCGTATTTTCGGCGATCTGGAGGCGAACGGCCCGCGTTCGTCCTATCCGCTGGGGTTCCACCATACGGCGAAGATCGTCGAGCACCGGCTGGCGCTGGTCGGCGATGCGGCGCATGGCATTCACCCGATCGCAGGGCAGGGCCTCAACCTGGGCCTGCGCGACGCGGGTGCGCTGGTGGAAGTGATCGCGGAAGCCAAGCGGCTGGGACTCGATCCGGGCGATGCGGAGATGCTGGCGCGCTACGAAAGCTGGCGCGGGCTCGATGCCTTCATGGTCTCGCTCGCGACCGACGGGCTGACTCGGCTGTTCGGCATCTCCGGCCCCGGTGCCTCCGCAATCCGGCGCCTGGGCATGGCGGGCGTGCAGCGGATCGAGCCACTCAAACGATGGTTCATGGACGAGGCGCGCGGCGTCAGCGGGGATGTGCCTGCGCTGATGCAGGGCTAGGCTCCTCGCGCAAGGGCCTGACGGGCCCGGTGAAGAACGTCTATTGCTGCCGCACCGGCGCGACCGCCGGGCTGGGCTGATCGATCCGCTCTCCCGAACCATCGCGCAATTTGCGCGGTTCGAGCACGGCGGCGGTTTCGATCAGGTCGAGCGCGCGCTGCGCGGCGGCGTAGCGGCGGACGTCGGAAACCCATTGTTCGGCCTCGCCTGCCCCGGGCATGTGCTGCACTTCCTCGATCGCGGCCTCGTAGCGCCCCGTTTCCAGAAACATCCGCGCCCGTTCGATCCGCCTTTGCGGGCGGGGTGAGGGCGCGCTCTGGCGGCGGACGACGAACAGGTTGGACAACTCGCGCCGCAACCGCTGCAAGCTCGGCTCTTCCGGGGAAGCACGCAGCTTGGGCTCGAGCCCCTCGAGCCGCGCAAGCAACTGGTCGAGCGTGACCGGATTACGGCTCATGTCGGTCAGCGTGCGCACCGCATTGGGCAGCGCGTCACCGAACCGGAGGCGCAGCTGGTCGGCCAGATAGCCAAGCTCTGCCCCGCGCTCGATCGAGCGGCGGGTGGCAAAGGATATCAGCAATCCCTCGGCCCGCGCGGCGTTACCTGCGGCGGCCTGCGCCTGCAGGTCGAGCCGGGAGAGGCGCGCTTCGGCCTGTGCCAGCCGCTGTTCGATGCCGCCCTGCTGCTGTTCGACACGCGCGGCGCTGGCCCGGGATGCGGCAGTCTGTGAAGCGCCTTCGCGCGTACCCGCGGTGCGGCGCGGCGTGGGAATGATCGTCGCGACCTGGGCAGGCTCGGTCATCGCCGGGGTCGCCATGGGCGTGGCCCCGGTTCGCGCCGACGGCTCGCTCGCGTCGCTGTTCTTGTCGGTCAGCGCGGCAACCGTCTCGGTGTAGGTCTCGGGTCGCCAGACTAGGAACAGCGCCCCCGCCGCGACCAGCAGCACGATTACCAGCACAATGCCCAGCCAGGCACGCGACGGGCGCATGCTATCCTGCCGGACTTCATCCAAATCCATTACATTTCCATTCCCGTATGCTCCGTGATCCCGCACCAGAGCTTAGCGGTTATTGGTTAATGGCACATATCAGCGGCCAGGGAAAGCAGGGCGGCATCGTTCGTTTCGGGCGCAACGGCAACGCTTTTCCAGCCCTCCGAAGCATGTGATGCAATACGCGGGGCGAGCGCTGCAAGCGACAGCTTCGCGCGATCCACACCTGCGCGCTCGCACTCGGTCGCGAAATGACGGGCCGCCACGCCCGAATGCACCACCACCACCCCACCCTCGCGCAGCCGCGTGGCGTCCTGTTCGTCCAGCGCGCGGTGCACGATCCGGTAGGTGATACAGGTTTCGATGGTCACCCCGGCAGGCGGGGACAGGGTCATCCGGTCCTCGCCTGCAAGGCGCAACAACCGCAGTGGGGCATCGGGTGCCAGCGTGTCGAGCAGCTTCTGGAGCCCGCCCTCGCCCACCTGCGCGATCGGAAATCTTAGCGAGCACGCCGCCTGCGCAGTCGCCTTGCCCACGGCGTAGACCGGCAGGCGCGGCAGCATGTCCAGGCCCGTATCCGCCTCGCTGCCGCCTTCGGTGTCCGAAACCTTGTCCGCACCACCGTTGCCGCCCCTGCCGGCGTGACGCAGGGCGTTGGCGCTGCCCAGCAGAATGCCGTCGAACGTGCCCTCGGGCACCTGCCAGGAAACAGCCTCGGCATGGCTCAGCGGCATGGCCTCCATCGCCAGGCCCAGCTTGCGTCCGCGCGCCAGCGTGGCGGAAAGGCCCGGTTCGGGCCGCAGCACGAATACGGTCGCACCCATGGCTCTTCGCTCAGCTCGCGCCAGTGAACAGCGCGCTGATGCCCGGGGTGGCGCGCGCCAGCAGGTCGGCGGCGAAGGCACGGATCGCCGCCCCGTCGCCCGGGGTGAGGTCGATCGCACCATCGATCCGCTCCGCCCCGTCGGCGCTGAAAAGCGCGGCGCGCATGTGCAGGTCGGCACCGGCATTCTCGACCAGCACGCCCACGGGGCTGTGGCACGAACCGCCCAGCGCCTCCAGCAGCGCACGCTCCGCCTCCACCTCGCGCCGCGTCGACGCATCGTTCAGCGCATCGAGATGGCCGCGGGTCACGCTATCCTCGGTCCGGCATTCGATCCCGATCGCCCCCTGCGAGGGCGCGGGCAGCCAGGTTTCCAGCGGGAGCGGCGTGCCGACCGATTCCTGCCCCAGTCGCTCGAGCCCCGCTGCGGCGAGCAGCGTCACATCCGCCTCGCCCGCCTGCAGCTTGGCCATGCGGGTGGCGACATTGCCGCGAAACAGCACGGTCTCGATATCGGGGCGCAGGTGCTTCATCTGCGCGGCGCGGCGCGGCGCGCTGGTGCCCAGCGTGGCGCCCTGCGGAATGCTGCGCAGCGAGCTTGCCCCCAGCAGCACGTCGCGCCGGTCTGCGCGCGGGAGAATCGCGGCGAGCGTGATCCATTCGGGCCGGATCGTCTCGACATCCTTCAGCGAATGAACCGCCGCGTCGATCCGCCCTTCGTCGAGCCACGCGTCGAGCTCGCGCGTCCACAGCGCCTTGCCGCCGACATCGGCCAGCGGGCGATCCTGCACCTTGTCGCCCCCGGCAACCACCGGGACCAGTTCGACCGCGCTTTCGTCCCATCCATGGGCGGCGCACAGCCGTGCGCGGGTCTCGTGCGCCTGCGCCATGGCAAGCGGGGATCGGCGGGTTCCGAGGCGGATGACGGGTATCGCTTTCATAGGCTTTGCTTGCCCTAGCCCGGCGCAGCGTTAAGGGAAAGCGCCATGCCAGTGGTACTCGGGATCGAATCCAGTTGCGACGAAACCGCGGTGGCGCTGGTCGGCACCGATCGGCGGATCATCGCGCAGCGGATCGCATCGCAGGACGAGGCGCATCGCCCCTATGGCGGGGTGGTGCCCGAGATCGCCGCGCGCGCCCACGCAGAGCGGATCGCGCCGATGCTGGCCGAGGTCATGGACGAGGCGGGCATGCAGCTCGCCGACCTCGATGCGATCGCCGCGACCGCGGGGCCGGGGCTGATCGGCGGGGTGATGGTCGGGCTGGTCAGTGCCAAGGCGCTGGCGATGGCCAGCGACGTCCCGCTGATTGCGGTCAATCACCTGGAAGGCCATGCGCTCAGCCCCCGGCTGGTCGATGCCGAGCTGGAATTTCCCTACCTCCTGCTGCTCGTCTCGGGCGGGCACTGCCAGATCCTGCGGTGCGAGGGCGTGGGCCAGTACAAACGACTCGCGACCACGATCGACGATGCGGTGGGCGAGGCGTTCGACAAGACCGCCAAGATTCTCGGTCTCGGCTTCCCCGGCGGCCCTGCGGTCGAAAAGCTGGCGTGCAAGGGCGACCCGAAGGCCGTCCCCCTGCCGCGCCCGCTGGTCGGCGGAAAGGAACCGCATTTCTCCTTCGCCGGGCTCAAGAGCGCGGTGCTGCGCGCACATGACAGCGAGAAATACTCGACCGCCGACATTGCCGCCTCGTTCCAGCAGGCGGCGATCGACTGCCTGACCGACCGGCTGGAGCGCGCGATCGCGACCTCGGGCAATGCGCCCGCGCTGGTCGTCGCAGGCGGGGTGGCCGCCAATGCCAGCGTGCGCGCCGCGCTCGAAGCGCTGGCGGAGCGCCACGCCATGCGCTTCGTCGCGCCTCCGCCCAAGCTGTGCACGGACAATGCCGCGATGATCGCATGGGCCGGCTGCGAAAGGCTGGGCCAGAACGATCCGCTCGACTACAAGGCACGCCCACGCTGGCCGCTCGACCCCGAGGCAGAGCCAGCACGCGGGGCGGGAGTGAAGGCCTGATGGCAGATGTAGCAGTGCTTGGTGGCGGAGCGTGGGGTACCGCGCTCGCGCAGATGCTCGCCAGTGACGGGCGCGATGTGGCGCTGTGGGCGCTGGAGCCCGAAGTTGTCGCGGAGATCAACGCCGACCACCGCAACACGCCGTTCCTGCCGGATGCCGATCTGGCCCCCTCTATCCACGCAACCGGCGATCTCGCCGATATCGCGGATGCGCGGACCGTGCTCGCGGTCGCGCCCGCGCAGCACCTGCGCAAGGTGCTGGCCGAAATGCCCGAATTCTCCGGCGATCTGGTGATCTGCGCCAAAGGAATCGAGCAGTCGACCGGCGCGCTGATGAGCGACATGGCGCACGAGACCTGCCCCAAGGCGAGCCTCGCCGCGCTGTCCGGCCCGACCTTCGCGCATGAGGTCGCCGCCGGGCTGCCCGCCGCCGTCACCCTCGCCTGCGAGGGCGGTGAGGAGCAGTGGAAGCGGCTCTCCCCGGTGATCGCACGGTCGACCTTTCGCCCCTATTACAGCGACGATCTGATCGGCGCGGAGATCGGTGGCGCGGTCAAGAACGTGCTCGCCATTGCCTGCGGCGTGGTCGACGGGCTGGCGCTCGGCCAGAACGCGCGCAACGCGCTGATCACTCGCGGCTTTGCCGAAATGGCCCGGTTCGGCGCGGCGCGCGGGGCCAGTTTCGATACGATGACGGGCCTGTGCGGACTGGGCGATCTGGTGCTGACCTGTTCGTCCACCTCCAGCCGCAACTTCTCGCTCGGCAAGGCGATCGGCGAAGGGCAGGCTGCGGCCGATCTTATGGCCAACCGCCAGACCGTGGCCGAAGGCGCGCACACCGCGCCCGTGCTCCAGCGGCTTGCCCATGCGGAGGGGATCGACATGCCGATCGTCGATGCGGTGGTCGCGCTGCTCGACGGAGCGCGCGCCGCCGATATCGCGGACGCATTGCTTGCCCGCCCGCTGACCACCGAAAGCCGCCCCGCTTGAACGCGAACGACACGACCGGCAATCCGCGCGACGAAGCTCCCGCTAAGGATGCCCCGCGCGACGATATGGCTGCGCTTGCGCGAGGCGGGCGAACCAATTTCTTCGGCTTCCTGATCCGCCTCGCGGCGCGCATCCCCTTCCTGTTCATCGGCGGGCGGCTGTATGGGGACGAAATGCTGGGGCGTTTCGCTGCGGCGCTGGTGGTGATCGAGCTGGCCAGTCAGGTCGCGGTGCTCGGCCAGAAGCGCGGGCTCGCCCAGCAGCTGAGTGAGAACGAGACGCGCGACCCATCGCACACCGTCGCCGATGCGCTGACGCTCAGCCTGGTCACCTCGCTGGTCTTCACCGGCCTGCTGCTGATATTTCCGCAGCCGATGTTTCCCAGCGGCGCGAATGGCGACCTTTCGTGGCTGCTGGTCTTCACGATCCTGCCCTTTGCGCTGACCGAGGTCGCGCTGGCGGCCTGCGCCTATCGTTTCGACATCGGCGCGACCGTACGCAGCCGCGCGATCGTGGAGCCATGGGCGATCTCGATTGCGGCGGGCGCGCTGTTCTTCGTGGTGCCCGACAGCGGGCTGGAATTGGCCTATGTCGTGTCGATCATCGCCGCATCGGTCGCCGCATTCATGCCGGTGATCCGGCATTACGGCCTCCCGCGTGGCTGGTTGCCGCATCCCGCGCGCGTGTTCCGGCTGGCGGTGCGCAACCTGCCGCTGGCAGGCGCGGACGCGATCGAATGGGGCACACGCAAGCTCGACCTGTTCATCCTCGCGCAGTTCGCCAACCCATCCCAGGTCGGCGTCTATTACGCAGTGCAGCAGGTCGCCACGCTGCCGCAGAAGCTAAAGACCAGTTTCGATCCGATCCTGGGCCCGGTCATCACCGCCGCGCTGAAGGTTGGCGACCGGTCCGCGATCGCCAAGCAGATCTGCCAGGTCGGCTTCTGGATCGTCGCCATGCAGGCAGGCATTGCGCTGGCGCTGGCGATACCCGGCGAAGCGGTGATGGGCCTGCTGGGGCCGGACTTCGTCAGCGGTACCGGCGCGCTGTCGATCCTGCTGGTAGCCGAAGTGGTCGCCGCGCTGGCGGTCGTCTCCGAAAGCGCGCTGATCTACATCGCGCGGATGCGCAACCTGATCGTCTCGGTCGCGACGATCGCGTTCCAGGCGGTGCTGACCATCGGCTTCATGGTCGCAATCACCGAATATGGCCTCGCTGAAACCCTGCGTGCGCCCGCTGCCGCGCTGGCGCTGGCGATCTCGCTCGCTGCGGCGAGCATCGTGAAGAGCGTGATGCTGGGCCGTATTCTGGGCGAGACGGTCAACAATTTCCGCTGGGGGCTGGTGATCGCCGCGATCCCCGCTGCGCTGGTCGGCTGGGGGGTCACGCAGTTGCCCGAATGGGTCGAGCTGGTGGTCGGCATTCCCGCCATCCTCGCGACCTATGGCGCGATCGTCTGGTTCGTGGGCTTCCGCGAAGACGACCGCGTGCTGTTCCGGCGCAATCTGGGTCAGGACGAAGAGGCAACGGCGAGCTAGCGCGACAGCATTCAGAGGGCGTTCAGTGGCAAGAGGCGAGCCTTTTTCGGGGTCGGATCAAGGACTCGCACCATGGGGAGTTTGGTGATGGGAATGAAGAACGTCGCGACCGTCACGGTCGTCAGCCTAGCCCTGGCGGGCTGTGCAACCGCAGATAAAGCCGACGAGATCGTCCTGACAGGCGCGAAGGCCGAGCGTTCGACCGAAGTGCCTCCGCCGCCTCCGCCGCCTCCCCCACCGCCCCCTCCTCCACCGCCGGCAATGGCGATGGCTTCCCCAAGCGCAATCATGGTGACCGGATCGCGTATCGCGCGCGAGGAGGCCGATGCCACCGCGCAGGCGCAGACCACCTCGCCCGATCTGCGCTACGTTCCCTCTATCGTCATTCCGACCGTGCCCGACCGGGAGCGGTACGATGGCAATAACGTCTCCGAGGTTGCAGTGACGCTGGAACAGCCGGTCTCGACCTTCTCGGTCGATGTCGACACGGGCGCCTATTCCAACGCGCGCCGGATGCTGACCGACGGCCAGCTGCCGCCCAAGGGCGCTGTACGGACCGAGGAATTCGTCAACTACTTCCGCTACGATTATCCGCGCCCGACCAGTGCGAACGCCGCGCCGTTCACGGTCAACATGGATGTCGCGCGCACCCCCTGGGATGCGGACACGCGGCTGGTCCGCATCGGTCTCGCAGGATACGAGGCGCCGAAGGCGGAGCGGCCGGCGGCCAACCTCGTCTTCCTGCTTGACGTGTCGGGTTCGATGTCGAGCACGGACAAGCTGCCGCTGGTCAAGACCGCGATGAAGACGCTGGTCAATCAGCTGACCCCGAAGGATCGCGTGTCGATCGTCGTCTATGCAGGCGCGGCAGGCCTCGTCCTCGAACCGACCAGCGATTCGCGCGAGATCATGGCCGCGCTGGACGATCTGCAGGCGGGGGGCTCGACCGCGGGCGGTGCGGGACTGGAGCTGGCCTACAAGGTTGCCGAGGCGAGCAAGGTCGATGGCATCAACCGCGTGATCCTGGCCACCGACGGCGACTTCAACGTCGGCCTGTCCGACAATGACAAGTTGCTCGAATATGTCGAGGACAAGCGCAAGAACGGCATCGCGATGAGCGTGCTCGGCTTCGGGCGCGGCAATATCAACGAAGCTCTGATGGAGCAGATCGCCGACCGGGGTAACGGCAATTACGGCTACATCGACAGCGCGATCGAGGCGCGCAAGGTGCTGGGCGAACAGCTCGGCGCGACTTTGTTCACGATTGCCAAGGATGTGAAGATCCAGGTCGAGTTCAACCCTGCCGTCATCAGCCAGTACCGCCTGATCGGCTACGAGAACCGCATCCTTCGCGAACAGGATTTCGACAATGATGCGGTCGATGCGGGCGATATCGGATCGGGCCACCAGGTCACCGCGATCTACGAGGTCGTCCCCGCCAATGCCGACGGCTGGATCGCCGAGCGCCGCTATCAGGACCAGATTCCGCAGGCCGCGAGCGACAAGGCAACCGAAGCCGCCTTCGTCAAGCTGCGCTACAAGCAGCCCGATGGCGATACCTCGACGCTGATTACCGAGGCGCTGCCCGCGCGGATGCTGGCCGCCGCGCCCGCGCCTTCGGGCGACTTCGCCTTTGCCACGGCGGTCGCCGCCTTCGCCCAGAAGCTGCGCGGCGACACGCTGCTGGACGACTATTCCTACGATGCGATCCACGCGCTGGCAGGGCCGCAGAGCGACTTTTACCGGCAGGAATTCCTCAAGCTGGTCGGCGTCGCCGAAGGGCTCGATCAGGAATAAGCCTGGCCCGGGTGCTTGTCCTTTGGGGCAGGCACTGTCTATCGGGGTGGCGTGAGCAATCGCCCCATCCTGATCCTGATCGCCGGCGCGCTGCTGGTTTGCGCGATGGCGCTGGCCTTTGCCGCGCAGACCGGCCCCGCTTTTGTCGGTCGCCTGGAGGCCGCTGCCGCCGCCCTGCCCGATCAGCAGGGCGATAAGCGCAAGGTTTCCATGCGCTTCACCACCGCGAGCGGCTGGCCGACCCGCCACCCGATGCTGACGCCCGCGCGCGACCTGACCGAGCTGGAGCGCGCGCGGATCGCGCAGTCGATCGCCGCGATCCCCGGGGTTGGCGGGGTCCACTGGACCGACGGCACGATGCTCGCCTCGGGCGACATGGATATCGAATCGCTGCGCTGCGAGAGCGAGCTGCTCGACGTGCTGGCGGAGCGGACCATCCGGTTCGAGGAATCCTCCGCCGAATTCATTCCCGGCAGCGAGGAGCTGCTCGACGAACTGGCGACAGCGATGCGCCCCTGCGTGGGCGCGATCGTCGCGATCTCCGGCCACACCGACACCTCGGGCTCGCCCAAGGTCAATCTCGCGCTGTCGCAGGACCGCGCGCAGATGGTCCGCCGCGAACTGATCGAGCGCGGCATCCCGGGACAGAACCTGATCGCCAACGGCTTCGGCTCCTCGCGCCCGGTCAAGGGGCTGGACCCGGCGGACCCGGCCAACCGGCGGATCGAGTTCCGAGTGGTCTCGATGGAGACCAGCCGCCCGACCCCGATCGACACCCCGGCAGCACGATAGGAGCAGCGCGAAGAATGGCCATTTCCTTCGAACTCGTGCTGCTGGCGCTGGCCGCCTATGCCATCGGCCTCGGGCTGGGCGCGCTGGCCGCAAGTCTTTGGTCTTTGCGCAACTGACGCTTTCACGTTAATGCGCGAGAAAGAAAACGCGACAATACGCTAGAGAGGCTTAGCCCCACATGATTGAACTGATCGAGGCGAACTGGCTGCTGATCCTGCTGGCCGTACTGGTCGGCTTCGTGGTCGCCTGGTTCCTGCTCTCGGGTTCGCGCAAGACCCGGATCACACGCGAGGAAACCGGCGAGGAGCCGGGCAACGCACGTCGCAACCAGGCTCTGATCGACGCGCCCCCGGCCGCCGCGAAGGACCCCGCTGCGCCGCCCCAGCCCGAGCCGCAACCAAAGCCTGAACCCAAGCTCGAGCCGCAACCCGCCCCTTCTGCCGCGCCGCCCCCGGTGCCCACTGCGCGCGCCGAGCCCGCTGCTGCGGCAACCTCGCTCGGCGGGGCCGGCGCTGCCGTGAACACGGCCGTGGCAGAGGAAGAGGCGGCCCAGGCACAACCCGAAGGCGCGGACGACCTCACCCGACTCAAGGGCGTGGGGCCAAAGCTCGCCGCGCAGCTGAACACGCTGGGCGTCACCTCCTTCGCGCAGATCGCAGGGTGGAGCGAGGCGGATATCGACCGGATCGACGATCGGCTGGGCCGGTTCAAGGGCCGTATCCGGCGTGACAACTGGATCGAACAGGCCGAGCTGCTCAGCGAAGGAGACACCGCCGCTTACGAGGCGCGCTTCGGCAAGCTCTGATTCTCTCGCCAAGGCGTACTGCGACCCAAGTTTTCGCTTGCCAGCGGGTGCGTTTTGGAACGATCATGCGGCAGGGTCGTTCTTTTTCAATCGGATCGCGCCAGGGCGATCGCGATGGGAGAACGCATGGACCAGCCAGTCATCCTGATCGCCGAAGATGAACCGATCGTGGGCATGGACCTGTCCGACACGATTGCCGAGGCCGGCTATCTGGTGGAAGGTCCTCACGCCGATCTCAACTCCGCCATGCTCGCCTTCCAGAAGCGGCGGCCCGATCTCGCGATCCTCGATATTCGCCTGAACGACACGGTCGTCTATTCCTTCGCCGAAAAGCTGATCGCTGAAGACGTGCCGGTGATCTTCCATTCGGGCCACCTGCCGCTCGACGAGGTCGATGCGCGCTTTCCAGATGCCCCGGCGCTGTCCAAGCCATGCCCTCCCGGTGAGATCCTGAACCAGGTCCATTCCACCCTGAATCGTGAACATCAGGCCGAATCCCAGCCGGTAATCGACGCCGCGACGGCAGACGTCCAGACCGCCTGATCGCGGCCCGGCGCATCCAAGCGGGCCTGCAGGGCTTGCCCGAGGGGCCGTCCCTTTGCCATGGGCTGCTGCACATCCACTAGCGAGCCCAGATATGATCCCCTTCGACCCGACCGACCCCTTCCGCCTCGACGACCAGCTGACCGAGGACGAGCGGATGATCCGCGAATCCGCGCATGGTTTCGCGCAGAGCGAGCTTCAGCCGCGAGTGATCGAGGCCTTTCGCGAGGAAGCCAGCGCGCCCGAACTCTTCCCGCTGATGGGCAAGGCAGGCCTGCTGGGCGCGACCATTCCGGAAGAATATGGCGGCGCGGGCGCGGGCTATGTCGCCTACGGCCTGATCGCGCGCGAGATCGAGCGGGTCGATAGCGGCTACCGTTCGATGGCGAGCGTACAGTCCAGCCTGGTGATGTACCCGATCCATGCCTTCGGCAGCGAAGAGCAGAAGAAAAAGTACCTCCCCGGCCTCGCGAGCGGCGAGCTGATCGGCTGCTTCGGCCTGACCGAACCCGATGCAGGCTCCGACCCGGCGGGGATGAAAACCCACGCCAAGAGAGATGGCGACGACTACGTCATCTCGGGCAGCAAGACGTGGATTTCCAACTCGCCCTTCGCCGATGTCTTCGTGGTCTGGGCCAAGAGCGAGGAGCATGGCGGCGCCATTCGCGGCTTCGTGCTCGAAAAGGGCATGGAAGGGCTTTCGGCGCCCAAGATCGAAGGCAAGATTTCGCTGCGCGCCAGCACCACGGGGATGATCATGATGGACGAGGTGCGCGTGCCCGCATCCGCCATGTTCCCCGAGGTACAGGGCCTCAAGGGCCCGTTCTCCTGCCTCAACCGAGCGCGCTACGGCATTTCGTGGGGCGCGATGGGTGCGGCCGAGTTCTGCATGGACGCGGCCAAGCAATACGGGCTCGACCGGCAGCAGTTCGGCGTCCCGCTCGCCTCCAAGCAGCTCTACCAGTTGAAGCTGGCCGACATGCTGACCGAGATCGCGCTGGGCCTTCAGGCCAGCTTGCGGGTAGGTCGCCTGATGGACGAGGGCAACTGGTCGCCCGACATGGTCTCGATCGTGAAGCGCAACAATGTCGGCAAGGCATTGAACATCGCCCGCGTCTCGCGCGACATGCACGGCGGCAACGGCATTTCCGAGGAATATCAGGTGATCCGCCACATGGTGAACTTGGAGACGGTCAACACCTACGAGGGCACGCATGATGTCCACGCGCTGATCCTGGGCCGCGCGATCACGGGTATTCCGGCGTTCTGATGCTTGCTGCATCATCGCGAGCGACCGGAAAGAGCGCGGCGATCCATGGTCTGACGGTGCCGATCGCATCGGTCCATGGATTCCCGCGGAGCCTGTCGGCCCCTCGCAATGACGAGGTGCTGTCCTACTCGGGCAAGCCGTGCGAAAAACGGGGAATGCACCCCGCCTCGCCCCTTCGGAACGCCCCTATGAGAGGCGCGGAACGGCGGACCGGTTTTTCACCCTTGGACAGTGTCTCAGGTGTCTCAGGCCGCGACGCCACTCATGGGGCCAATCACGGGAAATTCGCATGAAACTCTACGGCTACTTCCGCAGCTCCACGAGCTACCGCTTGCGGCTCGCCTTGCAATTGAAGGCCCTCCAATACGAGAATTGCCCGGTCAATCTGGTCGAGAGCCAGCAGAAGGGCGAGGCGTTTGCCGGCCGCAACCCGTTTGCCACGGTCCCGATGCTGGCAGTCGATGGCAAGGACCGCGTGCAGTCGATGGCGATCATCGAATGGCTGGACGAGGCATACCCCGAAAAACCGCTGCTCCCTGCCGATATCGAGCAGCGCTATCTCGCGCGCGAACTCGCATATGCCATTGCAACCGAGCTGCACGCCCCGCTCAACCTGCCCGTGCTCAAGTACCTGACGAGCGAATACGGGCAGGATCAGGACGGCGTGAACACCTGGTACCGCCACTGGCTCGCGCGCACATTGCAGCCGATCGAACGAAGGCTCGCGCAGCTGAACACCGGCGACTTCCTGTTCGATGCGCCCGGCTTCTTCGAAGTCGTGCTGTTGCCGCAAATCTACAACGCGCGCCGCTTCGGCTACGATTTCTCCGACGCGCCGCACACAACCCGGATCGAAGCCGCCTGCCTCGCATTGGATGAAGTGCAGCGGGCGCACCCCGACAACCAGAACGACACCCCCGAAGGAGAGACAGTCCAATGAAACTCGCGACGCTGAATAACGGAACGCGCGACGGCAAGCTGGTGGTCGTTTCGAAAGACATCACCCGCTGCTGCGCGGCGGACAATATCGCGGCGACCATGCAGGACGCGCTGGACGACTGGGCGAATATCGCGCCCAAGCTCGAAGCGCTCTACCGTGACGTGAACAACGAAGCGGTACCGTGCGAACGCTTCCACGAGCGCGAGGCGCATTCTCCGCTGCCGCGTGCCTACCAGTGGGCCGACGGAAGCGCCTACATCAACCACGTCGAACTCGTGCGCAAGGCGCGCGGTGCCGAGGTGCCAGAGAGCTTCTACCACGATCCGCTGATGTATCAGGGCGGCAGCGACGACTTCCTGCCCCCGCGTGCCGATATCCCGCTGGGCGACACCAAGTGGGGCTGCGATATGGAAGGCGAGATCGCCTGCATCACCGACGATGTGCCGATGGGCGTGTCGAGCGAGCAGGCGGCAGATCACATCAAACTGCTGATGCTGGTCAACGACGTGTCCTTGCGCGGCCTGATCCCGGGCGAACTGGCCAAGGGCTTCGGCTTCTTCCAGTCCAAGCCCGCCACTGCTTTCAGCCCCGTCTGCGTCACGCCCGACGAACTCGGCGATGCGTGGAAAGACAGCGTGATCCAGCACCCGCTGATGGTCGACTATAACGGCGATCCCTTCGGCCGCGCCGATGTCGGCCAGGATGCAACCTTCAGCCTGGCCGACCTCGTCGCGCACGCCGCCAAGACCCGCAATCTGGGCGCCGGAGCCATCATCGGTTCGGGCACGATCTCCAATCAGGGCCCCGATGGCGATCCCGGCAAGCCGGTCAGCGAAGGCGGCAAGGGCTATTCGTGCATCGCCGAGATTCGCATGATCGAAACCATCGCCAGCGGCGAAGCCAAGACGCGCTTCATGCACCCGGGCGACACGGTGAAGATCTGGATGGAAGACGAAAAGGGCCATTCGATCTTCGGCGCGATCGAGCAGAAGGTCGTCGAGGCCTAGCAGTTCATCCGCCTCCCGTTCCCGGTGAGCTTGTGGCGCACCGGGAACGTCCTCTCTCCGCCGACCACAGGAGGCAAAGCAATGTTCTTCGACGACACGACCTACGACCTGATCGCGCGCGGGACGATCCTGACCGCGATCGGGATCGTCTACGTCATCGCGCTAACGCGGATCGTCGGGCTGCGCAGCTTCTCCAAGATGACGAATTTCGACTTCGTCATCACCGTCGCCAGCGGCACCGTGCTGGCCGGCATGGGCCGCGCGACCGACTGGCAGGGCTTCACGCAGGCGGCGGTCGTCATGTTCGCGCTGTTCGCCGTGCAGCTGGTGATCGCCAAGATCCGCAAGAAATCCGAGACGTTCGAGGAAGCGATCCAGAACGATCCCGTGCTGCTGATGATCGACGGTCGGTTCTGTACCGAAGCGATGAGCAAGACCCGCGTGTCGCGATCGGACATCATCGCCAAGCTGCGCGAATCGAACACCATGAGCTTCGACGAAGTGCGCGCGGTGGTGCTGGAAACCACCGGCGATATCTCGGTGATGCACGGGCCCAATCTCGACCCCGCGATCCTCGAAGGGGTGGACGACGTGCGCGACCCCTCGCCCGAGCTTCAGAAGCCGTAACGCAGCCCAGCCCACACGGTACGCGGTGCGCCGAGGTCCAGGTCGCCGCCGTCGTTGCGGGTGACGATGGTCGCATCGAACAGGTTCTCGGCCCGCAGCACGAGATGAAGCTGTCCTACAAGCGGCAGCTGCACGTAAGCCCCCAGCGTGGTGAACGCGGGCAGCACATCGGTTTCGCGGTCATCCTCGAACTGCTCGCCGACATGGCGCAGGCTGAGTGACAAGGTGGTGTTTTCAGCAGGCGTATAGGCAAGGCTCGCCGCCGCCATCCAGCGTGGGCTTTGCGGAGGTCGATTTCCGTCCAGAGCGAGCGAGGCACCCTCGCCCTCGACGCGCGGGTCGGAATAGCTCACGCTGCCCTCGAAGCGGATCGGCCCGCGCGCCACCCGCAGTCCGGCTTCGATCCCGCGCGTCTCGATTGCGGGCAGGTTCTGCCGCTGGCGCAGGTTCGGGCCGAGCGTGACGTTGGCAATGGCGTTCTCCAGCCGATTATCGAACGCGGTGAGCGATAGTGCGACGCCCTCGATGGGTCGCCAGTCGATACCCGCTTCGAACCCGCGCAACTCCTCGTTGGCGAGGTCCGCATTGGCCTCAGTCACCACGGGGAAGACCACAAAGGGACGGTATAGCTCGTTGAGCGTGGGCAACCGCAGGCCGCTATAGGCCGCCGCCCGCAGGTCGAGCACGGGCGTGGCGCGAAACAGCGCCCCGCCGCGCCAGCTGAGTGTCCAGTCGCTCCGGTCGGCGAAGGCAGTGTCGGTCACCACCACGCCGCTCGCATTGCTCTCGCGGTAGAACCCGTCGGCGATCACCGTCCGGTCGGCGCGCAAGCCGCCGGTCAGGATCAGCTGTCCTACCTGCCAGTCGTCCTCTACGAAAAGCCCGAGATCGCTGGTCACCCCGCCCGCACGCCGCCGCGCGGTGATCTGTCCGGTGAACGCACTGATCGGGGTTTCCTGCAATTCGCCCGATGCCCGGCGATAGTCGATCCCGAGCCGCAGCGTGTGTCCTCCCCCCACCGGCGGGCGCACTTCGATCTTGCCGCCCAGCCCGGTCGAGGGCGTGTTGCGCTGGTCGAGCACGGGCACGAACCGGCTCGAACTGATGATCAGGTTGGAGAAATTGCGTGCCTGCACATAGCCCAGCGCATCGACCTGCCAGCGCCCGCGCCCGACCAGCCGGACAGAATAGTCCTGCCCGCTGGCGGAACTGTCCGCCCCGGCAAACCGCAGCGTCCGCGCATCGTCGAAGGCGAGCACCCGCGCCTGCAATTCGACGTCGGTGGAGAGCGGCACGACCGCGCGCAACTGGCCCGACACGCTGTCGAACCGGGCGGGCACGCTGGCAGCTACGCGCTGGCCTTCGGGTGCCGTGTAGAACCCCGGCCCGCGATCCCAGCGCAGCGCGCCGGTCGCATATCCGGTACCAAGCGCCTGAGAAAACGAACCCGTGGCTTCGGTCCCGCCGCGATCGTTCACCAGCACGCTTGCCCCAAAAGGGGCCTGCCTCTCGGGCGACAGGCTCTCGATCGCAATCGTCCCCGCCAGTGCGCCTGCCCCGAACGGGCCGGAGCCTCCGCCGCGCGTTACCGCGATCCGCCCCACCTGCTCGGGCAGCAGCGCCGCGAAGGGCACGTAACCGAAGAACGGATCCGCCACCGGCACTCCGTCGAGCGTCACCAGCGCGCGGCTGGTCGCGTTGCCGCCGAGCGCGCGTAGCGTGATGCCCTGCGCGGTCGGGTTGGAGGATCTACTGTCCGACCGGCGGAATTGCTGGAAGCCTGCGACGCCTGCCAGCGCCTCCTCGATTCGGCCGGACGGAGTGCTCAGCACCTCCTCCCGGGTGATCTCGACCGTGCCGTATGCGGGCGCGGCGGGGGTCTCATCCAGCCCGCGCCCGGTGACCACGATCACCGTGTCCTGCGCGCCGTCGGATGCCTCTTGTGCCAGTGCGGGCGCGGCGAGGCCGGCGGTGGCCAGAAGAGCGAAGCGGAGCGAGCTGCAGGACATGTGCAATGCCCTAGCCACGATGCGCAGCGCCGTCAGCCACCCTCTCGCCATCGGGCGGATCATGCGATAGGTTGCGAACAAAGACGGAGAGTGATGGGCCATGGATAACAGTGACACCGATTTCGACGTGCTGATCGTCGGCGCGGGCATTTCCGGCATCGGGATGGCCGCGCATATGGAGATGGAGTGCCCGAACAAGCGCTACGCCATTCTCGAAAGGCGCGAGCGGCTGGGCGGCACCTGGGATCTGTTCCGCTACCCCGGCGTACGCTCGGACAGCGACATGCATACGCTGGGCTTCGTGTTCGAGCCGTGGCGGCACGAGAAGAGCATCGCCGATGGCTCCTCCATCCTCGAATACCTCAACCACATCGTCGACGAACGCGGTATCCGCGAGAACATCCGCTTCGGGCTGAAGGTGGAAAGCGCGGATTTCGACAGCAGCACCGCGCGCTGGATCGTCACCGTCGTGACCGCCGAAGGCGAGCACAAGCGGCTGACCGCGAACTGGCTCTATCTCGGCTCGGGCTATTACGATTACGACGAGCCCTACGACCCCGGCTTCGAGCTGGGTGCGTTCGAGGGCAAAGTGGTTCACCCGCAGTTCTGGCCCGAAGACCTGTCTTACGAGGGCAAGCACGTCGTCGTGATCGGATCGGGCGCGACTGCGGTTACCATCGTTCCGGCGATGGCGGGCAAGGCGGCACGGGTCACCATGCTCCAGCGCACGCCGACATGGATGTTCAGCCGCCCCGCGCGCGACGGGCTAGCCAATTTCCTGCGCAAAATCCTGCCCGCCGAAACCGCTTACAGGATCACCCGCTGGAAAAACGTCGTCATGCAGGACATCGGCTTCAAGCGCGCGCAAACCCAGCCCGAGAAGGTCAAGGAATTCCTGACCAAGAAGATGCAGGGGCATCTGGGGGACAAGTACGACGAAGCCGCCTTCACGCCGCCGTATGATCCGTGGGACCAGCGGCTATGCCTGGTCCCCGATGCCGACCTGTTCGAAGCGATCAAGGCGGGTCAGGCCGAGGTCGTTACGGGGCGGATCGCCCGCTTCGCCAAGGAAGCGGTTGTGCTTGAGGACGGGCAGGAAATCCGCGCGGACATCATCGTCACCGCAACCGGCCTGAAGCTCGCGGTGGCGGGCAAGATCGCGATCTCGGTCGATGGCGAGGCGGTCGATTTCTCCCAGCGCTACTACTACAAGGGCTGCATGTTTTCGAACCTGCCCAACCTCGCGGTGGTGTTTGGCTATCTCAACGCCAGTTGGACGCTGCGCGCGGACCTCAACGCGGCCTATGTGTGCGATGTGCTGAACATGATGGATGCAAAGTGCATGGATATCGTGGCCCCCTCGCTCTCGCCAGCGGAAGAGGCGGCGCTGGAAAACGACGATATCTTCGATTTCTCGTCGGGCTATATCCAGCGCTCCAAGGCGATCATGCCCAAGAATGCGGTGAGCTTCCCGTGGCGGCTCAACCAGGATTACCGGGTCGACCGCAAACAGATGAAGAGCGACCCGGTCGACGACGGCATCCTGCATTTCCGCGCGCTGCCCCACGCCCCGGCGGACGATGCCGCACCCGCCCCCTCCACCACCGCGCGCAGCATCACCTGAGAACCGTATGAGCGAACGTATCTGGACCGCCGGGCTGGTCGTCATCGGCGACGAGATCCTCTCCGGCCGCACCCACGACAAGAACATCGCGCAGGTCGCCGCATGGCTGCAGGTGCAGGGCATCCGCCTGGCCGAGGTGCGGGTGGTGCCCGATGTGGAGGAGCGGATCGTGGAGGCGGTCAACGCGCTGCGCAGCGCCAACGATTACCTGTTCACCACCGGCGGGATCGGCCCGACCCACGACGACATCACGGTGGACGCGGTCGCCGCCGCTCTAAGCCGCGAGGTGGTGATTCACGCCGAAGCGCGGGCGATCCTTGAGCGGTATTATTCGGGCAAGCCCGGCGGCCTGACCGAAGACCGGCTGCGCATGGCGCGGGTACCCGAAGGCGCCGAGCTGATTCCCAACCGCATGTCCGGCGCGCCGGGCATCAGAATAGGCAACGTCTTCCTGATGGCGGGCGTGCCGCACATCACGGCCGGAATGCTCGACGCGCTGACGGGGACTCTGGAAGGCGGCGCCCCGCTGCTGAGCGACACGATGGGCTGCTGGACCGCCGAGAGCGAGGTCGCCGGACTGCTGCGAAAGGTCGAAAAGGCCCACGAAGACTGCCAGATCGGCAGCTACCCCTTCTTCCGCGAAGGCAAGGTCGGCGCAAACTTCGTGATCCGCTCAACCGATGCGCAAGCGCTGGCGGCATGCGCCAAGGACTTGCGCGATACGCTGAGCGAGGCAGGTCACGCGCCCGTCGCGGGGGGCATCTGACACCAGCGGAGCAGTCGCGAACCCTGTCTTAACCGAAGCATGCCTAGTCTTGGCGTGTCATGACCAGCGTCTATCTCACCATCGACACCGAGTATTCGGCCGCGCTGCCGCATCGGCCATGCCGGGTCGACCGGGCGGAGAACTTTGCACGCTCGATCGCCTGCATCACCCCCGATGGACCTGCCGGGATCACCCACAAGCTGCAGCTGCTGGAGAAATACGGCCAGCGCGCGGTGTTCTTCGTCGATCCGATGCCCGCGCTGATCTGGGGCATTGCCGCGATCGAGGATGTGGTCGCGCCGATCCTTGCCGCCGGGCAGGACGTTCAGCTGCATTGCCACACCGAATGGCTTGAACTGGCCCCCGCAGGTGGTCCCTTCGACGGTACGACCGGGCGCAATATCAAGGATTTCGCTTTCGAGGAGCAGTGCCGCATCCTCGAATGGGCGCGTGACACGCTGGTTGCGGCAGGGGCGCCCAGCCCGGTCGCCTTTCGTGCGGGCAATTATGGCGCAAACCGCGATACCCTGCGCGCGCTCAACGAGATCGGGCTGCATTACGACAGCAGCCACACACCCGGCATTACCTGCGGGGACAGTGCGCTGGACCTGCGCGCGACCGACACCCAGCCGCTGTTGTATGAAGGCATCGTGGAGGTGCCGATCTCCTGCGTGGGCGACATCGGTGGCGGGGTGCGACATGCCCAGATCACCGCGCTTTCGCTCAAGGAAATGGAGGCAGCGCTGCTCCATGCCCGCGATGGGCGCATGACCTGCTTCACCATCGTCTCGCACAGTTTCGAGCTGATCAACCGCCGCAGCCTGGCGGTGAACAAGGTCGTGCGCAATCGCTTCGAAGGCCTGTGCCGCTTCCTCGCGGCGACCGACGGTCTGTGGAGCGCAGACTTTACCGACTCGCCCCCGGTCCGGGTGTTCCACCGGTCCGACATGCCGCGCCCGGTTCCGGCCAGCGCCTGGACGGTGGGCCTTCGCTATGCCGAACAGGCGGTTTCGAACACGCTCTACGGCGCGCAGTAGTGGCCGCCGAACCGGTCCAGATCGCCTTCACCCTGGGCGCGCGGCGGCTGTTTTCGGCCCAGCGCGTCCTCACCCCCATGGCTTTCTCGCTGGAGGACGCGCTTGCCGGTCGCGCCCCCACCCACGCCGAGGCGAGCGCCACTGCCGACGGGGTCCGCGTGCTGTCAGCGCCTCTGACGATGGTGGATGAAATCGCGCAACGCTTCCCCGGTCACATCGCGGGGGCACGGGAGGATTTCCGCCGCCACTACATCGCCATGGACGGCAGTTTCGAAGACTACCTCGCCCGCTTTTCAGGCAAGACGCGCAGCACGCTGCGACGCAAATCGCGCAAGTTCGCTCAGGCCGATGGCGGCACGCTGGATGTGCGCAGCTATTCCACGGCAGAAGAGGTCTCGCGCTTTCTTGTTCTGGCGCTGCCGCTGTCGGAAAAGACCTATCAGGCGCGGCTGCTCGATGCGGGACTGCCCGATAGCGAACAGGCCCGTGCCGCGATGCTGGCCGATGCAGCGGCAGGTGCGCTGCGCTGTTTCCTGTTGTTCCTGCACGGCGAGCCGGTGGCCTACCTGGCGCTGCCGGTGCACGGCGACACGCTGGTCTATGCCCATCTGGGCTACGATCCCGCGTACGCAGCGCTGTCTGCGGGGACGGTACTGCAGATGGAAGCTCTGCGGATGCTGTTCGCGGAAGACAGATTCCGCTTCTTCGATTTCACCGAGGGTGAGGGCGCGCACAAGGCGCTGTTCGGCACCCACAGCATCGCGTGCTGCTCCTTCATCCTGCTGCGCCCGACATTGGCCAATCGGCTCCTCCTGGGCACCCGCAACGGTTTCGATGCGGGCGTTGCGCTAGCCAAGATGCTCGCTCGCGAAAGCGGCGCGCTGGCGTCTGCGAGAAAGCTCCTGCGCACGTAATTGGCTTGCCCAGCGGCATGAAGCCGCTAGCACTCCGCAGCTGGAGGGGGCGCAGCGTTGGATTTCTTGCTGATCTTGGTGCTGGGCGCGGTCATCGCGGCCTTGTGGTCGCAGACAAAGGCCCTCCGCACATCCCAGGAAGAACTGGCAGAGAGGTTGCACGCGCTGGAATGGCAGCTTCGCAACCAGTCGCAATTCACCGACCGAAACGAACGTACCCGGCCGATCACAATGCCCGCCGCGCCGCCAGAGCCCGAGCGCGCCTCCAAGAGCGATGCTCTGGCCCCTGCGCCCGCCACCCCGGCCCCCGCAGCTCATGCGACGCCGTTTGGCACGGCGACCGGCGACGGTGACGCACCGCTAGCCGAAAAGGACGTCGATCCGGCAGAGAATACCGCCAGCAGAAGTCTCGATTTCGAGGAGCTTTTCGGACGTCGGCTGCCGATCTGGGCGGGCGGAATTACGCTCGCCATCGGCGGCATCTTCCTCGTCCGTCTGGCGATCGAGAGCGGCCTGATGACGCCGCCCGTGCGGGTCGCTGCCAGTTTCGCTTTCGGGATCGTCCTGCTGATCGCCGCCGAACTGGCGCACCGGTTCGAGACGCGGCTGGCCGATCCGCGCATCAGGCAGGCGCTGGCGGGTGCCGGGCTGGCGACGCTTTATGCCACGTTCTACCTCGCCGGGTCGGTGTACGAACTGATCGGACCGGGCGTTGCATTCGGTGGGCTGGCGCTGGTCACCGCGATGGCGCTGGGCCTTGCGTTCCGTTTCGGCCTGGCGACTGCGCTGCTGGGTCTGGTGGGCGGGTTCGCCACGCCGGCGATGGTTTCCAGCGACAATCCCAACTTGCCGCTGCTCACCTTCTACCTCGCGCTGCTCGCTGCGGGCATCGCCTATACCGGGCAGCGTATGGGGGCGGCATGGCTCGGGCTGGTCGCGCTGCTTGGCGGTTTCGGCTGGGGGGCGGTGGTGCTGTCTGCCATGCCGGTCGACACGGGCGATTTTCTTGCCTCGGGCTTGTATCTCGTCGTCCTGGGCACTGCCGTCCCCGTAATCGCGCTGCGTGGATCGCAATCGGCCTCGTGGAGCTACACCGCCGCAGCGGCCCTCGCGAGCATCCAGCTCGCCGTGCTGCTGGTGATGAACGAATACAGCCTGCTCGTTTGGGGGCTGTACCTGCTGTTGCTTGTCGCGCTCTGCATACTCGGCTGGCGCGAGCCCGCGATCCGGCGCGGGGGTGGTTTCGCCGCTGCCATCGCCCTGCTGATGCTCGCGTTCTGGGACGGACCGGCGCCCGTTTTCGCGTTGGTTGCCGCGTGTTTGGCACTGCTGTGCGCGGTCGCACCCGCCGCGCTTGCCCGGTTCGGAGGTGCGCGCGAAGAAGACCGCTGGCAAGCGATCCTGGTGCCGCCAGCGCTCGCCGCGGTCGCTATCTGGGACTTCCATGCGGGTGAAAGCGTCCAGCCGATGCTTGCACTTGGCATCGTCGCGCTGGGTGGGCTGGCAGTCGGAGCAGCAGTGGTGTTCGAGCGGATCGCTTCGCCCGAGCGCTTTGCATGGGGTCACGCAGTCGCCATCGCACTGATCGTCTATCTGACGCTGATCGCGCTGCTTGCGAACATCGCCATCGGCTGGGCGCTCGCGCTGATGGCGGCTGCGATCACGCTCGCCCTGCCGGGATGGCATCGCGCCGCGCTGGCCTTGCTGGGTATCGCGTCAGGCTGGGCTCTGCCGACGATATCTGTGTGGCTTTCAGCGCTGGCGCCTGCGCTTGCAGGCATTCCTGCACCTACAGCAGACCTTCCATCGCTCGCGTCGGTCACCAACCGGGTCGTGCCGGTGGCGCTGCTCGCGGCGCTTGTCTGCTGGAAACTCGTCGGAACATGGCGAGAACTGCGGATCGCGGCGGGTGCTCTCGGGATCGCACTCGGGATAATGGTTGCGCATATCGCCTTCCGCCAGCTGTTTCCCTTCGCAGACGGGTCAGCCTTCGTGGCACGCGGAGTGATCGAGCGGGCGATCTGGCAGGGCCTGCTCTTGGGTGTCGGATACGGGCTGCTCTCCCTCGCGGATACGAAGGCGGCAGGATGGGCCCGCTGGGCCGGAATGGCGTTTGTAGCCTTATCCCTTGCTCATTTCACATGGTTCGGGCTGGTGCTGCACAATCCGCTGTGGGACGCGCAGGCGGTCGGAATGGTCCCGGTCGCAAACCTGCTGATCCCCTCCTACGCGATCGGCGCCTTCGCCGCGTGGCTGACCGGGCGCGAGATCGAGCGTGCGGGCTTCCAATGGGGGAGCCTGGCGGGTGACGTGGTGCTGATGGCACTCGCGCTGGTGCTCGCGCTCAGCCTGTTGCGTCAGACCTTTGCCGGATCGGTTCTGGTCGCCGCGCCGATGGGCGAGACCGAAGATCTGCTGAGGTCGCTGATCGGCATAATGGTCTCGCTCGCGTTCCTGGGCTGGGGGTGGTGGAGCAGGCAGCGGCGGTGGCGGGTCGGATCGCTCGTGCTGATGCTGCTCGCGGTGGCCAAGGTATTTCTGGTCGACACGGCGGGTCTCGAAGGCCTGCTCCGGGTCGCAAGCTTCCTCGCACTCGGCTTCAGCCTGATCGGGATCGGCTGGATCTACAGCCGCCTGCTCAGAACATCCTGATCCCAACGCAAAAGAAAAAGGCCGGAGCGTTCGAGCCCCGGCCTTTCTCAAATGTAGCAATCCGGCCCGAAGGCTGGAGGCGTCGAATTACGCGCCTTCGACTTCGCTCAGGTCGATCTTCAGGCCCGGGCCCATCGAGGAGGTCAGCGTCACCTTGCTCAGATATTTGCCCTTCGCGCCCGACGGCTTCGCCTTCACGATCGCGTCGGTGAAGGCCTTGAAGTTGGTCTTGAGCTCTTCGTCCTTGAACGACAGCTTACCCAGACCAGAGTGGATGATGCCCTGCTTTTCCACGCGGAATTCGACCTGGCCGCCCTTGGCGTCCTTCACGGCCTGTTCCACGTTC
>CAXAXQ010000014.1:0-88063 GCA_963972905.1 uncultured Erythrobacteraceae bacterium
GGCCCATCGAACGCGCGCTGCCTTCGATGATCTTGGTGGCCTGTTCGATGTCGTTCGCGTTCAGGTCCTTCATCTTCTGCTCGGCGATTTCGGTCAGCACCGAACGCTTGATCGATCCGGCCGAAACCTTGCCCGGCTCTTTCGAACCCGACTTGAGCTTGGCTGCTTTCTTGATGAGGAAGCTGGCCGGCGGGCTCTTGGTGACGAAGGTGAACGAACGGTCCGCGTAGACGGTGATCGTCGTCGGGATCGGCATGCCCTTTTCAAGGCTGTCGGTCGCCGCGTTGAACGCCTTGCAGAATTCCATGATGTTCACGCCGCGCTGACCCAGCGCAGGGCCGATCGGCGGGGAGGGATTGGCGGCGCCGGCGGGCACCTGAAGGTTGATGTAACCTTCGATCTTCTTGGCCATGAGAGGCCTCCTTTTCTCACTGTCGCGTGCGCTTTCGCACCACGCTCATGGTAAGCGGTCTGGCGGGGAGCCGAAGCGCCCCTTCCGCACGGGTTTTTCCAAAGCTGTGCTCGGGAAGCGGCGCAAATAGCGATTTTGCGGCGGATTGCAAGCGATTCGCCGCCCTGCGGAGCAACGATGCGGGTCCGTGGCAACCCTGTTCGAGAGGCACGCTAGCCAAGCGACAGGGTGACACGTGTCACCCATGTGTCGCCGTAAATTGCACGGGACCAGCACTCTCCTAAGCCCTGACGAATCAAACCTTTTCCAAAGCCACCCTCCACCTCGGGGTGACACATCGCAGCTTCTTGCGGCGGTTTTTCCGAACGACCACCGGCCCTCAAGGAGCTCCGCGCCGATCATCGCAGGCCGGATCGCAGTAGGAAACCGGCCGGACCCAGCGGGCGGTTGCGAAACCGCAGCCGATCCTACACGTATACGACTAGATGAAGCAGCGCTCCCTCGCCCGAAACCGCCTTCGCCGCCTCAGCTGGCTGCGGTTCGTGCTTCAGCTTGCCACCGTGGCCGGGGTTTACCTTGGCGTCTCGGTCGCAGTGCCCTTCGCCTTTCTGCTGGCGAGCGGCGGGGACGCGCGGAATTTCGTGATGACCAATCCCATGCTACTGTCGAGCGCGGTGCTCAGCATGTTAGCTGCGCTGATAGTCGCGCGCGCCTGGCTGGCCTCCGACGGCTGCCTGCGTCACGCGTGGAGCATCCGCCCGCCCGTCAATCCCAAGCGCACGCTCGGGCTGGCGGCGCTGGGCCTGGGAGGAATCGTCGCGCTGTTCGGCCTTGGTGCAATAGTGGTCGATGCACTGAATCTGCCCAAGGTCGACATTTCCATGATCACCGATCTGGCGACTGCATCACCCGTCAGCTTCGCGCTGTGGATCGTGCTGATCGCGTGGTTTGCCGCAGGGTTTGGTGAAGAACTGCTTTATCGCGGGTTCCTGATGGACCGGCTCATGCGGTTGCGCGGGATGCGCGGGGCGAAATGGCCGGCCGCGATCATCCAGGCCGCGATCTTCGGGCTCGCGCATCTGTATCAGGGACTGGGCGGCGTGCTCATTACCGCAACCGTCGGGCTGTTTCTCGCCTGGCTGCGGATCGCCAATCGCGGCAATCTGTGGGCGTGTATTCTCGCCCATGCGGCGGTCGACACGCTGATGCTCAGCCTTGCATATGGCGAAAGCCTGGGCTGGCTGCGCTAGACGCCGAAATTCACGACCGCCGCAATTCGTGGCGCGGGATCTGCATCCCCTTGGTGCGGCTGGTCAGGTGAAACTGGCGACATAATTCGCAGCGATAGGCGCGCAAGGTGAACGGCGCGGCTTGCGCCACCCGTTCAGCATCCTCGCGGTTGGCAAAGCGCTTCTTGCGGTTGCAGATGCCGGGCCGCGTTTTCATGCAACGCGCGCCCCGAACCGATCCTACTTGACCAGTTCGACCTGTTCGAAGTCGAGTTCGACCGGCGTCGCACGCCCGAAAATGGAGACCGAGACCTTGACCTTCGACTTGTCGAAATCGAGTTCCTCGACCACGCCGTTGAAGCTGGCGAAGGGCCCGTCGAGCACCTTGACCTGATCGCCGATTTCGTAATCGATCGAAATCTGCTGCTTGGGTGCGGCCTTGGCCTCTTCCACCCCGCCGAAATAGCGCGCGGCTTCTTTCTCGGAAATCGCCTGCGGCTTGTTGCCTGCGCCGAGGAAGCCGGTGACCTTGGGCGTGTTCTTGACCAGGTGATAGATATCGTCGGTCATGTTCAGCTTGGCCAGCACGTAGCCGGGCATGAACTTGCGTTCGACCTGAACCTTCTTGCCGCGCTTGAGCTCGGTCACGGTCTCGGTCGGAACTTCGACCTCTTCGACCCCTTCGGAAAGGCCGAGGCGCTCAGCCTCGGAGATGATCGCGTCGCGAACCTTGTTCTCGAAACCGGAATAGGCGTGAATGATGTACCAGCGTGCCATTGATTGTCTGCGGGCCTCAGGCGAGCGTGAGAAGGAAGCGGACGACCGCGCCGAAGAGCGTGTCGATACCGAGGAAGAAGAGCGACAGGATCAGCACCAGGATGCTGACGAAGATCGCGGTCTGGACCGTTTCCTGACGGGTGGGCCAGACGACCTTGCTGGTTTCCGCGCGCACCTGGCGTGCGAATTCGCCGATCGAGGGTTTCCGCTTGCTGCCTTCGGCCATTTTTGCCGCTCTCACCTGTCTAGAATCAGAACCTGTTTGCGCCTCTCTTTCGGGAAGCCGGGATCGCCTTCCCAATCTTGTGATCGGGCGGGCGGGTCGCAGCTTCGATGTCGAGAGACCCGGTCGCATCTAGGCCCGCTTGCGCGCAAACGCAAGCACCCGGGAAAATGCGTTGCGCTGCCCGGCACGCGGTTATAGCGTCCCGCGCTTCAAGGGACGCTTCAGGGGGAAATTCGAGTATGGCTGCGGATCCGCAGATGACGCTGGACGAGCGACTGCTCGGCCCGGTGACCAATGTCGCAGACTTTATCTGGGGCGGAACCTGGGACGGGGCTGAAGTCCTGCCCTTCCCGCCGCTCGCGATCGTGCTGCTGGGCGCAGGCCTGTGGTTCATGATCGGCCTCAGGTTCTATCCGATCACCAATCTGGGCTCGGCGGTGAAGAACCTGTTCGCCGGACGCAAGAAAGGTGGTGCGGGGGAAATTTCTCCGTTCGCCGCGCTCTCCACCGCGTTGTCCGGCCAGGTCGGCACGGGCAACCTTGCAGGCGTCGCGACCGCGATCGCGCTGGGCGGACCAGGTGCGATCTTCTGGATGTGGGTGACCGCGCTGTTCGGCATGGCGCTGGCCTTCGCCGAAGGTGCGCTCGCGATCCGCTATCGCGAAACCACCAGCGAAGGCACCTACCGCGGCGGCCCGATGAGCTACATCATGATGGGCCTGGGGCCGAAATGGACCTGGCTGGCGGTCTTCTTCTGCATCGGCACGCTGATCAGCGGGTTGGTCACCGGCAACGCGATCCAGGCCAATGCGGTCGCCGACGGCCTCAATGAACTGTTCGGCATTCAGGAATGGCTCGGCGGGCTGATCGTCGCGATCCTCGTGTTCATCGTCATCATCGGCGGGATCAAGTCGATCGGGCGCGTCGCCGAAAGCGTCGTGCCGATCATGGCGCTGGCCTATATCGTCATGGCGATCATCGCGATCATCCTGAATATCCAGGACATCCCCGAAACCTTCAGCCGCATCTTCGGCGGTGCGTTCAACGTGCAGTCTGCCAGCGGCGGCTTCGTCGGCGCGGCGGTTATCCTCGCGATTCGCGCGGGCGTTGCACGCGGGCTGTTCTCGAACGAGGCGGGCCAGGGTTCGACCCCGATCGCCCACGCGGTGGCACAGACCGACGACCCGGAGTTCCAGGGCCGGATGGCGATGCTGGGCACCTTCATCGACACGATCGTGATCTGCACCATGACCGCGCTGGTGATCCTGACCGTGGAAGGCAACTTCACCCATGCCGGCCAGCCAGTGCTGCATGCCTGGCAGGCCGACCTCGATGGCTTTGCAGTGACCAGCGGAGCCTTTGCCGCCGCCTTCCCGTTCGAGATCGGCAGCATTCCGCTGGGGACCATGGTGGCCAGCCTTGCGCTGCTGCTGTTCGTGTTCACCACGCTGCTCACCTGGAGCTATTACGGGGAACGCGCGATCACCTTCCTCTACGATCGCATTCCCGGATCGACGCTGGGCGGCGAGAAGATCCTGCACATGATCTGGCGGGTGCTGTGGTGCGTGGGCATCTTCATCGGGGCGACCCGCGAATCCGACCTGATCTGGCGGATGGGCGATATCGCCAATGCATTGATGGTGCTGCCAAACCTGCTCGGCCTGCTGCTGCTTTCGGGCGTGGTCTTCGCGCTAGCGCGTGGCAACCGGACTGCAGGCAGGGACTTCCACGCGGATACGCCGGAAGAGCCCGAGGAATACTAGCGGGAAATCTCTCCGCACAAGGAAAAGGGCCGGAGCGCACCCAAGCGCCCCGGCCCTTTTCTTTTGGACTGTCGCGGTTGTCAGACCGCGCCGAAAAGCCGTTCCCAGAAGGTCGGCTGGTGCATCGGCTGGATCTTGCCGTACTTCATCATCCGCATCGTTGCGTCGGTGTGCGAACGCGGGGTGGTCCAGCTGTCCGGACGGCTGCTACGAAAAGGCATGCTCGACATTGGTCAACTCCTGATTGGGGCACCGAAGTGCATCATGCCGCGAAAAATGCACGGCTCGTGAGTCCCGTTCCCGAGATTCCTGTGGGAACAAAAGGGCCTCATCGCGAACCGCACGCAAGGCCAGCAATTCTGCGGGGTTCCGCCAGCGGCGGCGATTTTCGGGATGTGTGGCAATCGGGGCGCAATGCCCGCTGCGGCTACCAGGTGACTACCAAGTCCCGGTGTTTTCCATCGACGCCCACGGCTCGCGCACGGGCAGCGATTCGCCCTTCTGGAGCAGTTCGATCGAGATCCCGTCGGGGGAGCGGATGAAGGCCATGTGCCCGTCGCGCGGGGGACGGTTGATAGTCATCCCCGCGGACTGCAACCGCTCGCAGGTCGCGTAGATATCGTCCACCCGATAGGCGAGATGGCCGAAATTGCGGCCCCCGCTATACTCTTCCGGGTCCCAATTATAGGTCAGTTCGACAGTCGGCGCCTTGTGTTCGCGCGCGCGCTCCTCGTCGCCGGGAGCGGCCAGGAACACCAGCGTGAAGCGACCCGCCTCAACCTCCGTCCGCGCAACCTCGACCAGGCCGAGTTTGCCGCAAAAGAAATCGAGCGATTCGTCGAGATCGCTCACCCGAATCATCGTGTGGAGGTATTCCATCGTCGCGATTCCCCGCTTGGCTGACGGTAGAGAAGGGAATGGCAGGGGCGAAGGGACTCGAACCCATGACCCTCGGTTTTGGAGACCGATGCTCTACCAACTGAGCTACACCCCTGCAGGCGGATGCGCGCTCTAGGGTGCAGGCGGCGGATTGGCAAGCATCTTGCGCGAAGCGGCTTATGGCAAGCACTCGCGTGTGCTAGCACGGGGATGCCAATGCTCCCCATCGTCCCCCCTCCCGTGCTGCTCTCCGCCTACGCGCAAGGCCTGTTCCCGATGGCCGAAAGCCGCCGCGATCAGGATATCTTCTGGGTCGAGCCGCGTGAGCGTGCGATCATACCGATCGGCGGCTTCCATTGCTCGCGCTCGCTCGCCCGGACGATCCGGCGCGATGTCTTCACCGTCACCGTCGATTCGGATTTCGCGGGCACGATCGTCGAATGCGCAGCCCCGCGCGCGGATGCGGAAGACACCTGGATCAGCGGACGGATCGCAGCCAGTTACCAGCGGCTGCACGAGGTCGGCCACGCGCATTCGATCGAGTGCCGGCAGGATGGCGAGCTGGTCGGCGGCGTTTACGGCGTCGCGTTCGACCGGGTCTTCTGCGGCGAGAGCATGTTCAGCCGCCGCACCGATGCATCCAAGGTCGCGCTCGGCTGGCTGCTGGCGCTGCTGGAGCGCGCCGGGTGCCAGCTGTTCGACTGTCAGTTCATGACCGGCCACCTCGCTTCGCTCGGCGCGATCCCGATCCCGCAGTCGGAATATCTGGAACGGCTCGCTGCGGCTCAAGGAAAACAGCGGCTAAGCCTGCCGGAAGCGCTGGCCGAAGTGCAGGCCGAGGCGGCTCAGGCCTCTTCTTCGCCCGGGAAGCTCATCGCGCAGCTCTTGACCCAGACGTCGTAAATCGGGTGCTCGACCACGTTGAGGCTGGGCGAATTGCGGAACAGCCAGCCCGAGAACACCTTGTTCCAGCTCCGCTCCGTCTCCGCGCCGCGCCGCTCGCGCACGAACACCTGCACGAAGGCGCCTTCGTCCTGCGGCAGCTCCCACGGGGCGGTCTTCTCGCACGCGCGCAGACGAATCACGACATCGCCCACGCGAGTCGCCTCGCCCGGCTTCATCTCGAAATCGCGGCTGACATTGTTGCGCTTGTTGAGCAGGCCGATCGTCGCCACCCGCTCCGCCATCGGGGTGCCGATATCCTCGCCATCCGGCCGGCTGGTCGTGGTGCCGCCCTTGGCCAGCTCTTCGGGAACCTCAGTCTCGACCGGGGCGGGATCGGGCGTTTCGGTGCTGCACGCCGTCAGCGTCGACGCGGACAGCACCAGCGCAGCCAGCAGCAGGGGAGCGGGCCTGCGCATGGTCATTACTCGCCCGGGGTCCACGCCTCGTAATCGCCGGTCGCACGCGCGCGCCGACCGCCGCGTTCCAGCGCGCCGCTGGGCAGGTAAGCCTGCGCCGATCCGGTGGCGTTGGGAGAATAGTCCGCTTCCCAGATCCGCGGCGGGGGCAGATGGCTCTCGGGCACATCCTCGCCCGCGCCGTGCAGCCAGCCGTGCCATTCCGCAGGCACGCGGCTGGCATCATTGGCGCCGTCGTAGATCACCCAGCGCCGCTGCGTGCCGGTGTACGAGCCTGCGGTGGGCGTATGCTTGCGCTTCGCCCTGGCGCGATAATACTTGTTGCCGAACGCGTCGGTGCCGACGTGTTCGCCATTGCGCGAGGTAAACAGCGCGGTGCCGATGGTCGCGCCATCCCACCAGGTGAAGATCTTGCCGAGGATGTTCATTGCGGTTGGCGGACTAGCGCAAGCCCGCTGCGGGGCCAAGTCGCTTTCACACCTGCTCCTACTACCACTCCACCATGTCGCCCGGACCGATCCCCAGCTCCGCCGCCCTCCCGCCGGGAATTTCGAGCACGGCGGAGGTAGGCCCCAGCGCGCTGACGCTGTCGAGCGAATAGGGCGTCGTCTCGGCGGCGATATTGATGATTGTGCGGTCCTGCCCGATGAAGATGATGTCGAGCGGGAGCGGCGTGTTCTTCATCCAGAAGCTGGCGACATCGCCCTGGCGCGGGAAAATCATCGCCTCGTCTGGGCCCAGCTGCGTGCGGAACATCAACCCGCGCGCCTGCTCCTCCTGCGTTGCCGCCACTTCGGCGGCGAAGCGATGCTCGCCCTTGTCGGTCGAGATGGTGACCGGGACGATTTCCAGTCCCGATTCCGGATGGACCGTCGGCTCCGACGCCGTGCGCGCGCCGGTCGCTTGCGAAGCGCTGGAGGTCTGCGGCGAACAGGCTGCCATCAGCAGCATCGCCGCTCCGCTCAGTACCCAGCGTCCGATGCCCATTCTTCTGCCTCTTGCTCGCTCGCGGCGTCGATCAGCGCCCGCGCAGTGTCGAAATCATGGCCCGCGCGCACCAGAGCGGCAAGCTGCTTTTCGCGCGCCTTGGGATCGCTCGCACGCTCTCCGAACGGTCCGATCCGCCGCCTGCGCACGAAGGCCAGCGCGGCGGCGCGCCCCTCCGCCTCGCTCGGCTCCACCCCGTCCAGTGCATCGGTGTCGACGCCCGCGTGGTGCAGCGCCTGGCTGACCCGTCGCGCGCCGTAGCCACGCCGCAGCAGGTCGCGCGTGCGGGCTTCTGCAAAAACCTCGTCGTTGACGTAGCCCAGCTCGACCAGCTGGGCGACCAGCCCGTCAAGATCGGGTTCATCCTCGCCCGCCCATCCCCGCTGACGCAACTTGCGTTGCAGATAATGCTTGAGTCGGGCCGCAGTGGTCGCGTAGCGGCCAGCATAGCCAAGCGCGAGATCGCGCAGCGAAGTGCCGTCCAGAGGTGGCACAGGCTTTCGCTGGCGTCGCGAAGTCTGGTGGGGTTCGCCCATGGGACATAATGATGCCACACTCCTTGAGGATTGGAACCGCCCTCATGACGGGTTTGATGAAAGTTAATGCGGTGCAGCCGACCCACACCATGCGCGTTCGCGCCAGATCTCTTCACGGTTCGGATAACGGGTGACAATTACCCCTATGCTCACAGAAACACTGGCTCCCACGCCCAATGATTGCGCGCTGCCGCGCCGTCGTGCCGATTTCGCTACCTTCAGCGAGGCGATCGATTACGCGGCGCGCAGCGAAAAGGGCCTCAATTTCCACGACATGCGCGGCACGCTGGAGCGGGCCTATACCTACCGCGAAATGCGCACCGACGCGCTGGAGATGGCGCAGCGGCTGGTCGCTTCGGGGATCGAGCCGCAGGATCGCGTCGCGCTGATCGCGGAAACCTCGCCCGAATTCGCCGCACTGTTCTGCGCCTGCATCTATGCCGGGGCATGGCCCGTGCCGCTGCCGCTGCCGACCGGCTTCGGCGGCAAGGACGGCTATATCGACCAATTGGCGGTCCAGCTTGAAAGCTCGGACCCGAAAATCCTCATCTATCCGCCCGAAATCGACGAAATGGCGCAGGCCGCAGCCGACAGGCAGGGCTGCGAGGGGATCGACTGGGATAGCTTTGCAGCCCGCGACAAGGCCGACGGCGAGCTGCCGCAGGCCAGACCCGAAGACATCTGCTATCTGCAATATTCCTCCGGCTCGACCCGCTTCCCCACCGGGGTCGCGGTGACCCATGCCGCGCTGCTGCACAATCTGTATGGTCATTCGAGCGCGATGGACCTTGGCACCAATGATCGCGTGGTCAGCTGGCTGCCATGGTATCACGACATGGGGTTGGTCGGCTGTTTCCTCAGCGTGATCGCCAACCAGGTTTCGATCGATTACCTCAAGACCGAGCATTTTGCGCGCCGTCCGCTTGCCTGGCTCGATCTGATCAGCCGTAATTCCGGCAACACGCTCTCTTATTCGCCGACTTTCGGCTACGATATCTGCGCGAGGCGCATTTCCAGCCAGAGCGATGTCGGCAGCCGGTTCGATCTGTCCCGCTGGCGCACGGCGGGCAATGGCGCGGACATGATCCGGCCCGATGTGATGCAGAACTTCGTCAACGCTTTTGCCGATGCCGGGTTCAAGGCAACCGCCTTCACCCCCAGCTATGGCTTGGCCGAGGCGACGCTGGCGGTCACCGTGATGCCACCGGGCGAAGGCATCCGCGTGGAGCTGGTCGAGGAAGAGCGCCTTTCCGGCGCGCGGCGCAATCTCAATCGACCCGCGCGCTATCGCGCGATCGTCAATTGCGGCAAGCCGCTGCCCGACATGGAGGTCGAGATTCGTGGCGAGAGCGACGAGATCAAGACCGACCACCAGATCGGAAAGGTCTGGTGCCGGGGGCCCAGCATCATGCATTCCTACTTCCGCAACCAGGAAGCGACCGAGGAATGCCTGATCCCGAGTGACGACGGGAACGGTTCCTGGCTGGATACCGGCGATATGGGCTACATGGCCGATGGTTACCTGTTCATCGTCGGCCGGGCGAAGGACATGATCATCATCAACGGCAAGAACCACTGGCCGCAGGATATCGAGTGGGCGGTGGAGCAGTTGCCCGGGTTCAACCACGGCGACATCGCAGCCTTCGCGGTCGAGCGTGAGGATGGCGAGGAAGCGCCTGCGGTACTCGTTCATTGCCGCGTTTCCGACCCCGAGGAACGCCGCGTCCTGCGCGAGCGGATTCGCGAGAAGGTGCAGTCGGTAACCGGGATGCAGTGCCTGGTCGAACTGGTGCCGCCGCGCACCCTGCCGCGCACTTCGTCGGGCAAGCTCAGCCGCGCAAAGGCGAAGCGGCTGTACCTCTCCGGCGAAATCCAGCCTTACAGCCTGGCTGCCTAAGCGCGGGGGGCCCGCGAGACAGGCGACGAGATCGGCGAGGCATCACGGGATCGGGGGTATCCCGGAACAGTGCGATTGATCGAATGGTGCAGCGGCGCCGCCAAGATGCTCGCGCGGTTCCCGCAGGGTCCGCGATGCTGATGGCGGGCATCGTGTAGAACAATTGCGGATCCAAGCCCGAAGGGACCGATCGCATTGTGCATTCGGCCCTTTTGGCACGCCGGCCTACCCTTCCGGGATCACCCATTCCGGCTCGACACTATCGGTCCTGTCGGGATCGACCTCTTCGACAACCGCAATCTCCGCATCCGCAAACAGTTCGCGAAGTGTGAAAAGGTTCGCTTCCGTTCCGCTTATGCGCAGCGGGATGCCGATCCTGCGCTGCGCCCACATTGCCAGCCACAGCGCACGGCGTCCCTCGACAGTCAGCTCACCGTCATCTTCGAAATCGATAGTCGGCAGCGCGCGCAGAGGGGGGATGATGCGGATATCCCAATCGGGCTCCGTTTCGGCGACGCGTCGCTCAAGCTCGCGGTAGGCGGCCAGCGTGGCCCCTTCCAGCGGCTGCGCGGTGACGAGTGCGCGGCGCCGCTGAAGATCGATTGTGATGTCCTCCACCGGGACACCCGCGAGGATCGCCAGCCGCTGCGCAATGGATTCGGCCTGCTGCCTCGCATCCTGCTGACGCTCGCTCGCCTCGCGTAGCTCAAGCCGCTGCGCTTCGACCGCGTCGGCACTTTCGGTCTGAAAGATCTGCACGCTCACCGGGCGCCCCAGCGCCTCTTCCAGCATCGTACGCGCCCGGTTCTCGACCTGCTCAGTGCGGAACAGCGTATCGGTGTAGACCTGAGCGCTAACGTCGATCGAGTCGTCGAGGAAACGCACGGTCGGATTGACGCTCTGCGCCTTGCCTTCGAACACATCGACCAGATTGTCGCGGATCGTGCGCTCCGCCTGCGCTTCCCAGCCGATCTGGTACAGCGACAGGCCGAGCGGGACAGCCAGCGCCACGAAGGCGGCGAAGATCAGGAAGGCCTGAAGCCGACTCTGTTTTTCGGTCAGCCGGGTGCTGAACCCGTACCCGCGCGCCATCGCCGTCGCGGTCAGCGCGATCGCGGTCAGGTTGGTGACGAACAGCAGCAGCGCGCCGAAAAACACCGTCGAGTTGAGCGTCGCCAGACCATAGCCGACAGCCGCCAACGGCGGCATCAAGGCGGTCGCGATCGCCACGCCGACGATAGTCCCCTCGCGCCCCCGGATCACTGCATAGGCGCCCGCGATTGCGGAGAAGATCGCGACCATCAGATCGAACAGGTTGGGCTGGGTGCGCGAGGCGATCTCCTCGGTCACCACCTGGATCGGGGAGAAGACGACGATCAACGCGCAGAACAGGATCGCGATCACCGTGCCGAGCAACAGCGAGCGCGCGGCGCGGCGCAGCCAGGAAAAGTCCCCCACCGCAAGCGCGAAGCCGACCCCCATGATCGGGTCCATCAGCGGCGCGATCAGCATCGCCCCGATGACGACCGCAGGCGAGGACAGCAGCATGCCCAGGATCGCGATGCCCGCCGACATGCAGACCATCAGGACATAGCGCCCGGTCAGCTCGCATTCCGCGCGGCGTTTTTCGATCACCGCATGCTGATCGACCGTGCCTGCGACCTCGATCGTCCACCAGCGATTGAAGGCGGTCGCCACGTAGTCGATCCCGATACGTCGTTTGCCGGTCGAATTGTTCGCGACAGTCCGGTCGTCTGTCTGCGAAGGAGATCGTGTGGGCGATTGCATCTACGCGCCATATCGCGGAAAACGCGCAGTGCCAAAGCTTGAAACGCGTGTCTTGCGCAACTAATACAGTCATTGAAGCAAAAGGATTTTTGACCCCTCATGGCGACCCAGAGCGACACTGCAACCGCGACCGAGCTGAACCTCACCCCGCCCGAGCCGATCCCCACCGTGGACGTGGAGAAGGCTGTCGGGCTGGTGCCGGTCGACGAAGGCAAGAAAACCGAGCTCGATTCCAAGGTCGACAGCTTCGTCGCCGATCTGATCGCGCATGACACCCGCTCGCCGGAGTTCAGCAAGCGGGTCGACGAGATTTCCAACATGGGCCGCAAGGAAATCGCGGCGGCGTCCTCGATGTCGAACCGCTTCCTCGACCGCCCGGTGCGCGCGATGGACCGCGACCAGGGCGTGGGTGCAAACCTGGCCGAACTGCGGACCACGGTGGAAGAACTGGACCCGGCCAAGCGCGGCAAGAGCGGTATTTTGTCCAAACTGCCGTGGGGCAACAGCCTGAAGGGCTATTTCCGCAGCTACCAGAGCGCGCAGAGCCACATTCAGGCGATCCTGGACAAGCTGCATTCGGGCCGCACCGAATTGCAGAAGGACAACGCCGCGATCGATGTCGAGCGCCAGCACCTGTGGGAGGCGATGGGCAAGCTTGAGCAGATGATCCACATCTCCAACACGCTCGACGCGCGGCTGGAAGACAAGGCCAACGAGCTCGACGCAACCGACCCGGAAAAAGCCAAGGCGATCCGCGAGACCGCGCTGTTCTACGTCCGCCAGCGCACGCAGGATCTGCTGACGCAGATGGCGGTCAGCGTGCAGGGCTACCTCGCGCTCGACCTGGTCAAGAAGAACAATGTCGAGCTGGTGAAGGGCGTCGACCGTGCCAGCACCACCACCGTCTCCGCGCTGCGCACGGCGGTAACGGTGGCCGAGGCGATGACCAACCAGCGCCTGGTGCTGAAACAGATCACCGCACTGAACGACACCACGGCGGGAATTATCGATTCGACCGGCAAGCTGCTGCGTGAACAGACCGGCAAGATCCATGAACAGGCCGCCGCCAGCACGATCCCGATGCAGACGCTGCAGAACGCGTTCCAGAACATCTACGCGACGATGGACGAGGTCGACACCTTCAAGCTGAAGGCGCTCGACACGATGAAGCAGACCGTCACCACTCTATCGAGCGAGGTCGAGAAATCGAAGGTCTACATCGCGCGGGCGGAGAGCCAGGCACAAGCGCATGCCCAGCTCGAAGCGTCCGAAGACTCGCTGCTCAAGCTGGAAAGCTAGGGGCGGACCATGAACGACCTGACGCGCGATAGCGACCGATTGCTCAGCGAAAGCCGCCAGCTGCTGATCGACAACAAAGTCGGCGGACGCCATCGCCGGGTCACTGCAA
Source organism: uncultured Erythrobacteraceae bacterium (assembly GCA_963972905.1). Taxonomy (GTDB): domain Bacteria; phylum Pseudomonadota; class Alphaproteobacteria; order Sphingomonadales; family Sphingomonadaceae; genus Alteriqipengyuania. Next base: position 13,264 of record CAXAXQ010000014.1, read on the forward strand.
TCGGGCGTGAATCGGCGCAGGTACGCAATCGCCATCGACTCAAGAAGCTGCGTAATATTGCGATTGCGGCGGCGGCTATCTTCGTCATTGCCACGCTTACGGGGATCGTGATCGACGGGATCGGCTTTCTCGGCATAGTGCTGACCTTCTTCGCGCTAATCGCGGCGGCGGGCATCTTCTCGGTCTTCCCGCGCATCTCGATCCCGCAGGCAGGCGACCTCAACAAGGGCACCCCGCGCCAGATGGTCGCCCGGACGGAGCTGTGGCTTGAATCGCAGCGCCCCGCCCTGCCCGCGCCAGCCGTGGCACTGGTCGACGATCTTGGCGTGAAGCTCGACCTGCTCGGCCAGCAGCTGGAAACCGCGCCAGCCAGCCATGATTCGATCCGCGACATTCGCGAACTGGTGGGCGAGACGCTGCCCGAAATGGTGGAATCCTACACTCGCGTGCCCGCCGCAATGCGCACCCAGGAACACGCTGGTGCCACTGCGGACGAGCGGCTGGTGCAAGGCCTGTCCAAGATCAGCGGCGAGATCGACTCGATCAACCGCAAGATCGCAGACGGCGCGCTCGACGATCTGGCCGTCCAGCATCGCTATCTCGGTTATCGCTATGGCGAGGGTCCGGCAGCGACTGAAGGCCCCGCCGAAGAGGCGCCCCGCTGATGCGCGTCCCGATCCAGCACGATCTGCCCAAGGAGGAAGTCCGCCGCCGTTTGCGCGAGCGGATGCCCGAACTGCCGCAGCACATGCCCGGCGGCGCAGCGGAGATGAGCAGCGAGTGGCCGACCGAGGATTGCATGAAGATGTCGGTCGCCGCGATGGGACAGACCGTGCGCGTCGCGATCGAGATCGAGGAAAAGCAGGTTGTCGTCACGCTCGACCTGCCGCCGATGCTGTCCTTCTTCAAACCCCTGATCGCCGCAGCTGTGAGCGACAAGGGTGCGAAGCTGCTTTCCGGCCCGAAATCCTGACTTGATAAAGGTTAGAGCGGGAACTTACCTCTTCCCTTGCGGATAGATCGACTTATCGCGCCTTGTGGCTGGTGACACAGGCTCAGTTTTGGACGGGAAGAGGAACGCGCGAATGACTGCCAGGTGCTCCACAGCACCCGCGCTGCGCGCGAGACTGCGCACAGCGACACAAGACGATCACCAGGAACTGGACGATGCACTCGGTCGGCTCGATCTCGCCGATCGGCACGATTACGCCTGCTTCCTGCGGTTGCAATCACGCGCGCGGATCGGCGTCGAGAGCTGGCTGGCGCGCTGGTGCCCGCAGGAATGGCTGCCGCCTGCGCAGACCGGCCTTATCGAGTCGGATCTGTCCGCGCTCGGCTGTGCCCGGGCCGATGGGTTTGAAGAGAACATACCAGCTTTCACATATGCGAGCCAAGGACCGCTCGCCTGGCTCGGCGCGGCGTGGGTGCTGGCCGGCTCCTCGCTCGGCAACCGGATGATGGAACGTGAGCTGACCAGCCGCGCGCCCGAGGGCTGGCCGATGCAATTCCTGCGCGACGAGACGATGCCCGCCTATTTCAAGGCGCTGCGCCCATTGCTCGCCTCAGACGAGATCAACCCTGGCGCCGAGCGAACCGCGCGCGCGGTGTTCGCCCATTTCTCCCGCGAGGCCGATCGTCGGCTTGTAGCGACCGCTGCATGAGTGCGGCTGAAACCCAGGTCGACCTGACCAGCTGCGACCGAGAGCCGATCCACCAGCTTGGCCATATCCAGTCCTTCGGCGCGATGCTGGTCGTCTCACCGGACAATTGCATTGCCCACCATTCCGCGAACGCTGCCGAATTTCTCGGCCTGCCAGCGCTTGCCCGAGGAGACTCGCTGGACTCGATCCTGCCGGCGCTGACGCGGGAGGCCATTCAGGACGCAGTGAAGTGGCTGGTCGAGCCGGACGATACCGAGCGGCTCTTTTCGATTGCCGCCCGCGGAACCGGAAGGAACCGGTTCGATTGTTCGATCCACCGCACCGCCGGGCTACTGGTGCTCGAATTCGAGCGGCACGATCCGGCGGGCTTCGGCAATCACGTCGCCTCGATCCGACCGATGATGAACAGGCTCGAGGGGATCGAGTCGGTCGAGGATCTGTGCCAGGCCGCCGCGAAGCGGCTCAAGGCGCTGGTCGAGTTCGACCGGGTCATGGTCTACCGCTTCCACCCGGACGGTTCGGGCGAAGTCATTGCCGAAGCGCGCGAAAACGAGGTCGATAGCTATTCGGGCCTGCGCTACCCCAAGAGCGATATTCCCCAGCAGGCGCGTGAACTCTACCTGCGCAACCGTCTGCGGATCATTGCGGATGTGAACGATACGCCGGTGCCGGTGGTGCCGGGGGAGCGGCTCGACGGCGATCCGATCGACCTCAGCCTTTCGACCCTGCGCTCGGTCTCGCCGATCCATATCGAATACTTGCGCAACATGGGCGTGTGCGCCTCGCTGTCGATCTCGATCATCGTGCGCGGGCGACTATGGGGACTGTTTGCCTGCCACCATTATCGCCCGCGTACGCTGCCCTTTTCCAACCGGACGGCAGCAGAGGTGTTCTCACAGCTCTTCTCCCTGACGCTCGACCGGGTGCTGCACGATAGCGGGGCGGCCCGGCGTGCGCTGGGGCAGAACCTGCACGAGCGGCTGATGACCCGGCTGGCCGCAGGGGCGGACCTGCGCGAAACGCTCGAACAGATCGGCCACTCGATCGGCGATTCGATCCCGCACGACGGGGCGAGCATCTTTATCGACGGCGATTACCGGGCGAGCGGCCATGCCCCGTCTGAAGACGAGTTTCGACAGATCCTCCCTGCATTGAACGGCGGGCCGGCCGGGCGGATCCTCGCGCGAACCGATCTCGCGCGCGCGATTCCCGAGGCGAAGGGCTTTGCCGGGCGGGCGACTGGCGCGCTGATCATTCCCGTCTCGCGCCAGGCGCGCGACTACTTCATCCTCTGGCGACGAGAGTTGAGCCAGGTGGTCACGTGGGCGGGCAATCCGGACAAGTCGGTCGAGCGCACGGCGGAGGGCGAACGACTCGTCCCGCGCAAGAGCTTCGCAGCCTGGCAGCAAACGGTCGAAGGGCGCAGCGCCGACTGGACAAATCCAGAGCTCGATCTCGCCGAGACGCTGCGTATCACGCTGCTGGAAGTGATCCTGCGGCTGACCGATGCCGCAGCGCAGGACCGCCAACGCGCCAGCGAAAAGCAGGATCTGCTGATCGCCGAGCTCAACCACAGGGTGCGCAACATCCTCAATCTCATCCGCGGGCTGGTGAACCAGTCGCGCCACGAGACGGGCGATGCGGCCACGCTGACCACGCTGATCGGCGGGCGGATCGGTGCGCTGGCGGCGGCGCACGACAACCTCACCCGCGACAATTGGGGCCCGACCTCGCTCAAGAAGCTGATTACGGACGAGGCGAACGCCTATCTGGGCGCGAAGACCACCCGGCTGGAGGTCGAAGGGGCCGACGTGCTGATCGTGCCGCAGGCCTACACCGTGCTGGCGCTGGTGCTGCACGAGATGATCACCAATTCGGCCAAGTACGGCAGCCTGTCCGACCAGTCTGGCGACCTGCTGATCACGCTGGAGCGCAATGCGGCGGGCGACCTGCTGCTGGGCTGGCAGGAACGCGGCGGGCCGCCGGTGCGCGCGCCCGAGCGGCGCGGGTTCGGCACGACCATCATCGAAAAGTCGATCCCGCATGAATTGCAGGGCGAAACCGATATCGACTTCGCGCTGGGCGGGCTCGAGGCGCGCTTCATGGTGCCCGCACGCTTCCTCGAAGAGACAGACAAGGATCATGTGGTGACAGACCTGAAAGACCACGCCGATGCGACCGCAGATGCAGGGCCTGCACCCGACCTGCCGCCAAGGGTGCTGCTGATCGAGGACAACATGATCATCGCGCTCGATACCGAAGAGATGCTGCGCGAACTGGGCGTGGCCGAGGTGCTCGTTTCAGGCAGTGTCACGCAGGCGCTGCGCGCGATCGAGAAGGAGGTCCCCGATTTCGCGGTGCTGGATTTCAACCTCGGCGAGGAGTCGAGCGAGCCGGTGGCGCGCGAGCTTGCACGCAGGGGTGTGCCCTTCGTGCTTGCGACCGGATACAGCGCCAAGGAGGTGCGGTTCGAGGAGCTCGGCGCGAAGGCGATCCTGAAGAAGCCCTACGGCAAATCCGATCTGGCGAAGGCGCTGACGAACGGCGCGTAGGGGCGCGGAGCTTGTGCGGGGATTTCAACCACCGCCACGCTCGAAATAGCGCTGTTGATACAGGAAGCGCGAAGGCGCCGGATTGCCCGCAGCATCGCGGGCAGGTTCGAACCGGATCTGCCTCGCGGACAGCTCGCACACCTTGGCGTCGGTTTCGGGGAAGCCGCTGCTGCGGGTCACGCGGCAATCGGTCACCCGACCTTTGGCGGACACTTCAAGCGCAACGATCGTGCGAGTGCCTACCCGCGCGGCCCGGCCGCCGGGCGGAATTGCGAAGGCGGAGACATCGCTGATCCAGCGGGTAAGCACCGGCTGGGTGACTGCGCCCCCGCCACCACCGCCCTGCCCGGTTCCGCCCGCACCCGTCCCGCCACCTTCTCCGGATGCGCCCTTGCCTTCGCCCGCGTCTGCCGCGCCGGAGCGATTGGCATCGCCGGTGGAGGCGGCGCGCGGCGCGGGGTTGCGGCTTGGGAGCGGGATAGGCGGCTCGGGCGCGGAGACTTCACGCGGTTTCGCACGCTCGCCCGGGTCGCCCTGCGCCCCGGCAGCGTCCTCTGGCGGGCCTGCTGCCTGTGCCGCAGCGGCGGTCCGGGTGGGCGTCGGGCTGGGCGAGGGCTGCGGCTCGGTGAGGTCGAACGCAGCGAGGCCGCTGTTCTGATCCAGCGGGATCAGATCGGGCGCAAACGCACGGATCAACCCGTAGAACACTGCGGCGTGTACCAGCACGATGCCGCCCAGCACCGGCAGGCTGGGGCGTGTTCTGACCTCTGAAAATCCGGGTGCGTCGTCCATGCCCTGCAAAACTCCGCGCGCGCAGCACGGGTTCCACGGGGCCAGGCCTCCCGAAAACGAAAAACGGCGACCTCCCACCCCTGTGTCCAAGGGGGGAGGCCGCCGCTTTTCAAACCGAACGTTGCCGTTCGCGTGTCTGGATCAGAAGCCCCAGACCAGCGAGGCCATGATCGCCCGCGGCGGGCCGATGTTCACGAACTCGCCGCTGGTGGTCAGGCCGGTCGAAGCCGAACCGACATACACTTCGTCGAGCAGGTTGGTGATGTTCACCTGGAAATAGGCCTTCTCTAGATCTTCGCTGAAGGTGCCCAGGGGCAGGCGAACATCGAGATCGGCCACGGTGTAACCCGGCAGGGTGATCGTGTTGATGTCGTTCAGGAAACGATCGCCGGTGCGCTTGACCTGAACACCGATCTCAACCGGGCCCAGGTTACCCTGTACACGCGCGCCGATGGTGTATTCCGGAATGCCCGCTTCACGCTTGCCGGCAGTCGGAGCGAAAGAGGTCGCACCAGTCTGCACGTCGTCCTTGATGTCGGAGGCGACATAGGAACCCCAGACATACAGCGATAGTGCACGGATCGGCTGCCAAGCGATGCTGCCATCCACACCGTACTTGTCGACCTGACCCAGGTTGCGGGTGATGGTCCGGTCGAGCACCGGATCATAGGCCGACTTCAGACGGTCCTGGTAGCGGCTGAACCAACCCGAAATTTGCGCCTGAACGGTGCGGGTCTGGTAGCGAACGCCCAGATCGAACGCGTCCGAGGTTTCCGGAGTCGGCGCGACGCCGACGAAGAGCGAACCGTACAGATCGTCCGTGCCGGGAACCGACAGGTTCTTGGCATAGCTGGCGAAGACGCTGGCTTCCGGGGTGAAGTTGTAGGTCAGCCCGACGTTGGGGAGCAGCTTGTTGTAGTCGTACTTGGCCGTAACCGGCGCGACCACGCCCGGGTTCGCGGCTACATAAGCGGCGATGTTGGCGTCGCCGTTGATGCAGTTCACGTTGCCCGAGGCATCGGTGGTCACGCAGTACTGGTTGAGGTCGCGGGTAAAGAACGGCGCACGGACACCGACCTGGGCGACCAGATCGCCGAACTCGCCGCGATATTCCGCCGAAGCCTGGTGCAGGGTCGCGAACGACTTGCGGTTACGCTTCTGCGGCGCCACGCCGGTGGCATCGAGCAGCGGATCGTCGATCGGGAAGACGCTCACGGGTTCGCCGTTGGTCAACAGCGAGCCGGAGGTGCCGGTCTGGCGATGACGCGCACGGTCGAACGTGTAGGCGAGACGGACGCGCTGACCTTCGGCGATGTCGTAGATCAGGTTGGCGATCACGCCATAGCGGTTGGTCTGCGTGTTGCTGGGCGAACCGATCGTGACGTAATCCAGCGTGTCGCCGTCGCCGTTCAGGTCGGTACCACCGAAGTAGTAGTACTGCGTCGAACGGTTGTTGCGCTGCGGGTTGCGCGGGTCGGTGCGGAAGATGCCGCCGGTGAAGCCGTCGGGCGAGAAGCCTTCGAAACCGATCGAGGTGCCGCCGCCGTTGGCCTTCACATACTGGAAGCTCGGGTCGACGGTCAGGGTCAGGTTGTCGCTGAGCGTGAAGCGCGAGTTCAGACGGATGTTGGCGGTGTCCGAGGGGTTGTAACGACGCTCGAACGGGGTGCCGCAGTCGTTGTAGCCGTCCTGGACGCCCGGGGTGGCCGGAGCCAGCGTGCAGGGCGTGCCGTCGGACAGCTCGTAGAAGCGATCTTCGGGGTCGGTGATCGCATAGCCGTCGGCACCGCTGAAACGTGCGGGCGAACCGTTGAAGTTGTTGCGGTTGATATTGTAGTGGCCGGCGAGCGAGATGAAGTCGCCGTTGACGCCGATCGGCTGGAAGATTTTCGCGTTGTACTGCTGCTTGTCGACGCCGCCGTAGTTCGAGAACACGGAGTCGTTCTCGGTCCGCGAAGCGGTGACGTAGGCGCGCAGGCCGCCCGAGGTGATGTTGCCGGTTTCGAGCTTCGCGAAGCCGCGATACATCATGCGATCGCCCGGGTTACCGCGCGCGATGATGTTGCCGTAGGTGATGCTGGTCATCACGCCGAACTCTTCGTCCGGGGTCTTGGAGCGGATGTTGATCGTGCCGCCGGCGGCCGATGCTGTCGGGCTGTCGACGTCGGTCGAGCCGAGCGTGACGGTCGCGTACTCGATGATTTCCGGATCGAGCATCTGGTTGGTGTAGAGCGCGTAGTTGCCCGAGTCGTTCAGCGGAACACCGTCGAACGTCTGCGAGATACGGTCGGACGAGAAGCCGCGGATGGTGAAGCTGCCGCCGAGCGAACCGAACGGGTCGTTGTTGGTGAAGCTGACGCCGGGGACGAGGTTCAGGGTGTCGTTGATCGTCTGGCCGGGAGCCTGACGCGCGATCAGCTCCGAATCGACCTGGACCTTGGCCTTGGGCGAATCGGGAATGTCGATGCCGGCGACGTCGGTCGCGCGGGCGCCGCTGACAATGATGACATTTTCATCGTCGAAGTCGACCGAGCCGGTCGACTGGGCATAGGCCGGGGCCGAGGCTGCGGCGGTGAGGCCGACAACGCTGGTTGCCAGCAGATACTTGAGCTTCATGGAGAATTCCTTCGAGGACGCTCTTGCGGGAGTGGGGAATGATTCAAAGGCCGACCCCCCGGGCCGGTCGAGGGCCCCCTAACGCCAAATTTGTGACAGGCAAATTACGCCCCGGAGGTCACGCGCTCTTGGCGCCACTACTGGCAGCTAAGCGCCTATAAAATATGCGTTTTTAAGTGTTGCCGCAGTGCAACATCCGGGAGATTAATGAGATTGTCATAATATGACGGCCCCGGAGGCCGGGAATCAGGCCAGTTTGATCTCTCGCAGACGCTGCATCAGGAAATCATGCGCCAGGATCGGTTCCGGCGCGGACGCCTCTTCACCCTGCGCGATGCACGAGGCCAGCGGGTCGATCAGATAGTCCGGGCGGAAATGGAGGAAGAAGGGCATCGAATAGCGCGCCCTGCGCACCGCATCGCCGCGCGGATTGACCACCCTGTGCGTGGTCGAGCGCAGACGCCCGTTGGTCAGCCGCTCCAGCATATCGCCGATATTGACCGCCAGCGCCCCCGGCGGCGGGCTGACTGCGAGCCATTCGCCTTTCTTCGTCAGCAGTTCCAGCCCCGCTTCTTCCGCGCCCAGCAGCATAGTGATCGCGTTGATATCGCCGTGGGGTGCTGCGCGGATCGCGCCATCGGGGGCATCCTCGGGCAGCGGCGGATAGCGCAGCAGGCGCAGCACCGAATTGCCATCCTCAATCGTGGGATCGAAAAAGTGCCGGTCTTCGCCCAGGTGGATCGCGATGGCGGAGAGCACGCGCCGCCCGCTCGCCTCCAGCGCTAGGTACAGCTCGCGCATGGTCGCCTCGTATTCGGGCACCTCTGCGGGCCACACATTGGGCTCCATGAACTGCGCAAGCGGATGCTCGCCAGGCAGATCGCGCCCGACGTGCCAGAATTCCTTGAGGTCGAAGACCTCGGCATCCTTGGCCTGTTCCTGACCGAACGGGGTGTAGCCGCGCGCGCCGCCGATCCCCTCGATCTTGTAGGCGCGCTTGGTGTCTTCCGGCAGCGCAAAGAAAGCGCGGCTCGCCTGTTCGGCACGCGCGATCAGATCGTCCGCGACGCCGTGATCGCGTACGATGGCGAAACCATATTCGGCAAAGCTCTCGCCCAGTTCGCGGGCAATGTCTTCGAGCGGGCGGTCAAGCGAGACGGATGCGATTGTCGACATGGGAAACCTTTTAGGCCGGCAGGAACAGCCCGGCCAGCGCCGCGCTCATCAGATTGGCGAGCGACCCGGCGATCAGCGCCCGCACGCCCAGCTTGGCGATCACCGGCCGCTGGTTGGGCGCGAGCCCGCCGGTCACCGCCATCTGGATCGCGATCGAGCTGAAATTGGCAAAACCGCACAGCGCAAAGGTGATGATCGCCCGGGTCCGCTCCGAAATATCGGCGGCAGCGATCTGCCCAAGATCGATAAAGGCGACGAATTCATTGAGCACGATCTTGGTGCCGAACAGCCCCCCTGCAATGCCCGCGTCTTCCCACGGCACGCCGATCAGGAACATGATCGGTGCGAAGATATAGCCAAGCATCTGCTGGAACGAGAGGTCGGGATAGCCGAACCACATGCCGACCCAACCGAGCACGCCGTTGGCCAGCGCGACCAGCGCGACGAACGCCAGCAGCATCGCGCCAACCGCGACCGCCAGCTTGACCCCGGTCTGCGCGCCCTGGGCCGCAGCCTCGATCACGTTGGCGGGCCGCTCCCCCTCTTCGAAGGTATCGGTCGCTTCCACCTCATGAGTCTCGCGCCGCTCTGTGATGGCAGCTGGTCCTTCGGCGCTGATTCGGCCACGAGGCAGACTCAGCTCGCCTTCGGCCTCTGGCGAGGCTTCTTCGACATCGGGCATGATGATCTTGGCCATCAGGATACCGCCGGGCGCCGACATGAAGGCAGCAGCCAGCAGGAAGGGAAGATATTCGTTGCCCAGCAGACCCGCGTAAGCAGCTAGAATGGTCCCTGCGACGCCCGCCATGCCCACGGTCATCAGGGTGAACAGGCGGCTGGGCGCGAGCGCGGCGAGATAGGGGCGCACCACCAGCGGGCTTTCCGACTGGCCGACGAAGATATTGGCGGCCGAACCCAGCGCCTCGACCTTGCTGACCCCGGTCAGGAAGCCGATCGCCCCACCCAGCCAGCGCACGATCACCTGCATGATACCGAGGTGATAGAGGATGGAGACCAGCGCGGCGAAGAACACGATGACCGGCAGTGCGCCCAGCGCGAAGGTGTTCTGCAGCGGATTGTCCGCCCCGAACAGGAAGGCGGTGCCCGCATCCGCGTAAGAGAGCAGCGCGGCGACCCCGGCGCTCATCTCGCGGATCACCATCCGCCCACCCGAGGTCCTCAGGATAAGAAACGCCAGCAGCGCCTGCAGCGCAAAGGCCGAGACCACGATCCGCAGCTGGATCTTGCGTTTGGCATTGGAGAGCAGGAAGGCGAAGGCAAGGATCGCGACGATCCCAAGCAGGCTGGCAAGCACTGGCGGCATAAGTGGCTTTCGGATCGTCTGCAGGAAGAGATCGCCCCTTCGCCTGTTCGGCGGAGGTAGTCAATTCGTGCGGTGACAACAGGTTCCCGCCGTGATCCCTTTTCTTTTGCCCTCGCCGATCATAAGCGGAGGCGGATGGATCACACAGCACCCGCGCCGGCCCCGGCGATTCCCCGCCCGCTCTTCGTCTATGCGCTGCTGTATGGCGGGATGACGGTGCTGGCCGGCGTGCTCGGCTTCAAGCAGATCGCACTGCCGCTCGGCTTCACCACACTGGCGGTCGAATCGGGGATTTTCGCGTTTCTGATGCTGGTGGCGATTTCCAGCGCGATTTCGCAGCTTTACGGGCGCGGCATGGCGAACAGGCTGGTCCTGTGGGGATTCGCCCCGCTTGGCCTGTCGATCCTACTGATTCAGCTGGTGCTCGCCTTCCCGCCCAGCCCCCAGATGCCGCCGGAAAATCTTGCGGCGTTCGAGACCGTGCTGAGCCAGACCGGGCGGATCATGATCGCGGGGCCGATCGCCTATGGTGTGTCGCTGTTCCTCAATGTCTGGTTGTTCGAGAAACTGCGCGGGGCCGATGAACGCAGCGGCTTCTGGATGATGCTACGCGGCGGGTTTGCCTCCGCCATCAGCCAGGCCGTCGACACGCTGATCTTCATCACGGTCGCATTCTACGGACAGTTCGACATCGTGCCGCTGCTGATCGGCCAGGCGATCGCCAAGGTCGTGCTCAGCTTCGTGCTGGTGCCGCTGATCATCTGGGTGCTGGTGCGCTTCGCCAAGGAGGGCTGACGCAGCTTCGTCAGGCTAGGCCCCCAGCGCCTCGACGAAATTCTCGCGCCATTTCTCGACATTGGCGGTTTTGACCACCTCGTTGAGCCTTTCCCAGCGCGCCTTGCGCTCTTCCAGCGGCATGTCGATCGCGGTGCGGATCGCCTCGCTGGTTTCTTCCATGCTGTAGGGATTTATGAGCAGCGCATCCTTGAGCTGCTCGGCCGCGCCCGCAAAGCGCGAGAGGACGAGCACGCCGGGATCATCCGGGTCCTGCGCCGCGACATATTCCTTGGCCACCAGGTTCATCCCGTCGCGCAACGGCGTGACCAGCCCGACATGGGCGGAGCGATAGATGCCGAACAACTCCTGCCGCGAATAGCCGCGATTGACGTAGCGGATCGGGACCATGTCGACCTCCGAACGCTCGCCGTTGATCTGGCCCGCCTTCTGTTCGAGCGTGTTGCGGATCTTCTGATAGCTCGCGACATCCTGCCGCGAGGGCGGCGCGATCTGGACGTAGAGCGTCTCCTTCACCCGTTCGGGATAGGTATCGAAGAAGCGCCCCAGCGCATCGAAGCGTTCGGGCAGGCCCTTGGAATAGTCGAGCCGGTCGACCCCGATGATGACCTTGCGATGGCGCGAGCTGGACAGCATCCGCTGATGCGCCTGCCGCGCATCGCCGGTCTGCCCGCCTTCGAGAAATTCGTCGTAATCGAGCCCGATGGGGAAGGCAGCGACCTTTACCGATCGGCCATCGAAAGTAACGGTGCCGTCATCGGCGACATCGGCCTGCAATTCCTTGCGGCAATAGCCGAGGAAGCTGTCGACCGATTCCTCATCCTGAAAACCGATCAGGTCGTAGGCCAGCATCGTGCGCACCAGCCGTTCGTGGAACGGCAGCGCGACCAGCAGATTGCGCGGTGGCCATGGGATGTGGAGGAAAAACCCGATCCGGTTCTTGTTGCCACGCGTACGCAGCCGCTCGCCCAGCGGGATCAGGTGGTAGTCGTGCACCCACACGGTGTCTTCGGGGTCGATTAGCGGGCCAAGGCTGTCGGCGAAGCGCTGGTTGACCCGCTCATACCCCTTGCCAAAGCCGGATTCATATTCGGCCAGATCGATCCGGTAGTGGAACAGCGGCCATAGCGTGCGGTTGGCGTAGCCGTTGTAATATTCGTCGACGTCCTGCGGCTCGAGATCGATCGTCGCAGTGGTCACCCCGTGGTTCTTCTGCATGTCGAGATGGCCGGAGAACGTCTCGGTCTCGTTGCCCGACCATCCGAACCAGATTCCGCGTCGTTCGCGCAGCGCCGATCCCAGTGCGACCGCCAGCCCGCCCTGCGATCCGGCGGCACCTCGCGCCTTGGGTACGGATACACGGTTCGAGACGACGATCAGGCGGCTCATCTTATGACGCTCCATGGTCTGGAAAGAAGGGTGGCACAGTTGATGATACCCACCAGAGAGTATGTCTGGGGGAAGTTGCCCCAAAGTTCGCCATTGTTAAAATCGAGGTCTTCGGACAGCAGGCCAGACTTCGTCCGGTGCGACAGCATAGTTTCGAACAGCGTGCGTGCCTCTTCCTCGCGCCCGGCAAGATGCAACGCTTCCATCAGCCAGAAGGTGCAGATGTTGAACGCAGTCTCGGGCAGGCCGAAATCATCCTCGGCATCGTAGCGCAGCATGTGTTCGCCGCGCCGCAAGCCCTTCTCGATCGCGGCGAAGGTCTTCTGGAAGCGTTCGTCCTCGGGCTTGAGGAAGCCGAGGTCGATCATCTGGAGCAGGCTCGCGTCGAGATGGCTGCCACCCAGCGCGGAGGCATAGTGCTGCCCTTCCTCGTGCCATGCCTCGTTCTCGATCCTGGCGCGGATCTGCGCCGCACGATCGCGCCAGAATTCGCATTTTTCCGGCATGCCGAGCCGCTCCGCAACCGTCGCGATGCGCCCGCACGCGGCCCAGCTCATCAGCACCGAATAGGTGTGAACTTCCTGCCGCGTGCGAAATTCCCACAGGCCGGCATCGGGCTGGTCGTGCATTGCCCACGCCATCTCGCCGACCTGCTCCAGACTGTCGAAATCGGCTTCCCCCGCCAGCCGATAGAGCCGCTGGTCGAAGAAAGCCTGCACCGTCGGCAGCACGATCTGGCCATAGGCGTCGTGCTGCACCTGGCTGAAGGCGGCGTTGCCTTTGCGGACCGGGCCCATGCCGCGATAGCCCGCCAGATGCTGCGCGAAGCTCTCGGTCAGCTCGGGCTCGCCCATTACCGAATAGAGCGGCTGGACCGCGCCGCCTTTGGCGTTGTCGACGATGTTGCGCAGATAGGCGAGGTACTTCTCCAACACGTCGAGCGCACCCAGCCGGTTCAGCGCCTGCACGGTGTAATAGGCGTCGCGAATCCAGCAGAAGCGATAGTCCCAGTTGCGTTCGCTGCCCGGCGCTTCGGGGATCGAGGTTGTGAGCGCGGCGACGATCGCACCGGTTTCCTCGTGCTGGCAGATCTTGAGCGTGATCGCGGCGCGGATCACCGCCTCTTGCCACTCCATCGGCGTGGCGAGCCCGCGCACCCAGTGCCGCCAGTAATGGTCGGTCAGCTCGAGCATCTTCTCCACCTCGCGCCCGACATTGCCGCCGAACGGCTCGTCCGGGCCGAGGAAGAAGTGCAGGTCGCTCTCCAGCCGGAAGGTGCGCTTTTCGAGCACGTAGCCGACCGGCGCATCGGTGGTCATGCGCAGCGCCTGCTGTCCGACCATATAGCGGATGTGATTGGTGCCGTTGGTCGTCTCGGCCACCGTCTCGCCATAATTCTTCATCGGCGTGCAGTTGACCGTGATCCGCGGCGTGCCCGCCACGGGGCGCACGATCCGAACGAAGGCGACCGGGCGGTACATCCGGCCCGAGCGGCGGAAGCGCGGGGCGAAATCGATGATCTCGATCGCGCTGCCGTCTTCCGCCTCAAGCCGGGTCTTCAGAACCGCCGTGTTGCGCTGATACTGCTGGGTCGATCTGGCGAAGCCTTCCAGCTCGATCCGCCACATGCCTTCGTGTTGCCTGTCGCCATTGAGCAGCGCGCAGAACACCGGGTCGCCATCGACCCGTGGCACGCACCCCCACACCAGCCCGCCACCCTCGTCGATCAGCCCGGTGACCTGGCAATTGCCGACCGGCCAGAGTTCGAGCGAGCTGTGGGAAGGTGTTTGAGTCATGCAAGCTCCAGCCATTGGTGCACCGCTTCAACGCCCGGCAGGCGATATCGGGCGGCGGTTTCTCGTGGTTCTCCCACAAGCACGCCGAAACCGCCTAGTTCCTGCGCCACGCGAAACCCATCCTCGTCGGTGGTGTCGTCGCCGAGGAAGACCGGGGTGCCGCCCGCGAACGGCGGATCGGCCATGATCGCCCGCAGGCCGGCGCCCTTGTCGCTGTCTGTGGTCGCCAGTTCGACCACCATCTTGCCCTCGCGCAGGTGCAGGCCGTGCTCGCGCGCGAGGTCTTGCGCGAAGGCGCGGATATCGTCCCTGCGATCGGGGCAGTCGCGATAGTGGAGCCCCAACCCCAACGTCTTGCGCTCCAGCAACAGGCCGTGGGTGCGCTGTTCGAATTCGCGGGCCGCGTCCCATGCCGCGTCATGGAGCGAGGGCGGCGTGTGCTCGCTGACCGGCGAGCCATCCGGGCTGGTCACCTCGGCCCCGTGCGAACCACTCATCACAATTGCGCAGCGCGGCAGGTATTTGCGCAGATCGGCGATATGGCGGCCCGAGACCAGCGCCAGCCGCCCGTCCAATTGCGTGGCCTTGCCCTCCAGCGCGGCCGCCAGATGCCCCGGCACGTCGATCGCATCGGGGCTGTCGGCAAGCTCGACCAGCGTGCCGTCGAAATCGAGAAACAGCGCCAGGCTGGAAATCGCGGTCAGATCCGGAGGCGGGGCGAGATCGGCAGCGGCCATGCCCACAGCCATAAGGGCAACCAATGCTGCAGTGCAAACTGTTCGTCCCGAAGCCCCCGGGCCCATTGAAGGAAGCGGCGGCTATTCGACCTGCGAAACCATCGCGACCCGCGCTTTCTTCAGCGCATCGGCCTTCAACTGGTGGACGCGCGGCACGCTGACGCCCAGCACGGCGGCGATCTCGTTAAGGTTCAGCTCCTCAATGAAATAGAGCTTGAGGACCAGTTGCAGGCGCTCGGGCAGCGCGCCGATCGCCTGCGCGAGTACCCCGCTATCCTCGCTGGCCAATAGGTTCGCTTCCGGGTCGGGCCGGTTATCGCTGAACGCGGTGTCGCTGTCCGAATAGCAATCGTCGATCGAGGTCGCGCTGGTCGAGGCGGCAAGGCGCATCGATTCGTAGCGGTCGAGCGGCATTTCCATTGCGCGCGCCATCTCCGCCGCATCGGGCGCGCGGCCAAGCTCGGTCCGCAGCGTCTGTTCGGCGGCGTCACGCTTGCGAGTCCAGGCCGCGGCGCTGCGCGGGCGGTGCGACTGGCCGCGCAGCAGGTCGACCATCGCGCCGCGCACGCGCATCTTGGCATAGGCGGCAAAGCCGTCGTCGGTCGGCCGGTCGTGGCGCTGCGCCGCCTCGGTCAGCGCCATCATGCCGACCTGCATCAGGTCGTCGACATCGACCGTCGCGCTGCCATGCCCCTCGTAATACCACGCGAGCTTGCGCACGAGCGGGAGGAACTGGTTCACCTTCTCCTGAATGGTGGAGCCATAGGCCTGGCGGACGGCGAAAAGGGCTTGATCGTGCTTCATGCGGCAAGTGCCTCTTGCGGCTGCATGTGCGGATTGTGGTCGGGCGGCGGCAATTGCGGCTGCTGCGGTGGCGCCTCGGCATCGTCACCGATGACGGCGATCACCTCGATCGGCTGGGCCGCAGGAAGCTCGTTGATCGACAGGACCAGCAGCCCCGGCGCACGCAGTTTGAGCAGGCTGGCGAGCGCACGGCGCGCGCGCGGCTGGACCACCAGCGCCGGGGAAAGCGCGCCCTGCGGACGGGAATTGAGCAGCGCGGATATCCGTTCACCGATCGAGCGGGCGAGGTCGGGTTCGATCACGATCTCTCCCGTGGTCGGGTCCTGCATTCCGCCGACGACCATCTCTTCCAGCCGCGCGGCGAGGGTGAGCACGGGCAGCCGCTCGTCCGGTCCGCAGATCGTGCCGACCAGCATCGAGCCGAGGTCCGCGCGCATCAGCTCGACAATCTGCGCCGGGTCGCTGGTCCGCTGCGCCGCCTGCGACAGGCTGGAGAAGACCCGCACCGAATGGGTCAGCGAGATACCGTCGGCCAGCAGAGCCTTGAGCACGCCGGTGATCGCGGCGAGCGAGAGCGGCTGCGGGGTGATCGTGTCGATCAGCTGCGAATGGCGCTCGCGCAGCAGGTCGAGCAGTTCGCGCACCTGATCCGGCCCCAGCAGCTCGGCCGCACGGCCAGCGAGCAGCTGGTGGACCTGCGTGGCGATGACGCTTTCCGGGTCGACCACCAGATAACCCTCCGCAACCGCGAGATCGCGCGAGCCTTCGTCGATCCACTTGGCATCGCAGCCGAAGCTCGGGTCTTTGGTTGCCTCGCCCGCGAGCACATGAGAGTCGAGCACTTCGCCGGTGTCGATGGCGAGCAGCTTTCCGCTGCGTAATGTGCCCGTGCCCACCGGCGCTCCGCCGAGCATGATGCGATACTGGTCGGGCGCGATGTCGAAACTGTCGGCAATGCGGAATTGCGGGACGACGAAGCCGAAGGCCTGGCACATCTGCTTGCGCAGCCCGGTCAGGCGGGCGACCAGCGGCGCCCCCTTCCGGTCGTCGGCGAGCTGGACGAGGCCGTAGCCAAGCTGGATCGTGACCAGCGTCTGGTCCGACACTTCGCCGATGGTGATCCGCGAGGGATCGGGCTTTTCCTCCGGCTCGGGCACGAAGATCGCGGCCGCCTGCTCACGCTTGGACAGCGCGCGCCACAACAGCAGCGCCCCCCCGGCAAGCGGCAGGAAGATCATTTGCGGCATCGCGGGGATGCACCCGATCGCACCGAGGATGAGGCCCACCGGCAGCCAGATTTTGGAATCGGCCAGCTGTCCGCCGATCTGACCGGTCAGGTCGCGCGTGTCGGAGACGCGGGTGACGATGACCGCGGCGGCGATCGACAGCAGCAGCGCGGGGATCGAGGCGACCAGCGCATCGCCCACCGCCAGCGTGACGTACAGCGACCCGGCCTCTCCCGCGCTCAGCCCGTGGCTCGCCATGCCCAGCACCAGACCGGCGATGACGTTGACGAACAGGATCAGCAACGCGGCGATCGCATCGCCCTTCACGAACTTGCTGGCGCCATCCATCGAACCGTAAAAATCGGCTTCGGTCGCGATCTCGCGGCGGCGGGCCTTGGCTTCCTCGGCGGTCATCAGCCCGGCAGCGAGGTCGGAATCGATCGCCATCTGCTTGCCCGGCAGGGCGTCCAGGGTGAAGCGCGCGGTCACTTCCGACACGCGGCCCGCGCCTTTGGTGACCACCATCATGTTGATGATCGTCAGGATTATAAAGACGATGAGCCCAACCGCGAAATTGCCGCCGATCAGGAATTCGCCAAACGCCTCGATCACCTTGCCCGCCGCCGCGCCGCCCTCGTGCCCATTGAGCAGCACGATGCGGGTCGACGCGACGTTCAATGCGAGGCGCATCAGCGTGGCGAAAAGCAGGACCGACGGGAAGGACGAGAAGTCGAGCGGCTTCTGCGCATTCATCGCGGCCATCAGGATCGAGACCGACAGCGCGATGTTGAGCACGAAGAACAGGTCGAGCATCAGCGACGGGATCGGCACGACCATCAGCAGGATGATCGCGAGAATTCCGGCGGGAAGCGCGAGCGCGGGCGAGATCAAGGCAGGCAACTTCACAGGCCGAGCGCCGCGAATTTCGAGTAGGCTTCATCGATCCGGGCTCGCGCGCGTCCGCCGACCCCGCCTGAATCACTGCCCCCGAAGGTGGACCGCAGCGTGTCCGCCATGGAGGGGCGCGCCTGCGGGCCATCGGTCGTGGCGATCGCCACCGCGCGCGCGCTGCGCCCAGGCATCATCGCGGTGCTGGCGTAGCGCGCCTGCGCAAATTCCTGCGACAGGCCACCGGTCCCCGGTGCGACGCCGGGCACGAAGGGCATCGCCCCGCCCTGCTCCATCGCGTTGGCAACCTTGGTCTGCAGCAGGCTCATCACCTCGGCGACCGAGCGCGGGCGGCCCCGGTCGTAGAAGATCGGGCGGTTGGCGGCGGCAGCCTTGGGCATCAGCGCGGGGGCCGACTGGCCCGCATCGGTGCGATAGGCATCGAGGAAGGTCTGCGCGCCACCCAGCCCGAGGAAATGGGCGAGGTACAATTCGGCGGCTTCCGGCTCGCGGCCCAGCACGCCGCGCAGGCCGTCGGCATTCTCCCGCGCCAACTCGGCGGCCATCAGCGCGGAGGTATCCGCATCGTAACGCAGCGAGAGCAGCTGCGCGCGGGTGCCCGCATCGGACACGCCGCCGCGCGGATCGATCCGGTCGCTGGCCCAGGCATAGCCGTATTTGGACCCGTGCCGGTCCATCGTGCGCAGCCAGGTGGAATCGATGAACTGGTACAGGCCCGTCGCGCTGGAGGTGCGCGCCCTGGCGTCGGGGTCCAATCCGGATTCGAGCCGCGCCTGCGCCAGCAGGTAATCGAAATCGACCCCGGTCTTCTCGGATGCGCGCGCAATCGCGGTGCGCACGTCCGCAGAGCGGGCCGGAGCGGCAGGCGCTTGCGCGGGGCTTGCGGCAGGTACTGGACTTGCGGTGGGCACTGGACCTCCGGAACTGAACTTCCGAAGGTACTAAGCAATCTTCGTGCCAGTTAATGGCCAGGCGGCAGCCCCTGTGTCAGAAAGACAGCCCCGCGGGGCGCTCGATCCCGCCATTATAGGTGCCCGCAACGCCCGCCATCGCGTCGATCCGCGCCTGGACATTGGTGGCGATAAGGTTGCGCAGACGGCGGTTGATCGTGTTCAACCGGCGCACCGCGTCGAGCAGGCCGAGGCATTCCTCGTCTAGATCTTCCGGGCGCACTTCATCGAGCCGCGCGCACAGATCCATCTTGTCGTTCGAACAATTGGTGATCCGGTCGATGTCGAGGGCGGCAAGGGCCTGCCGCTCGCCTTCGAGCAGGGCAAGCATTTGCCGCAAGGCGTTACGCGTCGTCATCCCGAATCTCTTACTCGCCGCTATTCTGGAACAGGCCGGAGGCGATGATGCCCTCGGCAATTTCGGTCGCGACCAGCGGATAGGTGCCGCTCTCGATCGCGCCGCGAATCCGTGCCACGCGATCGCTGTCGACCGGGGCGCTGCCGCCCGCGTCCGGCATCGAAACCGCGCTCATACCCTGGGCGCCGACTGCCTGATTGGCCGCCTTTTGCGGAGCGGACACGCGCTCGACCGGCGCGACGCCGCGGCGCAAGCTTGCCGGTCCTCCGATGTTCGGCAATCCGAGATCTCGCATTGCTTGTGTCCTTCCTCATGGCCGTCCGATGGAACGGTCGCTTCACACCCTAGAACGGCACCTGCGCAATTCCTTTAAGGGCCGTGAAACTTTTTTCTCACCTTGCTGAAAACTCACGCGTTTCAGCGCAGGCGGACGGCGACCTGCCCGGGGCGGACGACCTGCGCGCGCAGCGGTTCGGCCTTCTTGTCCTGCGCCGGGCGAACCTTGATCCACGATCCGATCGCGCCCTCTTCCAGCGCGACCGCCTGGCGCGAGAGCGAGAAGCCTCCGCCCTCGACCACGATCGCAACGGTCTCGCCCCGGCTGACCACGATCTCTTCGCTGCCCGGCTGATCGGCCTGCGCGGCTTGCTGCGCGCCCTGTGAAACCGCGACGTAGATCCGCCAGCCCGCATCGGGGCACAGCACCTGCACGCTGTCGCGGTTCTTGCCGAACCACTGGAGCTGCAGCGGCGCGCCACAGGCATTGAGGCGCATGCGCCGGTCGACCGGCAAGCGCGCGCCGCCCGGCTGGCCGATCCCTGCGCCGGTGAATTCCATCACCGCACGGTCGATCGCCGCCGGGTCCATCGGTCCGGCGGCTACAGCCGGGGATGCAGCGGCGGTGGCAGCTAGCAGGCCGCCGGCAAACAGGTGAGAAAGCTTGGGCATGATCGCGGTGCTCCGGGTCTGGCATGTCGCGGCGAGCGACGCGCCCACCTCTATTCACCGCGTATCTGCAATTTCCGTGCCATAATCGAGTCGGTCGTGGGCGATCGTCACCAGCGTTTCCGGAGAAGCGGAGGTTTCGACCACCAGCCGCGCATGATGGCCCGCCCGCTCGATCTGGTCTGCAAGGTACGCGGCCTCGCTGGCGGCACGCGCCGCGCTGCCGGGCCGGTGGCGCACGATCACCGTCGCGAGCGCGCCCTCGTCCATGTTCTGCGCAGCGAGCCAGCGGGTCAGATCGGCATCGCCGCCCGGTTGAAACACCGCCATCGGCTGCCCGAGAGCGACATCGAGCGCCTGCTCGACCTCCTCGGGCCGCGGAACGGCCTCCTCCCCCGGATCCCCGCGATAGGACGCGGCGACCACCGCGAACAGGATCAGCGAGAGATCCGCCAGCGAGGTCTGCCAGCCGGTGAGACCGCGAATGCTCACACCACTTCCCGCAAGATGCGCCGCCCCACGGGCGGATCCGCGAGCGGTCGTGAGGCCGCCGTGCGAACCCCGTTTTCAAGCCAGTCAAGCGCCGCCTGCCGATCGCGTTCCTCCCGCGCGGAGCGGCGCTCGATCGCGGCCGCGAGCGGGCTGAACAGGAAATTGGCAGCGGCAATGCCGTATAGCGTGGTGACCACCGCCATCGCGATCGCCCCGGTCATCCCGCCAGCCGTTCCGTCCGGTGTCATCGTGCCCAACGCAACCAGCGTGCCCGCCAGGCCCAGCACCGGCGCCAGCTCTGCCGCCTGCCCCAGCACATGCACCGCAGTTTGCGCTGCCTCCACGCGGGTTCGTTTCTGCTCCTGATGCTCGCCGAGCAAAGCCTCGATCGAGCGGCGGCTGATCAGCACGTCGGCCAGATGGTCGAACTCGCCGTCGCCGAACTGGACCGGCTCCGCGCGCACGAAGCCCTCTTTCGCGATGCCGCGGATCTGGCGCGCCATCTGTGCGCGGGCGCGGTCGGGATCAAAGGGCCGCGCGGCAAGCGCCGCGATCTTGGCCAGCGCCAGCCGCGTCTCGGCCAGCCCGCAACGCAGCACCGTGGCCAGCAAAGTGCCACCCAGCACGATTCCCAGCGAGGCGGGGTCGAACCAGTGGTCGAGAAATGTCGCAATCGTGTTCACGGGAACAAGAACGGCAGGGTTTCGCGCGGTTTCAGGGTTGAGCGCCCGATTTTTGCCGCCGACCGGCAATCGCTTGCCGCCCCACCCGGCAAGCCCCGCGTTTCTGCGCCTTTCACGCAAGTTGGCACGCCCCTTGCTTACTGTGAGCGACACACGAAGGCGTGGAGACGATTGCAATGAACGAGGGCCTTTTCGGCATCCATGGAGCAGCGCTGGAAGTCCGTGCGCAACGCATGGCGGTGCTCGGCTCCAACATCGCCAATGCCGGCACTCCCGGGTATAAGGCGCGCGACATCGATTTCGGTGCCGCGCTGCAGGCACGCCTGGCGGGCAACGAAAGCGAAAGCGCCGCCCAGCGCGCCACAGTCTACCGCATTCCCACCATGGCCAGCCTCGACGGCAACACCGTCGAGATGGGAACCGAGCAGGCCGCTTTCGCGGAAAACGCGGTCGCCTACACCGCCACGCTCGGCTTCCTGAAGGGCCGCGTCGAGACACTGACCCGCGCGATCAGGGGCGAATGACCATGCCTGGAAACGCCAGTGGACCGATGAGCATGTTCCAGATGGGCTACCGCGCGATGTCCGCGCAGATGGTCCGGATGAACGCCGCCGCGTCCAACCTCGCCAATGCGGGCAGCGTCGCGGGCTCCGCGGACGAGGCTTACCGCCCGATCCGCACGGTGTTTGCCGAAGAGCTCGACAAGCAGAGCGGGCTCAGCTCGGTTCGGGTCGACCGGGTCGTGCGCTCCGATACAGCGCCCGTGCGCCGTCACGATCCGGGCCACCCGCTCGCCGACGAGAACGGCGATGTGTGGGAAGCGCCGGTCGATGAGAACGCCGAGATGATCGAGATGCTCGAAGCCTCGCGCCAGTACAGCAACATGGTCGAAGCCATGTCCACCGCCAAGCAACTGATGCTCGAAACGATGAGGATGAAATGACCAGCGTTAATCCATTTGCGAGCGCGACCTCCGCCTCGAGCAATCCGACCCCGAACACCCAGGGTCGCACCATGGACCAGCTGGGCCAGGGTGATTTCCTGCGCCTGCTGACCGTCCAGATGCAGCAGCAGGACCCGTTCGACCCGGTCGATAACAAGGAGATGCTGGCCCAGATGGCGCAGTTCTCCTCGCTCGCCGGCACTGCCGAAACCAACACCACGCTGGAGAAGATCGTCGAGAAGCTCGACGCGCTGATCGCAGCCACCGAGGTCGACGGCGCAAGCCCGGCCGCGAACGACGCCTAATAAGGGAGCCTTCACATGTCCTTCTACACCTCGCTCAACGGACTCAAGAACGCGCAGTCCTCGCTCGGCACGATCGCGCACAACATCGCCAACTCGGAAACCTATGGCTTCAAGCGCGGGCGCACCGAATTCGCGGAAATCGTCGCCGGGTCCGCGCTCAGCAACCCGCGCACGATCCAGGGCATCGGCTCCTCGGTCGAAGCGATCACGCAGAACTTCTCGCTCGGCCCGATCGAACAGACCGGCTCCGCGCTCGACATGGCGATCACCGGCGACGGCTTCTTCACAATGCGCGGGGAAAACGGCGGCACGCTGTATACCCGCGCAGGCTCGTTCACGATCAATGAGAGCGGCGGGATCGTCGACAATGATGGCAACCGCCTGCAGGCTTACGCGGTCGACGCCAATGGCGACCCGACCTCGAACGCGCTGCAGGACGTCCAGATTCCGGTGACCAACGCCGCCGGCGCGGAATATGCCGGGGTCACGGTGGGCAACGACGGGGTGGTCCGTGCATCCTACGCCGATGGTACGAACGAACCCGTCGGCATGGTCGCGCTGGCCACCTTCATGGCGCCAAACGGCCTCAAGCCGGTTGGGTCGTCCAACTGGGAGTCGACCGGATATTCCGGCACCGCCAGCTACGGCGAGCCGGGCAATGGCCAGTATGGCGCGCTGCTGTCGGGATCGCTGGAACGCTCGAACGTGGATATTGCCGAGGAACTGGTCGGCCTGATCACCGCGCAGCGCAATTTCCAGGCGAATGCGAAGGCGATCGACACCGCGACCCAGATCTCGCAGACCGTCATGAACCTGCGGACCTAAGTAGATGGACCGCCTGATCTACACCGCGCTTTCGGGCATGCAGGCCTCGATGGACCGCCAGCGGGCGATCGCCAGCAATATGGCGAACACCAACACGCTGGGGTTCCGGGCCGAGCTGATCGAACAGCGCGCGATGACCATCGAAGGGCACCCGAACGAGGCGCGATCGATGCAGGTCGCGCGGATCACCGGTGCGGACATGACAGGCGGCGAAGTTATCGAGACCGGCCGCGATCTCGACCTCGCCATTGCGACCAAGTCGCTGATGGCAGTGCAGGCAGACGACGGCACCGAAGCCTATACGCGCCGCGGAGACCTCTCGATCTCCGCGACCGGGCTGCTGGTGACGGGGGAAGGCCACCCGGTGTTGGGGGACACGGGGCCGATCACGGTCCCACCGGGTGGCCGCATCTCCATTTCCGAAGACGGCACGGTAACCCGCACCGATCCCGACGCGCCCGAAGCGCCGCCCGCCGAAGTGGGCCGGATCAAGCTGGCGAGCTGGGAAGGCTCGCCCATCGCCAAGGGACTGGACGGTCTGTTCCGGGTCGAAGGGGGCGGCATCCTGCCCACCGACGAGGAAGCGCGGGTCCACACTGGCGCGCTCGAACAATCCAATGTGAAGCCGACCGAAATTCTGGTCGCGATGATCGAAGAGCAGCGCCTCTTCGCGATGCGCTCCAAACTCGTGTCGACCGCGCGCCAGCTCGACGAGAGCGGCGCACAACTCATGCGTCTTACCTAACCGAAGGATTTTAGGACATGCCCACATCCGCACTCCAGGTCGCCCGCACCGGGCTCGAGGCCCAGGACGCGCGCATGCGTGTCATTGCCAACAACCTGGCCAATGTCGGCACCACCGGCTTCAAGCGCGACCGCGCCAATTTCGCGACGCTCGCGTATCAGGATACGCGCGTTGCCGGCCAGAAATCCTCGGGCGAAACCGCCTATGCCGAAGGCCTGAACCTGGGCACCGGGGTCGCGGTCCAGTCGACCAGCCAGATCATGACGCAAGGCACGCTCGACACCACGAACAATGCTTTCGACCTCGCGCTGGACGGGGACGGCTTCTTCCAGATCGCCATGCCGGGGGGCCGCACCGGCTACACTCGCGCGGGCAATTTCACCCGTTCTGCCGAGGGCATGCTGGTCACCCAGCAGGGCTTTGCGGTGCAACCCGAAATCACCGTGCCCGAAGGCGCGACCGCGATCGCGATCGCCCCCGACGGCACAGTCTCGGCCAGCATCAACGGCGAATCCGAACCGACCGAGCTGGGCCAGATCCAGGTCGCACGCTTCACCAACCCGTCCGGCCTGCAGGCGATCGGCGACAACTTCCTCGCCGAAACCGCCGCCAGCGGTGCCGCCGAACTCGGCATCGCGGGCGAAGGCGGGCGCGGCCAGATCCGCCAGGGCATGCTGGAGGGGTCCAACGTCAACATCGTGGAAGAGCTGGTGGCGATGATCGAGGCGCAGCGCGCCTACGAAATCAGCTCGAAGATGGTCTCCGCAGTCGATGAGATGCTGCGCAACGCGAACCAGACCCTGTGAGGCCTGCCTTGATGAACACCAAACTTCTCCTCGCCATGCCGCTCGCTCTGGCGCTCGCCGCGTGCGCGGGCGATACGCGCCCGGCCGGGTTCAGCGCCACGCTGCCCCCGCCGCCCGCCGCGCCGGTGCAGCAGGTGGCGGCAGTCACCTACGGCAACGACGGCGCGATCTTCCAGGCGAGCCAGGGCTACGCGCCGCTATATAATGGCAACCGCGCCTCGCGCGTGGGCGACCTCGTCACCATCGTGCTGATCGAACGGACCACCACCACCAAGGCGACCAGCGGCAAGACCCAGCGCGACGGCAATGCCGGTCTGGACCTGCCCGATTTCATCCCGGTCGATCCGGGCGACCTCAATGCTTCGGCCGCCGCGTCGTTCAATGGAGCGGGCAACGCGGCGCAAACTTCCAGCCTGCGCGGCGACCTGACCGTGACCATCGCGGAAGTCCGCCCGAACGGCACCGCGCTGGTCCGAGGGGAGAAGGTCATGAACTTCAGCCAGGGCGAGGAATGGGTCCAACTGTCGGGCATCATCCGCCTCGCCGATATCGACGCGGACAACCGCATCGCCTCGATCCGCGTGGCCGACGCGCAAATTGCCTACAGCGGCAAGGGCGCGGTGCAGCGGGCGGGCAAGCCCGGCTGGCTGTCGCGCTTTTTCTCCATCGTTTCGCCGTTCTGATCCGGAGCTTTTAGAGCCATGAACCGCATCCTCATTATGCTCGCCGCCCTGTGCGCCTTGGCCCTGCCCGCAGGTGCCTCGGCAGAGCGTGTGCGCGACATCGGCCAGTTCCAGTCGGTCCGCTCCAACCAGTTGACCGGCTACGGCATCGTCGTCGGCCTCGACGGCACGGGCGATGACAACTTTGCCTACGCGACGCAGGCCATGCGCGGCGTGTCGGGTCGTCTGGGCCTGCAGCTGCCGCCCGGGGTCAACCCGGCACTGAAGAATGCCGCTGCCGTGATCATCACCGCCAACCTGCCCGCCTTCGCCAAGCCCGGCCAGCGGATCGACATCACCGTCTCGACCATCGGCAAGGCCAAGAGCTTGCGCGGCGGTGCGCTGATCATGACCCCGCTCTACGGCGCGGATGGAGAGATCTACGCGATGGCACAGGGCAACCTGACCGTCGGCGGGCTGGGCATCTCGGCCAATGACGGATCCAAGCTGACCGTCAACGTGCCGACCGTGGGCCGTATCTCCGACGGGGCCAGCGTAGAACGCGCGGTCAGCACAAATTTCGATTTTTCCGAGGTACTGCGCTGGAACATGTTCAGCGCCGACTTCCTCACGATCAGCCGCGTGCGCGATGCGATCAATGATCGCTTTCCGGGCATGGCGCGGATCGAGGATGCGGTGACGCTCGCCCTGATGCTGCCGCCCGGTGCGGATACCCGCGCGACGCTGATGGCCGAGATCGAAATGCTCGACATCACGCCCGCCGAGCGCGCGGCGAAGGTGATCGTCAACAGCCGCACCGGCACGATCGTGATCTCCAGCGCGGTGCGCCTTGCGCCTGCTGCGGTGAGCCATGGCAGCCTGGTGGTGCGGATCGACGAGAACCCCACGATCGTCCAGCCCGCGCCGTTCTCTCGCGGCCAGACCGCGCTGGAGCCGAACAGCAATATCGAGGCCCGCCAGAACGGCGGCTACGTCACCGCGCTGCCCGGAGGGGCCAACCTCGCCGACGTGGTCGATGCGCTCAACATGCTGGGTGCGAGCCCGGCGGATCTGGTCGCGATTCTCGACGCGCTCAAGCATGCCGGCTCGCTGACCGCCGAGGTGGTGGTGATATGAGCGCGCTCGCCCCGATGGACTTCTCGCTGGTGCGCTCGCCTACCCCGCTGGGCGGCCCGCGCGACGATGCAGCCGACCAGCGCGCCGAGCTGCGCGAGGCGGCACAGGCGTTCGAGGCGGTGCTGCTGCGGCAGATGCTGGCAAGCGCGCGCAAGACCGATTTCGGCGGCAATGATCTGTTCGAGGGCAGTGACGATACCTTTACGCAAATGCGCGATGAGCGCTTTGCCGATCTGACCGCGAAATCGGGCCAGCTTGGCTTCGCCGACGCGATCGAGCGGCAGCTCGAACGCTTCCTCCCCTCGCAACCCATTCCGGAAGACAAGGGATAATGGCCTCCGATCTCCTCTCCATCGGCGCCAGCGGCGCACGCGCGGCACGCGGCGCGCTCGAAGTGACGGCGAACAACATCGCCAATGCTTCGAGCGATGGCTACGTGCGCCGGTCGATCCGGATCGAAGAGGTCTCGGGCGGCAGCATTGCAGGGCGTGGCGGCGATGTGTCGGTGTCCGGCTCGCGCATCGCGCAGGTCCGCCGCAATGCCGATGCCTTCCGCCAGGCCGAACTGCGCCGGACCAATGCCGACCTCCAGCGCGCCAATGTAGAGTTGTCGGGCCTGCAGAATATCGAGGCTGCGGTCGAACAGTCGGGCGTGTTCGATTCGATCGTCGAGTTCGAGGCCGCACTCCAGCAGCTTGCGGGCGACCCGACCGACAGCGCGCGGCGCGCGGCGGTGCTCGGGCAAGCCGAAACGCTGGCCAGCAAGTTCAACATCACCGCCTCCAGCCTCGCCTCGGCAGGCGAAGGCCTGCGCTTCGATGCGGCTGCCGATGTCGAAAACCTCAACACCTATGGCGCCGAACTCTCGCGGGTGAACCTGCGCCTGGCCCGCGCGGGCGCGGGCAGCAACGATCAGGCCGCCCTGCTCGACCAGCGCGACAGCCTGCTCGAACGGATGAGCGCGTTTGCCAATGTGAACACGTCCTTCGCGCCCGACGGAACGGTCAGCGTGTCGCTCGGCGCATCCCCAGGGACCGCGTTCGTGTCGGGCGGCACCGCATCCACGCTGACCTCGGCCACGGCCGTCGACGGCACGCTGAGCTTCGCGATCGACGGCGCGCCGTTCAATCCAGGCTCGGGCAGCCTGACCGGCGCATCGCTCGCGCTGAGCGATCTGGCCGCGATCGGCACCCGGCTCGACGGGATCGCCAATTCCATCGCCACCGCGATCAACGCCGCGCAGGCCAACGGCGTCGCGCTGGACGGGACCGCAGGCCAGCCGATCTTTGCGGGCACCACTGCCAGCACGCTGAGCGTCGCGATGGCGGGTGGTGCAGGTCTTGCCACGGCCCCGGCGGGATCGCCCGCAGGCTCCCGCGACCAGCAGAATCTTGCCGAAATGCGGCAGGCGCTGACCTCGGCCAACCCCGCCGAGGGGCTCAATTCGATCCTGTTCGATGTCTCCAGCAAGGTCGCCGGGCGCACGGTCACCCAGAGCGCGCTGGAAACCATCGCGTCCTCCGCGCGGATCGCGCTGGAAGAACAGTCGGGCGTCGATCTGGATAACGAAGCCGCCAATCTCATCCGCTACCAGCAGGCCTTCCAAGCCTCGGGCAAGGCGATGCAGGTGGCGAGCGATATTTTCGACACCCTGTTGGGGATTGGCCGATGATTAGTCTTAGCACTGGCGCCTTCTACGAACGCTCCGCCACCCAGATCGGATCGCTGCGTTCGCGCGCGGAGAGCCTGCAGAAACAGATCGGCACCGGCGAGCGACTGGAGAGATCGTCCGACGATCCGGTCGCTGCGGCGCGCCTGCGGATGCTCGACCGCGAGGAGCGGATCACCGCGGTCGATACGCGCAATTCGGATCAGGCCGAAAACAACATGCGCTTCACCGACGAAGCGCTGGGCCAGATCGCGACCATGGTCAGCCGCGCGCGCGAACTCGCGCTCAACGCGGCCAACGCCACCACCAGCGACGATCAGCGCGTGCTGATCGCGACCGAACTGGATGGCTTGCGCGAAAGCCTGCTGGGCCTTGCCAACGGGCGCAATGCCTCTGGCCATTCGCTGTTCGGCGGGCAGGCGGTCGGCAATGCCTATGACGTCGATCCGGTTACCGGAGCGGCGACCTATGCCGGCACCGCCACGCTCGACCGGGTCGAGATCGGCGAAGGCCAGACGATTCAGCCGGGCATGACCGGGCAGGAGGTGTTCGCCTTCACCGACGCAGGTGGCGCACCGACCGATCTGTTTGCACAGCTTGCCTCGCTCAGCACCGCGCTGCGTGCGGGCGGCGCAGGCGCGGCGGACGCCGCACGCGACGCGCTGACCACGCTCGACACCGGGTTCGACAAGGTCACCACCGCGCAGACCGTGCTCGGCTCCCGCATGGCGTGGCTCGAGATCATGAGCGAGCGCCGGGTCGATAATGTCGAGCGGATCACGGAAGAACGCTCTGTCATGGGCGGCGCCGATCCGGCGGTGACCATGACCCGCCTTCAGGAAATGATGACCGTGCTCGAAGCCAGCCAGGCCAGCTTCGTGCGTCTCGCCAATCTCAACCTGTTTTCGATGCTGCGCTGATCGCGCTTCCTAGGGGGATACTGATCCATGTACGCGATTATCGGCATCGTCATTCTGCTGGTCCTGGTGTTCGGTGGCTTCGTCATCAGCGGCGGGGCGATGGGCCCGGTGCTGCACGCGCTGCCCTACGAAATGATGATCATTGGCGGTGCTGCGCTCGGCGCGACCATCGCGGGCAACTCGCTCGCCCACCTGAAGGCGATCGGCGGCGCGTTTATAAAGATCTTCAAGGGGCCGCAGCATGACAAGCAGGATCACATCGACGCGATTGCGCTGACCACGCAGCTGATGAAGGTGCTCAAGACCGATGGCCCGGTGGCGCTGGAAAGCCATGTCAACGAGCCCGAAAACTCGACCATCTTCAGCTCCTATCCCAACCTGATGAAAAACCAGGCTCTGATCAGC
This sequence comes from uncultured Erythrobacteraceae bacterium, assembly GCA_963972905.1. Taxonomy (GTDB): domain Bacteria; phylum Pseudomonadota; class Alphaproteobacteria; order Sphingomonadales; family Sphingomonadaceae; genus Alteriqipengyuania. Next base: position 42,886 of record CAXAXQ010000014.1, read on the forward strand.
CTGATCAGCGACACGCTGACGCTGCTGGTGGTCTCGTCCGGCACGCTCGAAACCCATGCGGTGGAAGAGGTGATGGACAATGCGATGAAGACGCATTTCCACGAATTGCACGAGCCGCAGCACGCGCTCCAGACGCTCGCCGACGCACTGCCTGCGCTGGGCATCGTCGCCGCCGTGCTGGGGGTGGTGAAGACCATGAGCTCGATCGACAAGCCGCCCGAGATTCTGGGCGAGATGATCGGCTCGGCCCTGGTCGGCACCTTTCTGGGCGTGCTGCTCGCCTATGGCATGGTCGGCCCGCTCGCCACCCGGCTCAAGCAGGTGATTGAGCAGGACGAACAGATCTTCCATGCGGTGAAGCAGGTCATCATCGCCTCGCTCTACGGCCACCCGCAGCCACTGGTGGTGGAAAGCGCGCGCTCCAGCCTCGGCCACACGGTGCGCCCGGGGTTGACCGAACTGCTCGACGCGCTGCGGGGTCGCTGAGATGGCCGCCGCCAAGGGTGACAATCTCCCCCCGATCATCGTCAAGAAGGTGACGGTGATCGAAGGCGGGCACCATGGCGGTGCGTGGAAGGTCGCCTATGCGGACTTCGTGACCGCGTTGATGGCGTTCTTCCTGCTGATGTGGCTGCTGGGCGCGACCACGGAAGACCAGCGCAGGGGGCTGGCCGACTATTTCACCCCCACGCTGGTCAAGATCAAGGATAGCGGCGCGGGCGCCAACGGGCTGCTGTCGGGCGCATCGCTGACCGATGTCGACGATTATCCCAACCGGCAGGGGCAGACAGGCAACAAGGGCCTGACCGTGCCGCGCGATGCGATGGGCGGGCCGAAGGAAGCCGCGCGGATGATCGAACGGATCACTTCGCGCACCAAGGATAGCCTCGAAAAAGACCCCCGGCTCGCCAAGCTGATCAGCCAGATCAAGATGGTCGATACGACCGAAGGCGTGCGGATCGACCTGGTCGACGATGCCGATTTCTCGATGTTCAACCTGGGCACCACTGTGCTGACCCGGGACGCTGCCGAACTGCTCGCCGCGATCGCGCTGGCGATAGAGCCGGAGAAACGCAAGATCATCGTGCGCGGCCACACCGATAGCCTCAAATGGAAGAACCCGGGCCGGATCAACAACTGGTCGCTCTCTGCCGGGCGCGCCGAGGCGACCCGCCAGACGCTGATGAACGAGGGCATTCCCGACGACAGCTTCCGCCGGATCGAAGGCGTTGCCGATACCGAGCTGCTGGTGAAGGACGATCCGTCCGATCCGCGCAACCGCCGGATCTCGATCGTCCTGGCAAACTGACCGGGCAAACTGATTGGGCGAACTGACTGGGCGAACGGAGCGGACGAACCGCCCGGCCCGACATCGATCGAGCGGGCGTTGCACTCGGAATACGAAAAATCACCACCCGTCCGACGAGACGATGCTTTACGCGATTGCTCGCCGGAGCAGATAGAACAGGCTGTTTCGGGCGATGATCGCTCTTCGCGCAAGCGGCATCATTAATGCAGATGGTGAACACCGGCTTGCCCCAAGGCTCGCCCAACCCTCGCGCATGCGGGGTCGAGAGGGCCGCAAGCGGGCTGCCGTCCCATCCCCCTCTGGAGCTGCGTAGCACGGGCATTCGCCATGGCGCTGCCGGGCCGACGCACCTTTCATTTCCGCCGCCATCCGATCGATTCGGACAGCCCGATCGCCAATGCAGTCCGCATGATCCTGAGGCCCTGCGCCCTGGTTCGCGCTGGACTAAGCAGGCGCGCGCGACGATGGTGATGCGATCACATCGGCCCCGACGATTATGAGGGGGAGCGGCCACTGCGCCCCGAACGGCGGAGTGCTGGCGATCGCTAGCGCTTGCCGGCCCTGATGCATGGCACGGCGATTTGCGCACGGCGCCCCGGGCGGGGCTCCACCCTTCTCCAGCCCTTGTGGCGCGGTCCGACCGGATCACCGACTGGCCAATGGCGGCGGGCCTGTAGCGCGATCGCCGCACCCGCCTCGTCCGGAGGGGAGCGCATAAGCAAATGGCCCGCCGCTCGAAAGCGACGGGCCAAGTGCCTTTGGTTGTGGTTGGAAGTGAAAGCTTAGCGGAGCAGCGAAAGCACGTTCTGCTGGCTCTGGTTGGCCTGGGCCAGCATCGCGCCCGAAGCCTGGCTGAGGATCTGCGCCTTCGCCAGCGCAGTCGTTTCGGTCGAGTAGTCGGTGTCTTCGATCCGCGAACGCGCATCGGAGAGGTTGGTGATGTTGTTGTTGAGGTTGGTGACGGCCGATTCCAGCTGGTTCTGCGTGGCACCCAGACCCGCACGAACAGTGGAGACGGTTTTGATCGCGGTATCGAACACGCCGATGTCACCTGCGGCCAGCGCGGTCACGTCAACGCCAGCGGCTGCCGCGAGAGTACCGTCATTCGCGAGGTCGCTCGACAGATCGATGGTAACGACGTCGGCCTCGTTGGCACCGGCCTGGATCGACACGACGCCTGCGGTACCGACATTGGCGGCGACGAACAGGTCCTGACCGTTGAACTGGGTATTGGTCAGGATGTTGCCGATCTGCGTGTTCAGCGCATCCATTTCGGACTTGAGGTTGGACAGATCGTCGGCCGAGTAGGTGTTGTTCGACGCCTGCACGGTCAGCTCACGCTGGCGCTGCAGCATGTTGGTCACTTCGTTGAGCGCGCCTTCAGCGGTCTGCGCCATCGAAATGCCGTCGTTCGCGTTGCGGATGCCCTGCGACATGCCGCGGACCTGCGAGGTCATCGAAGTGGCAATGGCGAGGCCGGCGGCGTCGTCCTTGGCCGAGTTGATGCGCTTGCCGGTGGACAGGCGCTCCATCGCGGTGCCCAGTGCCTTGTTGGCCGACGACGAAGCATTGGCTGCCTTCATCGCGCTGATGTTCGTGTTGATAACGCTCATTTCCAAAGTCTCCCTGACAAAAAGATCGCTGCCTCGGGGTGGATCGGTTCGCAGCAGCTGGGACCAAGACCGGCAGGGGAGCGGGGAAGTTAAGGGCTGCGCTCGGAAAGATTCATCCAATGGGTATTTTTACCCGTGAGGAAAACACTACGACTAAAAGTAACCATATTTTGTGCGTCCACCGGCAAAAACGTGCCTCGACCAAGGGGCATAATAAGGGTTGAACGGGGTCAGCATGATTGGGGTTAACGAGAGCGCGCGGTTCACGCGGCAACATGGTGCCGTAGCATCGAGACTGACGGGGATCGCAACATCGCTGTTTTTCGATCGACCGATTCTGCTGGCCGACGCAGCCGATCCCAAGAGCAGCCATGAAGGCCGCACGATCGTCATCGAACGATCGGATAGCGCCTCGATCGGGCTCGCCGGCAAGGGTGGGCATCTGACCTATTGCGATCCGGGTCACGAAACGACCATCGCCGCACTGGTCGCGCTGCTGTGCGCCAATGGCGGGCCGGTCGCCGCAGATCCGGTGTCGCTCGCGGTCATCGCGCTGGCAGACAGGCTCGCGCAAACCGATATTCCGGTGCTGATCCACGGGCCGACCGGCACAGGCAAGGAAGTGCTGTCCAAGTTCATCCATCAGCGCAGCGCCCGCGCCGACAAGCCCTTCATCGCGGTCAACTGTGCTGCGATCCCGGAGACGATGCTGGAAGCCCTGCTGTTCGGGCACGAGAAAGGCGCCTTCACCGGCGCGAACGCGACCGGCGAAGGCTTCTTCCGCGCGGCCGACGGCGGCACGCTGCTGCTCGACGAAATTGCCGAAATGCCGCTGTCGCTGCAGGCCAAGCTGCTGCGCGCGCTGCAAGAAGGCGAAGTGGTGCCGATCGGCGCAACCAGCCCGGTAAAGGTCGATGTGCGGGTGATCGCCTGTGCCAACCGCGACCTGCCCACCGAAGTCGCCGCAGGGCGCTTTCGCGAAGACCTGTTCTACCGCCTCAACGTGTTTCCCATGACGCTGGCCCCGCTGGCGGAGCGGACCGGCGATATCGCCCCGCTCGCCTTCGCGATGATCCTGCGCCACCGGACGAAGGGCCAGACGATCCCGTGGCTGTCCGAAGCCGCGCTCGCCACGCTCAAGGCGCACAAGTGGCCGGGCAATGTCCGCGAGCTGGAAAACGTCATCCGCCGCGCGCTGCTTCTTTCATCGGGGAAGGACGCGATTGCGAACGAGCATATCGTGTTCGACACGCCGGTCAGGTCGGTCGCCGCACAGGAGCGTGCCGAACCGCAAAACCAGCCGCCAGTCTATCAGGGGGTCTACGAAGTCCCGCCGAGCGGCGCGCGCAGGCTATCCAAGATCGTCCGCGAATCCGAAGCCAACGCGATCATGCAGACGCTCGATGCGTGCAATGGCCGCCGCGCCGAAGCCGCCCGGCAGCTCGGCATCTCCGAGCGCACACTGCGCTATCGCCTCGCTTCCTTCCGTGACGCCGGTATCGCCGTGGGAGGCGCAAGATGAACCCCGTATCCGGCAATGGCGGCGGCGCGATCGACCAGGTCATGGCGCTGCGCCAGCAGATCATCGACCGCACGCAGGTGCTGCAGGAGCTGCATCAGGACAAGACCGCCGCTCCGACCGAGGCGCAGCCCGCGAAGGATAATGGTGGGTTCGCGGATTCGCTGCGCAGCGCGCTGGACGGCGTCAACGCCGCGCAGCAGCGCTCGGGCGAGATCACCGCCGCCTACGAGCGCGGCGAAACCACCGATATCGCAAAGGTCATGCTCGCCCGCCAGGAATCGGGCGTGGCGTTCGAAGCAACCCTGCAGGTGCGCAACAAACTGCTCAGCGCCTACCAGGAAATCATGCGGATGGGGGTCTGATAGATGGCCGGTCTGGTTCCCGCCAACGCGCCGCAAGGTGGCGCAGGGCAGCATCCGCCGGGGCAAGGCTCCGTGCTGGAGCCGCTGATGAACGGCGAGGGCGATATGGGCCAGCGCGCCCGCGCCTTTGCCGCGCAGCCAATGGTCAGGAAGGCCCTGCCCTGGTTCGTCGGCATGGCCGGGCTCGGCATCGCCGCGCTGCTGTGGGCGACGCTCGCCCCCGGTCCTCAACGCGTGCTCTATTCCTCGCTCGACGATGCGAGCCGCGCCTCGGTGGTCGCCACGCTCGACCAGGCGGGGATCGACTATCAGATCAATAACAACACCGGCGCGCTCAGCGTCAGCGAGAGCGATCTGTATCGCGCGCGCATGGTCGTGGCCGCCAATGGCTCGATCGCCGCGCCGGAAACCGGTGCCCAGATGATCGAGAACCTGCCGCTGGGGGCCAGCCGCACGCTGGAAGGCGATCGGCTGCGCGCCGCGCAGGAACGCGAGCTGATGCTCACCATACAGGAAATCGACGGGGTCGAGAGCGTCCGCGTTCATATCGCCAAGGCCGAAAGATCGGTCTTCGTGCGTGAGAATGTCGCGCCTTCTGCATCGATCATGGTCCGGATGGCACCGGGCCGTGGACTTGCCGACAGCCAGGTCGCCGCGATCGTCAACCTCGTCGCCGGATCGGTGCCGGGACTCTCGCCCGATGCTGTCCGCGTGGTGGACCAGCATGGCAAGCTGCTGACCGACAAGCGCGAGGGCGCGGGCAATGAACGGCTCGACCTGCAGACCCAGATGGAAGCCAAGCTGACCGCGCAGGTCGATCAGCTGCTCTCCCCGATGATCGGGGCAGACGCCTTTTCCAGCCAGGTCCAGGTAGAGCTCGACATGAACGAGGTCACCTCGGCGCGCGAAAGCTACGACAAGGATGGCGCGGTGCGCCGCGAGACGACGCAGCAAAGCTCGACCTCGCAGGCGCCCGCAGCCGGCATCCCGGGTGCGACGGCCAACACCCCGCCTGCCGATCCGCAGCTGGCGGACCGCGCGCCGCAGGATACCCCGCCCGCAGACGCCGCCCAGACGATGGGCGACACCTCCGCCTCGCGCACTTACGAACTGGGCCGCGAAGTCTCGGTCTCCAACCTCACCCCCGGCGCGCTCAAGCGGGTTTCGGTCGCGGTCGCGATCGACAAGAACGCGATGGCCAATGCCAATGCCGCCGACATCAAGAAGATCGAGGAACTGGTCGCCGCAGCGGTCGGAGCGCAAGACCAGCGCGGCGACAAAGTCAACGTGATGATCCGCCCCTTCACCGAAGCGGAGGTCGACCAGCCGGCGTTCTACGAGACGAGCTGGTTCGCGATGGTCGTGCGCAACGCGGTCGCCCTGCTTGCGGTGCTGCTGGTGCTGCTGCTGGCGGTTCGCCCCGCGCTCAAGATGCTGAAGGGCACGGGAAGTAAAGGCGACAAGGCAGGCGCAGACGCAGGCGGCGCCGATGGCGCGGCGCAGATCATGCTGCCCGCCAGCGGGTTCGACCGGGAAGACCTCGACGCGCAGATCCAGCTCGCCCAGCGGATCGCGCGCGAGCAGCCCGACGACGCCGTGCTCGCACTCAGGCGCATGCTCGCGGAGCCGGTGACGAGTGAGGCCGCACGATGAGCGATCTTGCCGCCACCCCCGCCACGGGCCCCACCGCCGGGATCGACCGGGCCGCGATCATGGTCATGCTGATGAGCGAGGAGGACGCGACCGGCATCCTCTCGCAGCTCGCGCCGGAGGAACTGCGCCAGCTCGCCGCCCGCATGTGCAGCCTGGGCGAGATCGACCCCAACGCGATCGCCGAAGCGATCTCCGGCTTCTCCCGCTCGATCGACAATGGCAGCATTTCCGCGCACGGGCGGGTGCACAGCGTCAAGCGGATGCTGACCAGCGCGGTGGGCGACATGAAGGCCGACAGCCTGATCCGTCAGGTCGCGCCCGATCAGAAGGAAGAACCCTCCGCCGCTCTCGGCATCCTGCGCTGGCTCGATCCGGAGGTCATTGCCGACCTGCTGGTCGACGAGCATCCGCAGGCGATCGCGGTGCTGCTGCTGCAACTCGACACCGACACCGCAGCGGCGACCCTTGCCGCGCTGCCGCGCGATCTGCACACCCCGGTGCTGCACCGGGTTGCCCGGCTCGGCCCGGTGTCGCGTCAGGCTATCGTGATCCTGGAAGAAACCATCGATGCGATGATCGAGAAGCTGCACGGCTCCGTCCCCATTACCATGGGCGGGGTCAAGGAAGCGGCCGAGATCATCAACCGCGCCCATCGCAGCGTGGAAAAGGAAGTGATGCCGAAGATCGGCAAGATCGACAAGCTGCTCCACCAGCAGCTCGAACACGAGATGTTCAAGTTCGAGCATCTCTTCGCGCTCGACAGCAAGCAGATCGGCACGCTGCTGCGCGAGATCGAGAACGAAACGCTCATCAATTCGCTGCGTGGCCTCGACGTGGAGGATCGCGAGATCTTCTACGCAGCAATGTCGACCCGCGCGGCAGATGGCCTGCGCGACGAGATCGAGACCATGGGCCGGATCAAGCGCGCCGATGTCGATGCCGCACAGCGCGAGGTGATCGCGATCGCCAAGCGCCTGATCGCCGATGGCGACCTGATCATGGGCGATGCCGACGATGACTACGTATAGGCTGCCGGTCACCCAGCTGCGCGAGCGGCGCGGGTTCACCCCCAATGCCGCGTTCCGGGGCGCGCACACTCAGGCGCAGCCCGCCTATGCCGCCAATTCGGATGCGCCTGCGAAAGGCGATCCGGTGGCCGAGGCGCATGCCCGGGGTTACGAGGAAGGCCGCGACGCAGCGATGCGCGAGATGGCGGCGATCCGCGCGGAGGAAGATGCGGCGCGTACAGCGATCACGCTCGCCTTCGCGCGCTTCGACGAAGACAGCGCGCAGGCGCTGCGCGAACGCCTGCGGGAAACCGTGATCGCGCTGTGCGAGGATGCGGTGCTGCCGCTCGCGCTCGACACCGAAGGGCTCGCCCGCCGCGTGGAGGCCGCCGCCGCGCTGCTCCAGCGCAAGACCGACGAGCGGGTGATCCGGATCCATCCGACCGACCTCGCGCTGGTCCAGCCGCTGGTCGACCCTGCACTGACCCTGTTGGCGGACCCGTCGATCGAACGCGGCGGGCTGCGGATCGATACCGAGGACGGCGGGGTCGAGGACGGCCCCGGCCAGTGGCGCCAGGCGATCGCCGAAGCGCTCGCCCAATGCTGAAGGCCCGGTGATGCTGAACCTGATAGACGAGACGCTCGGCGATTTTTCCGACGGGTCGGTCGACCTTGCCCCGCGCCGCTTCGGCCGCGTGGCTGCCTGCGATGGCGGCCTGATCGAGGTCAGCGGCCTGGGCGTGCCGATCGGCAGTGTCTGCTCGATCGTCCACGGTGGCGGGCAACGCCATTTTGCCGAGGCGATCGGCTTTCGCAACGGCAACACGATCATGATGATGCTGGGCGACACCGTGCTGCTGCGCCCGGGCGCGATGGTTCGCCCCGAAGGGCGGCCCGGCATGGTCCCCGTGGGCCGCGAATTCCTGGGCCGCGCGGTCGATGCATCGGGCCAGCCGATCGACGGCGGCGGCCCGGTGCTCGCGCGGCGTGAATGGCCCGCAGGCGGCTGGCGCACCGGCGCACTCGATCGGGCGAGCGTCTCCCAGCCATTCGATACCGGCATCCGCTCGCTCAACGCGCTGACCACGCTCGGCGTCGGCCAGCGCGTGGGCATCATGGCCGGATCGGGCGTCGGCAAATCGGTGCTGATGGACATGATCGTGGGCGGCGCGGAAGCCGACGCGATCGTGGTCGGCCTAATCGGCGAGCGAGCGCGCGAAGTTTCGGACTTCGTGGCGCGCCACATGAACGGGCCCGCGGGGGAGCGGACCGCGATCGTCGCGGTGCCCGCCGATCACGCAGCCAACCTGCGCCTGCGCGGTGCGATGCTGGCGACCTCGATCGCCGAGGAAATGCGCAGCCAGGGCAAGAAGGTGCTGCTGATCCTCGACAGCCTGACCCGCGTGGCCCACGCTGCGCGCGAGATCGGGATGCTGCTGGGCGAGCCCGGCGCGGCGCGCGGCTACCCGCCCTCCGCGCTCTCGACCATCACCAAACTCATTGAACGCGCGGGCAATTCCGCCGAAACCGGCGGGGCGATCACCGGGATCTACACCGTGCTTGCCGATGGCGACGACCAGAACGATCCGGTGGTCGATACCGCCCGCTCGATCCTCGACGGACATATCGTGCTCTCGCGCGAGATTGCCCAGCGCGGACGTTATCCGGCGGTCGATGTGGGCGCTTCGCTCAGCCGCGTGATGAACGACATCGTGCCCCCGGCGCACGTCGTCGCCGCGCGAAAATTCCGCGCGCTCAACGCCACTTACGAGGAAAACCGCGATCTGGTGCTGATGGGCGCCTATCGCCCGGGGCAGGACGCCACGCTCGACAAGGCGATCGCCATGCATGCAGGCATGTCCACCTTCCTTGGCCAGGATGTCGCCGAACATGTCCCGCTGTTCGAAGCGGTCGGCCAGTTGCAGGAGCTGATGGCGGATGACGCCTGAGCAGCGCCGGTTGCGGCGGACCCGACTGATCGAGCGGGTCCGCACGGTCGAACAGCGCCAGTCCGCGCTCGCGGCCGCAGAGGCGGAGGCCCAGCGCGCCCGGCTCGACGCGGTGTCGGCCAAGACCCGCGCGCTTGCCACCCACTACGCCTCGCTGACCGACGCGACCGATGCGCAGAGCCTGCGCCGCTCGGGCGCGATGAGCAGCCAGCTGCGCGACCTGAGCGAGACGGCGGAACGCCACGCCCGCGATGCGCGCAATCATTCCGAGGCGTCGCTCGCCGCGCTCGCCCAGACCGAACGCCGCCGCCGCCGGGCGGAGGAAGATTACCGGGCCGCCGCGTCGACCTTGCGGGACAAGCTGGCCGCGCGCTGAGCGCCCGATCTCCGGTCCCTTTCCAATTTTGGCACGCATCTTGAATGGCGCGTGCGGAACTGGAGACGGGAACCCCAATGACAGCGCTATCCTTCGACCTCGGCATCGCCAAATCCACCCGCATTCCCGGCTTCCCGCTCGACGGGCTGCCACCGCTCGAACCGGGCGGCACGCTCCGCGGTGCCTTTGCCGAGGCACTGGGCAAGGCGGCCACGGACAGCGATGCAGATGGCGCGGATGCGCCGGTTGAGGGCGATGGCGGCGATGAGGCCCTGCCCGACGGGGCAGACCCGCAGGCGCTTGCAACCGACGCTGGCGGGCTGCCGATAACAGTCGCGATACCCGCCACACACGCCACACCCGACACCGACAGCGCGATGCCGAGCGAGACCGGCAAGGCCACGGCAATTGCCGCAGCACCCGGCAAGACCTTGCCGGATGCGCAGCCCGATACTGCCGTTGCCCTGCCCATTTCGCCCAAAGAAGGCGGCGGCGCTGCAAAAGCACAGACAACGCAGGACGGCGCGGCGGCTACGCAGCAAGCCACCGGTGCGGCACAACCGCTTGCGCTGCTGGCGATGCGCGGGCTGGCAATGCCCGCACCCGCTACGCCGGGCGCAACCGGCGCGCGGCTCCCCGGCGGCGATCAGGCGGCCAGTGGATCCCCCGGCGGTCGCGCGGCGGGCACCGCAGGCACGGCCACCGCATTCGATCCGACGGCGCTGGTCGCCAAGGCAGAGGGCGGCTCCGCTACCGGCGAAGGGAAAGGCGACAGCAGCGGAGACGGCAGGGGAGACGGCAGGGGAGACAGTGCGCAGCGCGGGGATGCGAAGGGCGAAGCGGCAACCCGGCTGGCCACGAAACTCGCTTCCGCCAGCGTCTCTGGCAAGGCCGATACCGACTCCGCGCAACAGGGCTTCAGCATCAATGTCCGCGCCGCCGATCGGGCCGCTGCGACCGATGGCACGCAGGTCGGCATTTCTTCCAGTACCGGCACCATCGGCACTTCCGCGCTCGTCGCGGGTGCCGCCCCCGGGGGTGCTACGCATGCACCGCTGGGCGCGGCGAGCGGCACGGCCGGTACCCTGCCCGGCTTCCCCGAACTGGCCGCGCTGGTCGACCGGATCGCCGCCGCGCGCGACAGCGCGGGCGGTGGCAGCGCGACCGTCTCCCTCGCGCACAAGGAACTCGGCAATCTCTCGCTGACCTTCGAAACCAGCGGTCGCACGCTGGACGTGCAAGTCGCCGCGCAGGACAACGAGACGCAGCGCTCGCTCGCCGCAGCGCTCGCGGCCGACCGCCCGCATATCCGCGCGGCGGAGGCACAGCAGGCCCCGAGCCAGCAAAACCAGCAGCAGGCGGGCGCGCAGGGCGGCACCGCCACGCACGGCGGCCAGGCCGATGCGCGCCAGTCCGGCGCTGCGGGCGATAGCCGGTCCGATCGGCGCGACAATGCGCGTCAGGTAGGCCGCGATGGCAGCTCGGGCACAGGCTCCGGCCAGCCCGGCTCCGGCCCGAAATCCGACGGCGGAATTTACGCCTGATTAACCATCAGAACCTAGACGGAATTAACCATGAGCAAAGACGCCCAGACGACCGCTGACGACGCGCCCAAGAAGAAGGGCGGCTTTATGAAGATGCTGCTGATGGCCATCGTTTTGCTCGGCGCGGGCGGCGGTGGCACCTATGCCGCCTTCGCCACCGGCATGATCGGTGGCACCTCCGAGAAGAAGGAAGATACCGGCCCCGAATACGTCCTCAAGGGCGAGGAAGACCCCTACGCCGTGAAGAGCGAGAAGGGCGAAGAAGAAGCCAAGGTCGTCCACGGATCGGGCGGCAGCAAGTACCGCACCGCCTATTACGAATTCCAGGACGAGTTTACCTCCAACCTCGCGGGCGGGATGGACCTGGTCCAGCTCAGCCTCGCGGCCTCGACCCACCGGGACGGGCGCGTGCTGATGTGGCTGGCCGACCACGAGCTGTCGATCCGCTCTCGCATTCTGGTCGAGCTCGCCTCGACCGAGGTGGGCGACATTTCCAGCGCTGAGGGCAAGAAGAAGCTGCAGCAGCGGCTGACCAAGGCCATCAATGACGAATTGATCGCGCACGAAGGCTTCGGCGGGGTCGACAACGTCTATTTCCGGTCGCTGATCATCCAATGATCGAAACGGTGCCTCCCACCGCCGCCCGCACCGCGCAGCACTGCGAGCAGCTGCTGTCGAACTCGCTCGAGACGATCGACGTCGCGGGCGACTTCGCACGGCTCGGTACCCGGCTGGCACGCGCGCTCCAACCGCGCTTCGCCGCGCTGTTCGATACCCGCAAGCTCGAGGTCGAACTGGTCGATACCGCCTCTTGCGCTGCGGACGCGCTGGAAGAGACGCTGGGCAAGGGGATGCACCACGCACGCTTTGCGCTGCCGGTGAAGGGGCTCGGTATCCTGGCCAGTGCCGGGATCGGCGCGCTGATCGGCGAATTCGACCGGATGCTGGGCGGTGACGGCGATGCGCCCGAAGACGCGCGCGCCCTGCCCGCCTCGGCAGATCGCTTCGCACGCCAGATCGAAGGCGAAGTGCTGACCGCCTGTATAGAGGCCAGCGGCCGCGAAGATCTGTCCACTGCGGCACGCGGGACCATGCTGCGCGAGATCGTGCCGTCCTCGGCGCAGGCGCAGATCCACCTGGCGACTTTCGCGGTCAGCCGGCCCGAAACACCCAAGTTCATGCTCACCATCGCCGTGTGCGAGACCACCTTCGTCCAGTTCGCGGGCGAGGCCCCTGTGGGCAAGCCGGTCCGCCGCACGCTGGGCGAACTGCCGCTCGACCGCTCGCCGCTCGCCCATGTCGAGATGACGGCGACCGCCACGCTGGTCGACATGACGCTGCCGCTGCACCGGATCGCCGGATTGCAGGTCGGCGCGCTGCTGCCGGTCTCGATCCATCGCAGCGTTCCGCTGTCGATTGCCGACATCACCATCGCCCTGGGGGCGGTGGGCGCGCTCGACGACCGGGTCGCGCTCGAAATCCACTACACCGCACTTGCGAGGGACATCTAAGCCATGACCATGCCATTCGATGGCTACGGCCTGATCCAAGAAATCGACGTTCGTCTGACGGTGGAGCTGGGACGCAAGAACCTGCCGCTGCGCGAGATCATGGCGCTGGGCGAAAACAGCCTGGTGGAACTGGACCGGCTGACCGACGAGCCGCTCGACATCATGGTCAATGGCCGCCTGATCGCGCGCGGCGAAGTGGTCGCGCAGGGCAATCGGTTCGCGATCCGCATCCTCGAATTGTCCGGCGCGGGCGCACCTGCCTCCAACCCGGTCAGCGCGCCGCAGCCGACCGTGCGCGGCGCGGACGGCGCACCGATCGAAGACCGGCGCGCACCGCCGCCGACGGTGGAGCAGCTGTAATGCTGATGTACATCCTCAAGCTGCTGATCCTGCTGCCGCTGATCGGCCTGATGATCTGGGGCAGCCTTAAGCTGGCCAAGCGGATGCAGGGCCAGCTGGGCGCACCCGGCGGCGGTGGGGAGAAAGCGGTCCGCATCGTCGAGACCACCATGCTTTCCCCCACCCTGCGGCTCGCGGTGATCGAGTTTCACGGGCGTGAAATCCTTGTCTCCACCTCCAAGGGCGGGCTGACCCGGCTGGCAGAGGCTCCGGCGCGCCCGACAGCGCCCGACACCACCAGCGGCACGACGACCTTCGCACAGGAGCACGCTGCGTGATCGCACGCCTCGCCAGATGGGCCGCCACGCTCGGCGCGCTTGGCTATACGGGAATCGCGCACGCGGCCACCGCCGTGCCGACCGACAGTGCCGCCGCAGGCGCGCTCGACCGCGCCTTCGGCGAGCTTGGCGGGGCCGGCGGCGAGCCGCTGAGCCTCTCGCTCCAGCTGCTGCTGGTGATGGGGCTGCTGACCTTCCTGCCTGCGATGCTGCTGATGATGACCAGCTTCACGCGGATCATCGTGGTGCTGGCGATCCTGCGGCAGGCGCTGGGCCTGCAACAGTCCCCGCCCAATCAGGTGCTGATCGGGATTTCGCTGTTCCTCTCGCTGTTCATCATGGCCCCCACGCTCGACCAGGTGAACACCGCCGCGATCGAGCCCTATTCCGCCGGGCAGATCAATGCCGAGGTCGCGATCGAGCGCGCAGGGGGCGAATTCCATAAATTCATGATCCGCCAGACGCGCGAGAACGACCTGCAGATGTTCGCCGACATCGCCAATGCGCCCAAGTTTGCCAGTCCGCAGGACGTGCCCTTCTCGATTCTGCTGCCCGCCTTCGTGACCAGCGAATTGAAGACCGCGTTCCAGATCGGCTTCATGCTGTTTCTGCCGTTCCTCGTGATCGACCTCGTCGTATCGTCCGTGCTCATGAGCCTGGGGATGATGATGATGAGCCCGATGCTCGTTTCGCTGCCTTTCAAGCTGCTGCTATTCGTCCTGGTGGACGGCTGGTCGCTGCTGATGGGCTCCCTCGCTTCAAGCTTCGTGTGAGCCTGACCAATGGATGAAATGTCCGTCCTTCTCTCGCTGGCCGACCGGATGCTGTGGACCACCGCGCTGGTCGCCGCGCCGATCCTGCTCGCCGCGCTGGGCCTGGGCCTGGTCATCGGGCTGATCCAGGCGGCAACCTCGGTCAACGAACAGACGCTGACCTTCGTCCCCAAGCTGGCGGCGGTTGCCTTCGTGCTGGTGATCCTTGGCGCATCGATGATGGCGCTGGTGACCGACTTCACGCAGGACATCTTCGTCGAGATCGCCCGGATCGGGGATTAGAGCCGCGCCATGATCGCGCTCGATTTCGGACTTGGCGGTTTCGAGGCCGACATCTGGCGGGTCGTGTTCCTGATGACCCGGGTGGGTGCCGCGCTGCTCGCCGCGCCCTTCTTCGGTGCGTCCAACGTGCCGGTCGTGGTGCGCATCTCGTTCACCGGCGCGATGGCGATCTTCATCTCGATCTGGCTGCCCGAAGTCGCCACACCCGATGCGCTGCTGACGCTGGACGGGATGCTGGCGCTGGCGGGTGAGGCGCTGATCGGCCTGATGCTGGGCTTCGTCCTGCAAATCGCCTTCGCCGCGCCGACCATCGCGGCCGAAGTGATCGGCGGCAGCATGGGCCTGAGCATGGCGACCACGAGCGATCCCAATAGCGGCGGCAGCACCACCGCCTTCGGCCAGTACTTCATCATCGTGCTGACGCTGATCTTCCTCGCCACCAACGCGCATCTGCACTGGCTCGCGCTGGTCACCGAAAGCTATCGCGCGTTCCCGCCCGGCCAGACGTGGATCGGGCCCGAGCGGTTCGAGACGATCTTCATGTTCGGCGGAACCCTGTTCGAAACCGCGCTGCGGATCGCGCTGCCGGTCACCCTGATCCTGCTGCTGGTGCAGATCGTCACCGGCATCCTCAGCCGCTCGGCGCCATCGCTCAACCTGTTCGCGCTGGGCCTGCCCGCGGGCGTGCTGGCGGGGATTGCCGCGCTGATCATCGCAGCGCCGCTGATCTACGACCAGTTCACCGATCTGGTGCAGGTCGCCCTCGCCCAGGCCGAAAGCGTGATGGCATCATGAGCGAGACTGCGGGCGAGAAGACATTTGCGCCAACCGAGAAGCGCTTGCGCGATGCCGCGAACAAGGGCGATGTGCTGCGCTCGAAGGATCTGGGCACGGCAGCCGTCATGCTGGTCGGCGCGGCCTGGCTCGCCTTTGGTGGACCATGGCTGCTGAGCGAGATTTCCAACCTGCTGCGCGAAAGCTTCCAGTTCGATTCGAGCGAGATCGTCGATTTCCGGCCCGACCGGCTGATGATCGAAGGGCTGACCGCCGCGCTGCCGCCGATCTTCGCGCTCGCGATGCCGGTCATTCTGGTCACCCTGCTCAGCCAGCTGGCATTCGGGCGCGGACGGTTCGTCGCCAAGAACCTCGAATTCAAGCACACCCGGATCAACCCGGCTTCGGGTCTCAAGCGGATGTTCGGCCCCAACGGACTGATCGAAATGGGCAAGGGCATCCTCAAGGTCGTGCTGCTGGGCGGGCTTGCGGCGCTGTGGTGGAGTTATTCCTACGAAAGCCTGCTGGGACTGGGGCGCGGCAACCTGTCCCAGCAGCTGACCACCGCATGGTGGTCCGTCATCTCGCTGTTCCTCGTCCTGTGCGGCGGGCTGGTAATAATCGCGGCGGTCGATCTGCCGATCCAGTGGGTCCGCCGGAACAAGAAGCTCAAGATGAGCCACCAGGAAATGAAGGACGAGAACAAGGAGAACGAGGGCTCTCCCGAAGCGAAGTCTGCCCGCCGCCAGCGCCAGCGCGACATCGCCGCCGGTTCGGTGTCGGGCGCGATGCGCGAGGCGCAGTTCGTCATCACCAATCCGACGCACTTTGCGGTCGCGCTGACTTACGACCCCGAAAAGGCTTCCGCGCCGATCGTGCTCGCCAAGGGGCGCGGCGACAAGGCGCTGGCGATGAAGGAACTGGCGCGCGAGTTCGGGCTGCCGATGCTCGAATATCCGCAGCTCGCCCGCTCGGTCTATTTCACCAGCCGCGAACGGCAGGTGATCTGCGAAGACCTCTACGGCGCGATCGCCGCCGTGCTGGCCTATGTCCTTTCGCTCAAACGCGGCGAAATGCCGCCGCTGCCTGCGATCGAAGTGCCCGTCGCGCTGCGCTTCGACGCGGATGGCCGCTTGAACTAGAGCGTCTTTCGACGCGCACCGGTCGCCCTCGAAAAATACCGCCGACCGCCCATTAATCCGCGCCGCGTCCGGTCGTTCTAGCAGGTGATGGAAACGACCCGCCCCGCCTCTACCTCCTCGATCGCGACCCGGCTCGGCGTCGGCAGCGGGACGGATATGGTCGCGCTGGCGGAAGATCTGGCCCGCGCCCAGTTCGAACCGCGCCAGCAGCGGCTGGAAAACCGCTCCGAAGTGCTCGAACGGCAGATTTCGCTCGCCTCGACGCTGCGCAACATGCTCTCGGGCTTTGCCAGCGCGCTGGGCGACCGGGTGCGTACCGGCGACCTGTCCGCCCAGCCCAGCATCGCCAATTCGGCCATTGCCAAGGTGTCCGCGCCGATCGGCACATCGGGCAAGGGCACCTATTCGCTCGAGGTGACCCAGCTCGCCAGGACGCAGACCCTCGCCGGGCCGGCTTTTTCCGCCGCGACCGACGCGGTCGGTGCAGGCCAGCTGACGATCCGCTTCGGCGCGACCGACAATGCCGGCTTCACCGCTGACGCCGCCAAGGACGCGGTAACCATCGACATCGCGGCGGGCGCGACGCTGGCCGACGTGGCCAAGGCGATCAACGCCAAGGGATCAGGCGTCACCGCCTATGTCTCGCAAACCACGAGCGGGGCACAACTGGTTCTCAAAGGCCCGGAAGGCACCAATAATGGCTTCGTGATCGAGGCGAGCGAGGATGCGGGCTACCTCGGCCTCGCCAATCTCGCATGGGCACCGGGCGACGATCCGGCACGCCTGCTCGCGACCTCGGGCGATGCCGCCTACAGGCTCGACGGGCTGGAGCGCACCAGCGCCAGCAACAAAATCGAAAACGCCGCGCCGGGCCTCTCGCTCGATCTCACCGGGACCAATATCGGCAACCCGACCACGATCGGCTTCGGCGATCCCAAGGCGGCAGTGACCAGCGCGATGACCGATATCGTCGGCGCGCTCAACGAGATCGCGGCGGAACTGAATTCGGCGACCGATCCGCTGACCGGCGACCTCGCCCGCGATTACGGTGCGCGCGCTCTGCGCCGCGAGTTTTCCTCGCTGGGCAGCAAGGTCATCATGCCCAACGCCGCCGACGGGACCCCGCGCACGCTCGCCGAGCTGGGCCTTGGCATTCAGCGCGACGGCACCTTCAAGCTCGACAGCGCGCGTCTGGAACAGGCACTGGCCGGCGATCCCGAAGCGGTCGCGGCGATGTTCACCCCCGGCATCAACGGAATCTTCGCAACGATCGACAGAATCGCGCGCGACAACGCGATCTCGACCGACCCCGGTTCGCTTGCCGGATCGGTCTCGCGCTACACGTCGCTGTCGCAGGATCTGAGCGAAGACCTCACCGAACTGGCCGAGAAACAGGAGGCGCTGCGCTCCTCGATGGTCGCCCGCTTCTCCGCCTCGGAGGCCCGCATCACATCCTCACAATCGACCCTGGAGTTCCTGAAGAGCCAGATCGAAGTGTGGAATTCGCAGCGCAACTGATCATGCTCGCAGCCAACCGACCGCGCGACGCCTACCGGCAAAGCAATTTCGATGCCCGCATTAAGGGCGGAACGGCGCAGGATATCGTGGTCTATTGCCTCGACGAACTCGCGCTCACCATGGGCATGCTGCGCCAGGCGGACCTGCGCGGCAACCGCGCCGGTCGCAGCGAATCGATCACCCGGGGGATTGCGATCCTCACCGCGCTGGAAATGGGCGTCGACCGGGACACCGAACTCGCCGGTAGCCTGCTCCATTTCTACGAGGGTGCGCGCCACCTGCTGCTGGCCTCTGTCGCGAACACCGACGTGGCCGCGATCGAACAGCTGCGCGCCGACGTAGTCGAGATCCGCGACGCACTGCGCAGCGCGATCTGAATCCCCCTTTTCGGACCCATCTTCCCCCCAGCCCTCACGGCCACGGATTGACAAAGTCCGGGCCGCACCCGAACATTGTCCAAAGCCCGCAAAGCATTGAACTCTCGCATGTTTGCAGCCCGACCGGGCCATCGAAACGCAGAGCCAGCTGACCGGGGGCGATGAAGGATCGTGGGGCCGGGATGGACAGTTTTTTCGTAATCGACGGGAATGGAGAGCGGCGGGCGGAGATCAGCCACGTCCTGATGGAAAGCGGCGGCCATGCCGAACCTTTTGAGACAATTGAAGAATTCCTCACTTTCACGTCGAACGAAGGGACCGCGCTGATCAGCGACGAAGACGGCGCGGCGACCCGCCTGTGCGAGAAGATGCGGGATAACCCGCGACTGGTGCCGGTCGTCGGCTATGCGCTTTCACCCGATATCGGCCAGGTGGTCGCAGCTATGCAGGCCGGCGCGGTCAGCTATCTCGGCTGGCCCTTCACCCGTGCAGCCCTCACCGACGAGGTGGCACGCATCGCTCCACTGGTGCAACGGACGCTCTCAGAGCGGCGCAGGCGGGCGCATGCGAGCGCGCTGCTGGCCGGGCTGACCGCGCGAGAGCGCGAGGTGCTGGTCAGCCTGACCACGCTGGGCACCAACAAGGCGATTGCCAAGGAGCTCGATATCAGCCCGCGCACGGTGGAGAAGTACCGCGCGGCCATTCTGGTCCGGCTGGGCGTTGAAAACAGCGCACAGGCGATCAGGATTGCGGTAGAAGGTGGGGCATTCGATGCCGAGCAGCCGGTCGGTTTGCCGAGCCGCTCCACCCGTCGTGGCTCGGTCGGCGACGTTATCGGCTAGCTGCGCGGCTCGCTCTGTCGGCGAGCTTTGCGTGCTCGTCCAGAACCGTATCGCTATGCGTAGCGACGCCTTGCCGCTTGCGCAGCACATCGAACACGATCGCCTTGATCAGCGCGATCGTCATCAGCACGACCACAACCGAGAATGGCAGCGCCCCGATAATCATGGTCGTCTGCAACGCATCGATCCCGCCCAGAATCAGCATGCTAGCAACCACCAGACCGATCGCAGCGCCCCAGAAGAGCACATGCCGCCGCCGGGTATTGTCATCCTCGCCCGCGGCATTGATCGTATTGACGATCAGGATCGCGCTGTCGGCGGAGGTGACCAGATAGGTCATCAGCAACACCACCACGAGGATCGAGACCAGCGTGGCAAAGGGTGCGCTCAGCATCACCGACAGCGTCGCATAAAGCTGGTCGGAGATCGACGCGTCGAGGATCGCCCCGCCAGCAGCGCCGCTCAGCTCCAGTTCGATCGCGGTGCCGCCGATCAGGGTCATCCAGACGAACCCCATCAGCGAGGGGACCAGCACCACGCCGAGCACGAATTCGCGCACCGTGCGCCCGCGCGAGACGCGGGCGATGAACATGCCCACGAACGGCGCGAAGGCGATCCACCACGCCCAGTAGAACACCGACCAGTCGAGCTGCCATTGCGCCAGCGCATCGCCCACCGGCGTTCCATCGGGCGAAAGCACCATCAGCGCGAGCGATGGCAGCGCGACCACATAGTCGATCAACCCGAGGCCAAGGCTCTTGAGGCCGAACACCCCCGCCCCGAAGACCAGGAAAATGGCCAGCAGCACGAAGGACAGACCCAGATTCAGGTTGGACAGCCACCGAATACCCGCACCCACGCCTGACAATGCGGACATGGTCGAAGCACCCAACAGGAAAATCACTGCGAGGATGATCGCCATCGGAGAGGCGCTGCCATCGGCCAGCATCAGCCAATCGCCCATCCCCAGCCGGTCCAGCCCGGCGACGAATTGCTGCACCCCGAGGCCCAGCGTGACCGCCACGCCCAGGATCGTCGCGACCACCGCGACGAAGTCCACCGCGTGGCCCGCCATGCCCGACATCCGTTCCCCGAACAGCGGGGTCAGCGCGCTGCGAATGGTCAGCGGTAGTCCGCGGCGGTAGGAGACATAGCCGACCGCCAGGCCGACCAGCGCATAAGTCGACCAGGCGGCAAAGCCCCAGTGGAAGAAGGTGTAGATATAGCTCGGCCGTACGTTCGCGGCGGAAACAGGCTCGACCAGCCCGCGCAGGGTTTCCGGATTGCTCTGGAAATGGGCCAGCGGCTCGCCCGTCGAATAGGTCAGCAGGCCGATCCCGATCCCTGCGCCGAACAGCATGGCGAACCATGAAAACGCGCCGAATTCCGGCTTCTCACCCGGCGCGCCCAGCCGCAGCGCGCCCGATTGCGGGAGAATGGCGAGCACCAGTGCGACCAGCGTGAGAAACGCGACGAGATAAACGTACCACCCGGCAAAGGCGGCGATGATCGTTTCGTTGGCGACCGTCAGGGCGTGCGACGCCGCATCGGGAAACAGCAGGGTCCAGCCAATCAGCAGGGCAATCGCAAGCTTGCCGGGAATCGCCACGCGGGTGTTGAAGCCGCGATAGAAACCGCTTTTGGCGGTGAAAATCGGAAGCCTGAACAGCGGAAGGCCGATCCTGCGTCGCGCGGCGTCGTTCTGCGGTGATACCAACGGAAGCTCCTGCCCCGGCGTGCGGCCATGTGCAGCGCGACCGTCATGCAATGCTGGAAGGTGGGTGAGCCACGACTGTGGCGCATGAAGCGCGCCGCGGCAAGCGGGGGCGATCCGCTCCAGCTTCGCCGTGATCTGGCAGACCCCCGGCGAACATGTGCCGGGGCGGTCACCCTCAGAGCCAGTCCTGATCGAAGCGCAGGGGGCCGTCGCTGTAGAGATAGGCGCCGTCGAACTGGGCATATTCGCGCACCGCATCCCAGTTGGACGTGTACAGATCGCCACGCCGGATCTCGGCCAGCTCCAGCTCGCGCAGCTTGCCCACCGCACGGTTGGCGTGGATCGCGCTGACCCCGCACATGTCGGCAAGGTCGATCTGGGTGAAGGGCGTGCGCAGCGAACGGTTGTTGGCCTGCCCGATCAGCTCCAGCCGACGGTGCAATTCGCAATAGATATGCGCGATCCGGCGCGGCGCATCGAGCTGTTCGAGCATCTGGATCCACTTGCGGTGGATTGCCGCATCCAGCAGCGTTGCGAACCACAGCGCGCGTGCGATCCGGGGCTTTTCCTCCAGCGCGGTTCGCAGCCGCTGGTGCGGCGCAATGCCCAGCGTGACCGGGCCGGAGGCAACGATGTTGTGATCCAGCCGCTTGAGCGCGAAGGCATGCAGATCGATGAAATCGCCGGGCACGTGGATGCCGACGATAAAGCGCCGGTTACCGCTTTCGATCGTCCGAAACACATATCCCGAAATCAGGATGGTACTGGTGTCGGCGATAGTCCCGCGCGATACCAGGACTTCGCCCGACTCCGCCTCGCAGGTCTCGCTGATGAGCGATTCGATATACGCCTGGTCGTCATGGCCAAGCTTGTCGCGAAGTCGGCCGGCGAGAAAATCGCCGGTATTCGGAAATTCCATCGCCCCGTGTCTTTCCACCTGTTTGCGATTCAGTCGCCCGGTTAGCCAGCCGAGATACAGTCAGTCTATTGATGCATGTTAGCTTCAGTGCATTTGCCCCCAGAACTTGCCCAGAACGCAATCAAAGCGCGAAAAGGTCGCTCCTCACCGCCAGCTCGCCCTCACCATACAAGTAGTCGGGCGCAAAGTCTGCATACTGTTCCAGTCCAGCCCGATCGGGCGAGTTGACCTTGCCCTTCCGGAAAGTCGCCAGCTCGCGTTCGCGCAGTTCGCGCAGGGCGCGATTGGCGTGAACCGGAGTCGCGCCGCACATTTCGGCAAGATCGACCTGGGTGAGCGGGGTCTGGAACCCGTCCTCGTCGGCCAGCCCGACCATTTCGAGCCTACGCCACAATTCGGCAAAGATATGCGCGATCCGGCGCGGCGTGGTCAGCTGTTCCAGCTTCATGATCCACTGACGGTGCATCGCCGCATCAAGCAGGGTGGACGACCACAACAGGCGCCCCAGATGCGGCCTGTCGCGCAGCACCTCGCGCAGCTTTTCGTGCGGCACATAGGCCAGCTTCACCGGGCCGATCGTATCGACATTGTGGTCCAGCCGCTTGAGCGCGAAGCAGTGCAGATCGACGAAATCGCCGGGTACATGCACGCTCAGCGCGGATCGCCCTCCACCGCTGCCATCGAGCCCGCGGATGATGAACCCTTCGACCAGCAGCGTGCTGCGCGAGCAAGCGGACCCGACCTCGACCACGCGGGTGTCGCTCTGATAATTCGCGATCTCTTCCGGCAGATTTTCCAGCAGGCGACGATCCTCATGGCTCAAGCTGTCGCGCAGGCGGCCATACAGGAAGCGACCCGTCAGAGGGAATTCGGCCAGTTCCTGCTCGAGTGTCATCGCCCCTCCTGGCCGTTTGCTTTATCACGGCTCGCGTTGCACGCCGATCTAGCCGCTCGCACGGACGGGGTCGAGCCTGCTTTGGACGCGTGCCCAGAATGCGCCGTAGCCTGTTGGAATTCCACAAAGCTTGATATGCGACAGCGTCGGGTCCACCTGCCAAAGCTAATATGGATATGATCACGAAAAACCCGCCCGCCGACCACGCGCCCATCGCCAGCGCCGAACCGATCGATCGGGATGCGCTGCGTACCGCGTTTCGTCAGGAAGAGGCGGCCTGTGTCACCGATCGGCTGCGCGAAACCCAGGTTTTCACCCGCGATCACGCGGCAATTCAGGCCTATGCGGTCAAGCTGATCCAGGATGCGCGCAAGCGCGACGTCAGCGGTATCGATGCGTTTCTGCATCAGTACGGGCTCAACACCGAAGAGGGAATCGCGCTGATGTGCCTCGCCGAGGCGCTGCTGAGGGTGCCCGACGGACGCACCGCCGATGCATTGATTCGCGACAAGATCGGCGAGATCAACTGGCGCGAGCATCTCAACGAATCGGACAGCACCTTCGTCAACGCGGCGACTTTCTCGCTGATGCTGACGGGCGAAGTACTCGAACGGCCCGAGCAGACGCAGAAGGCGCTTGGCCGCACGCTGCGGGGCACGATGAACCGGCTGGGCGAGCCGGTCATCCGGCAGGCGACTTTCCAGGCAATGCGCATCCTAGGCGGGCAGTTTGTGTTCGGCCGGACGATCACCGAAGCGCTCAAGCGCGCCGCTCCCGAGCGTGCGCGCGGACTGACCCACAGTTTCGACATGCTCGGCGAAGCGGCGATGACCTTCGCCGATGCCGAACGCTATCGCAAAGCCTATCTCGACGCGATCGAGCGGCTGAAGGATGAAAGCGACGGGACCATCTCGGGCAGCCCCGGCATCTCGGTGAAGCTGACCGCGCTCTATCCGAAGTACGACATCTTCCATGCCGAAAAGGCGAAGAAGGCGCTGATCCCGATCGTCACCGAACTGGCGATCCGTGCGCGCGACGCCAATATCCACTTCACTATCGACGCCGAAGAGGCCGACCGGCTGGAGCTTTCGCTCGATATCATCGAAGCGCTGGCCGCCGACGATACGCTATTCGCGCGCCCCGACGGCACCCGCTGGGAAGGCTTCGGCATGGCGGTGCAGGCCTATCAGAAGCGCGGCGTGCCTCTGTGCCGCTGGCTGATCGAGCTGGCCGAGAATTATGACCGCAAGTTCATGGTCCGGCTGGTCAAGGGTGCCTACTGGGATACCGAGATCAAGATCAGCCAGGTCGCCGGGCTCGACGATTTCCCCGTCTTTACCCGCAAGGTGGCGACCGACGTTTCCTACATGGCCTGCGCGGATGTGATGCTGAGCGCGCCGAAGCGGATCTACGGCGCTTTCGCGACGCACAATGCCTACACCATTTCCGCGATCGTCCAGCGCGCGGGCGCAGGCACGCAATTCGAGTTCCAGCGGCTGCATGGCATGGGCGAGGAACTCTACGCCGCGCTCGCCAAGGCGCAGGGCAACGCCAAGACGCCGGTGCGGATCTACGCGCCGGTCGGCGGGCACAAGGACCTGCTCGCCTATCTGGTGCGCCGCCTGCTGGAAAACGGTGCGAACAGCTCGTTCGTCAACCGGATGGCCGATTCGGACTTGTCGGCGGTCGACCTGGCGGGCGATCCGGTGGCCGAACTGGCCGCGCTGGAGCCCAAGCGCAACCCTGCGATTCCGCTGCCCAAGGATATCTTCCCGGGCCGACGGAACAGCGCGGGCGTGGACCTCGCCGATCCGCTGGTGCGCGAACCCCTGCTCAAGCGGTTGCACGACATGCGCGAGCGGCAGTGGGAAGCCTCGCCCACCTTCAAGGCCGAAATCCCGGGCGAAATCGCTCCCATCACCGCCCCGTTCGACCACGGCATGCGGATCGGCACGCGCCGCGATGCGAGTGCGGAAGAGGTCGATGACGCGATCGGTCGCGCAGCCGACATCCAGCCGGGCTGGAACGCGCTGGGCGGCGAAAAGCGCGCGCTGCTGCTGGAAGCCGCAGCCGACGCGTTCGAGGCGCATACCGACGAAATTCTCTCGCTGTGCCAGCTGGAAGCGGGCAAGACGCTGGTCGACGCGGTGCTCGAAATTCGCGAAGCGGTCGACTTCCTGCGCTATTACGCTAACGAAGCACGGCGACTGTTCATCGAGCCGACGCAGCTGCCCGGCCCGACTGGCGAGCACAATTACCTCAAGCTGGCGGGACGCGGCGTGTTCGCGACGATCAGCCCGTGGAACTTCCCGCTGGCGATCTTCATCGGCCCCGCCGCCGCCGCGCTCGCGGCGGGCAACACGGTGGTCGCCAAGCCGGCCGAGCAGACCCCGCTTATCGCCGCGCTCGCGGTCAAGCTGTGTCATCAGGCTGGCATTCCCGAAGAAGCCTTCCAGCTACTGCCCGGCGGTGGCGAGGTCGGCCAGCTGATCACCAGCGACGTGCGGATTGCGGGCGTCGCCTTCACCGGCAGCACCGCGACGGCGCAGGCGATCAACCGCGGGCTCGCCGCGCGCGATGGCGGCATCGCAACGCTGATCGCCGAGACCGGCGGCCAGAACGCGATGATCGTCGACAGCACCGCGCTGCCCGAGCAGGTCACCCGCGACGTCATCTCCAGCGCCTTCCAGAGCGCGGGCCAGCGCTGCTCCGCGCAGCGCGTGCTGTACATCCAGGAAGACGTCTACGACGAGATGCTGACGATGATCCGCGGCGCGTTCGAAGCGCTCGACGTCGGCGACCCGACCCGGTTCGACACCGATGTCGGCCCGGTGATCGACCATGACGCGCAGGCAGCGCTGGAGCGTCATATTGCCCGCTCGGAAACGATCGGACGCACGATCTGGCGGGGCAAGGAGGATTCCTCCCTCGCACGCGGCAGCTTCGTGGTCCCCACGATCATCGAGATCGAAGGCATCGGCCACCTCCAGCGCGAGAATTTCGGCCCGGTTCTGCACATCGCCAAGTTCAAGGGCAAGGACCTGAGCAAGGTGGTGGACGACATCAACGCGGTCGGCTTCGGCCTGACCTGCGGCTTGCACAGCCGGGTCGAGGAAACGCGCCGCCTGGTGGAATCGAAGATCAAGGTCGGCAATTTCTACGTCAACCGCAACCAGATCGGCGCGGTGGTCGGCAGCCAGCCGTTCGGCGGCGAAGGCCTCTCGGGCACCGGCCCAAAGGCTGGCGGCCCCAACTATGTCGGGCGCTTCGCCACGGAACGCGTGGTGACGGTGGATACGACTGCGGCGGGCGGGAACGCGACGCTGCTGGCAAGCCTGTGATCGGGTAACACCCTGTTCCACGGGCGGGTTCCACGGGTGGGGCGGACCTGATAAAGGACCGCCCCATGCTCAAACCGCTCAAGCTGATCGTCGCGCTGGTCGCGCTCGCCTGGTCCACCACCGCCTTTGCGGAAGTGCGGATGTCGTTCCATTCCTTCGACGGTTCGGTCCTGTTCGGCCGCTACCCGCACGCCTTCGTGGTGCTGGAAGGCACCACCAGCGACGGCCGCAAGGTGGACGAGAATTTCGGCTTCACCGCCAAGCACACGACCACGGCGGTGCTCAACGGCCCGGTGGAGCACAAGATCATGACCGAAAGCGACAGCAGCGTGCGCAGCACCAACCGGCATTTCACCGTCACGCTCACCGATGCGCAATATGCCCGCGTCAAGCGTGAGGTTGCGGCATGGCGCAATGCACCGGGCAAGTTCTACGATCTCGACCGGCGCAATTGCGTCCATTTCGTCGGCCGGATGGCGCAACTTGCCGGGCTCAAGGTGACTTACCCCGCCAGCATGCTGCGGCGGCCCAAGCAGTGGCTCAACCATGTGACGAAGCTCAACCCCCAGCTGGGCGCGAAACAGCTGTAGGGATAATCCTCACACCGAGGCTTGCTTACGGGCCCTGCGCTCCGCATCACTGCGCGCATGGCCATTCTCTCCGACCGCTGGATTCGCGAACAGGCGCAAAAGCACGGCATGATCGAGCCGTTCGAGGAAGCGCAGCGGCGCGACGGCTGCATCTCCTACGGGCTCAGCTCCTACGGCTACGACGCCAGAGTCGCTCCCGAGTTCAAGATCTTCACCAATGTCGACAGCGCGGTGGTCGACCCCAAGGATTTCGCGGCGAACAGCTTTGTCGACCGCGAAACCGATGTCTGCACGATCCCGCCCAACTCCTTCGCGCTCGCTCGCACAGTCGAATATTTCCGCGTGCCCGAGGATGTGCTGGTGATCTGCCTCGGCAAGAGCACCTATGCGCGCTGCGGGATCATCGTGAACGTCACTCCGCTGGAGCCGGGCTGGGAAGGCCACGTAACGCTGGAATTCTCCAACACCACGCCGCTCCCCGCCAAGATCTACGCCAACGAAGGCGCGTGCCAGTTCCTGTTCCTGCAAGGCAACGAGCGGTGCGAGACGAGCTACAAGGACCGCGCGGGCAAATACATGGGCCAGCGCGGGGTCACGCTGCCGCGCCTGTAGGGCCGGACCGGTTCGGACCGGCACCTACAGCGCCCGCGATCACTTCGCGAACAGATCGGGATAGGTCCACGCCCAGGGGTAGCGATTGTCGCCCAGCACCATCGTGACGATGGCGGGATAGATCAGCTCCGCGCGGACATCATTGCCGAGCAGTACCACGCAGCGCTTGTTGACCTCGTCGCACTGGGCGATGTTCCCCGTCCAGTCGTTATGGCCGCCCTTGGCGAAAAAGCGCCCCGCCGGTCCCTCCCACGTATCGACGCCCAACCCGCCCGCGAGGTGTACGTTGGGCCCGATGGGGTCGTATGTGCCGAGCACCTTGATCGTCGGAAACTTGGACTTCGTGCTGATCGGCACAGCCGGGCGCACCCACTCGGCGCGCATTTCCGGCGACAGGCCATCCCCCATCAGCATTCCGCGCCACATGTGCGCCTGATCGGCGATGGTCGTATCCATCGATCCCGCGGCGCTGACATTGCTGCGCGCATCATGCGGCTCGAAGGTGCCGTCGAATTTGTAGCCGTCGGCGAGGTGGCTCGCGAAATCCTCGCGCCACTGCATGCTGGTGTTGGGCATCCCGAAGCGATCGAAGATGCGGCGCTGCATCTCGTCCTTCACATTCATACCCAGCCCTTCCTCCAGCACGAACTGGAGCAGGTAGAAGCCCTCGCCCGAATAGGCATAGGCGGTGCCCGGCGTGAAGTGGAACGACAGGTCGTGATCGGGTTCGAACCAGCGCAGGTTGGCGAGGCCCGAACTGTGATTGAGCAACATGCGCGGGGTGAGCAGCCGCCATTCCTCGTCGCCTTGCAGCGAAGACCAATCGTCATATTCGGGCAGCGGCTTGGCCAGATATTCGCTGATCGGAGTATCGAGATCGATTCTCCCCTCATCGACGAGTTGCAGGACCATGTAGGTGAAGGCCGCCTTGGTGAACGATGCTGCGTACATGATCGTATCGATTTCGAGCGGCACCTGCTTTTCGACATTGGCGTGGCCGAAAGCGCGGACATGGCGGATCTCGTCGCGCTCGATGATCGCGATAGCCATGCCTTTCACATGGTTGGCCGCCATCAAGTCCTCGATCCGTGCGTCGAGCGCGCCATAGTCTTCGACCCGGGCGCTCGCCTGCGCATTCGCGGTAGGGGGAGTGATGGCGGTGGGTGCGCAGGCGCCAAGCAATGTCGCGGCGAGCAGGGTGAGTCTTTTCATCGGAATTCTCCTTGGAGTGAGGACGAGCGGAAGGGTCGCGCAACAGGCGGGGCGCGCGGGCAGTCGGAATTTTCAGTGAGTCAGACGATCAGGCGGTCAGCAGGTCATCGCCACCGCCAGGCGACGAAGAAGCAGCCAAGCCCGCCGATAATCAGCGCGATCCCGGGAATCAGCGCCCAGCGATAAGGCGGCGCCTTTACGGTCACGCCGCTGCCGACCAGATTCCACACGCGCTTCCCGCCGGGCACCTTTTCGGTGAACATCGGTCCGCGCATCTGGGTAATGAACCTGGTCTGCTCATCCTCGCCCGGCGCGCCCGGCGCAATTTCGCTATCCACCGGTGCATTGGCGGCGATCACGCCGGTCGACTGGTAGGTATATTCGGTGAGAATGCGCGCAGGCTCGATTTGCGAAAAACCGACGAAGCCGCCGCCGATCATCAGCGCCGCGAGGCCGGCAATCAGCAGACGGCGTGGCGTCCGGATGTCGGAATGCGACCGCTCCAGCAGCAAATCGCGCAGCGAGTCGATCTCGCGCAACCGGTCGAGCTCGCCGGGAAACAGTACGCCGACCATCTCCTGCGCATCGATGCCGTAGGCGTCGACCAGCCGGTGGTAGATATCGCCCGAGGGGATCGACTTGCCATTCTCCAGCTTGGAGAGGTAGCTCTGCTCGATCTTCGCACGCGCCGCGGCCTCGGGCTGTGTCCAGCCGCGTTCCGCTCGCTTGTGCCTCAGATACTCGCCGAATTTCATTGCCGTTCGTCCCGTTGCGATGGCCTCTATTCACGGGGAGGAATGGCGGGAATACAAGCGGAATATTCGGGAATAACCGTGAATTCTGCCGCAATGGGATGTCATTCCCGATGGGAATGGGGTTCGGCTGCATAGGAAACAGACCAGTCTGCGAGTAACGGAGGTCGGCTTCCCAAGCGATTTCCTCCGACCACATTTTCCTACTTTGCCCAGAACTGCGATAGTCCGGCCATGCGCCCCGATCTCGCCCTTTTCTCACGCCCGATGCTTTGCTCCCTCCCGCGCGTCTCGGGGGTGAGGTTTTCTCGCTTAGACACTGTGTCAGGTGTTTCAGGAGACAGCTCGAAAGTGGCTTTGACTCCTCGTCCTTCCCGCTCCACCTTCTCGTCCTTCCCGCGTATGCGGGAACCCATTTCCAGCGGATAGGGGTTGGGCCCCTGCCTCCGCAGGGGTGACGAAAGGGAAGGACACTGATGAGCGCGACCAAGCAATTCGACATCGTGATCTACGGCGCGACCGGGTATACCGGGCGCCTCGTCGCCGAGCATTTCCTGCGCGAATATGGCGACAGGCCCGATGCGCCGACGTGGGCGATGGCGGGCCGCAATCCGGACAAGCTGGCCGAGGTGAAGGGCCTGATCGGTGCGCCCGATAGTACCCCGACGATCGTCGCCGATGCCGCGGACACATTCAGCCTCGACCAGATGTGCGAGCAGGCGAAGGTCATCATCACCACGGTCGGCCCCTACCAGCTCTATGGCGAACCACTGCTTGCCGCCTGCGCCAGATCAGGCACGCATTATGCCGACCTGTGCGGCGAGCCTGCCTGGATGCGGCAGATGATCGACAAGTACGAAGCGGATGCGAAGGCCAGCGGGGCGCGGATCAGCTTCTCCTCCGGCTTCGATTCGATCCCCTTCGATCTGGGCGTGCTGATGCTCCAGAAGGAAGCGGTCGAGCGGTTCGGTACGCCGTGCAAGACCGTGCGCGGGCGGGTCCGGGCGATGAAGGGCACCTTCAGCGGCGGCACCGCCGCGAGCCTGACCGAATCGATGAAGGCGATGGCGCGCGATCCCTCGCTCATCAAGATCATGCGCAGCCCCTTCGGCCTCACCCCCGGTTTCGACGGTCCGGACCAGCCGGGCGGGATGATTCCGAAGTACGAGAAGGATCTGGGCAAGTGGGCCGCGCCCTTCGTGATGGCGCCGATCAACACCAAGAACGTCCACCGCACCAACTTCCTGCGCGGGCATCCCTGGGGCGAGGATTTCCAATACGACGAGATGGTCCTGACCAGCCCCGGTGAAGCGGGCAAGGCGGCCGCCAATGCCGCCGCTGAGATGATGAAGAACCCGTTCGGCTCCAAACCACCCAAGCCCGGCGAAGGGCCGACGCCAGAGGCACGCGAGAACGGGTATTACGACGTGCTGTTCGTGGGTGAGACGGCGGGGGGCGAAACGCTACGCTACGCGGTCAAGGGCCGCTACGATCCGGGCTACGGCTCGACCAGCCGGATGATCGGGGAGACGGGGATCGCCCTGCTCGAAAGCGATGCTCCGGGCGGAATCGGCACGCCGGGCTCGATCCTGGGCGAGGCGCTGGTCGATCGCCTGCGCGAACATGCCGAACTGACCTTCGCAGTGGAGGAGTGAACACGCGCGGGAGCCGTCAGGCCCGCGTGCGGTTGTTAGAAACGACACAACCACGAGGAGACCGATCAATATGGCGTTTCTGGCTTCGGTAATCGGCCGCATGTTGCTGGCGCTGATCTTCATCATCTCGGGCGTGACCAAGGTGATGAATGTCTCCGAGACACAGGCCTTCATCGACAAGGTGACCACGCTGCCGGCGCATCTGGCGCTTCCGATCGGGATTTTCGAGCTGGTGTTCGGCGTGTTTCTCGCGATCGGGTTCCTCACCCGGATCAGCAGCGTGCTGCTGTTCGGCTTCACGTTGGCGACGGTGTTCTTCTTCCACAATCAGCTGGGCGATCAGTTGCAGCTGCAACTCGCGCTCAAGAACCTCGCGATTGCGGGCGGACTGCTGATGGTGTTCGCCTATGGCCAGGCGCGCGGATCGGTCGATGTCTGGCGCGAGAGGGACCGCGCGCGGCGTGCCGAAGTCCGCGCCGCGCGGGCGGAAGGCCGCCAAAGCGGCGCCCGCGAGGCCGAGGCACGTACTGCCAACGGCCCCGCGGACGGCCAGGCGGGCTGAAGGGGGGACCCGCCTAGAAGCTGAAGCGTGCGCTGATCGAGAGGTTGCGCCCCGCCATCGGGATGAAGTCCCGCGTGAAGCTCGTCGCGCGGCGGCCTTCGACGTCGAAAATGTTGTCCACCTTGGCCAGCAGCGTCACGTTATCGTTGCCGCGCAGCGGACGCCAGGCGATCGAGGCGTTGACGAAGGTGAAGGCATCGGTCGCACTCTCGAACGCGGGCACATCGTCCTGCTCGCCGAAATACTGGACCTCGCCGCGCACCTCGAACGGGCCGGTTTTGGCGGTCAGCGCCCCGGTCAGGCCCAGCGGCGGAATGCGGGGGACCGGGCTGCCATCGGCCAGTTCGGCTTTGACATACTCGGCGGTGGCGTCGCCGAGGAGCGAGAAGCCGTCGGTTTCCACGAAGGGAACGCTGATCTCGGCCTCGACTCCGTAATAGGTCGCATCCTGCTGCAGGTAGTTGAACAGCGGGAGTCCGCCTTCCTCGCCGGCGGGCAGGGGGCTGCCGTCTTCTTCGACGAGGGTGCCGGAGTTGTTGAGGTAGATGTAGTTGTCGAACCAGCTCTTGAACGCAGTCAGGCTGATGGTTGCAGGGCCGAGATTGCCGCGCACGAAGCCTTCCAGGCCCCAGGCACGCTCAACCTCGAGGTCAACATCGCCCAGTTCGTACTGGCCGGTCGCCACGTGCGGACCGTTGGCGAACAGCTCCTCGCCCGCAGGGGCACGGCCCACGCGCGATCCGTTCACTCCGACCCGCACCCCGCCGAGGTCGTATGATACGCCGAGCGCGCCGGAGAAGATGTTGAAGTTGCGATCGACGTCCAGCGGCTTCGAGGAAACGCTGGAGGTTTCGAACCGGGCCGCGCCTTCGAGCTGGAAGTTGCCGAAGCTCAATTCCTGAAGGGTGAAGAAGCCATATTGCTCGGTCTGGTTGGGAGCGACGAACGCTTCTTCGCCGATCGCGGAGAAGTCGCGAAGGTAGAATTGCCCGCCGAAAGATCCGCGCAGGTTCCCCACGGGGGCCTGGATGAACTCCGCCCGGCCCTCGAACCCCTCGACGTCGAACACGGTGCCCACCTCGGAGCCTTCGAATTCGGTGTGGGTATAGTCGCTGTAGCCGACGCGGGTCTGAAGCCGGTCGAGGAAGCCCGAGCCCAGATCGAGGTCGCCGCGATACTCGGCGCGGTACTGCTTGAGGCCGATCGAAACGCCTTCTTCGCCGCCCTCTTCCTCGCCACCCTCTTCATGCTCGTGGCCACCGGCGGGGTTTTCGGGAATGCCGTAGGTGGTCTCGTAATACCCGCCGCCGAAGCCGAAATTGCTGCCGCCGGAGAAGAAGGCGAGGCCGGCATTGACCGACTTGGTCTCGACAAAGGTGTTGGGAACGACGCCTTGCTGGTTCGCCAGTTCGCGCAGCTCTGCGGCCTCTTCCGGCTCGCCCTCGCCCTCGTGTTCGTCGGCCTCGGCAAGCACGTCGGCGCGCAGGCCGTCGCTCAGCACATAGCCGGGCACGTTGATGTCGCCCGCATCGAGGTAGCTGCCATCAATATGTGCAACGAAACCGCCGCCCAGCGGCGCATCGATCGAAGCACCGACGCGGTATTCGTCGTTCACGCTGTCGTAGCTCGCAAGCCCGTCGATATGGATCGGCTCATCGGGAATGCTGCGCGGAATCCGCTTGTCGATCACGTTGACCGCGCCGCCGATCGCCTGGCTTCCGTAGAGCAGCACGGCGGGGCCGCGCAGCACTTCGATCCGCTCGACGGTCAGCGGGTCGATGCTGACCGCGTGGTCGTCGGAAGTGTTCGATGCGTCGAGAGAACCGATGCCATCGTTCATCACCCGCACGCGCTCTCCGCTGAAGCCGCGAACCACCGGGCGCGATGCGCCGGGCGAGAATCCGCTCCCCGAAACGCCGGGCAGATCCTCGAGGATCTCGCCAACCTGGCCGTCCATGTTCCTTTGCAGCTCGACACCCTCGACAACCGAGGTGCCCGCCAGCACGTCGAGCTGGCTGATGCTGCGGCCCGCGGTAACCACGATTTCGGCCTGCTGGCTGGCCCGGTTGTGGAAGTCGTCTCCGACATCGTCGCTGGTGTCCGCAGGATCATCGGCTGTTTGCGCCTGTGCGACACAGGGAACGGCGGCGAGAACGAGGGCGAGCAGCGGTAGGCTACCGATGGAGGAGAGCTTCATGCGGAGAACGATCCTGTTGATGTGTTACTTTATATCATATGCAGCTACCGTTTCATTCTTGCGAGCGCAAGACCGATATTGCGCTTCGGCGAACCGAAACGTTCGTTCATCGAGAAATTGATGGAGAGGCGGCGAACCGCTGGCGCGCGGCAAAGCGGCGCGAGGCGCCGGCGGGCGACCTGCACGCATTCGCGCGGCCACCCGGAGAAACCGGAGTGTTCTGAAGACAATGGAGCGGGCGAGGCGATTCGAACGCCCGACCCCAACCTTGGCAAGGTTGTGCTCTACCCCTGAGCTACGCCCGCTCACATGGCGTTTCCGGTGGGCCACGAGGGCTCGTCCGGAACGGGAAGCGGGCAATTAGCAACGCGGGCCCGGCATCGCAAGCGCTAAATTACAGCTTTTTGCAGGCCCTTCACATCCCCTGCGAAAGGCCCACATTGGGGCAAACCGAAAGCCTGCAACCGCACGAGAAACAAGGGGATCGCACTTGGCCAGCATGGGGCTCAATATCGAGGAACAGAAAGCCGTCGAACGTTTCCAGAAGGACGTCGTCGAACCGTCGATGGCAAAACTGGTGGTGCTCGATTTCTGGGCCGAATGGTGCGGCCCGTGCAAAGCGCTCACCCCGATGCTGGAAAAGGTCGCGGCGGAATATGCCGACAAGGGCGTGGTCCTGAAGAAGGTGAATGTCGATGAAGAGCAGTTCATCGCCAGTCAGTTCCAGGTCCAGTCGATCCCCACGGTCTACGCCATGTTCCAGGGCCGCCCGGTGGCGGACCTGACCAGCGCGCGTAGCGAAAGCCAGCTGAAGCAGGCGCTCGACCAGATCCTCGCGCAAATTCCGCTCGATCCGAATTCGGCGGGCGGCGAAGGCGGCCAGAACGACGGCATGCCCGACGTCGAACAACTGATCGCGATGGGCGAGCAATTGCTGGCTGCGGGCGAGAACGAAAAGGCGCTCCAGCTATACAGCGAGATCGCCAGTGCCGCCCCGCCCGAAATTGCGAGCCGAGCGGAGGTCCAGTCCGGCCTGATTCGCGCTTTGCTGGCGAACGGGCAGCACGCGCAGGCGCAGGCGACCTTCGACGCGCTGACGGACGAACAGAAGGCCGACCCCGCCGTGGCGCAGGCCGGTGCGCAGCTGGAACTCTCCGGCGACAAGGTCGACGAGAGCGAACTGGCCGCGCTGCGAGACAAGGCCGAGGGCGGCGATATGGACGCGCGCTACGCCTATGCCGAAGCCGCCTTCGCGGCCGACCAGCGCGATGCCGCAGCCGACGAACTGCTGGGCATGATAGAGGCCGACCGCGAATGGAACGAGGGCGCAGCGCGGACCAAGCTGCTCCAGATCTTCGAGGCGGTCGGGCTGGAAGACCCGTGGGTGGTCGCAACCCGGCGCCGCCTGTCCAAGATCCTGTTCGGATAGGCAGCATGCGCCTGACGATCTTCCCGCTTACCGGTGCGATCCTGTTTCCCGGCCTGCAATTGCCACTGCACATGTTCGAGCCGCGCTATCGCGCGCTGGTCAGCGATGCGCTGGCGCGCGACCGACGCATCGCGATGATCCAGCCGAAAACCACGCGCGAGGGATCGCCGCTCTACGACATTGGCTGCGTGGGCAAGATCGCCGATGTCGAAGCGATGGACGACGGACGCTACAACCTCGTCCTCGATGGCGAGAGCCGCTTTCGCATGCTCCGCGAGCTCGATGTCGCCACCCCCTTCCGGCAGGTGGAAGGCGAGTTGATTGCCGAAGACGGCGATGAAGTGCTGACCGGGATCGAGCGCGCCGGGTTCGAGCGTGAGGCCCGCCGGTTCGCCGACGCGCAAGGCTATTCGGTGGACTGGGATGCGGTCGCCCAGCTCGACGACCAGTCGCTGATCAACGGGGTCAGCCAGATTGCTCCGTTCGATGGCGCGTCCAAGCAGGCGCTGCTCGAATCGCCGGATCTTGCCGCGCGGTGCGAGCTGCTGATCCAGCTGATGTACTTCTTCGGCCGCCAGAACGGCACGGACGACCGGGTTACCTTGCAGTAACCGGGGCAGTAACCGGGGCAGTGGAAGGCTCAAGGGCGCCGAGCATGGCCCACAGCGCCGTGAACGCGTGCCGCTCCGCATCGCGCTTGTTGTAATTGCGCGTCTGCACCACCAGCACGGCATCGTGGCTGGGCACGACCGCGACGATGTTACCGCCATTTCCCTTCATCATCCACGCGGGGACATACCCCTCGCCCGCGCGCAGCGGCGTTGCCCACCACAGGTCGCCGTAGAATTGCTGCTCGCCCAGCATGTGCCGCGGGGTCAGCATCGACTCGATCCATTCGCGATCGATCACCTGCCGACCGTTCCACTGGCCACGATCGAGCACGAGGCGGCCGATCTTGAGCAGCGCCTCATCCGAAATGGTCAGCTGCCCGCCAGACTGAATCTCGCCGCTGCGCGAGGTCCGCCAGATGGGTCGCGCGATACCGAGCGGATCGAACAGCCGGCGCTGAACGTAGTCGTCGAACCGCTCCCCGGTTGCCGTCTCGACCACCTGGCCGAGCAGGAGCACGCCCGCCGTGCAATAGGAGAACGGGCCATAGCCATTCTCACCCCGGGTGAAGCCGCGTGCGGGAAGATCCAGCGCGAACGCGCGCCATTCGCGCGTCCGGTACATCCGCTCTTCCTGCCCCGGAGAGCTTCGGTCCCAGTCGTTGCAATCGAGCCCGCTGGCCATCGCGAGCAGGTCGCCTACCATGATCGAATCGAACGGCTCGCCGCGCGAATGGCCGAGATATGGCCACACCGCCACTTCCCGACCGGCGAGCTTGCCATCCATGATAGCCATGCCGACCGCCAGCGCGGTGATAGATTTGCCCGCCGACTTGATGTCTACCGGAGTGCCGAGCGCTTTGCCGTCGAACCGCTTGCGATAGACGATCTCGCCGCCCTGCGCGCTGGCGAGCGCGGCGATATCGCCCAACTCGCCCTTTTCGATCGCG
Source organism: uncultured Erythrobacteraceae bacterium (assembly GCA_963972905.1). Classification (GTDB taxonomy): domain Bacteria; phylum Pseudomonadota; class Alphaproteobacteria; order Sphingomonadales; family Sphingomonadaceae; genus Alteriqipengyuania. The sequence goes on from CAXAXQ010000014.1 coordinate 79,556, forward strand.
GCCTCAAGCTGGCCGAGATCGTAGCGCGGCAGCGGTTGCGCTGTCGCAGCGCTACCCAGCAGGCACACGAGAAACGTCGCGACGATGATCCTGAACGACATAGGCTCCTCCCGCGACCGACCTTGAGCCGCCGGGCCCGAACCGCGCGTGAACCTTTCGCGACCGGACGGCCGAGGATGTCAGATCCCGAAGGCGCCGCGCAAACCGTCGACCACATATTGCGCGGCCAGCGCCGCGAGCAGCACGCCGAGCAGGCGGGTCACCACGGCTTCTACCCTATCGCCGAACAGCCGCATCAGCGGCCCGGCCGCCACGAGCGCCACCGCCGTGATGACAAGCACGGCGGCAAGCGCCCCCAATACCACCGCCATTTCCTCGACCGAGGCGGCCTCGTTCATCAGCAGCATGATCGCGGCGATTGCGCCCGGCCCTGCCAGCATCGGCATGGCCATCGGGAAGACCGACACGTCCTCCACCTCGGGGCTCGCAGCGATCTTCTCCGCGCGCTCCTCGCGCCGCTGGGTGCGCTTCTCGAACACCATTTCCCACGCGATCCAGAACAGCATCAGCCCGCCCGCGATGCGGAAGCTGTCGAGTTCGATATGCAGCGCCGCAAGCAGGTCGACCCCGAACAGCGCGAACACCAGCAGGATCGCCGCCGCGATCAGACACGCGCGAAGCGCCATGTTGCGCCGCTGCTGCGCACTCGCGCCCTTGGTCAGCCCCGCATAGATCGGCGCGCAGCCCGGCGGGTCGACCACCACGAAGAAGGTCACGAAAGCGGAGAGGAAAAGCTCGAACATAAGGGTGCGTCGCTCTCTCGGTCAGTCTTCGGGCGGCGAAACGAGGCGCTTGTCGACAATCGTCTCCCACGCACCAGAGGTGTAGTAGTCCGCGCGGACGTGTTTGGTTCCGTCGGGCAGATGCTCCCACACCCAGCGCAGCGTACCATCGCGCGAGATTTGCTCCCCTCGCTTGGCGGCGCCCACAGGCCCGAGCGCGGGCGGCAGCGGCACGGTCTCGCCCCCTTTCGGGCAATCGGCCACCAGCCCCTGCACCGCGTCATAGGCGGTCGCGACGATTTCGTCCGGATCGCGCTCTACCGGCGCGGGCTGCGGATCGTCGTAACCGCCGACGTCGTAGGCCCATTCGTATTCGTCATCGTTGCGCTCGCGCGTCCACACGGTCGCGAAGTCGCCGACCAGGTCTTCGGGATCGCGGAACCGGCCCGTGCTCACCGCCATCTTGCCATCGCAGCTCATCATTACGGTGCGCGGCGACCACTGGACCGCTACGGGGGGATTTTCGAGCGTGGCCAGCACCGCCTGCGCGGGAACCGGGCCGTTGCGGCCATGCAGCAGCGCACCGTCGGCGGCGAACTCGCGGAATGCAGTCCACTGGCCCTTTTCGCGCGCGGCACGGGCGAACTCGCTTTCGCGCGCGACCACCAGGCTGGGCTGGGCGGCGTATGGGGCAGAGGCGAGCGCGCGGTCGATCCGCTCACGCGGGATACGCGGCTGGCCGCCTGCCGCACACGCACCCAGCGTTGCGGCAAGCGCGATCAGCGCGATGGTCGACATGGCGCGCATGTTACAATCCCTCCGGCAGTTCCAGCCCTTCATGCCTATAGGCTGCGACAAGCGTATTGCGAAGCAGCACCGCGATGGTCATCGGGCCGACCCCGCCGGGCACCGGAGTGATCGCGCCCGCGACCTCTTTTGCGGCCTCGAAATCGACATCGCCGACCAGCCGCCCCTTGGTTTCACCCTCGGCAGGCGCAAGCCGGTTGATCCCGACATCGATCACCGTCGCGCCGGGTTTCAGCCAGTCGGCCTTGACCATCTGCGGACGCCCGACCGCCGCAACCACGATATCCGCGCGGCGGACGACCTCGGGCAGATCGCTGGTGCGGCTATGCGCGATGGTCACCGTGGCATTGGCGTCGAGCAGCAGCTGCGCCATCGGCTTGCCGACGATGTTGGAGCGGCCGATCACGACCGCGTTCATCCCCGACAGGTCGCCGAGACGGTCGCGCAGCATCATCATGCAGCCCAGCGGCGTGCACGGCACGAAACCCTGCTGGCCGACCATCAGACGCCCGGCGCTCTCGACATGAAACCCGTCGACATCCTTGGCCGGGTCGATCGCCGCGATCACCGCCTGTTCGTCGAGCTCACCGGGAAGCGGCAGCTGGACGAGGATGCCGTCGACCGCCGGATCGTCGTTGAGCTGCTCGACCAGCGCGATCAGCACGTCTTCGGTGGTGTCGGCGGCCAGGCGATGCTCGAAGCTTTCCATATTGGCGGCGAGCGTAGCCTTGCCCTTGGAACTGACATAGACATCGCTCGCCGGGTCTTCGCCGACCAGCACCACCGCGAGGCCCGCCTTGCGCCCCGCCTGTTCGGCAAAGGTTGCAGCATGCTCGCCGACCGTTTTGCGCAACTCTGCCGCGAAGGCCTTTCCGTCGATCAGCTGTGCGCTCACGCAAGGCTCCGGATGACGGAACTGAGGATGATCAGGAAGATCTGCAGCACGATGATCAGGACCAGCGGCGAAAAGTCGATCGCGCCAGTCTGCGGCAGGATCTTGCGGATCGGGCGCAAGACCGGTTCGAGCAGCGAATTGATCGACCGGTACACAGCGACGACGAAGTCGTTACCGCGGCTTACGACGTTGAACGCCAGCAGCAGGCCGATCACGAACTGGACGATAATCAGCATCACGAACACGTTCGTGAGCAGTTCGACGATCTGGTAGATGGTATAGAGGGCTTGCATGGTGGCCCGGTCTCCTGGTGTCTGCTGAGGGCGTCTTAGGAGAGTAAGACGCCGCTCTCCGATGGCAAGGGTGGCCTAGCGGTTTTCGGCTGCCCTGACGAGCGTACCGGCACCGCTGGCGGTGAAGAACTCGAGCAGCATCGCATGGTCGACCCGCCCATCGAGGATGACCGCCGCCTCGCACCCCGCGCGGGTCGCGGCAAGGCAGGTCTGCAGCTTGGGGATCATCCCGCCGGTGATGACGCCCTGTGCGCGCAGCGCCTCGATCTTGCGCTCGTCCAGTTCGCTCACCAGCTGCCCGTCGCCGTCGAGCACGCCCGCCACATCGGTCAGCAGCAGCAGCCGCGCCGCGCCGAGCGCGCTGGCGAGGGCACCGGCCATGGTATCGGCATTGATGTTGAACGTCTCGCCATGTTCCCCCGCGCCGATCGGTGCGATCACGGGGATCAGGCCGCCGCTGGTCGCAAGCTCGATCACCGAGACATCGATCTCCTCCGGTTCGCCGACGAAGCCGAGATCGACCATCTGTTCGATCGCGCTGTCCTCGGTGCGCGTCTCGCGGGCGACCTTGCGGGCGCGGACCAGGCCTGCGTCCTTGCCCGAAATGCCCAGCGCGCGGCCACCGGCAGCGTGGATCGCGGCGACGATCTGCTTGTTGATCGCGCCCGAGAGGACCATCTCGGCAATCTCGACCGTCGCCTCGTCGGTCACCCGAAGGCCGTCGACGAAGCTGCTTTCGACCCCGAGCCGCCCCAGCATCGCCCCGATCTGCGGGCCGCCGCCGTGGACCACCACGGGGTTGATGCCGACCGCCTTCAGCAGCACGACATCCTGCGCGAAGCTGGCCGCAGCCGCGTGATCGCCCATCGCGTGCCCGCCGTACTTCACCACGAAAGTGCGCCCGGCATAGCGGCGCAGAAAAGGCAGCGCCTCGATCAGCACGCTGGCCTTGGCGCCGGCGTCCAGCGACGTGTCGGCTGCGGAGGGGCCTGCGGAGTTGGTGGTCTCGCTCATGCGCCGCGCGCTAGCCGCACGCGCGCGGTTTGGGAAGGCGGCACATGGCCCGCCCTGCCTGCTCTCACACTATTCGTCGGGAGTGGTTTCCGCGCTCGGCATGGCGCCCGGCTGAGCAGCCTCGACATCCGGCACGGGCTTCATCGCCGTGTCCGGCGTATCGACCGGCACCGCGTCGGGGTTCTCATCGGTCACGATCAGCTCGCCGCCGCTCTGGTCGGTGGCGTCGGCCTCATACGTCTTCTCTTCGGCCTGGGAGCAGGCGGCAAGGCCGAGCATCGCGGCCAGCGGCAGGGTGAGAGCGGCAGTTCGGTTCATCATCGCAGGTCTCCGGTCAGGTGTGGTCTCTAGTCGGCAGGTGCAGCCTGGGTGGCAGGCATAGCGGCCTCGCCACCATTCTGCGAATCCATCGTGGCGGTGGCATCCTCGCCCGCGGTGCTGTCGAGATCGGTATTGAGCCGCTCTTCCTGCGTGGTCGTCGCGCTGTCGGGCAGGGTCGGCTCGTCGCCATCGGCGTTGAGGAAGACGATCACGGCGGCCACTGCCAGCACGACGATCACCGCGAACCACAGCCACTTGCTCGATCCGCTCTTCTGAATTGCATCGTCGTTGGCCATTGTCCTGTTTCCTGTTGCGGGTGGTTACCCGAACAAGCCGCGAGGGCGCCGCGCAGTTCCGAGAACCCGCGCGCGCCTGAGACACATGAGACACAGTCCAGGAGCGGAAAACCAGTGCCCCTCGCTCCGTGCCGGTTGGCGAGCGGGAAAGAGCGGATGGCGCAGCGCATGACGAGGGCATAGCCCTGCGCCCGGGGTGTAGGACAGCGCGTCATCCGCGCCCTGCCCGCCGATGGCGCGACTTTGCCCCCTGCCCTTGCCATCTGGCGCGCGCATGCGCAGTCTCGCCCGCATGACCCTGCGCATCGCCATCGCCGCCCTCGCCCCGCTCGCGCTCGGCGGCTGTGCCACCACGCCCGAGCCGCGCGGACCGCAGGATGCGTTCTGGAGCGCACTCGAAAGCCATTGCGGACAGGCCTATGCGGGCGAACTGGCGAGCGAGGATGCACGCGATGCGGACTGGCGCGGCAAGCGCATGGTCGCGCACTGGGCCCAGTGCGAGGACACGCGGATCGCGATCGCCTTCCATGTCGAGGATGCGGAGCAACCGGGCGGCTGGAACCGCAGCCGCACGTGGATCGTGACGCTCGAGGGCGCGCCCGGCACAACGCCCGGCACAGTGCGCCTGACGCTCAAGCACGATCACCGCCATGCCGACGGCGAGCCCGACGCGGTGACCTTCTACGGCGGCACCACCGCATCCCCCGGCACCGCGCAGGCGCAGGATTTTCCCGTCGACGCGGAGAGCATCGCGCTGTTCGGCGAGCAGGGCCTCGGCGCATCGGTAACCAATGTCTGGCGGATCGAGGCCCACCCGGCGGGCACGCCCGAAGCGCAGTTCGTGTACCAGCTGACCCGGGGCAACGACCCTTCGCGGCTGTTCCGCGTGGCCTTCGACGCGAGCGAGCCGGTGCCCGCGCCGCCGCCCGCGTGGGGCTGGTAGGATGCCCGGCGATGCGCGCGCGGGCAGGCAGAGGGAGAAGGCGGCATGACCGGGAATGGTACAAGCGGCGCGGGCGACGCGGCGGAATGGGACGAAACCTCGGAAGAGGGGGCGGTCACCTTCTACCGCCCGACCATCGTCGCGCTGCTCTACCTGCTCAACGTCGCGCTCGGCATCACCGTGGTGATCGGGCTGATCCTCGCCTATATCTGGCGGCGGGACGAGGATGCGCAGGATTGGGAGAGGAGCCATTTCACCTACCTGATCCGCACCTTCTGGATCGGCTTCTGGGTCGCGCTGGTGCTGACCGCGTGCATGGTCGCCGCTGCACTCTCGACCGCGTTTGCGAACGGCATCGGGCCGGAGGCGACCCCCGCCGATGCGCCCTTCGGGGTTCTCGCGGCAATCTTCGGCATGGCCTGCCTCGGCTTCCTGCTGGTGATCTGGTATTGCGTGCGGTGCATCCTGTCGCTGGTCGCCGCCGCGAGCAGGCGGCCTATGCCCAAACCGCGCACCTGGCTGTTCTGAGGGCCCGGCGCTTCGCCGATCCGGTTGCAGTCCGCAACCGAACACCTGCATGTTTTGAATGACTTAGCGGGGCGCGTTTACGCCTTGTTGAAAGGTTGCCCGCGATGGTGTCGGGCATGGGCGAGGCAAGTCATTACCGGCGCACGGGTCTGCGCAGCAGCCAGCGGGGAACGCCGCGTGCGGGCACCCGCGCCTCCTCATGGCGCGGCGCGATCACTCCGCTGACCATCATGTTGCCGCTCGGCGTGTTCGCACTGCTGTTCCCGTGGAAGGCGGTCATGGGAGAGGCGGCGACGAGAGGTGCGATGTCGCCCGTGCCGGTCTCGGCGCAATTCTCCCCGTGCGTGGGCGGATCGCGCCATACCTGCGTGGTCGATGGCGACACGATCTGGCTTCATGGCGAGAAGATCCGCATCGCCGATATCGACGCGCCGGAGATTTCGCAGCCCGCCTGCGAGGCGGAGCGGATCGCGGGCACCCGCGCGACCGAGCGGCTGACGACATGGCTCAATGCGGGCGCGTTCGAGGTGTTGCCCAACCCCGACGGCCGCGATGAAGACGCCTATGGTCGCAAGCTGCGGGTTCTGGCGCGCGGCGGCGAGAGTGCGGTCGAGCCGCTGAAGGCGGAGGGGCTGGCGACGCGCTGGGGCGAAGCACGGCGGCGGTGGTGTTAGGCATCGAGGACAGCTTCCACTAGATTGGTTTCGCTTTCACAAGCGTGACAGTGCGCATGGTCGAATACCGTCCGTAGAACCCATTCTTGCGCCTCAGCGTCCCAATCGCCCCACGCATCGCGCGAGACATCGGTCGATCCGCAGTTGCCGCATATAATTTGGACTTTCCCCGTTAATGGGGCATCATTTGGCATCTGGCCGTTATCTAGCGGCGATCGCCTTCAGGAAAGATATGACCGCATCAAATTGGTCCGAAGCGGTTGAATTTGCTGTGCGCCGCTTGGCAGCGCGAGAAGGTGTGTCGAATTTCACGCGGCAAGACCTGATTGAGCAAGAATTGCCGCGCATCGTGCGTGAAACCGGGTCGCGCGGCGCAACGCCAGAAATGACGCTGAGCCGCGAATTGCAACAGATGCGCGATGCTGGGCACCTCGAATTTGAAGGAGGCGGAAGCTACCGCCTTGTTGCCGGACCGGTCGAACTCCCCGACCTTATGCCGGCTCGATGCGTATTTCTCAGTGGCGAACACTCGCCATACGGTGATCAGCCCGAGAGATTTTATCGCTTTCCGAAACGGCTGCTCAATGCGGCGTCACGGTCGCGGGGGCAGTGGGTAGTCTACCAGAGGCCGAAGCGGGCGGGCGGCCCCGACTACTTCGCCGTTGCAAAAGTCGAGAGCATTGTGCGCGATCCCGTTGAACCCGAGATGTTTCTCGCACTGATCGAGCCAAATACGTACCTCGAATTTGGAAGACGTGTTCCATTTAACGTCGATGGGAGAGCCGTCGAACGCGGCATCCTCTTGGATGATGGTCGTGTCAGCGGCGGACGCGCCGTGCAATCCATTCGGCCAATTTCGCTAGAGGACTTCAACCGGATTCTCGATCTCGGCATGCTTAGTGAAGAGGAATTGCTGTTGCGCGAAGATGAACTGGACGCCCCGCCAAAGAACCTCCTCCGGGATAGGACCATGCCGTGGGATGCCCCGATTGATCGAGCCACGGTGCTGACAGAGCGGAAAGTAAGAAATCGCCAATTTCGTGCTCGCGTCCTCGCTGCCTACGATTGCTGCTGTGCACTGACCGGAATGAAACTCATCAACGGCGGCGGGCGCGCGGAAACCCAAGCAGCTCATATTTGGAGCGTCGAGCAGGGTGGGCCAGATACCGTAGCAAACGGGATTGCGTTATCGGGTACTGTCCATTGGATGTTTGACAGGGGCTTGGTGTCGCTCTCAGATAATGGTGACATCCTTTTGTCTCGCAAGATCAATGATATTGCGAGCGTAGAGAAGCTGATCCATCCTGATCGAAAGGCGCGATTGCCCGCTAATAACAGTGCCCGACCCGATCCGCGCTACTTGGCATGGCATAGGGAATGGCACGGAATAGCTGCTTAGACGGTTCCCTACTCCGCCGCCTGCACCCCAGCATCATCTCCGAACAGCCCCGGCCCGTCGTCCTCGGTGCCGTCGACTTCGTTCGCGGCCTTGCCGGCGCCCTGGCGCTTGTCGAAGGTGCTCCACACCGTGTTCCAGTCGCCGGTGGTGGCGCCCTTGGAATATTCGGTGGCGCGCTGTTCGAAGAAGTTGGCGTGCTCCACGCCGTTCAGCAGCGGGGTCAGCCACGGCAGCGGGTGTTCGTCGATCATGTAGATCGGCTGCAGGCCCAGCTGGCCCAGCCGCCAGTCCGCGATGTAGCGGATGTACTTCTTGATTTCCTTCGCGGTCATCCCGGAAACCGGGCCCATCTCGAACGCGAGGTCGATGAAGTTATCCTCCAGCCGCACCGACTTCTGGCAGATGTCGATGATGTCTTCCTTCACCGACTTGGTGTAGCAATCACGCTCGCGCACGAATTCGTGGAACAGGCGGATGATGCCTTCGCAGTGGAGGCTTTCGTCGCGGACCGACCAGCTGACGATCTGGCCCATGCCCTTCATCTTGTTGAAGCGCG